>JAGQHB010000063.1 GCA_020432045.1 Dehalococcoidia bacterium | reverse complement strand
TCGCCTTTCAGCGCCAGCACTTTCGTGATCGCCGCCGTCAGCGTCGTCTTCCCGTGGTCCACGTGCCCGATCGTCCCTACGTTCACGTGCGGCTTATTCCGCTCAAACTTCGCCTTCGCCATCTGTCTGTCTCCTCTGGTCGATTCTGCCGGTGGGTATGTGTTAGGCGACGCCCGCGGCCTGCTTGGTGAGGGTCGCGGCGATGTTCTTTGGCACTTCCTCGTAGTGGTCGAACTCCATGCTGTAGGAGGCTCGGCCCTGTGTGAGGGAGCGAAGATCCGTGGAGTAACCGAAGGTCTCGGCGAGCGGGACCATGGCGACGACCACCTGGGTGTTTCCGATTGCATCGGTGCTGGCGATCATGCCGCGGCGACTGTTCAGGTCACCGACGACTGAGCCGAAGTAATCTTCCGGGATACGGACTTCGACCTTCATGATTGGTTCGAGGACTACCGGTCCGGCCTTGCGCATCGCTTCCTTCGTGCCGATGGAGCCGGCGTTGCGGAACGCCATTTCGGACGAGTCGACGGCGTGCATCTGGCCATCGAGAAGCGTGACTTTAACGTCGAGCACCGGGTAGCCGGCGACAACACCAGACGTAAGCGCTTCACGGGCACCCTGCTGGACGGCCGGGATGTACTCCTTGGCGACAGAGCCGCCGACGACCTTGTTTTCGAAAACGAAGCCCGTGCCGCGTTCGCCGGGCTCGATAGCGAGTTCGACCACACCATACTGGCCGCGGCCGCCGGATTGGCGGACGAACCGCCCCTCGGCTTCGGCACGGCGCGTGATGGCTTCACGGTAGCTCACCTGCGGCCGGCCAACGTTGGCGGCGACTTTGTGCTCACGGAGCATGCGGTCGACGATGACCTCGAGGTGGAGCTCTCCCATGCCGGAGATGAGCGTCTGGCCAGCTTCCTCGTCGAAGGTCCAGCGGAAGGTCGGATCTTCTTCGCTCATCTTCTGGAGGGAGTCAGCCATCCTGTCCTGGTCGTCCTTGCTCTTGGGTTCGAGAGCAACGCTGATGACGGGCTCGGGGAAGCTGATGTTCTCAAGGATGATCGGCTTATCAGTGGAGGAGAGGGTGTCTCCCGTAAATGTCCGCTTCAGGCCAACAGCAGCGGCAATCCCGCCGGCGTAGACCGCGTCGACTTCTTCGCGCTGATTGGCGTGCATGCGGAGCAGGCGGCCCACGCGTTCGCGTTCGCCCTTGGTGGCGTTGTAGACCGTTTCGCCGGACTTGAGGACGCCGCTGTAAACGCGGATGTAGGCCAGCCGGCCGACGTACGGGTCGGTGACGATCTTGAAGGCGAGGGAACTGAGGGGCTCATCGTTCGACGGCGGCAGCACGACTTCGACATCCGGATCCCGCGCATCGAAGCCGGTGACGGGCGGAATATCGAGGGGGCTGGGAAGGTAGTCGACGACCGCATCGAGAAGCGTCTGGACACCCTTGTTCTTGAGGGCAGAGCCACAGAGAACGGGCGTGGCGAGGTTCGCGATGGTGACGCGACGCAGTGCTGCCTTGAGTTCGTGCGTGTTGATCTCGTGGCCTTCGAGATAGCTGAGCGCGATCTGCTCGTCGACGTTCCCGATGCCTTCGATGAGACGATCGCGGGCTTCGGCGACGGCGGCTGTCATGTCGGCTGGGATTTCACGGCGTTCGGGGGTGGCGCCCTTATCGCCGCCGAACCACCACCAGCACATCTCGACCAGGTCGATGATGCCGTCGAAATCGCCTTCTGCGCCGCGGGGAAGCTGAATGGCCACGGCATTGGCACCGAGGCGATCCTTCATCATGTCGATAGTGCGCCAAAAGTCAGCGCCCGTCCGATCCATCTTATTGACGAAGGCAATCCGGGGGACGCTGTACTTGTCGGCCTGACGCCAAACGGTCTCGGACTGGGGCTCAACACCGGCGACTGCATCGAAGCAGACAACGCCGCCATCGAGGACACGGAGGCTGCGCTCGACTTCAGCGGTGAAGTCGACGTGGCCGGGCGTGTCGATGATGTTGATGGTGTGGCCGTTCCACTCAGCGGTCGTGGCAGCGGACGTGATGGTAATGCCGCGTTCGCGTTCCTGTTCCATCCAGTCCATGGTGGCGCTGCCTTCATGAACTTCACCGAGCTTGTAGGTCTTGCCGGTGTAGAAGAGGATGCGCTCGGTGACGGTGGTCTTGCCAGCATCGATATGGGCAATGATCCCGATGTTGCGGAGGTGTTCCATTTCAAAGGTAGGGGGCATCGCTTTTGTGACTCCTTCCTACCAGCGGTAATGGACGAAGGCGCGGTTCGCCTCAGCCATACGGTGCGTGTCTTCCCGGCGCTTGATTGCCTGGCCCGCGTTGTTGGCGGCGTCCATGAGTTCCATGGCGAGACGGTCGGACATAGCCCGGCCGCCGCGGGAGCGGGATGCATTGAGGATCCAGCGCATGGAAAGCGCGATGCGGCGTTCGGGGCGGATTTCGACCGGCACCTGGTAGGTGGCGCCGCCAACGCGGCGGGGCTTCACTTCCAGAACCGGGGTGGCGTTTCGGATCGCCTGGTTGAAAATGTCGAGCGGGTCGCGGTTGGCCTGCGACTGGATGCGATCAAATGCGCGGTAGACGACGCGTTCAGCAACGCTCTTCTTTCCGCTGTACATGAGTTTATTGATGAGGATCTGGACGAGGACGCTGTTGTAACGGGCGTCGGGGGCGATGGGGCGGCGTTCGGGACGGTTCCTGCGTGCCATTGAAGCTGACTCTCCCTAGCGCCGGGCGCCGCGTGCCTGGGCGGCAGCGTTCTTGCGGGTGCCGTACTTGGAGCGACCCTGCTTGCGGTTGTTGACGCCACCGGCGTCAAGTGCACCTCGGACGATGTGGTAGCGGACACCGGGAAGGTCCTTCACGCGGCCGCCGCGAACGAGCACAACAGAGTGTTCCTGGAGGCTATGGCCTTCACCAGGGATGTACGCGGTGACTTCGATGCCGTTGGTGAGGCGGACGCGGGCGACCTTGCGAAGTGCCGAGTTCGGCTTCTTGGGGGTCTGGGTGCGGACCTGCGTGCAAACGCCGCGCTTTTGAGGTGAGCCACTACCGGCGGCCCTTCGCAGCTTGGAGGTGCGATGGTTCAAATTAAATAGCAGGGCGGGCGCGGCCGATTTGCGCGACTTCGGCGTGCGGCCCTTGCGGACGAGCTGGTTGATTGTCGGCATTCGCCATTCCCCTTCAAGTTGCGGCGCGAAAACTACCGGGGGTAACCCGGCGGTAGACGATCCGCGTGTGCTGGACACGAAAACAGGCCGAAAGCCTCTTCGTTGAACAGCGCTCGATCCGCAAGCGATTCGAGCCGTCTTCAAGCACTCAGCTTTTCGACCTTACGGACGAGACTGACTGCCGCGCGCACAGAGCGCGCGAAGGAGGAGGGTATAGCAGGATCGAAGCGAGGGTCAAGATTCGAGAGCCTGGGTGAATGAGGCGGCACGGTGTTGACGGCCGAAATCAGGCAAGAGCATACTTCGACAAATCTTCGGCTGGTTTACCCAGCGTGGGAGCGAAGCATGCGGAAGTTCCTTGTCCTCGGCACCGCGGTGGTGGCTCTACTGAGCCTCGTGACCATTGCGCAAGGCACAAACTCGAATGAAGACGCGCACGTCTGGTTCTTTGGGAACTGCGAGGTGCAGCCAGACTTCAGCGATAGCAACACGACGAGCACTCTGTTCCTCGGCGACGGATGCCGCGGAATTGGCCTCTTCGTGGGTGATTGGGACAACGACAGGATCGCAGGTGCGATTGCATACGAAGCGATGGACCGTTTTGGCGGCCAGTGGTACGTGGAGTACCTCAAGGCTCTCAACATTCTTGGCGGAGGCACTACGGTCGGGAACAACTATGGCTGCGGCGAAGAGGAGACGTCGAACGAGCCTGCGATCATCAACCACATCGGGGGGCTTTGGATCGCGTTCTTCAGCGTGGATGTCTGTGAAGGCTACTACGACGGGTACGACAACTAGCGAGGTGTGCCGGAGCACGCTGCAGCAGTTTCACGACTTCATAGTATCGAGGCCGGCCCCCAAAGGGCCGGCTTCTTGATTAGCAGGGCCATCGAGCGACGGTGACGGCGATATGCTGGGGGCCGGCCTCCAGCGGAATGAAGCCGTTCTGAGGAGTACATCATGTCGAACGAACTGCGCGTCGCGATCTCGGGCAGCGGGAAGATGGGCCGCCAGGTAGCGGCCGCCGTGATGGCCGAGGCTGACATGTTCCCGACGGGGTACCTGGACACACTGCAGTCAGCGGACGTCGTGGAAGGGCTAACCGTTTACCGGGACGCGGCCGCGGGACTGGACGCGATGGAGCCCGACGTGGTGGTCGACTTCACGAACGCCGTCTGGACGCCAGCGCTGGCGGAGGTGGCGATGGCGCGGGGAGTGCGGCTCGTCATCGGGACGACGGGGTTGAGTTCCGCGTTTGTCGAACGCCTGGCCACGGATTGCGCCGAACGGAAGGTCGGGGGGCTGGTGGCGTCGAACTTTGCGCTGAGCGCGGTCTTGATGATGGAGTTCGCGAAACAGGCAGCACGGTTGTTCGACCACGCGGAGATCATCGAGTTGCACCATAACCAGAAAGTGGATGCACCCAGCGGCACAGCGAAGACGACGGCGGAGATGATGCTGTTGGCCCGCGGCCGGGACTTCGAGCACGCTGATACGGAACGGTTCACGGTTGATGGGGCACGGGGCGGGGATCTGGGTGGAATCGCCATCCACTCGGTGCGGTTACCGGGACTCGTTGCGCACCAGGAGGTGATATTCGGGAGCCTGGGCCAGACGTTGACGATCCGGCAGGACAGCACGGGAAGAGATTCGTTCATGCCAGGCGTGTTGCTGGCGGTGCGGAAGGTAATGCATCTCGACCGGCTGGTAGTGGGACTGGATGGCATTCTGGGGCTGGATCGGGAGTAGGCGTCTGCGGGGCAGGCGATGGGAAGCAGTCCATTCAATCGGGACAGGCATTGTAGTAGCAACCGCCAGCGGGGGTCCCGGTCGGTGTCGGCCGTCCAACTGGTGCCGATAGTCCTGTCCTCACGGGAGTCTGGCCAGGAGCCACCGGAGAGGCAGGTACAGGAATCGGACTGGAATCCGGTGGGGCTTCTTCGGGCGGAAGGGGAGCGGCGGCGGTGCGAGCCACCTGACGGATATGCCTGTCGCGTGGACCAACAAGGGCGAGAAGCTGGTTGATGATTCGCTCTTCCATCGAGCCCGTGACGAGGCCTGAGACGAGGAAACTGCCGAGCACCGCCGTCGCTATGGAGAGCAGGGCGAAGGCCGCATAATCTTCCAGCGGAAATGGGATGCCAGGCTCTTCACGCCGATACCGTCTAAAAGCCGCCGCCTCCACGAGTGTTGCGCTCGCATACATGGGTAACAACGACTCGACGGCCGGACGCACGGGTTGCAACCGGGTGACAGCTGTCGACTTTCGGCGCTGGCGGGTGGAGCACGGCGGGAGGGCCCGGTAAGTCCCGTCAGTTGAGTGGCAAGCCACCCTGGCCGTTGGCAGACGCTGCGAGTTCGGGGTCAGGGGACGGGTTCCGGTCGGCTTCCAGCCAGAATGTTGCGATGCTCGCGACCTGGTCGCCTTCGGCGACGTTGAATACGGCGACGCCCTGGGTGTTGCGACCAATGCGGCTGATGGTGTCGACCCTGGTGCGGATGACAATGCCGTCTCGCGAGACAAGCATGAGTTGCTGGCGGGGATCGACAACGCGACAGGCAGCAAGCACGCCAGTGCGGTCGGTGATGTTCAGGGTGCGAACGCCCTGGCCGCCGCGGCCCTGGAGCGGGTACTCCTCAATTGGTGTGCGTTTTCCGAAGCCGCGCTCAGAGATGATGAGAATATCGGGGCCGTCTTCGGCGGATTCGACGGCGACGACGTAGGCATTCTTGCCGAGCCGCATCCCGCGAACGCCTCCACTTTCCCGGCTGGCATCGCGAAGGTCATCGATCTTGAAGCGGATGGCCTGTCCCTCGCTGGAGACGAGGATGACATGCGTCTCATCGGTCGCGATACGAGCGGCGATGAGCTGGTCGCCTTCATCGAGGCGCATCGCCTTCTTACCGTTGCGGCGAACCTCGGCGAATTCGCTGAGCTTTGTCTTCTTGATCACGCCGTTATGGGTCGCGAGCAGCATGAAATCGCGCGCGTAGTCGCGGACGGCAACGATGGCAGTGACGCGCTCGCCTGCCTCCATATCAATTAGGTTGACGACGGGCGTGCCCTTGGACTGCTTCTTGAGGTCGGGTACATCGTAGGCGCGGAGGTGATAGACCTTCCCTTTGTCGGTGAAGAAGAGGAGGTTGTCGTGGCTGTCGCAGACGACAAGCTTCATGACGGCGTCTTCTTCGCGGATCTGAGCGCCGCGTGAGCCGCGGCCGCCACGATGTTGGACGCGGAACTCGTCAAGCGGCATGCGCTTGATGTAGTTGCGGTTGCTGAAGGTGAGGACGCACTCCTGGTGGGGGACGAGGTCTTCTTCTTTGAAGTCCTCGGCGTCGGCCTCGACGATCTCGGTACGGCGGGCGTCGCCGAACTTCTTGCGGACCTCGGCTGCATCTTCCTTGATAAGGAGGTCGATCTTGCGGGGGTTGGCGAGGAGGTCTTCGAGGTAGGCGATGCGCTTGATGAGCTCCTCGTACTCGTCCTGGAGCTGCTGGCGTTCAAGCGCGGCGAGGCGGCGGAGCTGCAGTTCGAGGATGGCACGGGCCTGGATCTCGCTGAAGGTGAAGGGGTTGGTGGTGACGAGCTGGCGGGTGACGGCGGCGCTGGTGCCAGTGGGGAGCCGTTGCTGGAGAACGACGCCGGTGCCCTGCAGCAGTGCGCGGGCATTTTCGCCGGACTCAGCGGCACGAATCGTGGCGATAATAAGGTCCACGAGGTCGATGGCGCGGATGAGGCCTTCGAGAATGTGTTCGCGTTCGCGAGCCTTTTCGAGCTGATACTCGGTCCGGCGGCGAATGACCTCGTGCCGGTGAGCGATGAAGAGTTCGAGCGCGCGCTTGAGGCCGAGGCGGCGGGGCTGGCCATCGACGATCGCCATCATGTTGACGGAAAAGGTCGAGCGCATTGCGGTGTGCTTGTAGAGCAGGTTCTTGATGGTGGCGACGGAACCTTCGCGCTTGAGCTCGATGACGATGCGCATGCCGTTGCGGTCGGACTCATCGCGAAGGTCGGCAATACCGGCGATCTTGCCATCGCGGACGAGGTCGGCGATTTTCTCGATGAGCTGGGCCTTATTCACCTGGTAGGGCAGCTCGGTGACGATCATGGCAGTGCGGCCGCGCGTGCTTTCTTCGACCGAGGTACGGGCGTGCATGGTGATGCGGCCGTGGCCTTCACCGTAGGCGAGGCGAACCTGCTCGCTGTTCTTGCCGACAAGGGCGATTCCGTGCGTTGGGAAGTCGGGGCCTTTCACAACCGTAAGGAGGTCCTCAAGCGTGGCCTCGGGGTTGTCGACCAGCATGGTTACCGCGTCGCAGATCTCGGTGAGGTTATGGGGAGGGATGTTGGTGGCCATGCCAACGGCGATGCCGGAGGACCCGTTCGCGAGGAGGTTTGGGATGCGCGCGGGGAGGGGATTAGGCTGCGTCGTGCTTCCGTCATAGTTTGGCTCGAAATTGACGGTGTTCTGATCGATGTCGGCGAGCAGTTCGTCGGCAATGGCGGCCATGCGGGCTTCGGTGTAGCGCTGGGCGGCGGGTGGATCGCCATCGACGGAGCCGAAGTTTCCCTGGCCGTCGACCAGGGGATAGCGCATGGAGAAATCCTGGGCCATGCGGACAAGGGCGTCGTAAACGGCCTGGTCGCCGTGCGGGTGGTAGCGGCCCATGACATCGCCGACAATGCGGGCGGACTTCCGGTACTGAGTGCCCGGCCGGGCACCGCCGTCATACATGCCCCAGAGGATTCGTCGCTGGACGGGTTTGAGGCCGTCACGGACATCAGGGAGAGCGCGGGAGACGATAACGCTCATCGCGTAGTCGAGGTACGAGGTACGCATTTCGGATTCGATGCCAACCGGTCGTACATTGGTACTGGGCTGGATCTGATCGTCGTCGGGCATGAACGGCTCCGTGATAACGCTCAGACGAGTATACCGAATTGGGAACGGAGGGGCACGCGGCTGGATTTGCGACGGAGTTCGACGCGGTGTCGTAGGAGCAATCTGCTCGAAACACGAGAGGTGTAGGCTAGGCCACCATGGATCGGGTATGGGAGTCGTACGACTGGGGCGCTGGTTACGATGAGCTGTTCGAGGCGCCGGGAACGCCCCGGGCGCACGCGCGGGCACTGATCGAAGCGTTGTCGAGGATGGACACGGCCGACATCGAGGAGCGAAAGCGGCGGGCGGAGCTTGCGATGCTCAACCTGGGTATCACATTCACGGTGTACAGCGAGAGCAGCGGGGTCGAGCGCATATTCCCGTTCGACCTGGTGCCGCGGATTATCGACGGGGAGGAATGGACGCGCGTCGAGCAAGGTCTGAAGCAGCGCGTGCTGGCCCTGAACCACTTCATCCAGGACGTGTACAACGAGCGGAAGATCATTGACGCCGGGGTCATCCCCGCGGATGTCGTGTACAACTCGCCGAACTATGAGCAGGCGGTGGCCGGTTTCACGCCGCCGAACGCGGCCTGGGCACACATCAGCGGGATCGACCTGGTACGCGATGCGGATGGGACGCTCTACGTGCTGGAGGACAACGCGCGGACGCCCAGTGGCGTGTCGTATGTGCTCCAGAACCGCATCCTCAGCACACGCACGTTTCCAAGCCTGTTCGCTGAGGCGGAAGTCCAGCGGGTTTCGGACTACCCGCGGGTGTTGCACGACGCAGTGAGGACGCTGAACGAAAGTGGCCCGGCGGTGGTGCTTACGCCGGGGATCTACAACTCCGCGTATTTCGAACACACGTACCTGGCGAAGCAGATGGGAGTGCAGTTGGTGGAGGGACGGGACCTGGCGGTGCGCGGTGGCCGGGTGCTGATGAAGACGACGCGGGGCATGATCCCGGTTGGTTCGGTCTATCGGCGGATCGATGATGATTTCCTGGACCCCGAGACATTCCGGGAAGACTCAATGCTCGGAGTGCCGGGCATCTTCCAGGTGTACCGGTCCGGCGGCGTGGCGCTCGTGAATGCAATCGGGACAGGCGTGGCGGACGACAAGTCGGTGTATCCGTATGTACCGGCCATGATCCGGTTCTACCTGGGCGAAGAAGCGATCATCCCAAACGTGCCGACGTACCGGACGGCAGAAACGAAGGCCCGGGAGTATGTGCTGGCGCATCTTCGCGACCTGGTGGTGAAGCCGACGAATGCTTCGGGGGGTTACGGGGTCGTGATCGGGCCGCAGTGCGATGAGCAGGAGTTGGCCACGACGGCGGCGCAGATCCGGGAGAACCCGGATGGGTTCGTGGCACAACCACTGATCAGACTTTCGACGTGCCCCACGTTGATTGACGGCAAGTTCGTGCCGAGACGCGTTGATTTACGCCCGTTCATCGTTTTCAACGGCGGCGAGCCGTGGGTGTTGCCCGGGGGATTGACGCGGGTGGCACTGAAAGAAGGTTCGTTCATTGTGAATTCGTCCCAGGGCGGAGGAAGCAAGGACACGTGGGTGGTCAATGGCACTTCTTAGTCGTGTTGCGGAGTCATTGTTCTGGCTTGGCCGATACGTGGAGCGGGCGGAGAACACGGCGCGCCTATTGGATGTGGCCTACCACGGGCGGTTCGAGCCGACGGACCAGGGGATGGCAGGTGCGCTGAACACGTGGCAGGCGCTGATTGTGACGCTGGGTTCGCACGAAGAGTACTTCGACGGGACACGAACGGCGTCGGAAGCGGATGTCGTGCAGTACCTGACGGTGAGCCCGGAAAACGGAACGTCGATCGTGTCTTCGCTGTCGCACGCGCGGGAAGCAGCGAGGAGCGTGCGAGATTTCCTTTCGAGCGAGATCTGGGTAGCCGTGAACCGGCTGTATCACGGGAGTGCGCGAGCGGACATCCACCTCATCAAGGCGGACGGCCTCTACGACTTCTGCGACATGGTGCGGCAGGGTGCGCATCTATTTGCCGGCGCGGTTGATGGTACGGCGCTACACGACGAGGGCTGGCAGTGGCTTCGCGCGGGGTTGATGGTCGAGCGGGCGGATATGGTGACGCGGATCGTAGATTCGAAGTACCACCTCTTGTTGCAGTCAATGGACGATGTTGGGAGTCCGGTGGACCGGTACCAGTGGGGTGCGCTGTTGCGCAGCGTTTCTGGATACGAAGCGTTCGTGCGGACGCATGTGGGCGGGGTGGAGACGGAGGCGGTTGTGGACTTCATGATCCTGAACCCGGCGTTCCCGCGTTCGCTGCGAGCCTGTGTAGAAGCGCTGGTGGAGGCACTTCAAGAAGCGACAGCCGGCGCGGACCGGAGGCCAAGAAACGCGGTGCTGAAGACGGCGAATGGGCTGACGAACCGGTTGCGCTACGAAACGGTCGAGAGCCTGCTGGAAAGCGGACTACACGAGTTCCTGGATGGGGCACAGATTGAGCTTGCGGCAGTGACGGACGCGGTTAGTGCGGCGTTCTTCTGGTCAAGCGAGGACGGCAGGGAGCAGAAGCAGACACAGGCTTCGTAGAGGCGCACTCAGGCGGTTACCGTGAGGCTGTTTCACCTGAGCGGGAGACGCGGATGCGAAGCGACTGGTAGAGGTTCCAGCCGATGACGGCCACGACCATCGGTGACGAGAAAAGGAGCGCTGTTGCCAGGGTCTCGCTTGCGCCGCTACCCGTCTCAGTGAGGACGAGGAAGACGACGTAGGCGGTGTAGGCGGCCAGGAATAAGGCTCCCTCCCAGCGGTCAAGCCGGCCCTTGAACAGCATCGGCAAACAGATGAGGGCCGTCGCGACCATCACGGGCATGTCGAAGGCGATGATCGTGTCGATCACCGCCAGGCTGGACGCTCCCAGGACGGGAGCAACGACGCCGGTGACGCCGAGGATTCCGAGCAGGTTGAAGAGGTTGCTGCCGACGACGTTGCCGACGGCGATGTCCCGTTGGTTGCGGATGGTTGCGATTACAGACGTTGCGACTTCTGGGAGCGATGTGCCGACGGCGATGATGGTGAGGCCGATGACGGCGTCACTGACGCCGAGGTCACGGGCAAGGGCGACGCCGGAATCGACCAGGAGGCGAGCGCCGAGGACCAGGACTCCGAGGCCGGTGAGGACAAGAGCCACCTGGATGAGGATAGTGCGGCGGTCCAGGGCAACGGCGCCATCAAACTCCGTGACGGATTCGTCGTTGACGGTGCGGGATTCCATGCGGCTCTGGCGGATGGTCCAGAAGACGTACGCGACGAGGAGCGCGACCAGGATGAGGCCGTCGTACCAGTTGATGGCGCCATCGAAGGCGACGAGGAGTACGACGAGCAGCGAGGCCCCGACCATGATGGGGATATCGACCCGGACGACCCGGGAGCGGACGACGAGGGGCGCCGCGACGGCGCAGATGCCGAGCACCGCCAGCGTGTTGAAGATGTTGCTGCCGATGACGTTGCCGACGGAGACATCGCCCGTGCCACCAGCGACGGCCTGGACGCTAACGGCGAGCTCCGGGGAGCTGGTGCCGGCGGCGACAACGGTAAGGCCAACGACGAGCGGGCTGATGCCAGCACTGACGGCGAGCCAGGCGGCACCGCGGACAAGGAACTCTCCACCAAGGACGAGCAGCACGAATCCAGCGGCGAGGCCGGCAAAGGTGAGGATATCCATCAGCGCCTCCTGCTTTCTGGATCAGTTCGCGAGCTGGCCGCTGTCACGCCGCCCCGGAACGTTCGACCAGGGCAGGGCGGAAGGCACGAAAGACACTCCAGCCCAGCACGGCAGCGACCAACGGGGATGAGAACAACAGGGCATCCACAAACGTCCCGCGTGCGCCGCTTCCGGTCTCAGTGAGGATCAGGAAGACAAGGTAGGCGCCGTAGGCAACGAGAAAGGCGACGCCTTCCCAGCGAACAAGGTGGCCCTTGAAGAGCATTGGCAGGCACACGACCGCCGTGGCCACCATGATTGGCATGTCGAAGCGGACGATGGTGTCCTTGACCTGAAGGGCTGCTTCGCCACCGACGGGAGCGATAGTAGCAGCGACGCCCAGGATGCCGAGGAGGTTGAAGATGTTGCTGCCTACGACGTTCCCAACGGCGATGTCGCGTTCTTTGCGGACGGTAGCGATGACGGATGTCGCAACCTCGGGGAGGGACGTCCCAATCGCGATGATGGTAAGCCCGACGATTGCGTCGCTGACGCCCAGCGAACTGGCGAGCTCGACCGCGGAATCGACGAGAAGGCGCGCCCCGACCACGAGGACGCCGAGGCCCGCGAGGAGAAGCAGTATGTTCCTCGCGAGAAAGAGCGGGGACCGCGGAACGCCGCCGTCGAACTCGGCCCCGAACTCGGCGCGGACGTCCTGTGTTTCACGCCGGCCCTGCACGACGGTCCAGGCGACGTAGGCGACAAACGCCGCTAGAAGACCGGCCCCATCGTACCAATCCAGAGAGCCGTCAAAGACCGTCAGGAGTGCAAGGAGCACCGAGGCGCCGATCATGATGGGGATATCGATCCTGACAACTTTGGAATGGACCAGGAGCGGCAAGAACAGGGCGCAGAGCCCGAGGATGGCAAGTGTATTAAAGATATTGCTGCCGACGACATTGCCCATGGAAACATCGGGATTGCCCCCGAGGCTTGCCTGGACGCTGACGGCGAGTTCCGGCGAGCTTGTGCCGGCGGCGACGACGGTGAGACCAACAACGAGCGGACTGATTCCGGCTATCACGGCGAGTTTGGAGGCGCCGCGGACGAGGAACTCGCCGCCAGCAACGAGGAGAACGAACCCGGCGACGAGGCCGACGAAGGTGAAGACGTCCATCAGGCGGCGCAGCCCGGCGCGAGATCGTTCCAGTGGAAAAACAAAAGAGGCTCCCCCGCAGCGAGCGTGTGGTGCTGCTGCAGAGTCTCACCGAGCGAGCGATGCTCACTTCCCGGACCGGTGCGATACGCACGTGTTGACGATCCGGGGGCCCGAGGGCGGGCCGGTTACTCCCTCTGACGGTGCGATCGTATCACGCCGTTGTAATCGCGGCTAGGAGATCGTATGTCCCGGGCCGGCACGCCACTGCAACGGAATCCATTACGGGGCTCCTTGGAGTGAAGGGCCTGCGGGGATTGTCAGCGTTTGAAGAAGAGTTGCAGTTCCATGACCCCGTGATCTTCGACCGAGAGGACGCGCTGTGCGTTGGGCTTCGCGATGTTGTAGTCGCTGAACAGGATGTCGATGGAACCGACGACGACGAGATGCTCGCCGGTGATAGTGGTTTCGACAGGAATCTCAACGGCCTTTGTGACACCGTGGAGGGTGAGGTCGCCGACGAGCGTTGTCGTGAGCGACTGCCCGGCGGCGAGACTCGCTGGAAGGGTGACCTGCCCTGTCATCTTGAACGTAGCGGTGGGGAACTTGTTGGTCTCGATGGACTGCGTGCGCAGCGCGTTGTCGCGGAAGTCCTGGTCACTCTGGAGCGTGCTGAGCTGCGCTTCGATGGAGCCCGACGTGGCGACGTTGTTCTCGACGACGAACGCACCGGTGACGTCTTTCGTCCGGCCGACGGCGGTAGCGAATCCAACGGTGGCCAGCTCTTCTTTGACGCGATAGCCGACGAAAGAATCGACCGTGGAGTCGACCTGCCAGTCGCCGTTGAGGCCATCCGTCACCGGGGCGGGAGTTGGGACCACAGTGGCGCCGGCGGGCGCGGCGGTTGGACTCAGGCTGGAGAGGGCGCCGGCGAGCGACACTTCCTCCGGCGCATCATCGCGCCGGAAGAGGTACCAGAACGCGCCGCCGACCGCGACGATGACGACGAGGGCAGCGACACCGAGCCCAACCAGTGTTTTCTTTCGCGACATCAATGTCCCCCAAAGTGGTGAGTACGCCCAGCCTGCCGGTAGTTCCTGTGGATTGGCTGAGAGTACATGGGGCGCGCTGCCATCCTTCCCAACGCTTGACCTACGCCATGAGCGGAAAGAAAGACGACGGCCACAGGGCTTTCACAGGTAAGTCACAGGGGAACGCACTAGTCTGAGAATGTGAATACTACGGACTCCAAAGAATCCGCTGAACGTGGCCCGGCACAGGTGGCAAGTGGGGGCACGATACTCGTTGTCGACGACGAGGATTCGATCCGGGATCTGGTAGCGATGACGCTGCGATACGAAGGGTTCGAAGTCGCGACCGCTGCAAACGGTATCGAGGCGCTGGAGGCGGCGGAGGAAAGCCGGCCTGACGTGATCCTGCTGGATATCATGCTCCCGGACATCGATGGGCATGAGGTATTGCGGCGGTTGAGCGCATCTGGGAACCGGGCACCGATTTTGTTTCTGACGGCGAAAGACGCACCGGAAGACAGGGTGCGAGGGCTCACGCTGGGAGCGGACGACTACATCAGCAAGCCATTCAGTGTGGCGGAGTTAATTGCCCGCGTGCACGTCGCGCTACGAAGGACGAGCCGGGCGCGAAGGCCCGAGCGTTTGCAGTTTGCCGATCTGCAGCTCGACGAAGAAACGTTTGAGGTGAGCCGGGCCGGGATCCCGATCAGCCTGACGGCAACGGAGTACAAGCTGCTGCGCTACCTGATGCTGAACCCAAGACGAGTGCTTTCGAAGCAGCAGATCCTGGACTACGTATGGGACTACGACTTCGAGGGTGATGCGAACGTGGTGGAGACGTACATCTCGTACCTTCGGAAGAAGATCGACCGGTTTGCGCCGCCGCTCATCCAGACGGTGCGCGGATTCGGCTACTGCCTGCGGGTCCCCCAGGAGGCGCCAGGGTAGTGGGCATCTCGATCCGGACGCGGCTCATCGCCGTCACGGTGTTGCTGGCAGCAGCAGGCCTTGGAGCGGCCGCTTTCGTTACGTACGGACTGGTCGAGTCGTTCCTCGTCGGTCAAATGGATACGGACCTGAAGGACGCGCGTGTCGATGTTTTCCGGCCGACACGGCGGCCGGGAGGGGGTGATGGAGGCGATCAACAGCCTGACTTCGTGCCGGTAAGCGAGGGGACAATTGCTCAGATCCGAGATGCTGACGGGACCCTGATTACCGAGAACACGTTTATGCGAACCGGTGGGCCAACCGGAGCACTCCCGGAAGATCTAGGCGTGAACTACGCCAAGGGCGAGCAGTGGCTGACGATTGGTGGCGCAAATGGGGGACCGGATTACCGGGCGTATGTGGCGCCCCTGGCCGGGACGCGGCAGTACATGGTGGTGGCGCGACCCCTGACTGACGTGCGGGACACCCTGGACCAGCTGGTGATGATCGAGGCCGGTGTTTCGGGTGCTGTGTTGGTGCTCATGGCCGGAATGGTATTTGTTGCCGTACGACTGGGTTTGAAGCCGCTTGACCGCGTTGTGACGACGGCAGACGCGATCTCGGCTGGGGACCTTTCGTTGCGCGTGCCCGATTCAAGCCAACGGACCGAGGTGGGCCGGCTGGGAGCAGCGTTCAACGCGATGCTGGGGGGGATCGAGGATTCGTTCCGGAAGCAGGAGCAGTCGGAGCAGAAGCTCAGGCGGTTTGTGGCGGACGCGTCGCATGAACTGCGGACGCCGCTGACATCGCTCAAGGGCTACGCAGAGATGCTGAAGCGTCCGGACCTGCGTGACGACGACCGGGGGCTGGCGGTGCGACGGATCGACGAGGCTTCGAACCGCATGGCCCGGCTCGTGGACGACATGCTTGGGCTGGCACGGATGGATGAAGCGCCGGAGTTGCGCCTGGAGACGCTCGACCTCATGGAACTGGCGCGCGATGCGGCTGCGGATGCGCGCGCGGTGGAGCCGGATCGGCCGATTGAGTTCGAAGGCACGGGTGAGGTGGTGGTACTTGGCGACCACGACCTCCTGGCACAGGCGGTGGCAAACCTCTTGGCGAACGCCCGGCAGCACACACCGCCGGATGCGCGGGTAGTGGTGCGAGCAGGGGTCGATGATGGGATGGGGTTTGTGGAGGTCCGAGACCACGGGCCGGGGATACCTCACGACGCACAGGACCAGCTGTTCGAGCGGTTCTTCCGGCTGGACCCATCGCGGGCGAGGGCGCGGGGTGGGGCAGGACTGGGGCTGAGCATCGTGGCCGCGACGGTGGAGGCGCACGGCGGAGGCGTTTCGATGGCGAGCGAGCCGGGCGACGGCGCAACGTTCGTGTTGCGGCTTCCGCTTGAACGTCAAGGGGGCTGAACGCTCTCAGGGGGTTCTCAGGGAGTGGCGGCAGGCTAGTGATACCGCGATGGCAAACCCCTTCTCCATCGCGGATGGAAACCAAAGGAGAACAGACCCCATGAATATGAAGATGCTTGCGGTTGGGCTGATCGGCGGCGCTGCGACGATGGTCGCGGTGGTGCCAGCTGCGCTCGCAGCGACGAGCACGGACACCGCGACTGGCGTCGCAACGACCACCGCTGCCAGCGGTCAGCAGGCCACGCGGCTGAGGACGGCACCCCTGGGCGCTGACAGCGTACCGGCAATGAACGGCCGGTTGGCTTTGCGCGGCAGCCAAGGCGGTCGCCTGAACATCATCGAAACCGCGGCGGGTGAGCTCGGAATGACGGCCGAGGAGCTGAAAGCCGAACTCGAAACCGGGAAGTCGATCCTCGATGTCGCTGCTGAGAAGGGCGTGGATGCTGCCACGCTGACGGCAAGTGTGACGGCGGCGGCGCGGGCCGATGTCGCGACCAAGCTGGCGGCTGGCGAGATCACGCAGGAACAGGCAGACGCCAAGCTCGCCGATATCGATGAGCACATCGCCGACATCCTCTCCGGCATTCGCGCGGATGGGGGCCGTGGGATGAAGGGCGACTGCAACAAGGACGGCGGCGTGACACCTGACGCCACGCCGGACACCGCCCCCAACGGCACCACCGACGAAGAGGCGGCTGCGACCGAGGCGTAGCACACCGGATTCAGACGGATCCCCCTCCGCGAAAACGGGGCGGTCTCTTGAGAGACCGCCCCGTTTTCTGTCTGCCGGACATTGATCCGAGGTGTGGCTAGCTGGTGCCTATCATCGCTTCGATCGTGGCCATGTGGGCTGCGTCGTGGAAGCGAGGAGCGCGGCGTTCGCGGATGGCGAGGAGGGCTTCGCGATGGACGGCGGTCTTTCGCGATTCGCCGAACAGAGCGGTGGAACGCTTCTCAGTCTGAGCCATCTCGGTGAGTTGCATGTCCTGGTGAATTGCACCCTTGATGGCGCGGAGGGTCTCGATCGGATTGGCGGCGACTTCGGCAGCGAGGGCGATCGCCGTGGGCATGAGCTCATCCGGCTCGACGACGTGGCGCACGAGACCAAGCTCTTTCGCCTCGGCCGCGCTGTAGATGCGGCCAGTGAGCATCATCTCCTTTGCGTTGTGGAGGCCGATCAGACGAGGAAGGAGCCACTGACTGTTGAGTTCGGGAGTGAGGCCGATGGCGGCGAATCGCATGGAGAATCGAGCCTGGGTGGAGGCGACGATGCGGTCAAACCAGAGGATGGATGTGAGGCCGATGCCGACCGCAACACCGTTCACGGCTGCAATGAGCGGTTTTGAGGCGGCGAGGCGGTCCGGATCGAAGGGACTACGGGAGCCTTCTTCCTGGTTCCCGGGACCGCCGGTGAACGTCCGCTCGAAGCCGCCGATATCTGCGCCGGAGCTGTACGCGCGGCCGTTGCCGGTGGTGACGATGGCACCGATGGCGGGGTCCGCATTAAACGCATCGGCGGCGTGTCCCCATTCGCGGTACATGGTGGCATTGAAGGCGTTGAGGACATCGGGCCGGCTGAGCCGGATGATGCCGACACGACCTGAGCGGTCTACTTCGATGGTCTCGTATTGGGTCATTTGTGGGGCTCCGAGGGGCTGAGGATGATGGGCCGCAGTATAGCGGTGGCGGGAGCAGCGGGGCGGATAGCTTTCCAAACCGAGCGGCAAGGCCGTAACGTCTGTTAAGGACATGCAGGCCGGGTGAAATGGGCATTCTGACTTCGCTTCATCATGTGACGAGGTACCTGTACGACCGGCCGGTCTCGCTGGGGCCGCAGGTGATCCGGCTGCGGCCCGCTCCGCACAGCCGCACGCGGATCCCGAGCTATTCGTTGAAGGTGACCCCCGAGAACCACTTTGTGAACTGGCAGCAGGACCCACACGGGAACTGGCTGGCGAGATTCGTGTTCCCGGAGAAGACGACGGAGTTCCGCGTTGAGGTCGACCTCCTGGCTGACCTTTCGGTGATCAACCCGTTCGACTTCTTTGTGGAGGCGTACGCAGAGCAGTGGCCGTTTGCCTATGGGGAGGACGTGCGGGGGGACCTGGCGGCGTACATGGAGCCGGAGCCCACCGGGCCGCGATTGCGGGAGTACCTAGCGAACCTCACGGACCTGCCTGGGCGCACGGTGGAGTTCCTGGTCGAGTTGAACCGGCTGTTGCAGGAGCAGGTGCGGTATGTGATCCGAATGGAAACCGGAGTCCAGGGCCCGGAGGACACACTCGACCAGGCGTCGGGGTCGTGCCGGGATTCAGCGTGGCTGCTGGTGCAGATTTTGCGGAACCTCGGCTTCGCGGCGCGATTCGTATCGGGATACCTGATCCAGCTGAAGCCAGACCTCAAAGCGCTCGATGGGCCCCCGGGGACGGAACAGGACTTCACGGACCTGCACGCGTGGGCAGAGGTGTACCTGCCGGGGGCAGGTTGGGTCGGCTTGGACCCGACATCGGGCCTGCTGTGCGGTGAGGGCCACATCCCAGTGTGCGCGACGCCACATTACCGCTCGGCAGCGCCGATCAGCGGGATGGTGGAAAGCGCGGGGGTTGACTTCCACTTCGAGATGCGAGTGGAGCGAATCGCCGAGAAGCCGAGAGTAACGGCACCATTTTCGGACGAAGCATGGTCCGCCCTGGAGGCGCTGGGCCACACGGTGGACGACGACCTTAACGCCCAGGACGTGCGGCTGACGCTAGGTGGCGAGCCGACGTTCGTCTCGATAGACGACTACGAGGGGGCGGAGTGGAACACGGCCGCGGTCGGCCCGATGAAGCGGGAACTGGCAGATGCGCTAATCCGGCGGCTTCGGGATCGGTTCGCACCCGGAGGATTCCTGCACTACGGACAGGGGAAGTGGTATCCGGGAGAGTCGCTACCGCGGTGGACGTTCTCGCTGTACTGGCGAACGGACGGCAAGCCGATCTGGCGAAACGAATCACTGCTCGCGGGCGAAGAGGGGAGTGGCGCGAGTGTGGATGATGCTGAGGCGTATGCGCTGGCACTCTCCGACGCCCTCGGAGTGGGGCAGGAGTTTGCCCTGCCGGCCTACGAGGACCCCATGCATTGGATGGTAAAGGAAGCCGACCTGCCGGTGAACGTCAGCGTCGAGGATTCGAAGCTGGAGGACCCGGAAGAGCGCGCGCGGATGGTGAAGGTATTCGAGCACGGACTGGGGACGCCGACTGGCTTTGTTATCCCGGTGCAGCGATGGAACGCAAAGGCGGAAAAGGGTTGGCGAAGCGATCACTGGAAGCTGCGGAGGGCGAAGCTGTACCTAGTGCCGGGGGATTCGCCAGCGGGATTCCGGTTGCCGCTCGGGTCGCTGCCGCACATCGAGAAGGATGCCTACCCGCACATTGTGCCGGCGGACCCTTCAGAAGAACGCGGGGAGTTGGCGGACCCCGACGAGATGGCGCAGGGGTACCAGCGATCGGCCACATCCACCGTCCAGCAGGGAGCGTTGGTGGAGCAGGACATCGAGGCGGCGGAGGTACGGACGGCGCTGACGATCGAGCCGCGAGATGGCCGATTGTGCGTGTTTATGCCGCCGGTGCGTGAGCTGGAGGACTATCTCGAACTGCTAACGGCAGTGGAAGAGACGGCCGCGGCGCGCGGAATGCCAATACATATCGAGGGGTATCAGCCGCCGCAGGATCCACGGTTGAACGTGATCAAGGTTGCACCGGACCCGGGCGTGATCGAAGTGAACGTGCATCCGGCGGGCAGCTGGGCGGCCTGCGTCGAGACGACGACCGAGCTGTATGAAGAGGCGCGGCTGACACGGCTGGGGACCGAGAAGTTCATGATTGACGGGCGGCACACGGGGACGGGCGGTGGGAACCACGTGGTGCTCGGGGGCGCGACGCCGAAGGACAGCCCTTTTCTACGGCGGCCGGACCTGCTGAAGAGCATCCTCCTGTACTGGCAGCGGCATCCATCGCTTTCGTACCTGTTTTCGGGCCTGTTCATCGGACCGACGAGCCAGGCCCCACGGATCGACGAAGCACGACACGATTCGCTGTACGAGCTTGAGATTGCGATGGCAGAAGTGCCGGCCCCGGGCGAAGGGACGCCTCCCCGGCCGTGGCTGGTGGACCGGCTGTTTCGCAACCTGTTGATCGACGTGACAGGGAACACGCACCGGACGGAGATCTGCATCGATAAGCTGTTTTCGCCCGATAGCGCGACCGGGAGGCTCGGATTGGTCGAGTTCCGGGGATTTGAGATGCCGCCGGATGCAAGGATGAGCCTGGCGCAGCAGTTGCTACTTCGAGGGCTGGTGGCATGGATGTGGCGGGAGCCACAGTCGGGTGGATTGACGCGGTGGGGGACGGTGCTGCACGACCGCTTCATGCTGCCGCACTTCGTCTGGGAGGATTTCCTGGGCGTGCTGGATGACCTGCAGCGGGCGGGGTACGGGTTCGATGCGACCTGGTTCCGGGCGCAGTGGGAGTTTCGCTTTCCCTTCTACGGCGAGGTAGAGCACGGCGGCGTGCGGCTGGAAGTCCGGCAAGCACTGGAACCGTGGCATGTGATGGGCGAGGAAGGGGCGCCGGGCGGGACGGTGCGCTACGTGGACTCGGCCGTGGAACGGCTGCAGGTGTCGGCTTCAGGACTGAACCCAGGACGGCATGTGGTGACCTGCAACGGCCGCAGGGTGCCACTGACTCCGATCGGAGCAGCGGGCGAGTATGTAGCGGGAGTGCGGTTCAAGGCGTGGCAACCGCATTCCGGGCTGCACCCAACGCTGAAGCCGCAGGCACCGCTCACGTTTGACGTGATCGATACGTGGAGCAAGCGGTCGCTTGGTGGGTGCGTGTATCACGTCAGTCATCCGGGCGGCCGCCACTACGAAACGATGCCGGTGAACGCGTACGAAGCGGAAGCACGGCGACTGGCGCGGTTCCAGAACCACGGGCATACGCCCGGCTTCGTGGAAGTCCCGCCTGAAGAGCTGAACCGGGACTTCCCGCTGACGCTGGACCTGCGCCGTGCGAATGGGCGGCGGCCCAATTGAGCACGCGCAGCCGGAGCGGCGGGCCTGGCGCTGCGTCGCTGGCGGAGACCTATCGTCCGCTGCCGGGGGTGACAGACGAGATGGTGGCTGCCGACGGGAGCGTCCGGCCACACTGGCTGCCGTTCCTGGAGGCGCTTGCGAAGCTTGGGCCGGGGGGGATTGCGAGGGGGTTTACAAGCGCAGACAAGTACCTGCGGGATTCGGGGGTCTACTACCGGGTGTATGCCGATGGGGCAGCGGGCAGCGAGCGGCCATGGCCTCTGAGCCATGTGCCGCTAATCATTGACCCGCCGGAATGGGATCAGCTTGAGCGAGGACTGATTCAGCGCGCTGAGCTGCTGGAAGCAATAATGGCCGACAGCTACGGCGAGAATCGCCTTGTAGCGGAAGGGGCGCTCCCCGCCGCGGTGGTGGCAGGGAGCAGCGAATATCTGCGGCCGCTGGCTGGAGCGCCACCGCGGGGCGGTTCGCACCTGTGGATGTATGCAGCGGACATTGGCAGGGGACCGGATGGCCGGTTCTGGGTGCTGTCCGACCGGACCCAGGCACCGTCCGGACCGGGATATGCGCTGGAAAACCGGATTGCGCTTTCGCGGGCACTCCCCGACACGTATCGCGACTTCAATGTGCGGCGTCTGGCGGGATTCTTCGATGGGTTTCGGTCGGCCCTTGCGGGGCTGGCACGGCGCGAGGATGGGCGGCCCGCGTTGCTGACACCGGGGCCGTTAAATGAGACGTACTTTGAGCATGCGTACCTGGCTCGCTACCTCGGTTTTCTGCTGGTGCAGGCTGAAGACCTGGCGGTGCGCGGCGACGAAGTGTTCGTGCGGACGGTATCGGGGCTGCGCCGGGTGGAAGTGCTGCTGAGGAGGCTCGACTCGGACTTTGCTGACCCGCTGGAGTTGAATTCCAAATCGCGCATCGGAGTGCCAGGACTTGTACGGGCCGTGAGAGCGCAACGAGTGGCGGTAGCGAATGCGCTCGGCAGTGGCATGCTGGAATCACGGGCGCTTATGAGCTTCATGCCGACGCTCGCGCGGCGGATCCTCGGCGAGGACCTGCTGCTTCCGAACGTAGCGACATGGTGGTGCGGGCAGGAAGATGAGCGGGAGTACGTGCTGGAACGGCTCGACGAGCTTGTTGTGGCGTCGGCATTCCGCGAGCCAGTGGCGGGACTGCCTGCAGATGCGGCGGTGTTTGGAAGCAGCCTGGACGAACGGCAGCGGATGCGCCTGGAGCAGGCAATGGCACGACGCGGGATCGACATCGTGGGGCAGGAGCCCGCACGACTTTCGACGACGCCCGTCTGGGCGAATGGAAGGCTCGAACCAAGACCATTTATCCTACGTTGTTATGTTGCCCGCACCAACGATGGGTGGGCTGTCATGCCGGGCGGATTCTGCCGGGTTTCCGACAAGGAAGACGCGTACGCGGTGAGCATGCAGACGGGCGGGCGGTCAGCAGATGTGTGGGTGCCGTCGGTGCAGCCTGTGGCGCCGATCTCGCTGTTACCAACGCCGGAGGACATCCCAATCCGGCGGACGACGGGGATGCTACCAAGTCGCACGGCGGACAACATGTTCTGGCTCGGGCGGTACACCGAGCGATCCGAGTCGACGCTTCGCGTCGTTCGGGCGCTGGCATCTCAGATGGCTGAGACGGGGCGCCGGCAGGATCCGGTGTCGTTGCGGCTGACAGACATGCTGCGAGCGTGGGGGGCGGCACCCGCTCGGGAAGCCGGCGAGGTCGATCCCGGGCCGCTGGCCGCAGTGCTGGCGGCGGTGACGGACGATGCATTGCCGGGATCTGTGCCGGCCCTGGTAGCGCGCGCACTCCAGGCGGCGAGCGTAACGCGGGACCGTCTCTCGACAGACATGTGGCGGGCACTTTCGGAGTTGGATGACCTTGCGGGAGCGCATTCGAGCATCACCAATGAGATGGACGTAATCGAGTTCGCCCAGAGAGCGTTACGGATCCTGGCGGCGCTGGCGGGGTTCGTCCACGAGAATATGACGCGGCTGTTCGCGTGGCGTTTCCTGGAGATGGGACGACGGATCGAGAGGGCGCTGGCACTGTGCAGGTTCACGCGGAGATTCGCGTTCGACACTTCATGGCAGGAAGGACTGGACGCGCTCCTGGAGCTGGCGGATAGCCAGATCACGTATCGCAATCGTTATGTCATTCGAGCCATAGCACCGGCGCTGGACCTCATCTTGCTCGACGAAAACAACCCGCGTTCCGTGGCGTTCCAGATAGGGCGGATTGGCCTGAGCCTGGCCGAGCTGCCGGGCCACGAGCGGGGAGGACCACTGAATAATGCGGAGCGGATCGTGGCACGGCTGCGGACGGACCTCCAGGTAGCAGACCCACGGAGTATCCGGGCAACGGACCTGCTTGCAATGGAGCGGAGGCTGATGGACCTCTCTGGCATCCTCTCCGAACGGTACTTCATGCCACGGGAAACGTCGGCCTCGAGCGAAGAGCTGGTATGAGGTACTCGATCCGGCAAGAGACGCGGTATGAGTACGACTACATGGTGGCGGCATCGCAGCATACGATCCGGCTCATCCCGGCGATACGTCCTGGGTTGCGGGTAATCAGCGCGGATCTACAGATCCAGCCCGAGCCCGCTGAACGTCATGTGCATGGTGACTTTTTTGGGAACCGGGTTGTCAGCATCGCGTTCGACGTACCGCATGAGCAGCTTGACGTGGTCATGAACGCGGAAGTGGTAGTCGAAGGATGGCCGGAGCCCGACGCGGAGGGGACGCCAGGCTGGGAGGGCTGCAGGGAGCTGACGGCAGCATCGCTGGACATGGGGCGAGACTCGCCGATTCACGGCCTGTTCCCGAGCCGCGGAATAGAGCTAGCGGACGCACTTACGACGTACGCGGGCGCAAGCTTTCCGCCGGGGAGACCGATATTGGCGGCTTGCTTTGACTTCGCAACGCGGATCCGTGACGAATTCGCGTATGAGCCAGGAGCGACGGATGTGACGACGTCCCCAGCAGAGGCGTTCGCGCGGCGGCGTGGAGTCTGCCAGGACTTCGCACAGGTAATGATCGCTGGACTTCGCGGCCTGGGGCTACCCGCCCTATACGTGAGCGGATACCTGCGGACGGTTCCTCCGCCGGGCCAGGCGCGCCTGGAGGGAGCGGACGAGACACACGCCTGGGTAGCAGCGTGGTGCGGTCCGCGGGCCGGGTGGATTGGGTTGGACCCAACGAATGCCGTGATCACGGGCGAGGATCACATTACGGCAGCGATCGGGCGGGACTACCTGGATGTGGCGCCGATTGGCGGCGTGATCATTTCGTCGGGGAAGCATCACCTGACATCAAGGGTTGATGTCATCCCGATCGATACGCCAGGTGGCGTGTGAGGGATGCATCCGGGCGCCGGTGGATGGCGTAGACTCCGCGCCCATGAGTGTGACGCAGTTCCAGGTCCTGCGACGCAGCGTGCTGGACGGTGGCCGGGAGTTCGGGGTGGCCGGGCAGTACGAACGCATTGATGCGCTTGTCCGGTTTGCTGTGGACCCGGCGGCGGCGCTTAACGCTGGTATCGCGGACCTCGAACTGGCGCCGAGGATGCGCGACGGGCGTGTCGCGTTCGAGGCGGACACCGTGTTGTTGCAGCCGATCGAGCAACAACGCAGGAGTGGGAAGCTGCTGGCATCGGTGGTCAACCGCGGACGGACGGCGCTGCTGCCGTTCAGCTATCCGCCGGCCGGGTTCGTGCCAGCGCCGGGCGACCGCATTGAGACGGGCGACGGATTTCTGCTAGAGCGCGGATGGACGGTGGCACTGTGCGGGTGGCAGTGGGACGTCATGCGGACACCTGGCTCCCTGGGCCTGGGAGCGCCGTTGGCATACGAGCCGGACGGGACTCCGGCGAGCACGGTCGTGGGTGTGAATTTCCAGCCGTTGACTGATCGGGCAAGCGAATACCTGGGCCATTGGCCGTCCCACCCGAGTTACCACGAGGACCGGGTACACCACGCCTACCCTGCAATGGACATCGATGACCCGGCTGCAGAATTGTGGGAGCGAGATACGCCGCTTGGCGAACCACGAAGGGTCGAGCGGGATGCGTGGCGGTTCGGGCGCGTGGACGAAGACGGACGCTGCGTCCGGGACGCGCGCTGGATTGCGAAGGCCGGTGGATTCGCCGCGGGGACGATCTACGCGCTTCGATACCGGACGGCCACATGCCCCGTGACAGGCGCCGGATTGTTGGCGATCCGGGATGCCGTTTCGTTCTTCCGCTACGGGACGACGGATGAAAGCAACCCGGCTGCCCGTTCGATTACGCGGGCATACACGCACGGTGTTTCGCAGACAGGCCGCTTCCTGAGGGAGTTCCTGCACCTGGGCCTGAACGTGGATGAGTCCGAACGGCAGGTATGCGACGGGATGTTCGTGCAGATCGCCGGGGCGCGGCGGGGCGAGTTCAATTTCCGTGGGGCGCAGCCGTCGGCACAGTACGGCGAGGGACCCGCGCAGGCACCGCCGTACGCGTATGTGCCGTCCTCGCTCACTCCGGAGACGATCCTGGACAAGCAGCGGGCACGTGGCGGCGTGCCGAAGGTGATCGAACTCAACACAGCGAACGAATACTGGCGCTCCGAAGCGATGCTGGTGCACGCGGACCTAGAAGAAGGGACTGACCTGCCGATCCCTGAGGATATGCGCATCTGGATGCTGGCCGGTTGCCAGCACGGACCGGGGATCCCGTTCTTGAGTAACCGTGCGCCGCTAAATCCGGACCAGCACGTTGCGAACCCGCTGAGCATGCTGAATTACACGGCGGCAATGCGGGCGGCGCTGATGAACCTTGATAGATGGTGCACAGGGGAGGTGGCGGCGCCGGAGTCGCTCGTGCCGACGTTCGCTGCCGGGACCGCCGTGGCGCGAACAAGCGTGTTGGAGAAGCTCGGGGCGATCCCAGGTCTCGTACGACTGACTGTGGCAGGGCTGCGAGCGGCGACGCCGGTAGCCGACGTGGATGAGGACGGCAACGAGGTGACGGGAATCAGATTGCCGAAAGTGGCGGCACCGTTCGCGACATTCGCGGGCTGGAACGCACGGCATCCGGAGACCGGCGGCGTGGGGCAGATGGCCGACATGTCGGGGTCGACCAAGGTATTTCCGATTGACGTCCGAAGCCGGACGGCGACGGGTGACCCGAGACGATCCATCGAAGAGCGGTATGCGAGCGTGGAGGACTACCGGGGGGCTATCCGGGAAGCGGCGACGCAGCTCGTCGCGGCGCGATTCCTGTTGGCCGAGGACGTGGACCGGATCGTGGAAACGGCAGGGCGGATGTACGAACGGGTAACGGCAGGGACAACGTAACCGCCTTGACGGGCGATCGTGGCGTGGATAGCGTCTCGGCAGCGCGCGGGAGACGCCCGGGCGAATGAAGGAGGGGCGGCCGATGGGCGAAGCCGAGGCACCGGCGGTCTCGTTCCAGGAAGCTGTGAGACCGCATCTGAACAAGTGGGGCCCATTCCGGATCACGCGGGACGAGGTGACGGAGACGGCGATCCGGCGGTATTGCGAGGTGGCCGAGGACGGCAACCCCGTTTACTGGGATGCGGAGTTCGCGAAGTCGAGCAGATTCGGCCGGATCATCGCGCCGCCACAGTCACTGTTCTCGATGACGTTTTCGCCGTGGTGGACACCAGACTACCTGCAGCGAAAGACGGCCGAGGACGCGGCGGCACTGAACGCAGCCGACTCCACGGCGGAGCAGAGCCCGATCCACGCGCTGAGTGAACAGTACGGGTACACCGTCAACACGGTCGCGGGACAAGAAGTGGAGTATTTGGCGCCGTTCGGGCCGTGGGACGGGCGGTTGAAGATGCGAAGCATGACGACGAACGTGTCGGAGGAAAAGACGGTCAGGGTCGGAAAGGGAGTCTTCATCACGAGCGTAACGGAGTACCGCACCGAGGTGGGAGACCGGCTGATTGGGCGTTCGACGATGGTGCTGTTGAAGTATCACGCGGTAAAGGAGTAACGACGATGTCGACGGCAACGCGGTTCACGACGAGAAACTGGAACGAGGTGAAGGAGGGGGACGAGGTCACGAGCGTGACGTTCCCGATCTCGCTCCGGACCCTGATGATCGACGTGGCGGGGACGCGGGACCTGTACCCGATTCACCACGACCGCGAGTTCGCGAAGGCGAACGGGGCGCGAGACATCTTCGTGAACACGATGTTCTACGAAGGGCTGTTCGGGAGGATCGCGACGGACTGGGCGGGCCCGGAGGCGTTCCTCCGGAAGTTACGGTTCGCGATGAAAGGCCCGAACTGCCTGGGCGACACGATCGCGTCGCGAGGCTGGGTGACGAAGAAGTACGAGCAGGAAGGGCAGAAGCTGTTGGACCTTGAGATCCACCTCGACAACCAGATCGAGAAGGACGCAACGGTAGCGAACCTGACGCTCGAACTACCTTAGGACTGGATGCGCGCCCGAGCGCCGACCAATTATCGCAGCGGCCGCCGGGCAGCCGGAAGTTACGCCGAGTACCAGGTTGAGGTGATACATGGAGTACGACTGGCCAGAGGATCTTGAAGCGTTTCGCAGGGACGTGCGGGAGTTCGCGAAAGCGAATGTGACGGATGAGCTTCGGCAGGAATTGCGAAGCGGCGGCGGCGAAGGGGTGCGCGGGCCTCGAGCAACGGCGCTGCACGACGAGATGGAGAAGCGGGGATGGCTTCGCGGTGCCTGGCCGACGGAGTACGGCGGTGGCGGGAAGTCGCCCTGGTACCAGTTCGTGATGGTGCAGGAGTTCAGCTACTGGGGGATGCCGTACGGCGGCCTCTCCGTGGGGTCCGTCGCGCCGGCGTTGATGAACTTCGGGACGGAGGAGCAGAAGAAGAAATACCTGCCGGGGATCCTCGACGGCGAGATCACATTCGCGCTCGGGTACTCGGAGCCGAATGCGGGGACTGACCTCGCGTCGTTGCAGACGCGGGCGGTGCGTGACGGCGACGAGTACGTGGTGAACGGGCAGAAGATCTGGACTTCAGGCGCGCATGTGTCGAGCCACGTGTGGTTGGCGGCACGGACGGACCCGGAGGCGCCAAAGCACCGGGGCGTCTCGGTATTCATCGTGCCGTTGAACATGCCGGGGATGACGGTGCGGCCGCTGTACACGATGGCAGGAGTGCGGACGAACGAGGTGTTCTTCGAGGATGTGCGCATCCCAGCGGAATCGCTGGTCGGTGAAGAGAACCGGGGCTGGTACATCGTCGCAAACGCCCTGGACTTCGAGCGGGTGAGCCTCGCGCCGACGGGGGCGCTGGCACGGCAGTGGGAACGCATCATCGAATGGATGCGCGCACACCAGCCCGAGAAGCTGGATGACCCGGCGGTGCGGACGCGGCTGGCAGAGTTGAAAGTTGAGTTGCATGTGCTGCGGGCGTTAAACGCCGTGAACGCTGACATCATTTCGAGCGGGCGGACGCCGACGATGGAAGCGTCGATGGTGAAGATCTGGAGTTCGGAGCTGCGGTACCGGCTCAGTGCAGCGGGGATGGACCTCCTCGGGCGCGCGGGAGCGCTGCGGTTCGAAAGCGGCAATATGACTCCGAATGATGGGCAGAACGAGCAGACATTTCGATCGTCCCCGATCCTGCGTTTCGGCGGCGGGACGAACGAAGTGCAACGGAACATCATCGCCGAGCGCGGGCTCCGGCTGCCGCGGTAGAGGAGGGGCAGAATGGATACGCAGCTCAGCGAAACACAACAACTCATCCAGAATTCGATCCGGGAGTACCTCGAAAAGGAGGTGCCGTTTTCGCGCATCCGCGAGGTGGAGCGGACCGGAGGCATGGATTCGGACCTCTGGGCGAGCCTCGCTGCACAGGGCTGGCTGGGGCTGCCATTCCGCGAGGATCTCGGCGGGCAGGGAGGCGACCTGACGGACAGCGGGGTATTAGTCGAAGAGCTGACGCGAAGGGCGGTGCTGGTCCCGATCGCGGAGACGCTCGCGTGTGCGGCCACGATCCAGAAGTTCGGGGCGGAGGCACTGGCGGCGGAGGTCGCGGCGGGCGTGCAGTCGGGCACGATGACCCTAACGCCGGCCATTCTCGAAGAAGGGGATTCGTTCGCCGACATCGCAATGCAGGTTTCGGGCGGGACGGTTTCCGGGCGGAAGTACTTCGTAGACTACGGCGCGGAGGTCTCGCACCACCTGGTGGCGGCACGCGGCGAGGACGGTCTGGGCCTGTACCTGGTGGAAAACGACGCGCAGGTGAGCCACCGTTCGTTGGCAAACATCGGGAAGATCCCGCAGTCGGTGGCGACGTATGCGAATAGGCCGGCAAGGCGCGTATGCGGCGAAGACGGCGTGCTCTTCCTGAAGCGACTGGGGCGGCTGTTCGCGACGGTGCAGTGCCTTGGTTGCTCGCAGCAGGCGCTGGATATGACGGTCGAGTACGTGGGGATGCGGGTGCAGTTCGGGCGGCCGATCGGGAGCTTCCAGGCAGTGAAGCATCACTGCGCCAACATGGCCACCCACGTGCTGGCAACTCGCTATCTGACGTACGAGGGGCTGTACGACCTCGACCACGGGCAGGTGACGGATACACAGATTGCCGTCGCAAAGACCGAGGCATCAAGGACCGCAACGGAGGTGCCGATGCTTGCGCACCAACTACACGGCGGCATGGGGTTCGTGACGGAGTACGACCTGCACTTCTTCAGTCTGCGCGGCAAGCAGGCATCGCTGACGTGGGGGACGGCCGAGGAATGCCTCGCGGACGTCGCCCGGACAATCGAGGAGGAGACGGAATGGCTATAGATATCGTGTGTGGCAAAGAGGTGGACACCGCGGCAGTCAACGCAGCCGTAGGGACTATCCCGGCAGGAGCGCCGGAGACGGACCCGACGAAGGGCACGAAGAGCTTCCATGAAGGGAAGTGGCACTACTTCTGCTCGATGGCGTGCCGGAACCAGTTCGCGGCCAAGCCTGAGGAGTTCCTGCAGAAGCAGGGATAGCGAGGGGAGCTGATGTCCGAACGAATCGAAGCGTGGCCGGAGGCGTTTGCCTCGAAGCTGATGCCAGCTTCGGAGGCAGCGAAGCTGGTACAAAGCGGCGATACGATCTGCATTCCGACGGGGGCCCTGGTGCCGACGGTGACGGCGGCGATCTTTGCGCGAGCGGGCGAACTCCGCGACGTAGATGTGTTTGCAAGCGCGCCGGTGACTGACCCAGGGTGGTGGCAGCCGGGGCACCCTGCGTTCCGGATGCACATCGAAATGTTCAGCACTCCGGCTTCGCGCGCGGCGATCAGTGCCCGGCAGGCGGATTTCACGAGCGTGCCGTTTACGCAACGATTCAAGCCGGGTGACGAGCGCGGGACGCCGGTCCACAACCCGGACGTGGCGCTCGTGGCGGTGACGCCCCCAGACCACCTTGGGTTCTGCAGCTTTGGGATGGCGGTCTGGAATGGGCCGGGATTCGCAAAACGCGCGAGGACCGTGATCGCTGAGATGCACGCGAGCTACCCTCGAACGCACGGCGAGGGACGACTGCACGTGAGCGAGTTCGACGCCTTCGTGGAGGCGGGGCCACTGCCGGAGCGGCGAGCTATCCCGGTGGCCGACGATTACCCGATGCAGCTGGGCGCGCTTGTGAACGAGCTGGTGAAGGATGGAGACACGATCCAGGTGGGCACGGGAGGCCTGACGAACGGGTTGCCAGCGGCCGGAGCGTTTGCGGGCAAGCAGGAGCTCGGTGTCCACGCCGAGCTGAGCGTGCCCGGGATGACGCGGCTTGTGCGCGAGGGAGTGATCACTGGATCACGAAAGACGCTACACCCGGGGAAGTACGTGACGACGCAGCTCGAAGCATCAGGCGAAGGCGACATTGAATTCATCAACGACAACCCGGTGTTCGCCCTGTATGACGTGAGTTACGTCAACAATCCGATGGTCATCGCACAGAACGAGAACATCATTTGCATCAACAACGCCCTGGCGATCGATTTCACGGGGCAGATCACGGCGGAGTCGATCGGAGCGGAGATGTGGAGCGGCCCGGGTGGCCAGCAGGACTTCGCGATTGGCTCACTGATGGCGAAGGGGGGAAGAAACGTGACGATCCTGCGGTCAGTGGCCGCCAGCGGGACGGTGAGCAGGATCATGCCGCGGTTGCCGGAGGGGACGATCGTGACGGTGCCACGGCAGATGGCGGACTATGTGATCACGGAGTACGGGATTGCGCGGCTTTTTGGAAAGAGCGACCGCGAACGGGCTGAGGAGCTGATCTCGATCGCTCATCCGGATCACCGGGCGGAGTTGCGAAAGGCATTGGAGCGGCGGTAGGCGCAGGCGCCAAACTTTAGATGCGTGCTTCGGGCTGAGGCGACCCTCACCCCTGGCCCCTCCGACGAGGCGAGGGGAATTGCAAGGTAACGGGACCCGGCTTACTTCGGACAGCCCGCGGCGAGGACGGCCGGGGCCGCGGGAAGACACGGATACGCACGGCTACGCCGGAGCCCGCTGAGTAAGGCGGACGGACGCCGGGACAAGTTCGTGGAGGTTGGCACCGCCCGCGGCAACGTAAGCCTGGATCTGACGAAGCATGCGGGGTTCCCAAAACTTAAGGAGGTGATCGGCGATGCCCGGGATTGCTTCTTCCCGCGGGTACGACGCGAAGTAGAGGGCGATCTGGTTGACCTTGTGGACCATGACCTGTTCGTCCATCTAGACCCTCACCCCCCAGCCCCCTCTCCTGCTGCGCGAGGCGAGGGGGAGTGCGTTGTTGCGAGCGTTGGCTGACTCCATGACTAACTGGCCCCACCAGCGGGGGCTCCTACGATCGTGGTTTGTTCGCGGAGGGCGTCGTAGTTCTCCTGCCAAGCAGCACGGTGCATGGTGCGGCGGACCTGGACGGCGGTGACTTTGTATTCGGGGCAGTCTGTGGCCCAGTCGGCGAATTCAGTGGTGACGACGTTGGTGCCAGTTCCGGGGAAGTGGAAGGTGGTGTAGACGACGCCGGGCTGCATGCGTTCGGAAATGCGGGCGTGGAGGGTGGTTTCGCCCGCGCGACTGGTGAGGGCGACGCGATCGCCTTCGTTGATGCCACGGTTCTCTGCGTCCCAGGGATGGATTTCGAGGACGTCTTCGTCGAACCACTCGACGTTCGGCGTGCGGCGGGTCTGTGCGCCGACGTTGTACTGGCTGAGAATGCGGCCGGTGGTGAGAAGGAGCGGGAACCGATCAGTGGCGCGCTCATCGGTGGCGATGAACTCGGTGATCATGAACTGGCCCTTGCCACGGACGAAACCTTCGCTGTGCATGACGGGCGTGCCCTCGGGTGCTTTCTCGTTGCAGGGCCACTGGATGCTGCCCAGGCGTTCGAGCTTGTCGTAGCTGACGCCGGCGAAGGTGGGAGTGAGGCGAGCGATTTCGTCCATGATCTCGGACGGGTGAGAGTAATCCATTTCGTAGCCCATGGCCTTCGCGAGGGCGATGGTGACTTCCCAATCTGCGTAGCCTGCCATCGGCGGGATTGCCTTGCGCACGCGGCCGATGCGGCGTTCGGCGTTTGTGAAGGTCCCGTCCTTTTCGAGGAAGGAAGAGCCGGGAAGGAACACGTGGGCGTAGCTGGCGGTCTCGTTGAGGAAGAGGTCGTGGATTACAACGCATTCCATGGCGGCGAGTCCGGCGGTGACATGCTTCGTGTTCGGGTCCGACTGGGCGATGTCCTCGCCCTGGATGTAGAGGCCTTTGAAGGTGCCATCGACGGCGGCATCGAGCATGTTGGGGATGCGGAGACCCGGGTCACCCTTAAGGCCTACGGCCCAGGCTTCTTCAAAAACGGAGCGGACCGAGAGTTCACCGACGTGCCGATAGCCGGGGAATTCGTGCGGGAAGGAGCCCATGTCACAGGAGCCCTGGACGTTGTTCTGGCCACGGAGCGGATTGATGCCCACACCTTCCCGGCCAAGGTTGCCCGTGGCCATGGCGAGGTTAGCCATACCCATGACCATGGTGGAGCCCTGGCTGTGCTCGGTGACACCGAGGCCGTAGTAGATCGCGGCGTTGCCGCCGGTCGCGTACAGCCGGGCGGCAGCACGGAGGTCGGCAGCCGGAACGCCGGTGATGCTCTCCACAGACTCCGGAGAGTGGCGCGGGTCCTGGATGAACTCGCGCCAGCGGTTGAAGGCGGCGAGGTCACAGCGTTGCGTCACGAAAGCTTCGTTAACAAGGCCCTCGGTGACAACGACGTGAGCCATTGCGTTGATCACGGCGACGTTAGTACCGGGGCGCAAAGGAAGGTGGTATTCAGCTTCCACGTGGGCCGACTTCACCAGGTCGATCCGCCGAGGGTCGATGACGATGAGGCGAGCACCTTCACGCAGGCGTCGCTTCATACGCGAGGCGAAGACAGGATGCGCGTCGGTGGGGTTGGCGCCGAGAACGACGACGACGTCCGTTTGCTCGATGGAGTCAAAATCCTGAGTGCCGGCCGAGGTGCCCAGCGTGGTCTTGAGGCCGTAGCCGGTGGGTGAGTGGCAGACGCGGGCGCAGGTATCGACGTTGTTGTTGCCGAAACCGGCGCGGACGAGTTTCTGAACGAGATAGGTTTCTTCGTTGGTGCAGCGAGAGGAAGTGATGCCGCCGATAGAGTCGGGGCCGTAGGTTGCCTGGATGCGCTTAAATTCGCTGGCGGCGTAGGAGATGGCTTCGTCCCAGCTGACTTCCTGCCAGCGGTCAGTGATGTTCTTTCGGATCATGGGCTTGAGCATGCGGTCGCGGTGGGTGGTATAGCCCCAGGCGAAGCGGCCCTTGACACAGGAGTGGCCGTGATTGGCTTTGCCGTCTTTGAAGGGGACCATCTTGACGACTTCGTTGCCCTGCATCTCGGCCTTGAAGGTGCAGCCGACGCCGCAATAGGCGCAGGTCGTGATGACGCTGTGCTCAGGCTGGCCTTTTTCGATGACGCTTTTTTCGGTGAGGGTCGCAGTCGGGCAGGCCTGGACGCAGGCACCACAGGACACGCACTCGGATTCGAGGAAGAGCATGTCACCGGGGGAGATCTTGGAGGCGAAGCCGCGGCCCTTGACGGTGAGGGCGAAAGTGCCCTGGACTTCGTCGCAAGCGCGGACACAGCGTGAGCAGACGATGCACTTGGCCGGGTCGAAGGTGAAGTAGGGGTTCGACTCGTCCTTCTCTTCGCTGAGGTGGTTGGCGCCCTCGTACCCGTAGCGGACTTCGCGAAGACCGACGGCGCCGGCCATATCCTGAAGTTCACAATCGCCGTTGGCGGGGCAGGTGAGGCAGTCGAGCGGGTGATCTGAGATGTAGAGCTCCATAACGCTGCGACGGAGCTTCGCGAGTTTCTGCGACTGGGTCGTGACCTTCATCCCGGCTTCGACGGGAGTGGTGCAGGAGGCGGGTGTGCCGCGGCGTCCTTCGATTTCAACGAGGCAGAGGCGACAGGAGCCGAAGGGGTCGAGCGAATCAGTGGCGCACAGTTTCGGCACGCTTACGCCAGTCTCCTTGGCGGCCCGCATGACGGATGTGCCGGCCGGGACGGTGACCGGCTTGCCATCGATCTGGAGCGTGATGGCGACTTCAGACGTCGCGGCCGGGGTGCCGTAATCGATTTCCTTCACGAGCGTCATTGGGAACCCTCTTTCGCTAACGCGGGCTGGTGGGAGGCCGTGGCAGGCCGATCGAAATCCTCGGGGAAGTGGCGGAGAGCGCTGAGGACGGGAAATGGAGTGAGTCCGCCAAGCTGGCAGAGGGAGGCATCGACCATGACCTCACAGAGGTCGTCGAGCAGTTCAAGGTTCAGGGCGCGGTCTTCGCCGGCGACGATGCGGTCGATGACCTCGACACCGCGGGTGGAGCCGATGCGGCAGGGCGTGCACTTGCCGCAGCTTTCGATGGCGCAGAAGTCCATGGCGAAACGTGCCTGGCGAGCCAGGTCGACGCTGTCGTCGAAGACGACGATACCGCCGTGGCCGAGCATCCCTTTCTGAGCGGCCATCGCCTCGTAGTCGAGGGGCGTATCAAGGAGATGGTCCGGGAAGTAGGCGCCGAGCGGGCCTCCGATCTGGATGGCGCGGAGGGGGCGGCCCGAGGCAGTGCCGCCACCGACAGCGAAGATCGCCTCACGGATCGTCATACCAAAGGCTGTCTCGAACAGGCCGCCATGCTTGATGTTGCCGGCGAGCTGCAGGGGCATGGTGCCACGAGAACGGCCTGTCCCGAAGGCGGCGTAGTAACCGGCGCCCTTCTCAAGGATCGCGGGGACGCTGGCGAGCGAGAGGACATTGTTGACGACGGTGGGCTTGCCGAAGAGGCCACTGATGGCGGGCAGCGGGGGCTTGGCACGAATGACGCCGCGTTTGCCTTCGAGGCTCTCGAGGAGCGATGTCTCCTCACCGCAGATGTAGGCGCCGGCTCCGAGGCGAACGTCGATGTCGAAGGGGTGGCCACTGCCGAGCGCCGAGGGGCCGAGAATGCCGGCGTCGCGGCTGATGGCAACGGCCCGCTGGAGGATGTTGAATGCGTCCGGGTATTCGGAGCGGAGGTAGACGTAGCCCATGGTGGCGCCGACGGCTACGGCGGCAATCGCCATGCCTTCTATCAAGACGAAGGGGTCGCCTTCCATGAGCATGCGGTCGGCGAAGGTGCCGCTGTCGCCTTCATCGGCATTGCAGACGATGTACTTCTGGTCCGCGGGTTCATCAAGGACGGTTTTCCACTTGATCCCCGTCGGGAAGCCGGCGCCGCCACGGCCGCGGAGCCCGGAATCGGTAACTTCCTGAACGATTGCTTCCCTGGTCATCGCGAGCGCACGGGTGAGGCCTGCGAGGCCGCCGTTGGCACGGTATTCGTCCAGGGAGAGAGGATCGATGAGGCCGCAGCGAGCGAAGGTGACGCGATCCTGGCGAGCGAAGAAGGGGATGCCAGAGGTAGGCCCCAGGGAGAGCTGATGGCTGCCGCCGGTGAGAAATCCGGAATCGAAGAGCGACGGAACATCGGCAGGCGACACAGGCCCGTAGGCCAGGCGGCTGCCGGAAGTGGCGACTTCTACAAGCGGTTCGAGCCACACCATGCCGCGGGTACCGTTGCGGACGATTTCAATGTCAATTTCGCGGGCGATGGCTTCACCGGCGATGGCTGCCGCAACTTCATCGGCCCCCACTGAACGGGCTGCGGCGTCGAGGGGGACGTAGACGCGAACGCTCATGCCTGGGCCTCTGCGAGGAGTTGTTCAGCACGGGCCGGATCGACGCGGCCGATGAGGCGACCATCGAGCATGGCGGCAGGGGAGAGTGCACAGTTTCCGAGGCAGTAGACGGCTTCGAGGGTCACAGCACCGTCGGCCGTGGTTTCGCCGAAATCCACACCGAGGCGTTCGCGGACGTGACCGGCGAGGCTGTCGCAATCCATGGACTGGCAGGCCTCGGCGCGGCAGAGGCGAAGGATATGGCGGCCAGGCGGCTGCTGGCGAAAGTCGTGATAGAAGTGGATGACGCCGACGACCTCGGCGCGGGAGATGTTCAGGGCATCGGCGATGAGGGGAATAGCCTGGTCATCGACGTAGCCGAACGTGTCCTGCAGGGCATGGAGAATGGGAAGCGTAGCGCCGGGGAGTTGGCGGCGCGCGCGGATCAGGTCCGCGGCCAGGGTTGCATCCCAGGAGACGAATCCGATCACGCGTACCTCCTCTCGGGCCGACCACGCGCGGCAGGTGCTGCGGTAACGCCCGGGGTTATCAGTTTACGAGGTCAGGTGAGGATTCGCTCCCGGCCGGTGTACACATTGAAGCTTTCTGGCCTGACGAAGCCTGCAAGGGTGATGCCGAAGGCTTCGGCGATGTCGATGGCGAGACTGGAGGGAGCGCCAACGGCAGCGACAACGGGAATACCAGCGGCCAGCGCCTTCTGCACGAGTTCGAAGCTGGCGCGTCCGCTGAGCATCAGTACGCGATTGTCGAGCGGCGTGCTGCCCGCGAGGAATTGTTCACCGATGAGCTTATCGACGGCGTTATGACGACCAACATCTTCTTTGAGGGCGATAAGGTTGCCATCATTGTCGAAGAGGCCGGCACCATGGAGGCCCCCGGTCGATTCGAACACGGGTTGGGCCGCACGGAGCGTGCGCGGGAGCGCGGAAAGCACTGCTGCCTCCAGCTGCTGGCGGGAGACGAGCGGCTGATGACCGCCGATCGAGAGGGCGTCGAGGGAGGCTTTGCCACAGACGCCGCAACTTGAAGTCGTGTAGAAATTCCGATTGAGGCGAGCGGCATCGAAGGCGAGACCGGGGCGAAGGGTAACGCTGACAATGTTGTGGGCCTGCTGTTCGTGTTCATCGCGGCAATAGGAGATGTCGGCGATGTCGTTGCGAGTGGCGAGCAGGCCTTCACTGAAAAGGAAGCCAGCTGCGAGCGCGAAATCATCGCCCGGAGTGCGCATGGTGACGGCGATGCTCTTCCGATGGAGCGGGCCATCTTGCTCCCAGAGAATGCGGGTCTCCATCGGTTCTTCAGCAGCGACGTGATCTTCAACTACAGATGCATGGCCCGCCCGATAGCGGGTGACGACACGGGCCGATTCGCGGAGGCGGTTGCCCTGCATGGGTTCCATCGTAGCGGGTCTGGCAGGCAGATTTGTAACGGGAGGGGAGCACTGTTACGGTAGTGTAGTCAGTGCCGGACCCCCGGCCCGCCGTCGCGAACGATTGAGCCCCAAGGCGTCGTCATCTGCAGCACAGATGCCTCCCGTGTGTGTTTCCCGATTCGTTGAAGGTGCCCTCCACGCGCTCCCCTGAAGGGAGCCGTAACGAACGGGAGAACCCATGAGAATCTTTGTTGGTCAGTTAAGCTATTCCACGACCGAGCAGTCGCTCGGCACCATCTTTGCCCCATACAACCCCGAGTCCGTGCGCATCATCACAGACCGGGATACCGGCCAGTCGCGCGGATTTGGCTTCGTTGAGATTGCCGACACCGAGACCGCGAACAAGGCGATCCGCGAACTGAACGGCCAGATGCTGGACGGCCGCGGCCTCCAGATTAACGAGGCTCGTGCTCGTGAAGACCGGCCCGCGCCGCGTGGCGGCGGTGGTGGCGGTGGCGGTGGTGGCCGTCGCTGGTAAGCCAATAGCCCGGACACGTTAGCCGTCTAAAACGGCTGCCCGAACCGCTCCCGATGGACAACATCGGCGAGCGGTTCTTGGTGTTGGCGTGCAAATTGCGGCCGCATGGACGAGCGCCTGCCTGACAGGTAGCGTTGGGCGGGCGGGTGCTTGCCCGCGGAGGGACGCGGATGCTCGTCGGCTACTTCACGGAACGGCCCTACCAGGACCCAGACGCCAGCTGGTGGGGGACGACTGGCCGGCGGCTCGTGGACCTGGATTCCACGAATGGCGACTACGACCCGAAGCTAGGGGCAGAGCTCTACAACCGCTACCTGGATGAAAAGATCTATGCGGAAGAGATGGGGTTCGACGCGCTGGCGCTGAATGAGCACCACAGTACGCCGTTCTGCATGGGCCAGGTGACAAACGTGGAGGCTGCGATCCTTGCGAGGGTCACGAAGAAGGCGAAGATCGTGCTGATCGGCAACATCCTGCCGATCTGGGACGATCCCCTCTGGCTTGCGGAACAGCTCGCGATCATCGACATGATCTCGCATGGACGGTTGATCGCGGGGTGGGTGCGAGGAACGGGGCGCGAGAGCGTGGCACACGACGCAAACTCGACCTACAACTGGGAGCGGTTCCAGGAAGCGCACGAGTTCATTGTGAAAGCGTGGACGCAGCCAGGGCCGTTCCGGTTCGAAGGTGAGCACTACAACTACCGGTATGTGAACCCGTGGGCACGGCCCTATAAGCAGCCGCACCCATTGATCATGATCCCGGGCGCCGTAAGCAAGCGGACGGTGGAGTGGGCGGCGGCTCGGCGCTATCCATATGTGATGCTGGCGACGCGGCTGGAGCCGACGAAGCAGTCTTTCGACTATTACGATGAATGCGCACGGGCGGCGGGCTACGAAGCGGGCCCACAACACCGGGGGTACCTGTTCAAGGTGCACGTGGACGAGACGGAGGAGCTGGCTCACGAGGTCGGCCGCAAGTTCCTGACGGGGCCGGGAAACATCTTCCTGGAAGGCAGTCGAGGCGACACGCGGTCGCACCTGCAGGACCTGCCGGGGTTGACGGACCGGCGCAACCTGCTGCCAACGGGAGGCGTGCGGCACGTGGCGGCTGCACGGGGCCAGGCCGAGGAAGTGGCCCGGCCGTTGCAGCTAGACTCGGCGGAGCGTCACAAGGATGTGGATGAGAACTACGCCGACTTGCTGGAGGCGCAGGCGATCATCACAGGGACGCCGAAGACCGTGATCCCGAAGATCCGGAAGGTGCTGGAATACATTCGGCCGGGGAGCATCTTCATGTGGGACGGCGATGGGGCGATGACGCATGAGGATTCGATGAGGAGCCTGCGCCTGATGGGCGAAGAGGTGTTGCCAGCAATCCGGGAGATCAGCAAAGAGCTCGGGCTGGTGGGACCGACGGAAGTAGACCCAATGACCAACCTGCCGGTGGCGCCGGCATAGCTGCTCCTGCAGCGGGCGGCGGACGGATGCGGTGCGCGGGAGGGCATGCGACCCACGGAAGGATGTTCCGCTTTGCCGCGGGGGCCCACCCGGTAGAGAAATGTTTAAGGCACGCACTGGTGCATCCCCCGCTGGCGAAGAACGCGCTGCGCACGGCGCTGGTGGTGGGAACTGTCCTGACGGCGATCAACCAGGGGAACCTGCTGGCTTCCGGGGTGTTCCCGGCGGTGCTGATCTGGAAGATCCCGTTGACGTATTCGGTGCCGTATATGGTCTCAACGTGGGCAGCGCTACGGATTTCGTTGATCAAGCGGTAGCATGGCCGCGCTCAGGCGGGCGCGGGTGCGAGTTCAGCAACTCCGCCCTCATCACCGGGGGCGCGGTGGGCGCGGCGCCAGAGGAAGAGGAGCGGTGGCATGAGGACGGCGAAGTAAAGCGCGCAGAACCAGAAGGCCCAGGCAAGGGAGAGGCCATCGGCGAAGAAGCCGAGTGCCGGTTCGAAGAAGGCAACCTGCGCGGCGAAGAGGAGTTGGACGCAACTGAGGACAGTCGCACGCCGGTCACTGGGAATACGGGAGTTGAGGTGGCCACTGACGGCGGGATTGACCACGCCTTGGGCAAGGGCGGGCAGTGCAAAGAACCCAAAGGCGACGATGGAACCTGTCGCGCCGAGGCCAACGTAGGACGTGAAGACAAGCACGCAGGCCACGACCAGCAACCGGGACATGCCGAGGCGCGTGATGATACGGAGCGCGACTAGCGAAGCTACGACTGAGACGAGTCGCAGGGGCGCCTGCGCCCAACCGAAGAGGACGTTGCTGACGTCGTATTCGATAAGGAACGGCTGGATGAGGACGATAGGGCCGAACGTGCCGGTCATGAGGACGCTTCCGACGAGCAGGGTGTAGCGAACCTGCGGAGTAGCCCAGGCGAAGCGGAGGGCACCGGAGAGGTCACGCCAGTAGTGACGAGACTCGGACACTTCGCGGCGGGGTTCACGCATGGCCAAGGCTGCAAGCATCGCAATGAGCGGGGCAACGGCTCCAATCTGGACGGTGAAGGCGAGGCTGGTGACATGGGCGATCATGCCGCCGAGGACGACGCCGCCAAGGCCAGCTCCCAGGCCGATGGCCCAACCGCGGCCAACATATTTCTGGTATTCACCTTCGCGGTTGTGCTCTTTGAGGGTGTCGTAGAGGAGGGCGTCGTTGGCGCCGGTCTGGGTGGTCATTGCGACAGCCCAGATGATGTAGTCGAAGAAGAGCATCCAGTAGTTGGAAGTGAGGCCGAATCCGAGGATGGTGGCCGAGTAGAGGAGGCCGGAGAGAGCGAGGACGCGTTTACGGCCTATGTAGTCGGCAAGGGCGCCGGTGGGGGCCTGGAGGAGAGCAACGAGGAGCCAGAAGGGCAGGTCCATGGCGAGGATCCAGCGGAGTTCGAGCCCGCGATCCTCGATGAGGTATTTGATCCAGATGCCGCCCCAGATGAGAAAGAACGAGAAGAACGAGAAGGCATAGTAGAGCCTGACGTTTCGGCGGACGGGGTCCATCGCCGTCACTCTACGGGGGGCGGTACTGAAGGACGCGGCATTCGAGTCTTATTTGTAGAGTTCGCCCTCGTAGATGGCGCGGCTCTCGCTGTCGATGAAGATGCCGGTGCCGATGCCGGCTCCCCTGGCGAACATGCCAAGGAGTACGGCAAAGACGAAGAATCCTGCGAGGGTTGCCTTGATCACCTTACCGGAATCGGCCCCACTGGCTGCCTGGACAGCGAAGATGGAGAGGACGAACCAGCCTACGAGCGACAGGAGTGCGACGCCCGTATGGAGGAACGGGAGCAACGCAAGGAAGGAAAGCGCGAATGGGAACGAGGCGTACCCCATGGTGCGGAAGAGCGACATCATGTCGACCGGTTCTTTGAAGACGCTCTGGAGGACGACTGCGGTGACGCCGACCCAGACCGCCCAGAGCGCGACGGTCATCAGTGTGCCCAGGAGCAGCACGTTTATGAGCACATTTGTGAAGTCCACGCTGATGCCCGTGCCGCTTGGGAGGGGCCCTTTAAACGCAAGCCAGAGCCATGAGCCGATGCCGGCGAGCAGGGCGCTGATGGCGACGATCGCGATTGCTGGCATCAGCTCTCGCTGATCGTCGCGAACCTCGTCGAACGGCGACGTGTCGAGCTGTGCGAGGCGGACGAGCCGGTTGAGTATGAGGTTCGGATCCATAGCTTCCTCCAGCCGGGAAGGCCCGGGTAGAACGGCGTCACTATATCACGGGGTTACAAAGCTGAGCAGGTGTATAGGCGGTTGCGCGAATTATAGCGGACGCTTGGCGGGGATGCCGGCACGGCGAGGGTAGGTTTCGGGCATGTCGCCTGTACGGCGAAGGCGGAGGATAGCGAGCGTTTCGCTCACCTCCGGACGCATGGGGACGGTGTCAAGGACTTCGCAGCGCAGCGGTTTCAGGGCTGAGGACGCGGCGCCCAGCTCTCCCCGAAGCGCACTGCCCTTGGGGAAGGCGATGAGCCCATCGGGACGGACAAGGGGAGCGACATATTCGAGTAGTTCCGAAAGGGAGGCGACGGCGCGGGCTGTGCCAAGGGCGGCCGCTTCGCGCAGGGGGCCGCGGCCGGCTTCCTCGGCGCGTTGAGGGTGCACGGAGACGTTCGTGAGTCCCAGGCTGCTGACGAGTTCGCTGAGGAGCGTGGCACGCTTCCGAAGCGGTTCGACGAGATCGACATGGGTATCTGGCGCGATGCTGGCGAAGACGATGCCGGGGAAGCCACCGCCACTTCCGACATCGACGACACGCGCGGGCAGTTCTTCGGCCGTAGCGATACGCCAGGTTTCGAGCGCCTCGGCATAGTGGCGGCGGACGACCTCTTCGGGCGGGACGGACGAAACGCGGACGGCGGCTGCCTCAATGAGGTCGTGATGGTGCTGAAGCAGCGGCAACCAGTTTCCGGGCGAGGGAATCGACGGGAAAAGGCCGGGGAGTTCGATCCATTCCATGGCTACCGAGGGTGGGATGCAGACGGCCGGGTGTCCAATCAGGGGGAACTCGCAGCGGGCATCTCTGGACTTCCGCGGCCGGTTCGGACAGACTCCGGGCGTCCCGGACGGTACCAGGTGGGAGGCGCCCGTGTCGTTTTTCGGATTCGTTTTCAGGAATGTAACGACGCGAAAGACGCGTGCGATCCTGACCGGTCTGGCGGTAGCGATCAGCATTATGACGGTCGTGACGATGGGGATCCTGACGCAGTCGTTGCGACGGACGGCGATTAACATCGTAAAGACGGGCTCGGCGGACTTCAGCGTGGCGCAGAAGGGGCTGAACGACGTCCTCCAAAGCGCAATCGACGAGGAGGACGTAGCGGCGATCGGGCAGTACGACGGGGTTGCGTCCGCGATCGGGGTGCTTATCCAGGCGTACGAGTTGGATAAGGACCATCCGTTCTTCATCCGGATCGGGATCGAGAAAGGAGCGCTGGAGGAGTACGGCATCAGCCTCGTGGCGGGCAGGGAGTTCGAGGCGGATTCGCGGACGGAAGCGATGCTGGGCTACCGGGCGGCACGAGACCTTGGGTTGACCATCGGTGACATGCTTACGGTGAGGGACAACACCTACACGATCGTCGGCATCTACCGGGTCGGGCAGGTCCAGGGGGACTCTGGGTTGGTGCTGCCGCTGAGCACGCTACAGGTGCATGAGCGCCGGCCGGGCACAGTGACGCTGGCGTTCGTGCGGGGTAAAGAGGGCGCCGACATCAGTGCGATCCGGCAGACGATCGAACGGAACTTCCCGGAGCTGGCGACCGTGCAGTCGGAATCGGACTTTGGGCAGGTGGACCGAAACCTGAAGCTGCTGAGCGCAGCGAACACAGGGGTGACGATCCTGGCGCTGGTGGTCGGGGCGATCACGGTGGCGAACACGACGATGCTTTCGGTGTTCGAACGGACGCGGGAGATCGGGATCCTGCGGGCGGTGGGGTGGCCGCGGTGGCGGATCCTGGCGGAGGTGCTTTGCGAGGCGTTCGTGGTGGCGTTTTTCGCGGCGATGGCAGGCGTGGGCGCGGGTTTCGCGATGGTGCAGATCGTACAACAGGCGCCGGAGCTACATGGCGTGTTTGAGCCGCACTATTCAGGCGGCGTTTTCGGGCGGGCCCTCGGGATCGCGTTTGGGATGGCACTGGTCGGTGCGATCTACCCGGCGGTGAGGGCCGCACTGATTGTGCCGCTGGCGGCGTTGCGTCATGAGTGAGCCGGGAACCAGGCCGATGATCGAAGTGCGGGGCGTTTCCAAGGCTTACGACGGAGGCGTGGTCAGGGCCCTAAATGGCATCGACCTGCGGGTGGAACAGGGCGAATGGGTTTCTCTGTCGGGGCCGTCGGGGTGCGGGAAGTCGACACTGCTGCACCTGGTGGCAGGACTGGATAGCCCGACGGCAGGATCAATCGTCGTCAATGGGCGGGAAATCGCCGGTTCTGCGGAGTTGGACGAATACCGGCGATCGGAGCTGGGGCTGGTGTTCCAGTTTCACTATCTCCTGGCAAACTTCACGAGCCTGCAAAACATCACGCTCGCGATGTTCGGCAACAAGCGGTCGCGCAAAGAACGGGTGGCGTATGCCCGGGAACTCCTGGGGGATGTCGGGCTTGTGGCAAAGGAGCGGCAGTTGCCGAGCACACTTTCTGGGGGCGAGCGGCAACGGGTGGCGATCGCCCGAGCGCTGGCGAACGATCCAGCGATCATCCTTGCGGATGAGCCGACGGGGGCACTGGATTCGGCAGCAACGGCAGTGGTGCTGGAGTTGCTGCGGGGAATCCAGCGAGAGCGCGGGGTGACGATCCTGATGGTGACGCACGACCCGGGTGTGGCGGCGGCGGGCGACCGGGTGGTCTACATGCGCGATGGGCAGGTGGTTGCGGACGCGGCGGCGGCACATGGGGTTGGGGCTGAGGCGTGGCGGGGGGTGGGGTAGGTGTAGCTGCCTGTTTGGCTGCCGGCCTGGCGTCGTCTGAACTGGGGCACCCCTCACCCCGGCCCTCTCCCGCTGTCGCGGGCGAGGGGGTCGTGTGGTGGGTTGTGTTGGACCTGGCGTCGTCTGAACTGGGGTGCCCTCACCCCGGCCCTCTCCCGCTGTCGCGGGCGAGGGGGTCTTGTGGTTGGTTTGTTGGACCTGGCGTTGTCTGAACTGGGGTGCCCTCACCCCGGCCCTCTCCCGCTGTCGCAGGCGAGGGGGTCGTGTGGTGGGTTGTGTTGGACCTGGCGTCGTCTGAACTGGGG
>JAGQHB010000004.1 GCA_020432045.1 Dehalococcoidia bacterium | reverse complement strand
GGTCCTTGCGGGCGCCGAGCTTTCGGCGGACAGGCTTTCGCTCCGGTTGGCGCTCGGGCCGCTGGGCCCGGGCATCTACAACGTGCTCTGGGAGAACGTATCGACCGTCGACGGCCACGCTCTCAAGGGCTCGTATCCGTTTACGGTGCTGTTGCCCGGTGGCGGCCTTCCCGATGGCGACAACCTGGTGGCGACCACGGGGTCCTCGGTCGACCCACCGCCACCGGCAGAGAACGCGGCTGTCCGGGCGCTGTCGCTGTTTGGGCTCGTGCTGCTCGTGGCGGCGGCGCTGCCATGGCTCCTGGTGCGGCCGTTTCGGCGAACGCGGGCCATGTTCGTCCTGGGGACGGCGGCGGTGCTGATTCTCGTGGTTGCGACCGCGCTCAACCTCGCTGCCTTGCACGATACGAACGGTGGACGTCCGTTGGGGTCGCTCCTGGCGGACACGCGGCTGGGCCAGGCGTGGTTTGCGCGGGTGGCGGCGGTCATTATCGCCGTAGTAGCCCTGCTCTCAGGACGGCGGGGGCGGTACGGCCCGGTGGCGATGCTGGGTGCTGGTGCGCTCTTTCTTGGCAGCTATACAGCCACAAGCCACGCGGCCGCCGGCACCGGCTCCGCCTGGGCGATGGTAGGCGATTACCTGCACGGTGCTGCGGCGCTCGCCTGGATCGGTGCAGTGAGCGGGCTCGTCGTGTACGGGCGGACAGTGGCCCGGTCGCCCGGCAACGGCGACCTGTTGTCCCGGTTTGCCTTCCTCGCCTCGCTTAGCGTCTTCGTACTGCTGGCCACGGGCTTTCTCAATGCCCTCGTGCTGCTCGACTCGTTCGACAGGCTCTGGACAACCCGTTACGGCATGACGCTCCTGGTGAAACTTGGCGTGATGGTCCCGCTGATGTCCGTCGCCCTGTGGAATGCGCGGCGCGGCAGGCGCGAGATGGAACGCCAGCGCCCCGGCGGGGCCACGGCGCTAGTACGGACCGCATATCTCGAAGGGCTGCTGGGCCTGGCGGTGATCGCGGCCGCTGCCACACTCACCCAGTCGACGGTGGCGAGGAACGTCTTTGAGCGGCCGCAGGAACAGGTCTTTGACCAGTCGGCTCCCGCGCTGGACCTGTCGGTGAACCTGACGGTGGACCCGAACCGGACCGGAATCAACACCTACGCCGTGTCGTTGCGTGACGCGGCAGGAGCTGCCGTCGACGCCAGCCGTGTGCGTCTCACCTTCCGCTACCAGGACGACCAGCAGATCGGCGCATCGACGCTTGCACTCGCCCTCAACTCGCCGGGAGAGTTCTCTGGCGTCGGCCCCTTCCTTACGTTGGAGGGGGACTGGCGGGTCGAAGTTGAAGTGCGGCGCGACGGCCACGACGACGCCCTGGCGTTTTTCGACGTCCGCCCGGCGGGGACAACCGTCGGTTTTGTACGGCTGGGCGGCCCATGGGACAACCCGGCGGCGGGTCTTTCCTGGAACGAATTTGGAGGCGTTGTTGCGCTGCTCATCGGTACCGGCCTGGCGCTGTTCAAGCCGCGCCTCCCACGCCGCCCCAAACAGCTCGGGTGGGGGGCAAACGGCGCGACGATGTCCGCATTCGGGTTCGGGCTACTGCTGCTGTTCGGGGTTCACGGGCATACGCCGCTCGCGGGCCTGCCGCGAAACCCCGTGTTTCCCGATGCCGATTCGATCGCGCGCGGACGTCAGATCTACGAGACGAATTGCGTCGCATGTCATGGCCGCAGCGGCGTGCCACCGGCCGGATTAGAACTCGACCCCTACCCTCTTGACCTGACGGTCCACGTTCCGCAACACCCGGACGGGCAGCTGTACCTATTCGTCTCGGACGGCCTTGCCGGTACAGCCATGCGGGCATGGGGCGACGGGCCCGGGGGCCTATCCGACCAGGACATCTGGCACGTCGTCAACTTCCTGCGAACGCTCGGCGCCACCGACCGTTGACGGGACAGCATCGCCATCCCGTCAGCGACCAGCGGCAGTGATTAGCTGCCGTGATCGTCGTGGCCGTCCTCCCCTCCGGTGATTCCGGCTTCGATCTGAAGCGTGTCCCAGACAAGATGTGAGAACTCGTGCCAGGCATTGTGAGCGTTGGAAGTCGCCGTCTTCGCGGCTTCAATGTCCACGGTGTCCTTTTCTAGTTCGTCGGCCATGGTGTCCATGAGCGCGGCGAGCTGTTTCGCAGCGTCTTTGACGGCTTTCGGCCAGTCGGTCAGTTCGAGGACGGACTGGGATTTGCGCGCTACGCTCGCGGCCGTCGCCGGTACGGTGCCTTCGTCGATCAGTTCGGTTTCGAATGCGTGGAACGACTGTGCGTCGAGGAAAGTGATGCCGGCAATAGCCGCCGTCGTTGTATCGGTGCTGCTGCTGTCGTTGCTGCAGGCGCCGGCGGTTAGGGCGGCCATAGCAATAGCGACCACCCCGGCAAGGACCGGGACGATCTTCCTGGTATTCACTCGTTGCGACTCCTCAGTTGGGCTCTTGCGGGCGATGGATTGGAGTCAGGCACCGCGTGGCGGAGGGTCCTCGATCGTCCAGTCCGGTTCGGATGGAGAAGCAATCGACGCGGCGAGCAAGCCGCGGACAAACACCGCGGGAAACGAGCTGATGGAATCCGAGAGGTTCCCGACGCTTCCGCTTGTGGTCAGTGGTACATCCGAACACGACGCCGCATCGCCATGACAGTGGCGGCTATGCTTATTGGAAGTGCTCGCGGGCTTATGGTGGTTGTCCTGCCCGAACATGTGATCCGGGGCCAATCCACCTAACAAGATGGCCAGGAGCATCAGGCAGCTGCCACGCGCGACCCATCGCCCCTGGACGAATCCCATGAATCCCAGCCTACTGCGAACCGGGTCCGCTGCCGAATCCGCTACCGGCCAGGAGGTAGCGAACAGGCACGCGCGATGTGCTGGACGAACCCCTCGCTGGTCGTTTGCCGGCCGGACTGCGCACCCGCCAGCCTGGAGAGCCTCGCGTCGCGTCCGTGCAGCGTGTCAACGACGACCTCCGGCGGCTGGTGGTGGAGGTTCACGCCTTTGTCGAGGGCGTTGACACTGCGCCTGCTCGTGCGCTCGAATCTCAAATCTGGGCCGAATTCCAGGAATCAACTTTGCGGCGCCAGGTGGACCTTCAACGATGAAAGAACCGCTCCGCAACGCCCTCAGCCGCCACCGGCCCGTCACGGTCGAACGCGACCCGGATCTATGGCCCGCTGCCGTCCTCGCACTCATTTATGAATCTCGTGGTCAGCCCCACCTCGTCTTTCAGAAGCGCACGGACAAGGTCGACACGCACAAGGGCCAGATCAGCTTCCCGGGGGGAGGCCGGGATCCAGGTGACGAACACCTCATCCACACGGCCTTGCGAGAGACCCACGAGGAGATCGGCGTCCATCCCGACGACATCGAGGTGCTCGGCGAGATCGACCACATTCGCACCATCAGCGGCTTCCACGTCACGCCGTACGTTGGCTGGATGCGACGGTTTCCCTACGAGTGGGTGATTAGCCACGACGAGGTCGCCTATCTGTTGGAGGTACCGCTCGACCACCTTCTGCACCCTGACAACTTCGTGGCTGATCGACGGGTGATCGATGGCAACGAGATTGTGATTCCGTCATATCGATTCGGCGACGACCTTATCTGGGGAGCTACCGCGCGGATGGTCAGTAACCTTCTCGAAGTATGGTCGACAGTGCGCTGATCCAGGGGCGGTACCGCCGATCGCACGCCCCGGATACCATGGCAGCGCCATGACGGATGACCGGATAATCGCTTCGCTGCTCTCCGACCTCCCCGGTGCTCGCCTCGTTCGCGGTGCCGGCTCGACGCGGGTCGCTGCTGTTGACCATGACTCGCGGGCGGTTATCCGGGGCTCGCTCTTCGTCGCGATACCGGGCTTCAGTGTTGATGGCCACCGGTTCCTGGCAGACGCGGTGCGTGCCGGCGCGGTGGCTGTCCTTGTCCAGGATGACCATGTGGAGGCTGCCACGGGGCTGTCCGATGAGGTCGCGATCATCGCCGTCCCGGATAGCAGGGTGGTGCTTTCGAGGGTCGCAGCCTGGTTCTATGGCTACCCGGCTCGCCAGATGCGCGTCATCGGCATCACCGGAACCGACGGCAAGACCACAACCTCGCACATGGTTTCCAGCGTGTTCGAGGCGGCCGGCGCTCGTGCCGCGCGGATGGGTACCGTCGACACATACATCCCCGGACTCGAGGGTGAGCCTCCGAGCCGGATGAGCACCCCCGAGGCGAACCAGGTGCACCGCATCCTGCGACGCGCACTCGACGCCGGATGCGATGTGGCTGTCGTTGAATCGACCAGTCACGGCCTGGCATTGCACCGTCTCGACGATGTCGACTACGACGTGGCCGCGTTCACGAACGTCACTGGTGACCATCTCGACTTTCACCAAACGTTCGAGGCATACCGCGATGCCAAGGCACAGCTGTTTGCCGCGCTGGAGCGTCCCGCGGTGAAGCCCTTCCCGCGGGTGGCGGTCGTGAACGCCGACGACCCGAGTGCCCAGTACATGCTCAGCCAGGCCCCGAATGCTGCGTCCATCTCGTTTGGATTCGAGGCGAGGGACCTCGATGTCTTTGCCCGCAACGTGCATCTCCGCGCGGATGGCACCTCCTTCCGGCTGGTGACGCCGCTCGGTGCCATCGACGCGACGATCCAGCTGCCCGCGCTGTTCAACGTCGCCAATGCGCTCACCGCTGCCTCGATTGGCATCGCCTGCGACATCCCGTTGCCAGCCATTCAGTACGGGTTGCAGACGCTGGCCGGCGTGCCGGGGAGAATGGAGCGGATCGACGCGGGCCAGCCGTTCAACGTGGTCGTCGACTATGCCCACACCGGTGACGCGGTGCGCAAGGCCCTCGCCGTTCTCCGTGAAGTATCCACTGGCAGGCTGACGATCGTTGCTGGCGCTGCCGGAGACCGCGATCCCGGGCGGCGCTTTGGAGTCGCGCGGGCTGCAGCTGACGGCGCCGATTTCGCCATCTTCACGAGCGAGGATCCGCGAAGCGAGGATCCGGCCGCGATCGTGCGGGAAATCGCGAGCCACGCCGAATCCGCGGGCCGCACTGCCGGTGACGACTTTGTCGAGGTGGAGGACCGCCGGGAGGCGATCGCCGAAGCGTTCAACCGGGCCACGCCCGGGGACACGGTGCTGATCTGTGGAAAGGGCCATGAGCAATCGATGATCTATGGGCGCGAAGCACGGCCGTGGGACGACCGCACAGTCGCGCGCGAAGAACTCGCACGGCTGGGCTTCCGCCGGGCCTAACCGGCTCTTTGCTGTCCGGGTTGCCCGTGGATCGGCGGCTCGTATACTCGCCAAAGGACCGCCACGCGGTCGCTCCTACTTCAATCCCCACGAGGCCCACCCTTGGCGAAGCGGCGACGGCGCGATCAGCAGCACATTGGCCAGGAGTCGTCGCGCCGACGGGCGACCGGCGCGAGCAAGGCGCCCACCGAGGTGTACAAGCCCGGATTCCCGATGAACCTCTTCAGCAACATTGGCCTGTTCGCCGTCATCGGGTCGCTCGCGGCGGTCGTGATGGTCGCCGCTGCGTTCCTCACAACGACTGGTGGGAATGAGACGGCCGATCCGCTGCCAACGCCAACAGTCACACCTACGCCCGATCCCAACGCGACCCCAACACCCACCCCGGACGTCAGTGCAACGCCCGCTTTGAAGCAGTTCGCAGCGCCGGAATCTGTTGTGGACGCGACGAAGTTCAACTACGAGGCGGTGGTCAAGACATCCAAGGGCGACTTCGTCATCGCGTTGGACGTCGAACAGGCGCCGAAAACCGTAAACAGCTTCGTCTTCCTGGCTCAGCAAGATTACTTCGACGGCATCACGTTCCACAGGATCGTGACCAACTTTGTGATCCAGTCCGGAGACCCGCTCGGGACGGGAGCCGGTGGCCCTGGATACAACGTCAGTGATGAACCCAACCAGGTCCCGAACAAGCGCGGTACGATCACCATGGCCAAGCGGCAGGGCGCCTCCGAGTTCGGGAGTCAGTGGTTCATCAATCTCAAGGACAACCCGTCGCTCGACTACACAAACCCGGGCGATAAGTTCTACCCGTTCGGTGAAGTGACGAGCGGAATGGATGTTGTGGATGCCATCGGCCGGGCAGGTTCCGCACAGGGCACGCCAACGGAGCAAGTGACGATCACCGACATTCAGATCCGCGAAATCACGAAGTAGAGGGCGTCAGTCGCTCTCACCGTCGGCCAGCGAGTCTGGTGGCCCAATCAGCCCGTGCTTTGCTGAGTAGCGCTCCACCAGCACGATCATCCCGAGAAACGGGACGAACGCGGCGGCAGCGATCAGCGCCCAAACAGATGGGATGATTGCCAGCAGGATTGCAGACGCCGCCGTGAAACCCATCCCGAGGATGGAGAGGATCCGGCCGGCGAGCACCCAGGGTGTGACAGGTGAGTTCATGTTCTGAGAGCCATGTTGTTGGCTTCAGGATTGAGCGTCCAGTCGCCGCATGATCCGGCCAGCCGCCGAGAGCCCGGATTCGATCGCAAGGTGCACGCGCCCGCCCACCAGGCTATCCCCCGCGAAGAACACTCCGTTACCTTCGTTTGAGGTTGGATCGATCGCAAGGGAGTCGGGCAACGCCTCGGACCAGCGAGTCACGTGCGTCCAACGTGCCACGAGTTGAACGCCCAGGAGCGCTCCGCAGAGAGAAACGGCCTCGGTCGCGATGGCGTGGTCCGCGTGCCCGAATCGGGGCGCGCTCCAGGCCTCAGCCATCTGCGCGACCAGGACTTCGCGGCCGGCCGGCACGTGCCCCGGCTTCGCCGATTCGAAGGCGAGCCAGCTGATCGCGTGCTTCCGGTCACTGTTCACCAGGGCATATGCGTCCTCGGGGGCCATAGGAGGCTGGTCGGGTTCGAACGCGACGCTGACGATCGCGCGGTGCCGGGCTTGCCCGAAGGCCTTCCCAGCGCCGGCCGTTTCGTCGCTGCGCCGGAGCAGGGCAACCGCGACACCAGGGGGGAGCGTGACCAGGACCGCCTCAAACTCCCCTACCGCACTGTTGGTCCCGTGCACTTTCCAACGGCCGCCAGACAGCTCAAGGCGAGTCACGGGCCAGCCGAGATGCACGGTGGCTGTGGAGGCCTTGGTAAGGAGGTGGGGGAGCACCCGCAATCCGCCCCGGTAACCCCATTTTGGCTGGCCGTTTTGGGCCGGATCGCCCGGGCCGACGTGCCCACGGTAGTCGAACGGCCGGACATCGCGGCCGATGTCGAACAGTGCGTCCGCCGGGAGGTCTCGGAGGAGTAGCTGCTCCGAGACGGGTGTCTCCGTGCGGATAAACTGTGCACCATCGTCGAAGACAATCGGCCCGCGTTCGACCGTGGAGATCCTGCCCCCCAGCCTCGATCCCGCCTCGAAGACTGTCGTGGACGCACCGTTGCGGCCAAGTTCATATGCAGCGGCGAGGCCAGCCACTCCGGCTCCGACGATTGCCACGCGTCCCATTCCGCGATTGTGGGCGGCCACCGCCGCCGTGGCAACGTCCACACCGGCCGGCGCGGCGTATCTCGTGACCTCGTGCTACCATTCCGGTCAGTCGGGGCGTAGCGCAGCCTGGTAGCGCACCTGAATGGGGTTCAGGAGGTCCGGCGTTCAAATCGCCGCGCCCCGACCATTTCAACCCCTCCCGGATTTGTTTGCGTGCGGCCAGATGCAGGGCCGCCGTTGTATCGTGCGCTCACAACAGTCCGGGAGCCCTGATATGAGCGATGCCTACCGCGAAATCGTTGACGACCTTGCACTCGAACACGCTTCGTTTGCCGAGATGCTGGACGCCCTGGGCCCCGATGACCTTGAACGGCCAACACACGCGCCTGGCTGGACTGTGCGGGACCAGGTCGCGCATCTCGCAAACGTCGACGAGGCCGCAACCCTCGCGATGGTGGACGAAGCGGCGTTCGTGGCGGAGTCAAAGGCTGGTGGCGGCTCTCGTGTTGTGGACGGCCAGTTCCCGTACATCATCCGGGCGCGCGAACTTCCCCACGCGGAACTGTTGAGCTGGTGGCGCCGTGCGAGTTCGGCACTCGTCAATGCGGCTCGCTCGCTCGACCCGTCGCGGCGGATGCCATGGTACGGGCCGCCGATGGCGGCGACCTCGTTCATCACTGCCCGGCTGATGGAATGCTGGTCCCACGGCCTCGATGTTGAGGATGTGGTGGCATTCAAGCGCGCGCCTTCCGACCGGCTGCGTCACATCGTCTTCCTCGGCGTCCGCACCCGGAACTACTCGTATGCGACGCGCGGACTTGAGGCCAACACGGAACCCGTCCGCGTTGAGCTGCGGCTGCCATCGGGCGAGCTGATGGTCTTTGGGGAGGTGAATGCACCGAACCGCATCACCGGTACGGCGCTGGACTTCTGCCAGGTGGCGACACGGCGGAGGCATCACAACGACACGGACCTCGCTTACGAAGGCGCGGCCGCCGAGGAGTGGCTCGAATTCGCGCAAACGTTTGCTGGGCCGCCGGGAGAAGGCCGGAAGCCCGGACAGTTCCCGCGTTTGCATCCCTGAGCCATCGCGAATTTCCGACTCGGCGGCAAGTTTGACAGTCCTCTCACCCGCCGAAACAATCCCGTGGTTACAGAAGGAGGGATCACGTGGTCACAGCCAAGGCAGCCGTCCTCTACGGCATCAATCAGCCCCTTCAGATCCAGGACATTGAAGTCGACGAGCCGCAGGCCGGCGAAGTCCTGATCAAGACCAGCGCGAGCGGCGTGTGCCACTCGGACCTCCATTTCATGGAAGGCAAGTGGACGTATCCGATGCCGGCCGTGCTCGGACACGAATCCGCGGGCGTCGTCGAAAAGGTTGGCGAGGGCGTTACCAACGTGAAGCCCGGCGACCGCGTGGTCGTCGCTTTCGTCCAGTCCTGCGGCAACTGCGATCGCTGCACGACGGGCCGCCCGAACCTTTGCCAGAACACGCAGTCCCTCCAGCGTATGGGCCGCATCAAGCTCGGCGGCAATCCGATCATGCAGTTCGCGGGCATGTCCGCGTTTGCCGAGTACCAGCTCGTCAGCTCGAAGGCATGCGTTCACGTCCCCGACGACGTGCCGATGGAAGTGGCCGCGCTCATCGGCTGCAGCGTGATGACCGGTGTCGGCGCCGTCACCAACACCGTGAAGCTCCAGGTCGGCCAGACCGTCGCCGTCGTCGGTTGTGGCGGCGTTGGGCTGAACATCATCCAGGGTGCGAAGCTCGCGGGCGCGTCGCGGATCATTGCAGTGGACCTGCTCGAGAATAAGCTCGCTGCCGCCAGGGAGTTCGGTGCGACCGACGTGGTCGATGCCTCGAAAGGCGACCCCATTAAGCAGGTACAGGAGATGACCGGTGGTGGCGTTGATTACGCCTTCGAGGCCATTGGTCTCATGAAGACTGCCCAGGACGCGTGGGGCATGGCGCGTCGTGGTGGCCAGGCCGTGATAGTCGGGATGCTGCCGCTCGCAGAACAGCTCACGCTACCCAACGCCGGGACCAGCTTCCTCGGCGAAAAGGGTATCGTCGGCAGCTACTACGGTTCCACACGCCAGACCTACGACATGCCCTGGCTGATGGAGCTGTACCGCCAGAAGCGCATCAAGATCGACGAGATCATCACGAAGCGCTGGCCGCTGGACCAGATCAACGAGGCGTACGATTCGCTCAAGGGTGGCGAAGTCAACCGCTCCGTGCTGATCATGGACTCCTGAGTCTGGTTCCCGGAACAATCAGAAGCGGGGGCCAACTGACCCCCGCTCTTTTGATCGCACCGGACCGGGTAGCTCTGAATCCTAGCCCATGTCACAAGCCATGACCGGGTCATAGTCCGGCATGTCCGTGATCTTCTCCGTCGGCTGGATCCACGCTACTTTGCCGTTCTTATCCACAACTACCACCACGCGGTTCGCGACCCCGGCGGCGTCGAGGAAGACGCCGTAGGCCTGCGCGGTGGATCCTTTCGGGTTGAAGTCGGCAAGGAGGGGCATGTCGACTCCCAACTGCTCCTTCCAGGCCTTCAAGGACCACGCGTTATCGACAGAAATCACGACGGGCAGGGCGCCCTGTGCGGCGAATTCGGCCTTCTTCTTTTCGATCAACGGAAGCTGCGTGCTACAGGGGCCGGAAAACGCCGCAGGCACGAAGTTGATAATCACCGCGTTCTTCCCGCGCTGGTCGCTGAGCTTGAACTTTTCGCGGGTGATCGGGTCCTGGACCAGGTCAAAGTCAGGGGCCTCGTCGCCGACCTTCAGGGTCGTGGTTTCAGACATACGCTGGGATACCTCGTTCGTTAGTTGCTTCGATCGTAGGCGACCGGATAGAGAAATCTCAAATCCGTACGTGCGATTGGTGTCTCGCTGCCGGACGCACGGGCGAATATCTGCCTGGTGGTCTGACGTGGCCGGTGCTGTTCGACGGCCGGCCGTTCGGGCGTAGAATCCCGCGCATGACTGACCAACCGCTCGCGGGCATCCGCGTCTGTGACTTCACCTGGATCATCGCCGGCCCCACCTGCACGCGGGTGCTCGGGGACTTCGGCGCGGATGTAATCCGCATCGAACACGCGCAAGCCGTTGACTCGGTCCGGATGGGCCGCCCGATCGTTGGCGATGCGCCGACCTACAACAACAGCGGCTTCTTCAACTACATCAACCGTAACAAGCGCAGCGTCCTACTCAACGTCCGCCACCCCATGGGGTTCGAGGTGGTCAAGAAGATCATCGCAGAAAGCGACATAGTGGTGGAGAACTTCTCCAGCAGGATCATGTCGAACTGGGGCCTCGATTACCCTCAGCTGAAGGAGATCAATCCAAAAATCATCTACTGCTCGATTTCCGGGTTCGGCCACTTCGGCAGGGACATGGACTTCACGACGTGGGGGCCGACTGCGCAGGCACTGGGTGGCCTCACCTACACATCCGGCCTTCCGGGGAAGCCGCCCGCGGGCTGGGGATACAGTTTCATGGACCACACGGCCGGTTATGAGGCTGCAGTCGCGATCATGATGGCACTCCACCACCGCAACCGGACCGGCGAGGGTCAGCACATCGACATGTCTCAGGTCGAGGGCGGGATTGTCCTGAACGGCCCGGCTATCCTCGATTACACCGTCAATGGCCGGAAGTGGCGCCGCGAGGGGATGCCGCCCGGCAACCGGGCCTGGGAACCGAAAGTGGCTCCGCATGGCGCTTACCCCTGCACAGGCGAGGACAGATGGCTGGCCATTGCCTGCATGAACGATGCCGAGTGGCAGGCGATCGTCCTGGCGATGGATGAGCCCGCATGGGCGGCAGACCCGAAATGGGCCACTAACGCTGGTCGAATCGCGAACGAAGACGAACTCGATGCGCGCATCGCCGAATGGACGAGCACGATGACCGATTACGCCGCCATGGAGGTATTGCAGGCGGCCGGTGTTCGGGCCGGCGTGTGCCAGAGAGCATCTGACCGCTATGAGCGCGATCCGCAGCTCCGGTCCCGGGATTGGTGGCACGTCCTCGACCACGCCGAGATCGGCCCAAGTGAGTACGACGGCGTCCTGCCGAAGCTCTCCGAATCGCCGGGGAGTCTGCAGCGGGCTGCGCCGGCGCTCGGCCAGCACACGCACGAGGTGCTCCGGGAGGTTGTGGGCATGACAGATGAAGAGATTGCCGAGCACGAGGCCATGGGGGTGCTGATGTGAGTGGACCGCTGAGCGACATCCGAGTCGTCGAGATCTGCGACGAACTTGGCCAGTACGCGGGGAAGCTGCTCGCGGACATGGGCGCTGACGTCATCAAAGTCGAACCGCCGGCCGGTTCATCGGCGCGGACCGTCGGGCCTTTCGTCCGCGATGTCCCGGCACCCAACCGCTCCCTGAACTTCTGGTACCACAACACCAACAAGCGATCGCTGGTGCTCGATTTTGAAAGCGACGATGCGGACCGGGAGGTGCTCCGCAAGCTCATCGCCACGGCGGACATCGTCATTGAAGACCGGGCACCCGGCGCCCTCGCCGCGCTTGGCCTCGGCTACGCGGATCTCTCCGCGAACCATCCGGGCCTGATCGTTTGCTCGATCACTCCGTTCGGGCAGGATGGCCCCTGGGCGCAATACAAATCGTCGGACCTCGTCGGCCTTGCCCTTGGCGGCCCGATGATGATGAACGGCTACGACCCGGAAGATGCCCCCGGGGCACCGCCGATCCGCGGCCACGGTGACCAGGGCTACAACACGGTCTGCCACTACGCCGCGCACGGCATCCTTGCCGCGCTCCTCTTCCGGGACCGCACCGGCCGGGGACAGTACGTCGATTGCTCGATGCATGAAGCGCTGAGCTGCACCGTCGAGGTCGGCATGCCGTACTACCTCTACGCCCGCGAGGACGTTGTACGCCAGACTGCCCGGCATGCATCCGCCCGGCGGACGGAACGCTGGCTTGTCCACGCTGCCGACGGACGCGACCTCATCCTGTTCGGCATCGGCCGGGACAACTCGAGCTGGCGAAAGCTGAAGCAATGGTTCCAGTCGTTCGGGTTTGGGATGAACTTCGATGAAGAGCGATTTGACTCTCCTGCGTCCCGCCAGCCGGGTCGCGGGTCGGCCGAAGCGTCCGAGGTTTATGCCGAGGTCGCGCGGTTTGTAGCGTCACAACCGGGTGAATCGGTGTACCGGGGGGGCCAAGAGCGCGATCAGGCCTGGGGTACCGTCCGCAGCCCGGAAGAGACACTCGACGATCCGCACTTCTGGGACCGTGGACATTTCGTCAAGGTGACGGGCGAGGATGTTACGGAACCGGCGGCGATGCCCGGACCGCCTTACTGGTTCAGTGCGACTCCCTGGGAGCTCCGCCGCCCGGCGCCGAAGCTCGGCGAACATACCGTTGAGTTGCGTGCATCCCTCGTCTGAACCTGTATTCCCGGGACTTCACCTGCTGCACGCTACTGTAAGAGCCGATGTTCGGTGGGGGACATCAGGCTCCTCACAGGTTACCTGCGTCATGACAACGCAACGTGCTCGCAACAATTCGTACACGAGCAGCGTCTATACCAGTGAGAGGCCAAGGGAGGTGAAGAGGATGATTACAGCAGAACTCCGCAGTGCCCGCGTCATCGATATCGTCCGGGCCGAGCCCGGCGTGATCCTTGATCTGGCCGATTTCGGTATATCGCCGCGCTATCTAGATTGGACGCTTGAGGCTGCGACCACGGACCTCGGGGTCAACCTCGACCGCGTCGTATCGAAAGTTCAGCCGCGATTTGACCGTGCGCACTTACGAGCAGTCGTGTAGGCGTAGCTGCCGGTCCCGGGGGCCATTTATCCGCGCGGGAGGCCCAATCCTCGCGTAGCGATGACGTTCCGTTGAATTTCGCTGGTTCCGCCCTCGATGGTGTTCGCCACCGAACGCAGGAAGGCGTGGGTATAGGCCTCGGCAACACTGTCGGCCGGGTGAGCCTGGCCCTCCATACCCAGCACCTGCATCGTCATGCTGCTGATCTTCTGGTTGAGTTCCATCGCTGAGAGTTTTGCCATCTGCGCGAGGAGCGTCGGCGCGATCCCCGTCTGCTCCTGCTCAGCAGCGATGCGGTAACCGATGAACCGAAGCACCTGCACCGAGATCGCGCAATCCGACAGGCGGTTTCGCGTTTGCTCGGTGAGCACGGCGCGCCCGGAACGCACGAGTTCGACGAAATCATCGATCGTTCGGTGTGCGCCTGCGGTCGAGCCGATTGACGATCGTTCGAAGTCCAGGGCGACGGCCAGGGTGTACCAGCCCCGATTCTCTTCGCCGACACGCTGCGTCGCAGGGACGCGTACGTTGTCGAAAAACACTTCATTGAATTCGTGGTTGCCGGTCATGTTCACCAGTGGCCGGATGCTGAGTCCCGGCGCATCCATCGGAACGCAGAACATCGACATGCCACGGTGCTTCGGCGCGTCGGGGTCGGTGCGCGCGGCCAGCCAACCCCAGTTCGACCGGTGCGCTCCCGAAGTCCAGATCTTCTGGCCGTTGATGATGTAGTCGTCCCCGTCCCGCACGGCACGCGTCTGCAGGGCTGCAAGGTCTGAGCCCGCGCCGGGTTCCGAATACAGGGTGCACCAGACATCGTCGCCGTTCGTAATGCGCGGGAGGAAGCGCTCCTTCTGCTCGTCGTTTCCATAGAGAATAAGCGCGGGGCCAACCCACCAGACGCCCATATTGCCGGCCGGGACGCGCCGGTAGGACATCGTCTCGTTGTAAAGCATCTGTTGCATGGGGGAGGCCCCAAGACCGCCATATTCCTTTGGCCATGGCATTGCCAGCCACTTCCGCTTCGCCAGCTCCATGCGCACGTGCTCGTTGTACTCGGGGTCGGCGCGGAGATCGGGCCCGCCCGGGGCCGCCAGTTCGTCGGCGACCGCGGTCACTTCTTGTTGGAATGCAGCCTGAGCCGGTGAAAGCCGGAAGTCCATGGCAGATGCTCCTCGCGCCGTTGGATGTGGACAGAAACGAGTCTAGCAGGGAAGGCGTCGCGCATCTGCCGGCATCCGGGCACCTACGGGATCTGGAGCACCTGGTCGAGCTGCAGGTTCGTGCAGTCGGCATCGAGCCCGTTCGCGCTGATGAGCGCTTCGACCGTGACACCGAACGACGCGGCGATGTCGGCACATGTGTCGCCCGCGGCGACGGTGTGCGTGCGGCCGCTGGCGCCTGCCCGTGGTGTGGGCGTACCGGCTGCCGCGGTCGGTGCTGCGGAGGGAACCCGCAGATTTTCGCCTTCCCGCAGGTTGGTGCAGTCCGCGTTGATCGTGCGATTGACGCGAATAAGGTCGGCGACACTGATCCCGTACCGCGAGGCTATTTCGGCACACGTTTCTCCGGGCGCCACCGTGTGTGTCTGCGGCTGGTTCGACCCGCTGCCGGCCGTGGTGGTGCCACCGCCAGCGATCTCGATGTCTTCGTTCTTGAACCGGAATGTGACCGGGTTCTGAATCGGCGTCGAAGTCGGGACGCTGGCCGGATCCGTGATCCGGGATCCGGTGCCGCCGGTATCGCCCTCGCCGCCACAGGCCGCTGCCCAGAACGCTACTGCGCTGCCGATGGCCGCCAGGAGAAGAACCTGAATTCTCATCTGTCTAGTCATCCTATGGTTGTCTCCTAGCCACCGGCAAACCGCTTGAGCAGCGCCCGGATCGTTGCTTCGGCAAGCGCACCGCCGTTGTCGATGACCGGCCGGTCAAGCGAATCAATGGTGTCCTGTGGCGTGTGCAGGAACCCGAGTTGATCGCTGGCGAAGAAGATGACCTCGACCCCGGCTGCTTCGAAGCTCTGGTGGTCACTCCCGAACCCCGCGCCCAGCTCCGTCTGTTCCGCGGCGATACCCATCGCATTTGCCAGGGCCAGCGCGTCTGATGTGAGTTCGCTTGTCCCGATGAGCTGCACTTTCGTCCCGACGCCGATCGCGTCGATGTTTACCATTACCCGGGGCAGTGCATTCGCCCTGGTGAGCGTCTCGACCCAGGCCCTGCTTCCGTTGAGCCCCGATTCCTCGGCGCCGAAGGTGACAAAGCACAGTCCCGGGTCGAGTCCGTCTGTCGCGAACACGCGGGCAAGCTCCAGGACGATCCCGGTCCCGCTGCCGTTGTCGTGGGCTCCAGGCGCTCCCGGGACTGTGTCGTGGTGGCCGCCGACAACGATGTCGCAGCGGGCACCCGCCGACGGACGGGCGATGACGTCGACCGATCCCGTGGACGTGCCCGGTGGGACGACGACACGGATGGTCCCCCCAGAAGCAGCCGCTGCGCGAAGCCGGTCGCCGGAATCAGAGCTAACGCTGACCACGGGGACATCAGTGCTTCCCGTGAGGTTGCCGACAAAATCGCCCTCACGGTCGTTGGCCACGATGAGCGCGATGGCACCGGCTGACCTGGCGTTGGCAAGCTTCTCCGCGAACCGCAGCGTGCCCCTGGCAGCGATGGCGATCTTGCCGGAAAGGTCTCTCCCGGCCACACCGGCGGTGTCGCCGAGGCCGATGTCGACGGCTGCCGCGGAGACGTCGCCCCCGCCGCTGCCGGTCATGGCGAACGCTTCGATCGGTTCCCCGGCTGCCTCGACGGTTGCCGCACGGAACGGGTCGGATTGAAACGCGAATGCGAATTGCTCGACGGTGTAGCCGTCCGCCTCGAATGCATGCTTGATGTAGTCCACCGTGGCCGTTTCCGCAGCCGTGCCGGAGACGCGCGGCCCGATCGCGACGGCGAGTTGCCGGATGTGTGCGAAGGCAGCGTCGCCATCGAACGCGGAATCTGCGGCATGGGCCGGCGTGGCAGATGGCGACGCTGGTGCGCCTGTGGTTGCTGTGGCCGTGGCTGTGGAGGATGGCTCGTTCGTGGCCGTGGTCGTGACGAGGTCAGCGGTGCCGCGGTCCGAACAGCCGGCCGCAGCGAAGGCGATGAGGGCAGCGCCAATCGTAAACAGGTAGCGAGCGTGCACAGTCAGAGACTACGTCCCAGCGCAGTTAAGCGGCCGTGAACCGGGTCAGAGCCCTTAACGGCGAAGGCGGCGTTTGAGCTTCGTCCACGTCCTAGCTGACCCCTGTTGTGGCTGGGAGTATTGGATATAGCGGTCCCGCCAGAAGTGGCCACCGGGCGGCGCCTGTTTTCCGGGCCGCGGGGTCTTGACGAGCGCGGCGATGAAGCCCGCAAGAAAGATCACGACCCCTCCGAAAGCAGCCCAGACGAGAGGCGCCCAGAACGTCGAAAGTATGAGCCCGCCGATGACAGTGGCAGCGCCCGTGAGCAGGGCCGCCGTAGTGTTGAGCTTTGGGAGCCTGATGTTCAGTGACCGGCCGGGCGCGCTGTCTACCTTGCGGTCCCGGCGCTCCGCGATGGAGATGGGTGCGCGTTCGGGCACGGCCGTATCTTCAGGCAGCTCGTCGAGCTTCTCCAGGATCTCGTTGATCTCGCGTTCGATGCGGTCTGCCATCGATATCCTCGTCCCGAAACGGTATGCCATCCGGGCCCGATCGTCGATGGACGTTTTCGCGCATGTCCGGACCCTTTACGTCACGGCGTGAGTCGAAGGCCTCACGAAGCCGCGCAAGAAGGGCGTATAACGCCGGGTATGAGTCCTGCGCTGAAGACCGGCATCTTCTTCCTTCCATCTGTCGGCGACCGGCGTCGAATGCTGGCAGGGATGGCAGGGCGCGACAACGACGCGTACCAAACCATGCTTCGCGACATCCGCGACGTGGCCGTGGTTGGCGATGACCTTGGATACGACGCAATTGCTTTCACCGAGCACCACTTCCACGTCGAAGGCTTTGAGTTATCGAACAACCCGGTGCTGCTCGATACGTACGTCGCGCTCCATACGAAGCGGATCCGGGTCGGACAGCTCGGAATTGTCCTTCCGGCTCACTCGCCGCTGCGTGTCGCCGAAGACATCGCAATGCTCGACCACATGAGCGGCGGACGGGCGTTCGCCGGCTTTGCCCGTGGCTATCAACGCCGCTGGGTTGATACGCTGGCGCAGCAGTACCACGATGTCCACGCCGCACCGTCGAAAGACCGTGATGCGGAGGTAGACCGTGTCAACCGCGCCGCCTTCGAGGAGTTCTTCGAAATCGTCCGGATGGCCTGGACGAACGATACGTTCAGCTACGAGGGCAAGTTCTGGAAGATCCCGCCCCCGGGCATCCCCTGGACCGTCGAATCGACGCAAACGATGGGCCGCGGTGCCGAGGGCGGCGTCGTGCGCGAGATCGGTGTTGTCCCGAGGCCCCTCCAGCAGCCGCATCCGCCCATCATGCAGCCATTCAGCTTCAGCGAATCGACGATCCGGTGGTGTGCGCGACAGGGAGTGCAGCCGATCCTGGCACCCGTGAACGATGGACTCGAGTCGTTTCTTTTCGACGCGTACCACGACGAAGCGGTGGCCGCTGGCCGCGGTATCGCCCCCGGTGAAGGGATCGGCGTCCTTCGCGACGTGATCGTCGCGGACACCGACGAGGAAGCGTGGGCGTACTGGCGGGAGAGTGCCGCGTTCGTTGGCGCGGCCTGGTTCGCGCCATTCGGCTTTGGCGGGGCGATCCCGCACCCGGGAGAGGACCCGCGCTCCGTCACGCCCGAGGTGATGCACGAGCGGGGGCTGATGTGGGTAGGTAGCCCTGAGACGGTGCGGCGCCAGGTCGAACAGACGCTCGAACGGCTGCCGCTCACGTATGTGATGGCCTGGCAGTACAACGGCCTGATGCCTGCCCTCGCGATTTCGAAATCACTGGACCTCTACATGAATAAGGTCCTGGCGCCTCTCGGGCTCGCGTGACGCGTCCCACATACCGGCAGAATGACGATCTTCGCACTCGGCCAAATGGCGGGGGACGCCGTCATGGCGCCCTGCTTCTATGGGTGTGCAGACATATCCACGAGGTGACCTCATGCGAATTCGCACTACTCCGCTGCTCCTGTTGGGTGCGGCCCTGGCGTCAGGTGTGTTCCTGGCAATCGCGTCGCCCCCCGCCGTGGCGTCTGCGTCAGACGATGTGGTCTGCACGCAACAAATCGACAACAAGATCGATCCGGCGTCTGGCCCGGCCGGGACGGCAGCAGTTGTTTCGTGGAACTTCGGCTCACCCGGGCCCCTTGTCGTGGTCACATGGGACGACGGCGTGCTGCTCAACGGAGTCGAACAGCGGAAGGTGGACGACTGCTATCAGGGCGTCGATATCGTCGTCCCGGCCGATGCGGCCGCAGGCGCTCATGAGATCGTAGTGAGCTGCGCCTACTGTCTTGTACCCGCGGAGTACGCGCGGGTGACGTTTACCGTTGTGCCGGAAGCAACCCCGTCGCCAACCGTGACTGCGACCGCTACGCCCACTCCTACCGCGGCCGTGACGCCCACGCCGCCGGCGCCTCGTCCGCCAAATACCGGCAACGGCTCCTCCGGCGAAGAAACACTGCCGGGAATTGCGATTCTTGGGCTCGCGATGCTCTTCGCCGCCGGTGTGGTCGCCGGGATCCGGCAGATCGGTGAGGTCGATGCTGGCTAACTTGACCGAATAAGTCACGTACATAGACGCGGGTCGCGCCGCATCTCTGGACGGGAGCAGGCCGTCCGAGGTGAGTTGATGGGGACGCGTTCGGCGAGCGAATGCGAGCGAGGCCGCCAACGCGTCGCTCGTGGATGGCCACGCCGACCTGGAGTTCCTGGCGAAGTTTGCCCGGGCACACGAAGAAGCGGGCTTCGACCGGGTCCTCGTCGGCTACGGATCGAGCGGTCCCGACGGCCTCGGTGTTGCAGGCTACCGCTGCCTTCGACCGGCTTCGGTACCCGGTCGCGCACCGCCCGGGCTTTGCGCAGCCGGCCCACGCCTCACGAAAGGCAGCCACGGTTGACGGGAGCTGACCCCAACGGTCCGTACTGGGGTCGCCAAAACGCGATCGTGCCAAGGTCGCAGCCGCGCCGTAAGCGGGCTGCGGGCTACACTCGCCAGGTATGCCCCGTCGTCGCAAGCTCTTCACGCCAGAAACACCACCGTACGCCGGCGATGTCATCACGCTCACCGCCGGACCGATTGTCTTCGGTGGTGCTTCGCTTTGCAGGCTGGACGATGGACGGATCGTGTTCCTCTCGTTCGCCATTCCCGGTGAACGCGTCGAGGCAGTTGTCGAACGCGTGCATGCTGACTACCTGGAAGCAGCGGTCCAATCGGTCAGCGACCCCTCTCCGGACCGTGTGGAGCCGCGCTGTGGCCTTTTCGGGGAGTGTGGCGGCTGCCAGCTCCAGCACATGGCGTACCCGGCCCAACTTGCGGCGAAGGAAGAGGTGGTTCGCGAACAGCTGCGACGGATCGGCGGCCTCGATGAATCCGCGGTCCGCCCGGTTGCCGGCGCAGCGAACCCATGGGGCTACCGCAACCACCTGCGTTTCTCCTGCGGGAAGAAGTACGGTGACGTGGGGTTCATCCACCGCAACCGCCGGTCGTTGCTGACGGTCGAGTCCTGCCCAATCGCGGATCCATGGGTGAGTGATCTGCTTCCCGCGCTCCAGGGCAAGGGCGTTGGGCTCCATCAGATCCAGGTGCGGCACAGCCAGGAGACCGGGAGCTATCTGTTCTGGCCCGCGCTGGAAGATGTAGGCGTCCCAACGGGCCAGAAGTCGTACGTGGAAGAACTCGGTGGACGGCGGTTCGATGTCAGCTCAGCCGCGTTCTTCCAGGTGAATCATGCGCAAGCCGAACAGATGCTCCGTCTCATCGGGGAGGCGTTGCCCGAGCGCGGGGCCCTCCTGGTCGATGCCTTTGCGGGTGTTGGCACGTTTGCGGTGCTCTTCGCGGACCGGTTCGAGCGCGTCGTTGCGATTGAGGAGTCCGTGGCTGCGGCCCGGAACTCAGCCGCAAACCTTCTATCGACACCGAATGTTGAGATGCGTGTGGGCCGCGTCGAAGACGTGCTGCCGTTCCTTGAACGCTCCCCGGATGCCGTTGTCCTCGACCCGCCCAGGCCAGGCTGCCACCCGGAAGTACTGGATTCGATTGCGCGGTTCAGGGCGGGGACGGTTGTCTATGTGTCCTGCAACCCTGCGACGTTGGCGCGCGACCTCCGCATACTTGTCGATCGCGGCTACCGCCTCGATCGCGTGACGCCAATCGATATGTTTCCCCAGACCGGCCACATCGAATGCGTGGCACGGCTGGAGTTGGAGGATCCATCGGAATGAGAGTCGTCCTTGGTTCCGCGTCCCCGCGCCGGCGCGAACTGCTCGCTGCCATCGTCCCGTCGTTCGAGGTGCGGACGGCAGGCGTGGACGAGACGCTCACCGATAGACCCCGGGAAGACGCAGCGCGGCTCGCCATTGCGAAGGCACGGGCCGTCCTCGAGGCCGATCCGTCCGCCGTTGTGGTAGGCGCCGACACGATCGTTGCCGACGCGACGCGGTCGTACGGAAAGCCTCGCGATGCCGCCGAGGCGGCGGAGATGCTGCGGGACCTTGCCGGGCGCCCCCACCTTGTGCTCACGGGTGTGGCGATCGCAGTGGAGGGGTGGTCCCCAATCGTGGCCGTTTCAGAGACGGTCGTGGAGATGGTGGCCATGGATGAGCCCACGATAGCGGCCTACGTCGCGTCTGGCCGGCCATTGGACAAGGCGGGAGCCTACGCCATCCAGGACGAAGATGTACCAACCGTTGAACGGTGGCATGGATGCTACTGCGGCGTCATGGGGCTACCGCTCTGGCTGACGCGGGAGTTGCTGTACGAGTATGGCGTCGAGGCGCATGCACCGCTTGAGCGTCTGCCTCGCTGCGCCATGTGCCCAGAACGCACGGGCGTGATCGAATAGCCGCTCGCTAGAAGTCCCGCTGGCAGAAGTAGTCGCCTACCGAGCGCAGTGTGTCGCGCGCGGCATCGTCCAACTCGAGAGCGGCAACCATGTCCTCAGCTTCATTGGCAAAGCGTCTGGCCATGTCGCGGCAAAGGGCGTCGGCGCCCGCTGCCTCCAGCGCTGCAACGACTTCGTCGTAGCGTTCCATCTGCGATTCGTCGGCGTACACCGTGCGGATCAACGGCCCGGCCAAGGGATCGTCAAGCGCGTGGATGATGGGCAGCGTCTTTTTGCGGCGGGCAATGTCGCCGGTCGTGGTCTTGCCCGTGAGCACTTCGTCTCCCCAGATGCCGAGGTAGTCGTCAATTGCCTGGAACGCCAGGCCGAGCCGCGTGCCCCAGCGCCCGAGGGTGGCGGCTTCGGACTCCGCGGCCCCACCGAGGGTGGCGCCCATTTCGAGGCTCGCGCCAAGCAACACGCCCGTCTTTCCCTCTATCATCTCGATGTACTCGTCGACCGAGACGCGTTCCCGCGATTCGAACGAAATGTCGCGCCACTGGCCAGCGATCATCCCTTCGACGGCGCGCATGAGCACCGCCATGGCGCGGACGCAACGCGACGGGTCTGCACCAGACTCGCTGAGTGCCCGGATTGCCCGGCCGTACATAAAGTCGCCGAGATTGATGGCCTGGCCAGGCCCCCAGACGGTGTATGCCGTTGGGCGCCCATGCCGGACATCGTCGTGGTCCTGGATCTCGTCATGTACCAGCGAGAAGTTGTGGATGAGTTCGATGGCAACGGCGGCCGGCAGCCCGGACAGAGGATCGGCATTGAAAATTCCGGCGGCGACCAGCGCGAGCGCCGGACGGATGCGTTTGCCTCCCGCTTCCATCGGGCGGCCGTCCGTACCCTGCCATCCCATCACATACCTGGATGGCCCTGCCAGGGGCGATTCATCAATTTCAAGAGCCGCCCGCAGCGCCTCCTCAATTGCGTCTCGGTGGCGCGAAATGACGCCCGGCGCACCGCTTCCGAGCGACGCCACTAGAGCACCTCGAGGGTTTCGACGATTCGCGTCTGCCTGGCCGCGCGGACCACGGCAGGGAGGGCCTCCGCCAGTGCCTTCCGTGCCGTCCAGTATTGGAGACCGAGACGGGCGTACGCGGGCCATTCCCAGGGTGAGCGCATCGCTGAGAAGACGGCGCTTCGCTCATCGCCGGGCTGCTGCCACCTCCTTAGGGCTCGTGGCAGCGCCTGACGCGAGGTATCGACAATCGTCCGCACCGCAATCCACGGAATGCGCCGCTCGGCACAGGCCGCCGCGACCTGGTACGTCTCCATGTCGACAGCGCCCGCCCCATGTTCGTTCCAGAGTTGGAGCTTTACCGCGCCCGTTGCGGCTGGTTCGGGAAGTGTGAGGAGCTTGGAATAGACGAAGGAGCTGCCGGCGGTCCTGAGTCCGTGCCGGACGTCTTCCGTGAAGAACCGGTCAGGTTCGAGGATATCCCTGCCCGGGGCTGTGACCTGGCGGCAGAGAACGACGCTCCCGGGCCGAAGCGAAGGGTCTAACGCCCCTGCCAGACCCGCCAGGAGGACGAGACCGGGTCGCTCACAGTGGAGCCGCTCGGAAACAGCGAGCCCTGCTCGTTCGCCGGCTCCGGTGATCAACGGCGGGTGTTTCAGATGAACAGCAGCCGCCTCCCGGCTGGACGGAAAGGCGAACAGGATCTTCATCAGGAACGCCCACCGAACAGAGATGCAACGCCAGCCCGTACGCTCTGAACCGGGCTCTTGAGGGTTTGTTCCACGGCACTCGCTTCGTAGCCACAGTGGGCCATGCAGTTCGTGCAGCGGGCATCCCGGCCGTAGCCGTAGCGCTCCCACTCCGTCTCTTCCATGAGCTGTTTGTAGGTCGGGGCGTAGCCCTCGTTCATGAGGTAGCACGGCCGCTGCCAGCCCATTACCGTACGGCAGGGGTTGCCCCAGGCGGTGCATTGCATCGCCACTTTGCCCTGCAGGAACTCGAGGAAGAGCGGCGAATCGATGAACTGCCAGTGCTTGCTGTCGGGGAGCGAGAGCAGCTCTTCGAACTTGCTGATCATCTGGCCGCGCTGCATGAAAACCTTCTGGTTCGGTGCCTTGGGGTAGTCGTACCCGGGAGACATCACGATGCCATCGGTCTTCAGGTCGTCGGCAAGGTAGTTGAAGAGCTCACGCATCTCTTCGGTCGAACTGTCCGCGTACACGGTGGTGTTTGTGTTGACGCGGAAGCCCCTCGCTTTTGCCTCGCGGATTCCCGCGACTGCTTTGTCGAATACGCCACTGCGATCGACCATCGCGTCGTGTAGATCGCGCATCCCGTCGAGGTGGATCGTGAACGAGAAATGGTCGGACGGCTGAAGCTTCGAGAGCCACCGCTCCAGCAGGATCGCATTCGTGCAGAGCGTGACGAACTTGCCGCGCTCGACGAGCCCTTCCACGATCTTGTCGATATGGGGGTGGATGAGCGGCTCGCCGCCGGCGATTGAGACCATTGGCGCGCCGCACTCTTCGGCGGCGTCCCAGCACTCTTCCGGCGTAAGGTACGTGCTCAGGATCTCTTCCGGATGCTGGATCTTTCCGCAACCGGCGCATTCGAGATTGCAGCGGAGCAGCGGCTCGAGCATCAAAACCAGTGGATATCGCTTATTGCGGCTCAGTTTCTGTTTCACGATGTAGGAGCTAATCGCCATCGCCTGGGAGACTGGAATACTCATCGGTTACATCCGTTCTTGGCGCGTTGGTGAGGACCGGGAGCGAGTGCCTCGTCGAGAGTCCGGGCGGCCGCCTGGCCGCTCCGAACTGCTGATTCCATAGTGGCTGGCCAGCCGGTATCCGTGAATGTACCGGCTAACACAAGGTCGGGCCACGCGGTTTGCGTAGTAGGACGGTGAAGTCCCGGCGACGGGACGAACGTTGCTTCAGGCTCCTTGATCGCGAGGAAATGGACGAGCCGGGCCTCCGCTGTACCGGGAATCGCCCGGTGCAGCTGCGGAAGAAAGCGCTCCCGAAGCTCCTTCCTGGTCAGGCCCATGTATGGACTCGCAGCACTGAGCGAGACCACGAGCCGATGCTTTTGACTCCCGGGCAGTCCGGGATCGATGCGGTCCCGGTTGAACGCCCATTGAAGTTCGTTTCCCACGAACGCCGCGAGCGAGAAGTCCGCAACCGGACGGTCAAACCACAGATGCAGGTTGATGATCGGTGCCATTTCGATGGCCCGCAGCGCACTGAAGTCGAAACCATCCTGGGAAAGCAGCGAGGCAGCCTGGGTGGGAGGCACGGCGCAGACGACTGCGTCGAAGTCCTCCTCTTGTGCGCCCTCAACGCGTAGCCCGGTGATGCGGCCGTCCCGGACCCGGAGCCCGGTCACGGTAGTTCCGGTGCGGATCGACCCTCCTCGCGCCGTGAAGTACGCCACGGCGGGATCGACGTGCAGGCGCGTCAAGCCGCACCGGGCGACACCAATCGCCGCGGTGTGGTTGGATCGGAGGAAGCCTTCTCGAAGCACGAACAGCGCGTCAGCTGCGCTACTTTCCTCCGATGACGCATTGAGCGTCGGGACCAGCATGAAATCCCAGAAGTCGCGGATCGCCACGCCTCCCTGTCCGTTTTCGCGGAGCCAGTCTCCCAGCGAGCGTTCGTGCAGCGAGGCTCGTTCTTGCTCGCTCATTCGCGCGGCTTTGAGGAGCGTGCGAGCGATGCCGGGCTTGATCGATGCCGCGATGTGTTTGTATCGCAGGAACGACCAGCCGAGGTGTAGCGGTGCAGGTAGTCCGGAGGCGCGGAGCGTGGAGCGGCTCCCGTCACGGTTGAAGACGGGAACGGAGAGACGGCGCTGTCTCCGGCAGAGCCCAAGCGTACCCAGCTTTCGCAGGAAGTCCGTGTATGCGGTTGTGCACTGCATGAACACGTGCTGACCGTTGTCGACCTCGTCGCCTGTTTCACGGTCGACATACGAATAGGTCTTGCCGCCTGCCCATGGGCGGCGCTCGAAAATGGTTGGCCGGTGGCCGAGGTCGACGAGTTCGCATGCCGCCGCGAGGCCCGCCAGGCCCCCGCCGATGACGGCAATGTTCACTTGGCCCGGACCATCGCGGCACCAGCCCAGAGCCGGCCAATCGCGAGGAGCTTTTCGGGAGTACTGAGGCTGACTCGCTCGCTCAGCACGTCGTAGTCCCGCTTTTCGATTCGCTCCAACAGCTCGAAGTACACGCCCTGCATCACGTTTACACACATCCGGGACCTTAGGTCGAGGAGTGGCAGAAGGCGCTGGCCGCTACGGAAGAATCGTCGTGCCCGTGCCCCGTAGTGCTCCATCAACGCGACGAAACGCTCGTCGCTGACGCCGGCGAGGATGTCGGCGTCCGTGAGTCCGAACCGGGCAAGCTCGTCCTGGGCGAAGTACACGCGGCCGCGAACTGCGTCTTCCCGGACGTCCCGCATAATGTTCACGATCTGAAGGCCGATGCCCATGTGCGTGGCAAAATCACGTGATCGAGGGTTTGGCCGCGTCCCGAAGACGGACGTGCAGATGAGGCCGACCATTGAAGCAACACGATAGCAGTAGAGCTTCAGGTCGGCCCACGTCTCGTAGCGGCTCATGGTGAAGTCCATCTCCACGCCGTTGACGAGTTCTTCGAAGAATTCATCGGGGATATCGAACGTGTCGAAGGCCCAACCGAGTGCCGTGAACAGTGGTCCTTCGCGTTCGCCGTTGCGGCATTCGCGCAGCCTTCTGCGAGCTTCGTCCATGAGCGCGCGCTGCTCCGAGGTGTCCGTCAATTCGTCAGCAATGTCATCTACATAACCACTGAATGCGTAGGCCGCATAGATGGCATCGCGCTTCTGCCGTGGGAGGATCGCGAAGGCGTAGTAGAAGTTCTTGGCGCGCGTTCTGGTGTAGTCCTTACACCACGCGATTGCTTCGGCGAGCTCGGGATGCGTCGTTGCGGTGGCCTCTGGGCTGATTGTCTCGACCGCCATGTGCTTGTCCCTCTTTAGAACCCGAGCTTGACGCGGAAGGCACTTTCCAGCCCCATCCACGCCTTTCGCTGCTTTGCTATGGTGGGCCGCTGGCTGAGCACGTCAAATTCGTGTGCTCTGATGGCCTTGAGTACTGCTTCTCCACCCAGCCGGAAGAGCCGCACATCGGCCCTCGCTTTTCGGCTCACCAGGCGTTCGAGTGCGCGGCCACGGTCAAAATAGCCCTGCGTGCGCCTCACTTCGAATTCCAGGAGCCTCCGCGACGGCCCCGTCGCGACACCGGCGGCGATGTCAGCCTCGGCTACGCCGAAGCGGGCGAGATCCTCCTGCGGCAGGTAGACGCGGCCCTTCGTCCAGTCGACCGAAACATCCTGCCAGAAGTTCGCCAGCTGGAGCCCAATGCAAGTTTCGTCCGAGAGACGCTGACGCTCTTCGTCCCGATAGCCGAGCACGTACAGCACCATCCGCCCAACCGGCGTGGCAGAGTACGAGCAGTAATCGAGAAGTGCGTCGAACGTTGGAAACCTGGTGATCTCCTGGTCTCGCCGGTTCGCCTCGATCAGCTTCAGGAACGGGTCAGGCGGGATTCGAAAGCGGTCGATAGTGCGGCCGAGAGCAACGAAGAGCGGCTCATCGCGGATCCCTTCATAGCAGCGGATGAGGGACCGTTCCCAATCGTTGAGCAACGCCAGGCGGTCGCCTTTCGCTTCGTCGCCGAGGTCGTCGGTCCAGCGGCAGAATGAATACAGCGACCAGAAGTGCGGCCGAAGTTCCCGTGGCAGTACCCACGAGACGACGGTGAAGTTCTCCTGGTGGGCGCGGGCGTAGTCGCGGCACCAGGAATAGGCGTCTCGGAGCCTTGCCTTCCTCGTCGCTGCCGCTTCAGTTGCTAGCGCCACGGGTCGTCGTCCGGACGGTGGATGGCCTCGCCCGCGAGCATGCGCCGGTAGCGCCCCAGTGCCCAGAGCGGCCAGTACTGACGGTAGAGGTGGTAGTTGAGCATGAAGTCCCGAGGAAAGCCTGTCCCCGTGAATTCCGGTTCGTCCCAGGTACCATCGCGCTCCTGCATCGTTACCAGGTAACGGACGCCGCGCTCCGTAGCGTTGGAGTGCAGTTCGCCGCCCGCGAGCAGCGCCAGCACCGCCCAGGCCGTCTGGGACGGCGTGCTCGGCCCAATCCCTCGTGTGGATGGATTGTCATAACTGGCGCACGATTCGCCCCAGCCGCCGTCCGCATTCTGGTGCGTTTCGAGCCAGGCGACGGCGCGCCGGATACGTTCATCCGCAGGATCGACCCCGGAAGCGGCGAGCGCCGGGAGGGCGGCGCCAAGCCCATAGATGTAGTTGACGCCCCAGCGGCCCCACCAGCTGCCGTCCTGTTCCTGGGTGGACCAGAGGTAGTCGAGGCCACGCCGCACGCTGGCGTCTTGTTCCGGGTCCGAGCCATTGATCAGCAGCCATTCGAGCACGTGTGCGGTCACGTCTTCCGTTGGAGGGTCCAGCGTGGCGCCGAAGTCGGCGAACGGGATCTTCGTCACCAGTTGGCGCGTGTTGTCTTTGTCGAACGATCCCCAGCCACCATTCGAGGATTGCATGGCGCGGAGCCAGGTCGTCGCGCGCTCCGCGGCATCGCGAGTCGTGCCGTCCAGGTCGAGCAAACGCAGAGCAATCAGTACTTCCGCGGTGTCGTCGGTATCGGGATAAGCGTCGTTTGCGAATTCGAAGGCCCAGCCTCCCGGTTCCGTGTCGCGGACCTTCACCGCCCAGTCGCCCTTGCGCCGCACTTCTCTCGCAGACAGCCAGAGGCCTGCCTTGCGGAGTCTTGGGTCATCCGGCGGGAGGCCGGCCTCGCGAAGTCCGGTGATCGCCAGGCAAGTGTCCCAGATCGGTGAGACGCAGGGCTGCACCGTGAATGTCCCGTCTTCGTACAGTCCGAACTCGTTCAGCAGACCGGCAATTCCGCGCGCCATCACCGGGTGGTCGTTGCTGTAGCCGCGGCACTTGAGCGCGATGAGCGAATACACCCACGGCGGCTGAATGCCACCCCACGAACCGTCGGCTTCCTGGTGGTCGACGATCCAGCGTTCGCAGGCGTCCAGTGCGCGTGCCCGGAATGGCTTGATTGGTGATTTGTCGTACAGCTTCAGCAGGCCGTCGGCGACGAGAAACGCGTTTCGCCAGGTGATGGGTTTGCGGTCCCGCTTGAACCGAATTCGGGAGCGGTCCCGTTGATCGACGAACAGTTCTGAGACGCCACGCTCGGCGGGTACAGCAACGACCGGCTTGTATGCCCAGACCACGAAGATCGCGACGATGGTCGCACGTGCCCAGGATGCGAACTCGTAGATGTTGAACGGGCCGCGGTCCGGCAGAAGCAGCGTCTCCGGTGGCATCGCCGGGAACGCGTTCCAATCGAACTGGCCGAACAGAGAGAGCCACAGCTTTGTGAAGATGCGCGTACTCGCGACACCGCCCTGTTTCAGTACGAACTCGCGGGCACGGACCATTTCCGGCCGTTCAGGATCAATACCCCCAAGCTTGAGCGCGAAATAGGCCTCGGTTGTGACGCTCACGTCCCCGGGGCCACCGTGGTACACGGGCCACGAGCCATCGGCGCTCTGATGCTGGAGCAGATACCGGCACGTCTGGGACCAGCGGTTCGCTTCTCCGATCCCGAGGAAGTGCTCGAGAAGCAGATGTTCGGCCGCCATGGTCACGTTGGATTCGAGTTCAGCCCACCAGAACCCATGTGGGGACTGCAGGGCAAGCAGCGCTTCGCGGCCGCGTACCAGCGTCTCGTCGAGACCGACAACGGGACTCACCGTCCCGGATACCGGTCTCGACGGGGCCGTGCTTCTTGAACTGACGCTCATCGCCTGGTCCTCCTGGCTGCACCCGGACTATGCCGGGCCGACCCTGAGTAGCGGTGGAGACCCGGTGGCCATCCGGAGGATGTCCCGTATGCCCCGTGTTCTCAGCCGCTCATCCTACAGCCTGCGGCCAGTGTGCGGAGCCGCCGGGACGGCAGTCTGCGACTCAGTTCACGCCGGCACCGGATCGTCTCCAACATTCCGGCCGTTGCGAGACGGCGTTCACATCCGGCGCGGCAACGGCGGTGAAGTACACTCCATCTGCGAAGCGGTTCACTATGCGAGTGTTCTCATCCTGCTGGACAGAGGCTACGATTCCGTCGAATTCGCATCTGAAAGCAGGAAGACATGCACATCATACTTGCAAGACCTCGCGGATTCTGCGCAGGCGTCAATATGGCGATCGAGGCACTGGAACAGACGATTCAAACGGTTGGTGCACCGGTCTACGTCTACCACGAGATCGTGCACAACAAGCACGTGGTTGATAGGTTCAAGGAGCGAGGTGCCGTGTTCGTCGACTCGCTCGCTGAAGTGCCGGCCGGCGGCACTGTCGTCTTCAGCGCCCATGGGGTCCCGCCCTCTCTCCGCGAGGATGCCAGCGCCCGCGACCTCACCATCGTCGATGCGACCTGCCCGCTTGTTAGCAAGGTTCATTCCGAAGCGATTCGTTTCGCGCGCCAGGGCCACACGATCCTCCTCATCGGCCACGAAGGCCATGACGAGATCATCGGGACGATGGGCGAGGCGCCGGAACGCATGGTGCTCGTTCAGTCCGAAGAGGAGGCTGCCACGGTCGCTGTGACCGGGGACGTCTCGCTGGCATTTCTCAGCCAGACGACGCTCAGTGTCGATGACGCGAACCGCATCGTTGCCCGGCTCAAGCAGCGGTTTCCAGCGATTGTCGCGCCGCCAAGCGAAGATATTTGCTACGCGACCCAGAACCGCCAGGAAGCAGTCCGGCGGATTGCCCCAGAAGCGGATGTTGCACTCGTCATCGGGAGCCAGAACAGCTCCAACAGTATGCGCCTTCGCGAGATCGCCGATGAGCTCGGGGTCCCCGCGTATCTCATCGACTCCGCTGCCGAGATCGACACTGCCTGGTTGGAAGGCAAGGAGTCGGTCGCGCTCACTGCAGGGGCGAGCGCACCCGAGGAGCTGGTCCAGGACTGCGTTCGCTTCCTCGTAGACCGCTTCGGTGCGACCGTCGAGGAGCGCACCGTTCGTGACGAAGCCATGCACTTTCAGCTGCCAGCAACCGTGCGACGAATGGTTGCGGACGCCCGGCTGCGGGCTACAGCATGATCGTCTACGACGCGATCGTGAGAAAGCGCGACACTCGATCGTTCGCTGATCGTCCCGTCCCCGATGACGTGCTGGACAGAATTCTCCAGGCGGGCCGGATGGCAGGCAGTGCGAGAGCGGCCGAGCCCGTGCGGCTCGTCGTCCTGCGAGATGCAGATCGCCGTGCCGAACTGGCGGCGTGCGGGAATTCGACCACACATATGCTCAGCGCACCGCTCGTCATTGCCCTCGTGCTTGTCCCGGAATTCGGGCAGGTTGGCGCCCCATTCACGCTCTTCCGTGGTCCGTTCGATGCGGGACGCGCCGCCCAGAACATGATGCTCGCTGCATGGGAGGAGGGTATCTCAAGCTGTCCCGCGTCCATGCATGATGAGGCGGCGGCTGCGCAGGTACTGGCCCTGCCGGCCGGTCACTATGTCGCTAATGTCATTGCGTTTGGATACCCGGAAGGTGCCGACCCTACGACCGGCACGCGCCCACGAATGGCGGCCGCCGAGTACATCCATTGGGAATCGTGGTGAGCCGTTCTTGGTCCGAATGGAAAGACATCGTTCGATTCATGCTGGACAGGCCCATATCAGCCGCATAATGTAAAGGACATGCTATGCCCGGTACACCGGGCGGGAGAACGCTATGCTCCGGAACAACCCCCGCGATGACCGGCTCGATCGACTTGGTGCTGACGACTCAACTCGTGATTCCACTCCTGCGACACGCCCGCTCCGCGACCAGCTGGCAGCGGACACCGACCGCGCTGGTGCCATCGCCTCCGGTGTCCGCACCGAGCGAAGTTCGAGCGTGATCGACGCTGCTTCGACGTTCGACGGCCGCTATGAGGCGGGCGACGATCTCGTTGTGCTGGGAAATGCTACTGGCGAGCTCATCTGCCGTGGCAGGCTGACCATCGAGAAGGAAGCCACGGTCAAAGCGAAGATCCAGGCGCACGAGGCTCATGTCCTCGGCCGCGTCGAAGGTGACATTATCTGTTCCGGCAAGCTGCTTCTTGCTGCATCGGCGACGGTGAGTGGGACGGTGAAGGCGGCGGCGCTGGTGGTCGAGGAAGGTGCCACGATTCGTGGCAACGTCGAGACTGCATCCGTTGCATCGGCCGACGTCCTACCTTCGGTGACCCGCAACCCTCGGCGACAACCGGCCGAAGGTGAGCAGGGCACCCAGCCCGGCGGCCGCTGGAATCGTGGCCGGGAAGTGCCGAACTTCGCCGTCGTTCCCGGAGAAGAGACCGAATCTGAATAACGCACAGCCGCTTCGCTATTGAGAAATCATGAGTGCCGTGTCCATTGGTACTCTTGCCCATGGACACGGCACTGCTGTTTGTTGTCCAAGAACTATTAGCTGACCTTGAAGTAAACCGATCCGTCAGCGATCCACGTATCAGCGGCCTTACTGACGCGCTTGGCCGCGCGACTGACCCGAAGTGCGACTCCGCGAGCAGATTCGCCTTTGGCGGGGGTCAGTTTGCCGACCTGTCCGGCTTTTACCGAAGAAACGAAGCCTTCGTATTCACGCATGCGGGCGGCAAGTCTGCCGGTTTGGCGCGTCGGTCGCGGTGCCTCGCGTTCCGGTACAACGCTGAACTCTGCCAATGTGCTGGACCTCCAATGGGATAATACAGCTGTCGAGCCGACAACCTGTCGCGGAGTCTAACACGCAGTTCAGCAACCTCAATGGTGAGACCTCGAAGCTGAAGCGAGAGGTCAGCGGTTTTCCTGCAGGCTCGCAATACTGGAATGAATCGAGTCCAGGAATGCTTGTAGCTGGTTTTCGAGCCGCCGCAGCACTTCGAAGGCGTAACTATCGGCATCGTCGAGCTGGCGCGTAGCTGCTTCGGCAGCTTCGCTCAGGTGGGCAGCCGCTACCGCATCCGCTTCCGTAATTGTTTGGCGTGCGCGGTCCTCAGCATCGATCAACATCGCATGACTGCGTTCTTGTGCTTCACGAAGTACTGATGTTTCGGCCAACCGCTGCTCGCGCTCCTGCTGGGCCAGTTCCAGCAGTTTCCTTGCCTGTTGATGTGCGTCGGACACGATCGCGTCGCGCTGTTCAAGAACGGTGTGCGCTTCCCGCACATCGGCAGGTACACCCAGCCGCAGCTGATCGATGACGTCGAGTACCCGTTTCCGGTCGACGACCAGATTGCCACCGGGCAGGCGCCGCGCCTGGACGACGACTTCTTCCAGGCTGTCAATGAGGTTGAGGATATCCACGCGGCTAAGGTGCCTCCCGGTTCAGTCGAGGCCGAGCTTTTGCCGGATCGCCGTCCGTACGTTCGCCGGCACAAGCCCGGCCACATCGTACCCAAGGCGTGAGACTTCACGGATGCGGCTGGCGCTCACGTAAAGGAAGTCTTTGTTCGTCATGAGGTACACCGATTCGATTTCGGGCGCCATTCTCCGGTTCATCAGCGCCATCGAGAACTCGGCCTCGAAGTCGCTCACTGCTCTAATGCCGCGGACCAGCGCGATCGCGCCCTGCGCGCGCGCATAGTCGACGGTGAGACCACTGAACCCCTGTACTTCGACTGACGGCATGTCCGCGACGGCGGTCTTGAAGAGCTCGATCCGCTCTTCCCAGTCGAACATCGGGTCCTTGCCTCGGCCCTTCACGACGGCAACAATCACCTTGTCGAAGAGCCGGGCCGTCCGGGTCACCAGGTCCAGGTGGCCGTTGGTCACCGGGTCGAATCCACCCGGATAGACTGCGATCCTCATTCCGCCTCCTGGCGCCGGTAAAACGCGAGTGCGCTGTCTCCGTAGACGCGCCGCTCGGTCAAGGTGAGCCCTGCCGGACGTTCGGGCGGATTGTAGCGGCTCGCATGCTCATAGACGAAAAGCCCCGTGGGCGCGAGTAGCCCGGCAGCCGCGACGAGGGTCTCCGGGGCTTCGATCGCGTCGTACGGGGGGTCCATCAGGATTAGCGAGAACTCTCCTTCAAGGTTCGCGACTGCGTTCGGCAGTCGTGCCCGCACGACCGTGCCCTGTTCCGAGAAGCCCGTCCGGGCGAGACTCTGGACGATCGCCCGTGCGCTGGTGGGGTCTGATTCGACGAATGTGACGGTCGCGGCGCCGCGGCTGAGTGCTTCGATGCCAAGGGCGCCGGTGCCCGCAAACAGGTCCAGGACCCGGGCATCGTCCGTCGCGCTGCCGATAATGTTGAACAGTGCTTCCCTGACGAGCCCCGAGGTGGGTCGAAGCCGTACCCCCCTCGGTTCGACAAGGGGTACACCGCGGGCAGTACCCCCAGTGATGCGTAACCTTCCGCTTGCCACGAGCTATCGTGCTCCCGTGGTTGGGGTGGCGGTCCCTCCCGCGCGTGACTCTTCTTCGACGTTCACCTGGATCTCGTTTTCAAAGCGTGCCACCCCGTCGCTCAGCCCGAGCGTGATTGTGTAGGTTCCTGCTTTCGCAGGCGTGGACCAGGTGAGTACCCCCTTCTGGCCACCTTCGGCGACGCCGTCCGTCACCGTCCAGGTTGGTACGAGGTCGTCAGGATTTGGCTGTACGAGCACCGGTTGACCACTGGCGACGAACGGTGCGAGCGCTGGCCAGATGTTGCCTAGGAGCTGATTCGCGCTCGCATCTTCGATTGCGACGCCGCCAAGACCGAAGCGCGGGATGAGTTCCAACTTGAACCCGATGCTGAAGACGTTTTCGATCCAGACCGTCCGGCCGCCGTTGAGGTCGTAGGTGAAAGCGACGCTGGCCACCTGTGGATCCCACGTCACCCCGGACCGGCCCTGGGTCCGGTCGATGTTGGTGGCGACTACGTCGACGTTCGAGTTGGTCGTCACCCGCTGGTCCGTCCCCACGTGGATTGAGAGCTTGCTCGCTATCCCCATGGCGCTCACCAGGCTCATGCTCTGGAGTGACCCGTCCGGTGCCTTCTCCGTCGCGTACGGGGTCACCGACAGCACGATCTTTGAGGGCGGCACGGTCCGCGTCAGGTATTCGAGGATGGTTGGCATGTCCCGCCGGTACGTGTTCTGATCGCGGTAGACAGCCATCTGTAGGACATCGGCTGCGAGGCCAATTTCGGCCCAGTCATAGGCGCCCTCGTCCACCCGGTCCGGCTGGCGGATCGGGGCGGGCAGCGTGACCGTGAGCACCTTTTTTTGGGCGTGCAGCGCCTGCCCTAGCTCTGAGATGAACAGCGCAAACTGCGTCCGTTCGGTCACCGGCAGGTTGTCGTACCAGATGTCGATGCCCGGGAGATTCCCCTCCACCGTGCGCTGCACGATCTGTTGGACATGGGCCGTGCGCGTTTGAGAGCTGGAGAGGACGCCGGAGATGATCGCCTTCGACTGCTGGTTGCCTGCATCCACATAGACGCTCGGGTAGTGGACCGACTGGCTGCCCTCTGCGAGCCCGATCACGCGCGGATCAGCCACGGTTCCGATGATGCCCCCGTCGGATGCGACGCTGAAGTCACGGGTGTGGACGATCGTCACGAGTGCGGCGGCATCCGGATGCAGACTCGCGTTCTGTGGCAGGTACGCAACCACATGGCCGGCAGCGGAGAGTCTCCGCATGACCGCCACGACTTCTGGCGCGGTGTTGAACCGGGCCGTCACCGCCCGGCCGCCCTGGTCGAGGATCGCCGGAGCAAATGGCTCCCACGCCTGGGTCGTCGCGTCGTAACGGAAAAAACTCAGATTGCGGCCGTCATCGGTCTGTTCGTCGAGCGGGACCGAGACACTGAGGTCTGCGGTCGCGGCCGCGTCAGCGGACCCGCGCCACTCCAGGATCTTGCTGAGCCGGGCGTAGCCATCGGGTGTCGCAATACTCGCGCCTGACGGACAGTAATCGTCGGTGCAATCGTCGCTGCTACAAATCCGGAATACAAAAAATGCCGCTACGGCTGCCGTCGCGAGCAGGATAAAGGCGAGGATCAGCGGCCGGGCCGAGTCACCGCGGCCGCGGCGCGGGTACAGAACGCCGCCCGGCGATGCATTCCAGCCCGAGCCTCGACGAGTCATGCCTGCGACAAACCTCCGGGCCGGCTAACTTCGCCGTCCCAACCTGACCCGAGTTTCGATGGTCTGACCGTTCCGGGCGAGGTAAACGGTAACGGTCTGCTCCGGGTCGTGGGGCATGAGCGCGTTGAGGAGTGGCTCATCGAAGGACACCTCGTAGTCTCCCACGCGTGTCACCACATACCCAGGTTGGATCCCGGCCATCCCTGCAGGACCACCCTCGTTCACCGCAGTAACGACCGCGCCGCCCGTGCCCGGGGGAAGTCCAGCCCGGACGGCCGCCTCGGGTGTCAGGTCTGCATGGTCGATCCCCAGAGACGGGCGCGGCAGAGCACCACCCCGCGCGATGATCTCTCCGGCGATCGCCACCAGGCGGTTCGAAGGGATTGCGAACCCAATCCCCTCCACCGGCAGGCCGGAACTCGATTCCCGAAGGACGGCGGTCGGCATTCCGACGAACTGCCCCGCGAGGTTTAACAACGCACCGCCGCTGTTGCCGTTGTTCAGCGCCGCATCCGTCTGGATGAGGTCGTCATTGCGGACGCCATCGAATACCTGCACGCGATTGACGCCGCTGATGACGCCAACCGTGACCGATCCCGCAAAGTCCGAGAGTGGATTCCCGACGGCAATGACGGTTTCGCCGGGTTGAAGCGCCGACGAATCGCCCACGGGAAGTGGAGGCGGGCCGTCGAGGCCAATCTGCAACACGGCTATGTCGGTAAAGGGTGCATCGTGGCCAATCAGGAAGGCCTGGCGCTCCGTCCCGTCCGCGAGGAACACGCGGAGTGACGACGTGCCAAGGACCACGTGCGCGTTCGTGACGATGTGGCCGGCAGCGTCGATCACGACGCCGCTTCCAACATCCGTTATCTGCTGCCCGCCCGTTCGCCGCTCACTCTCAATCCGCACGACCGATGCACGACCCGTAGCAGCGGCGTCGGAAATGGCGCTTGTGATGTCCACGCGTGTCGCAGCGGTAGTTCTGTTCTCCCCGGGGGAGGTGGCGCTCAGTGGTGCAGACGAATCGTCTTTGACTATCGCAACGACTGTCCCGCCGGCCACACCCCCGGTGAGTGCGGCAAGGAATCCTACGGCGGCAACCAGGAGGAGGCTACGGTTCGCCGCGGTCCGCCCAGCGCCGGGCTGGCCGGGAGGAGGCCCTTCCTCCGTTTCGGATGGTCCCGGGTCCGGCTTGCCGGTGGCCCAATCCAGCCGATCCGTGCCTGTCCTGCGTGCCCACACGGGAGGCTCGTCAGTCATGGAACATTCCACCGCGTGACACGGGTGGCTGGTCTGGGCCCCGTCCGGCCCCTATACTGCGCGAGTGCTGAGGCGAATTGCGCCTCAGTTCTTTTTTCGTGATGACCACGGCGCAAGGGTACGGCATGCCTGACAAGCTTGTTCCACTGACAACAGACGGAAAGTTCCGGCTCGAGGAAGAGCTTGAAGGGTTGCGCTCGCAGCGGAAGGCCATTGCCGAGCGCATTCACGATGCACAGGAACTCGGGACCTCCCAGAGCGATGCCGAGTACGACGACGCTAAGCTCGAGCAGGGCATGGTGGAAGGCCGCATTCTCGAGATCGAAGATATCTTGCGCCGGGCGACCGTTATCGATTCGGCAGCGGCGCATCGCTCCGCGCGTGTCGTCCTCGGGAGCGGCGTCCGCGTCGAGCAGAACGGCGAGACGCAACATTATGAGATCGTGGGTGCGCCTGAAGCCGACGCGAAACAGGGCCGCATCTCGAACGAATCACCGCTCGGCAGGGCCCTGCTTGGCCGCGGTGTCGGCGAAGAATTCGACGTAAACGTCCCGCGAGGCGTTATCAAGGTCAAGGTCATCAAGATCGACTAGGGCAGCGGCAGGCCCGGGTGAATACCTGATGGATGAATTGATGGCACAACGTGCCAGGAAGATCGAAGAATTTCGCGCCCGCGGAGTGGATCCTTACCCCCCGAGAGTGACTCGGACACATACGGCTGCGGAGGCCGTCGCCGCGGTTGAAGCACTTCCGGAAGGGGCGGGCGAAGCCGACGCCGGCAGTGTGCATGTCGCCGGCCGTGTCGTTGCCCGGCGTGAAATGGGCAAAGCGACGTTCGTCGATCTCCAGGACGCGAGCGGGCGGCTCCAGGTGCTGCTGCGCCAGAACGCCGTCGGGCCGGATGATTACTCGCTCTTCGGCCTCGTCGATCTTGGGGACTATGTCGGCTTCGAAGGCACGCCGATGCGCACGCGGACAGGCCAGCCGACCGTGGGCGCAACTTCGTGGGTGATGCTGGCCAAGGCGCTACACGCGCCGCCGGAAAAGTACCACGGGCTGGCAGACGCTGAAATCCGGCAGCGCCGGCGCTACCTGGACCTGATTGCCAACGAGCAGACGCGCGAAGTATTCCGCATCCGCAGCAAGGCAGTTGCAGCAATCCGGCGGTTCCTGGATTCGCGGGACTTTCTCGAGGTGGAGACGCCGGTGCTGCAGGAAGCCGCGGGCGGTGCTGCAGCCCGTCCTTTCGTCACGCACTTCAACGCGCTGGAGGAGGATCGGTTCCTGCGAATTAGCCTTGAACTCCACCTCAAGCGGCTGGTCGTGGGCGGGTTCGACCGCGTCTACGAGCTTGGACGGATCTTCCGCAATGAAGGCCTCGGGTTTCGCTGGAATCCCGAGTTCACCATGCTCGAAACTTACGAGGCGTACAGTGATTACAACGGCGTCGCAGATATGGTGGAGACCATGGTCAGCTCCGTGGCTCAGGAGGTGCTGGGACGCACCACAGTCACCTGGCGCGACCACGAGATCGACCTGGCGCCACCGTGGCACCGCCTGACGATGCGAGATGCCCTGCTGGACCACTCGGGCATCGACCTGTTCGAGGTCCGCACGGAGGCGGCTATGCGCACGGAGCTTACCCGCCGGGGCGTAACGGCTGCGCCCACCTCAGGCTACGGAAAGCTTGTCGATGAGGCCGTGTCGCACTTCGTCGAGCCCCACCTGATCCAGCCGACCTTTCTCCTCGACTACCCGGTTGAGCTTTCGCCCCTCGCAAAGCGAAAGCCAGAGGACCCTCGATTTGTTGAGCGTTTCGAGGTCTTCATCGGTGGATTCGAACTCGGCAATGCCTACACGGAGCTCAACGACCCAATCGAGCAACGGGCCCGTTTTGAAGAGCAGGTGCGCCTGAAAGCGGCCGGAGACGATGAAGCAGAGTTGATGGACGAGGACTTCCTCTTCGCGCTTGAGCACGGCATGCCTCCCTGTGGAGGCTTTGGCATGGGGATCGACCGCCTCGTCATGGTGCTAACCGGCCAGGCGTCGATTCGCGAGGTCATCCTTTTCCCGCAGCTGCGGTCACAGAAGGGCTAGCCTCCCCGAGGATTGCCGGCCCACTGCGGCCGTGGCATGCGCGACGCAACGAAGAACAGTGCTGACGCCACACAGAACGTCGTCATCCACATCGTGAGCACTACGTCGTAAGAACCGGTTCGATCGTACAGGTAGCCAGCAAGCACGGGGCTCGTGACCTGGCCCAGGGTTTCGACGACGATGAAGACGCCAAAGATCGTGGCGAAGTGGGCGACGCCAAAGGCGCGCGTGAGGATTAGGGCTTCGAGCATCGGCCCGCCACCGGCACCCACGACCCAGAACGCGAGAAAGATGCCGACAGCCACGGGCCCTGTGCTCAACCAGAGCGTGCCGAGCGCTCCGAACAGACAGGCCGCCAGCACCATGCCCGCGAGCTCGATCGAGGCCACGCGGTCGACAACGATGCCGAATCCTAGACGCGTAAAAATCCCCAGCCCGGCGCCCATTGCGACGATCAGGCTCCCTGTTGCGGTGGACATGCCTACGGACTCGTAGAAGGGGACCTGGTGAACAAGCCAGCCGAACATGCCATAGAAAAAGAGCGTGACGGCGAGGGCGACGACCCAGAAAAACGGCGTTCGCACCGCTTCCCCGAGGCGCATCCCGGTCGCAGTCGCCAGCGGGGCGGTGCGGTCTAACGGGATGTCGCCGTCGATGAAAGTCCCCGCGTCAGCGGGAGTGTTCTTCACGAGCAGGAAGCCTATCGGCATAAAGATAGCGATGATGATGATCCCCGACCCAAGGAAGCTCCCGTTCCAATCGAACCTGTCGATCAGTTGTGCCATGAGCGGGACGATCAGGAAGCCGCCCAGCGAGAAGCCTGTCCCAAGAATCCCGAGTGCCAGCCCCCTCTTTCGGTCGAAGAACCGCGAGATCAGCGCCTGGAAGGGGAGGAAAAACATCATCGTCCGGAAGACCGAATTGATGGACGAGTAGAGGTACCACTGCCAGAGGTTCGAGGTCGTCGACATCAGCAGGTAGGATGCGGCCGTCAGCACGGCACCGATGAGGATGACGGTTCGCGGCCCGCGGATGTCGATCCAGCGTCCGACGAGGGGGCCAAAGAGCCCGGCAGCACCCACGGAAACCGAGATCGCGCCCGTTACCTCCGCCCGGCTCCAGCCGAACTCCCGCTCGAGCGGCTCCACATAGAGCGTGAGCGACCAGAAGGAGACGCCGCTGCCGACGGCCATGGCGACGACCGCCCCGGCGAGCAGCCACCAGCCGTAGTACACCTTGCGTCTGCCAGTGAGGACATCGAACACCCCGGCCATCCGGCCGGACCGCCGATCTGCGGTCGCTGTTTGCGCTCCGTCGTTCACGTCAGCCTCCGGCCAGGCCGCATCGGGCCGCGTTTTCTGTCTCGATGGTGAGTGGTAGCCTCGCGAAGCCGGGCCCGCCCGGTGAATGAAGGCACAATCCGTGCCCAGGGTTCACCGTCATGCTGAGTGTACAGTTCATTCGCGATAACACCGATCGCGTCAAGCGCGACCTCGCACTGCGGAACACGTCGGCGCCTATCGACCGCATCGTGCAGCTTGATGAACGCCGCCGCGCGGTGCTCGGTGACGTCGAGCAGCTTCGGGCTGAACGGAACGCCGTCGGCCGTGAGATCGGCAAGAGCAAAGATGCCGATGCCCGCAACGCGAAGATCGAAGCAATGCGCCTGGTCGCGGACCAAATAGACGTCCTGGATGCCGATCTCAAGGCGGTCGAATCCGAGCTTGACGCGCTGCTTCTCGAAGTCCCGAACATCGTCGACCCGGAAGCGCCCCGGGGTCCCGACGAGCACAGCAACGTTGTGCTCGAAACAGTGGGCGGCCTTCCCGAATTCGCCTTTACGCCGCGCCCGCACTGGGAACTTGGCGAGCTGGTCGACGGGATAGACCTCGAACGCGGCGTGAAGATGTCTGGTTCGCGCTTCTTTGCCCTTCGTGGGGGCACGGCCCGGCTTCACCGTGCGCTCATCCAGTTCATGCTCAACGAGCACAGCAGTGCCGGATTCGTCGAACACTATCTGCCGTACATGCTCTCGGAAGCCTCACTCACGGCCTCCGGTCAGCTTCCGAAGTTCCGCGACAACCTCTACCGCGACGCGGAGGAAGACTACTTCTTCGTCCCTACCGCGGAGGTACCGTTCGTCAATCTCTACCGGGATGAAATCATCGGGCCGGGTGAGTTGCCGATGCGGTTGGTGGCGCACACACCCTGCTTCCGCCGCGAGAAGATGAGTGCTGGCCGAGACGTACGTGGGATAAAGCGTCTTCACCAGTTCGAAAAGGTTGAGATGTTCGTCTACTGCGAACCCGAGGACAGCACCGCGGAGCTGGAGTTGCTGGTTCAGCGTGCTCGTCGCATCCCGGAGATGCTGGGGCTCACGTATCGCGTCGTCGCTCTCTGCACCGGCGATATCGGTTTCAACGCGACCCGGACGTTCGATATCGAAGTGTGGTCTCCCGGTGCTGGCGAATGGCTGGAGGTCAGCTCGGCGTCAAACTGCCTCGAGTTCCAGGCACGGCGGGCGAATATCCGCTACCGGCCGCAGGCCGACGCTGCACTGCGACACCCGCACATGCTCAATGCCTCGGGTCTTGCACTGCCCCGGACACTGATCAGCGTCATGGAGACCTATCAGCAGGAAGACGGGAGCATTCGTGTCCCAGATGTCCTCCGGCCGTACGTCGGCACTGATGTCATCCCGGCGGTGGAACCACGCGGCTAAACCCCTCGCTTGTCACCCCAGATCAGGATGTGAAGGCGAGTCGAAAATCGCCAGCCCCGTTGGGTGCATGCGGCCGCGAGCCACGCACTTGCCGAATCAAGCTCCTCTCGTGTCCGTCCCTGCGGCATGAGTATGACTTGCTGCGAATCTACGCTGGCGGCGTCCAGGATGGTCTCGATTTCCGAAAGGTCGGCCTCGCCGCTGACCACGAACTTGAAAAATGCCTTGGGTTCGGCGGAAAACTGCGCGAGCACGCCCGGGCGGATGCGTACAAGGCCAGCGTTCCCGGAGCTCGCGAGCTTCGGTGAGACGTTCCACTGGTCCACGAGCCCGGAGAGCTCCCCGGGCGGGATCGTCCCGTTCGTTTCCACCTCGAGCCGGTAGCCGCGCTTCCGCAGTGCAGGCACCAACCCCGCGAGCGCGTGACGCTGTGCCAGGGGTTCGCCGCCAGTGATAACCACGTTGCGCGGCGTCCGTCCTTCGACTGAATCGACGACGGCGTCCGCCGGCAACTGAATTACCTGGTTGACCCGTTCGTACCGCTCCCAGTCCCACGTGTACGCCGTATCGCACCACGAACACTGGAGGTTGCAGACGGCAAGGCGGACGAATGTGCTGGGCATCCCCGCCGATGCGCCCTCGCCCTGGATGGACTCGAATATTTCCGGCGAGCCGTCCGGCATCCGCGAAAGCAGGAGATTCACGAGGGGGCCGGGAGCGCGGGGTCAACAATTCCGGCGGCGGCAAACCCCTCGGCCCGGAGCACGCACGAGTCGCAGGTCCCGCACGGTCTTTCGCCACCGCGATAACAGCTCCAGGTAACGTCGATGGGAGCGCCGAGTTCGATAGCGTGGCGGGCGATGTCTGCTTTACTCAGGTGGATGATCGGCGCTTCAATCCGGATGCGCACGCCATAGAAGCTGCCAAGCTTGGACCCCAGGCGGAGCACCTCCTCGAGTGCCTGGTAGAACTCCGGGCGGCAATCGGGATAGCCCGAGTAGTCGATCGCATTGGCGCCAACAAACACGGCCGGGCTGAGGGCCGAGGGCTCCACGCCCTGCCGCTCAATGAGGTCCAGCGTCCAGCTCTCCAATGCAGCAGCGGCAACGGTGACAAAAAACGTGTTTCGCAACGGGACATAGGTGGACGGCACACCCTCGCCGATGGCTTCGGGGGACCTGCCTGAAGGCACGAAAGTGGGGTCGCCGCCGACCAGGGATGAGAACGAGGCGAGACGGCCGTAGAACGCCGCATCGACGACTTCCAGGGGGATTCGGAGCCGGGTGGCCACGGCCGATGCCGCGTCGACTTCGCGGGCATGGAGCTGACCGTAGCTCAGGCAAAGGCCGCGGATATCGTGCCCGGCCCTGATGGCATCCGCAGCCACGGTCGTTGAATCGAGGCCGCCCGAGAGCAGGACAATCCCATGCATAACGGTCATGGTCGCGGAATGGCGGGGCGCGCGCCAGTGAGCAACGGCTGGCAGCGCGTCCACCGTCCAGCTGACCGTCGGGTAGACTAGAGAGATGCCCGACCTGATCGTCGACCGCCTGCCAGACCTTCATAACCCGGTCGCCGTCGTTGCTTTCGAAGGATGGAACGACGCCGCCAGTGCTGCCACCGATGCCGTGAGATACCTCGTCAACCGGCTTGGCGGACGGCGCTTTGCGACCATCGACGCAGAGCGGTTCTATTCCTTCACGGACGCTCGCCCGATGGTCAGCCTGCTCCCCGGCAACGTCCGAAAAATTGGCTGGCAGAAGAACGAGTTCTATTACGTGCGCAACCCCTCGGGTCCGCACGACATGGTGATCGCGATCGGCGCGGAACCGAATCTGCGCTGGCGGTCTTTCGCTGGCGCCCATGCTGAGCTGTACAACAGCGTGTCAGTGGAATACGTCGTTTCGCTCGGAGCGTTGCTGGCGGACGTGCCCCACACACGGCCCACGCGCGTCACCGGCAGCGCGTTTGACCCGCAGGTTGCCGAACGGCTTTCGCTCACGACATCCCGCTACGAAGGTCCGACGGGGATCGTAGGCGTCCTTCATGATTCGTTGCGCCAGAAGGGCGTCGCGGCGGCGAGCCTGTGGGCAAATACCCCACATTACATAAGTGCGTCGAAGAACCCGGACGCAACACGTGCGCTCCTCGCCCGCCTCCAAGAGCTGGTTGGCTTGCGGTTCGACATGCGCGAACTGGAAGCGTCGAGCAAGCGATTCCTCACGGAAGTCGAGCAGGCGATCGCGGCGAACCCGGAGATCGCTGCCTACGTGGGCCGGCTTGAAACCGCCTACGACGCGGAGCCCGAAGCTGACGACGCCTCCGACGAGCCAATCGAACTGCCCGCGCCAGACGAGGCCGTCCTCGATGTTGAGGAGTTCCTGAGGCGCCAGAGGGACGATTGAGCGACGGTCAGCGCACCCGGTGCCGACCTGCCTAGATCGAGAACTGCAAGCCCATCTGTCCCCGCACTGCGTTGATTTCGCCCAGGTGCATGAACCCGTGGGTCATTACCACCTGCCGGAACACACGCCACTTCGGCATCTCGCCGAGCGGCTTCACCATCTGGACCTCTGCGAGCACCGCATCGGGAACGGCAGTCAGGAATGTGACCACGTCCTTCTCGACTGCGCGGGCGTACGTCCGCAATAACGCCGGATCGTTGATCTTGATCGCGCGGGCGTCGTCCAGTCCCATGCCTGTGCCCTGGTCGACCTTCGGAAGCCCCATTCGCTCCTGGTAGCCTTCCGCGATCCAGAGCGGCTGCTTTCGCTGCAGGGCGAAGTTCGTCAGGTTGTCGGCCGTGCGGCTGATGTGCCATGCGTTGAATCCCATGCTCACACTCTTTCCCGGCGGCAGGTAGTTGAGCTGTTCGGGGCTGAGCCCGTCGAGTGCTTCGTCCATCCAGTCGAAAAGCTGGGTGATGCCGTCGATGAAGACTTCCTGCACGTTCATGGTTGGTGTTCCTTCGTTGGTTGTTGCGTCACCCTACTGGCCGCCGTTCCCGTCGCCAACCGACGGAATGATGCTTCGACGTCGAAGGTCAGCGGCGTGCACGAGAGTATAGAGTGCGTCGATCGTGGGAACGTGCACGCCGAGTGCCGCCGCCCGGCGTGATGGTTCGCCGAGGATGGTTTCGACCTCCAGCGGCCGGGCCTGGGCGTAGTCCAACGCCATGCTCGTGTGATAGTTTCCCATGGTGTCTGTGAGGCTGAACATGCGGGCGACGACTTCTGCCGTCTCGAGCCTGTCAGGGCTCCCGGCGGCAGCAAGGTCCGCATTCCCGAGGCTTACCACTTCCCGCATGGCTCGCTCCGCCGTGCCGCGAAGCAAGTCGTCACCTGTGATTGCCTCCGTGCCGATCCCGCCTGCGGCGACGCTGAGCCCGTTGAAGGGGATGTTCCAGCAGAGCTTGTCCCAACGGGCCCAGCGGAGATTCGGCGCGGTCACGACATCGAGGTTGGCACCGCGGAGGAGTTCCGCCAGGGCGGTGGTCTCCGCCGGGTCGTCGTCCAGGTGGCCGATCGAGAGCCGCCCGTACTTGAGGTGGTGGATGACGCCCGGCCCGGTGCGGTTGATGCAGACGAACGCCATCGCCCCGAAGATTCGGCGGCGGTCGAAGTATGCCGCGAGCCGTTCCTCAATCCCCAGGCCGTTCATCAGTGCAAGCACCCGCGTCGCGGGGCCGGCACACGGCGCGATAAGGGCCGGAGCCTGGTCGAGCGACGTGGTCTTCAGCGCGCAGATGACCCAGTCGACGACCCCGATCTCGGCAGCGGAGCGAAAGACAGAGGCGGGCCGGAGCTGGAAGTCGCCTTCATGGCTGCGGATATCGAGGCCTGATTCGGAGATCGCCCGGTAGTCACTTCGTGCGAGGAAGCGCACATCGTGCCCGGCCTTCGCGAGCCGCGCTCCGTAGTAGCCCCCCACGGCGCCTGTTCCGATGATTGCGATCGATGCCACCAGTGCAGGATACAGAGCGACACTCGCCTGCTGTAGCGGCCGGGGGCCCCGGATATACTCGTGGGGATGGAACCGGCGCCGACGGTGCTGCACGTGGACCTCGACGCGTTCTACGTGTCGATGGAACTCCTGCGCCATCCCGAGCTTCGCGGAATGCCGGTCATCATCGGCCATCCAAATGCCCGGGGCGTCGTAAGCACGGCCAGCTATGAGGCGCGGCGGTTCGGTGTCCACTCTGCGATGCCGTCATCGACTGCGCGTCAGCTTTGTCCCAACGCCATATGGCTGCCACCGGACTTTTCGTTCTACGGCCCGGCCTCGAGCGCATTCCACGCGATCCTGCGCGACTTCACGCCCGCCGTTGAACCCGCTGGCGCCGATGAGGCCTATCTCGATGTGCGCGGCTCGGAGCGGCTGTTCGGCACCGGGCCCGAAATCGCCGCCACGATTCGCGCACGGGTGCGCGCGGAAACCGGGATCACAGCTTCCATCGGCGTTTCTGCGAACAAGCTCGTATCCAAGGTGGCGAGCGATGCGGCCAAGCCCGACGGCATGCTCGTCGTCTCGCCCGGCACAGAGGCCGCCTTTCTCGCTCCACGAAAGCTGCGGGATTTGCCGATGGTCGGTGCGAGGACGGCCGCCGTACTCGAATCGCTGGGCGTGACGACTATCGGCGATCTCGCGGCACTGCCCGAGAGTCTCCTGGTTGCGAAGTTCGGTAATCATGGCCGAGAGCTCCGCAACCGTGCCCACGGCCGCCACGCCGGGCGTGTCGCTGAGGGTAGGGGGAGCGCCCGTTCCATAAGTCGCGAAACAACGTTCGGCGAGGACGAAAGCGAAGCGGGCCGGCTTCGTGCCATCCTCCGTGGGCAGGCGGAACGCATCGCCACCGATCTTGCCAACACCGGTCGAAGTGCCCGGACGGTGAGCCTAAAGCTGCGCTTCCCGCCGTTCGAGACGATTACTCGTGCGAGATCAGAGGGCCCGGTGGACCTCGCGGACGATATTTACGCAACGGCTGTGTCGCTTTTCGATGCCGCCTGGGCGGAGAACGGCCGCCGCCCGGTGCGGTTGATCGGAGTCGGGGTCAGCGGCCTGCAGCCCCGCGCGCGACAGCTTCGCCTCGGCGAGACCCCTGCCCGCGATGCCCTCGCGGGGACCATCGCAGCCGTGCGCGAGAAGTTCGGAGATGGATCCCTGATGCGCGCGGCGGAACTCGGAGACCGGCATTGAACGAACGTTCTTGCAGGACGCCGTAACCTTTCGGGCCACCACCCGGATATACCGTGTGATGGCCATCGGGATGGATTGCGCATGACCCTTGCGACGGTGGAGCAGGCATATGCCGGGCGTGTGCCCGCTGGCGAAGCCTCGCTCATCGAACGTGCGCGGCGGATGGAAGGCCCGGCGTGGGACGAGCTGTACACGCTCCACTACCCGGCCATCCACCGCTACTGTGCGTATCGAATCGCCCACCCGGAGGCGGCAGAAGACCTCGCAGCCGATGTGTTTCTGCAGGCGGTCCGCGGAATCCGCAGGTACCAGTACCGGGGACTACCGTTTCGAGCGTGGCTCTATCGCATCGCCCACAACGTCACAGCGGACGAGCGAAAGCGGCTCGCCCGCGCGAACACTGTCGCACCGGATGCCGCACCGGAACCTGCGGACCCGGATTTCGCACCTGGCGTGGTTGATCGCCGGGCCATCGCCACCGCGCTTGTCGAACTTACGGACGAGCAGCAGCAGGTCATCATCCTCCGCTTTCTTGAAGGGCTTTCGCTACAGGAGACCGCCACGGTGATGCGCAAGCGGACGGGTGCGATAAAGGCGCTGCAGTTCCGTGCGGTGTCCCGCCTCCGGGAGATCTTGCAGGCGGAGGTGGACTGAGATGTGGGACCGCATATCCAGCAGCGCCGAGGCACAATCCTTCGATGACGCCGTGGTGGGAAAGCCATCCACGCCCGCCGCGGAGGAGCTGGCGGCGTTCGTCGCGTCTGTTGCGGATGCCGTCCGGCCCCCGGCGCCCTTTGTGTCTGAGCGGGGATGGCAGCGGCTACAGGAAGCCCTGCACGAGCCACGGGAATCGTCCGGCGTCGTCCGCGGCGCGCTGGCTCCCGCTCGCAGCACCGCGATTCTTGGGGCGGCGATGGCAGGTGGTGGACTCCTGGTTGCAGGGGCTGCGTCCGGCGTGGACCCTGCGCTGGTTGTCCGCCAGGTGATCATCGACATGCCGTCCGGACCCTGGGCGTCTCAGAATCCTGTGCCGGCTGCCGCTACCGATCTGATCGTTGAAGGTATGGTGACCGCTGCGGGAAGCGACCAGATCGAACTGGAGACGGACTCTGCCCAGGTTACGATCCGGCTCGATGGGAGGACCCGGATCGAGGCCATGGACGGTTCGGCGCGCCGGACGACCGTGACGATTGGCGATAGGGTTAGGGTTCGAGCACGACTTTCGACCGAGGGAGCACTCGTCGCCACGACCGTGGTGCTGTACCCCGGACAACGGCCACCTGCCGGCATGACGACGCCCGGCGCCGCAATGGTCCAACGCGCACCGGAGACTCCCTCAGCGGCTCCTTCGAACGCTGTCACACCGCGTGCGGCAGTAACTGGCGTCCCCGTACCGAGAGGCACGGCGGTTCGACAGGGTGATGAGGGTCCGGCACCTGCAAGTGATCCCGCCAGCCCGGACGCACGTGTCGAGGGCGCCGATCTGAGTGGCGCTGCGCCGCCGCCGACCGAGCCCACTCGGACACCGGAGGCTGCCGTCACGGCTACCGTGCCCGGCGAGCCGACCCGAACGCCCGAACCGGCCGCTGCGCTCGCTACGCGCTCGCCGGAGCCCACAAAACCTGCTGCGACCGCGACGCCGCCGGACGCATCCACCAGCCCGGCCCCTGTTGACACACCGACGCCGAAAACCCCGTCACCGGCGGTGTCGCCAGCGCCAGTGGAGCCGGCTCCCACGGTGAGCACTGGGACACCGATTGCAACGCCAACGCCAAAGAAGACGCCCGTGCCTGTGAGTGACTCGGGACGGGACTCGAAGAACGACGTCCCAGGCGTTGAGACTGGTGGCGTTGCGGTGCGTTGACGCGGCCCGGTGGCTGGGCCATCATCCGCTAACTTTGATAGGTTTGGGCCCGTGAGCGAAGAACAACAGACTTGGCTGACCCTTGGGGTCGCGAGTCAGCTCCTCGGTGTCAGCGAGTCGACAATCCGGCGTTGGGCCGATGCGGGTGATGTCAGGTCATTCCGGACATCCGGCGGCCACCGGCGTGTGCTGGAGGACGACCTTCGGCGGCTGCTCAATTCGGGTGGCGGCCACGCCGTCAGCGATAGCTCGCACGTGAGCGAAGTGGCCCTTGCGCGGGTGAAGCGGCGCCTGGGCCGGCGCCAGCGGCCCGCCATGCCGGATTCGGACATGCTGGACGCAGACTCGAAGGATCGCCTGCGGCTCCTGGGCCGCCAGCTGGTTGAACTCTTCGCGCGCTTTATTTCGACCGGCGCCAAGGGCGAACGGTTCGCCGAGGACGCAAGGCTCATCGGTCGCGAGTATGGGCGTACGCTGGTCGCCGCTCACGTCGGGCTCACAGCGGCTGTGACGACGTTCAACTCGCTGCGTGTGACGCTCGAAGAGACGGCGGTCCAGATAGCCAGCGAATCTGGCCTCTCAACTGAAGATGCAGTGGAAGCGATCGATCGCGTCCTGCGGCTTGCGGACGTCGTTCTCGAGGGCATGGCGGAGGTCTACGAAAGAAACCAGGCGCCCACCTAGCGCCCGCAGGACGATGCCCTGCTAACGGGCGGTGGTTCCGTTGCTCCCGGCGGACACGAGTGGCGCGTTCGGGTTGCGCAGGATTTCGTCGACAAGCCCGTATTGGCGCGCGGCTTCCGGGTCCAACCAGAAGTCCCGGTCCGTGTCACGCTCGATACGTTCCATTGTCTGATCCGTGTTCCTCTGGATGATGTGGCGGAGGACCAACTGCAGGCGGAGCGTTTCCCGTGCCTGGATCTCGATGTCGCGAGCCTGGCCTTGCGCGCCGCCCAGCACCTGGTGCAGGTGGATGGTCGAGTTAGGGAGCGCATAACGCTTGCCTTTCGTGCCGGAGCAGAGCAGTACGGTCCCCATGGATGCGGCGAGTCCGATGCAGACGGTCGAAACGTCCGGCCGGATAAGGTTCATGGTGTCGTAGATGGCGAGTCCGGCGGTGACACTGCCCCCCGGGCAGTTGACATACATCATGATGTCTTTGTCGTCGTCCTCGCGGGCCAGGTACAGCAGCTGGGCGATAATGATGTTTGCGATCATCGCGTCAATCGGCGTGCCGAGGAAGACGATGCGCTCTTTCAGCAGCAAGGAGTAAATGTCGTAGGCACGTTCGCGGCGGCCGTCCGATTCGATCACGAACGGCATGATGTTTGAGGGCCGGTCGGCGCCATCGATTAGTGTGTCGATGGAGACGCGGTCGGCATCGGGCCGGCGTCCGGCCGTGATATCGCGGATTAGTTCAAAGCTGCTGCTGTTCATGTCGCGCCTCCGGGCCTTCATACGACTCCCAGTGTGCGGCTCAGCAGGCGCGTGGCGCAAAGCGAACGGCCTTGGCGCTCACATCAAGCCGTGTTTCGGGACAGCCAGCGAATGTAATCCATTTCCCCCGTGTCTACTCCCGCACGCGCCAACTCCCACGCCAGTTCAGCCCGGTGCTGCCATGAATGACCGATAACCTGGAAAAAGCAGCCTTCTACGGTGAACTCCCTCTCCCACCAGGCGATGTAGACCTTCTGCGAAGGATCGAGAAGATTCGTGATGAATTCCTTGTATTCGTGGCCTGTCGCCTCGGAATAGGCAACGAGCCCATCGAGGTCGTCCGGTAGATTCGGCTCCACGAACCCGGCTCCCCTCTGAGCCTCCAGAAATATTCGTTCCACGCCGAGCATGTGTTGCAGGCTGGCGAGGTTAGTACCTGCTCCCGGCCTGCCATCCTGTTGAAGAAAGCTGGCAGGAGCGTTGCGGAGGCCCTGGAGGAGCAAACCGTTTGCCCAGGAGTTGTGCGCGAAGAGAGAAGAGAAATCAGTCATTGGTGGCCCTCATGGGGGTGAAGCCCCTGTCGTTCGAATTCGCCGCGCGCGAGTTCCGAGAGGCGATGTGGAAGTCTCCCTCCGCCGCGTGCCAGGGGACCGAATCGCCAGGCGATGGCCTCTTCGAACACCTCGGCCGTGGCGCGGGGGACGTTGCCTTCGTCGGCCATGACCCACGCGCCAGCGAGTAGCCGCAGGTGATAGATGCATGAGCCTTCGTACAGAGCTCTGTCGATTTCGGATACGAGTAATGGCTGTTCGTCGGCGACTCGTCCCGCGAGGGCAGCGGCCGGGCCGGAAACGAATGGATCGAGGTCGACCGTCCGGCCGAACGAGGTCATCAGGTTCCCGTAGAGCGCGTCCGTGATCCTTGGCTTGCGCCGAAATCCGAGCATCACCACAACCTTGGCCCATCGCGATGACGACACGCAAGGCACGCCGTCACGGGGTACGCTTTCTGTATGGCAATCGACGCGGTGGTGATTCTCGCGGGCGGGTCCAGCAGGCGGTTCCGGGCCGACAAATCGCACGCCCTCCTTGCGGGAGTGCCGATGCTGGAATGGGTCGCCCGCGCCGCTTTCGCGATCAGTGAACGAGTCGTGATCGCGGCCCGCCCGGGCCAGGAACTGCCGTTGTTGGCGGATCTGCGCCGGGCTGAGGTCGTCCTCGACCACCGCCTGGACACGGGGCCGATGGCGGGGCTTGAGGCCGCATTCACGTCGCTGGGTGGTGGCCGCGCCTTTGTAATCGGGGTTGATGCGCCGCTGCTCGTGCCCGGGCTTGCACTGGCCGTCCTCCAAAACCTGGACGGGCCTGAGGTTGCGGTGGCGGTGCCGGTCGTTGGCGGCCGCCGTCAACCGCTGGTCGCGGCATACGACGTAACGATCAGCCTGCCGGCACTTTCACTTGCGCTGGACCGGGACGAACGCCGCATACTTACGGTCCTGGATCAGCTCACCGTCATTGAGATAGCGGAGGCGGACCTCCGCGAGTACGATCCGGAGCTGCGTTCATTCGACAATTTGAACACGCCCGAAGCACTCCTCGCGGTGGAGATGCGACTGCGTGCAGCCAGCCGTTAACGCAGCCTGTGGGCCGTGGTTGACACCCTTGCCCCACCGCCACACGATCCACGCACAGCCCGGGCTCGGAGTTCCCGCTCCGGCCGGCCCCGGCCGCCAAACCGACGGTGAGGTCCGAGTCGCCTGTGGCCGGGCCAGGAGGATGAATGTATGGCGACGACAGATCGTGCGAAGACGCTTGGGGAACTGAAAGCTTCCGGCTACAAGGTGCTCCCGGTTCGTGAAGAGATGCGGAAGAACTTGATTGCGAAGATCCGCACTGGTGAGACGCTGTTCCCCGGCATCCACGGCTACGAAGACACCGTCATCCCTCACGTCGTCAACGCGATCCTCGCAGGCCAGGACATCATCTTTCTGGGCGAACGTGGCCAGGCGAAGTCGCGCATCATCCGCGCACTGACGAGCCTGCTCGATGAAGCGACGCCGATCCTCGCCGGCTGTGAAATCCCGGAAGACCCGTATGCGCCGATCTCACAGGCAGGACGGGACATCATCGCTACCGAGGGCGACGCGGCGGCGATCACCTGGCTCCCACGGGACAGCCGTTACGGCGAGAAGCTGGCAACCCCGGACATCACCATCGCCGACCTTATCGGCGAGGTGGACCCAATCAAGGTGGCAGAAGGCCGCTATCTCGCGGACGAGCTGACAATTCACTATGGGCTCATCCCCCGCACAAATCGGGGCATCTTCTGCATCAACGAACTGCCTGACCTCGCCGAGCGCATCCAGGTTGGCCTGCTCAACATCATGGAAGAGCGCGACGTCCAGATTCGCGGCTACCGCATCCGGCTCGCGTTGGACGTGTTCATCGTGGCGTCTGCGAACCCGGAGGACTACACGAACCGGGGCCGCATTATTACGCCACTGAAAGACCGCTATGGCGCCCAGATCCGGACGCACTACCCGACCCGGATCGAACATGAGATGGACATCATGGATGCCGAGCACCATCCGGCGCCGGCCGATTTCAAAGTCACCGTGCCGCCGTACATGAAGGAAGTGATTGCGGAAGTTAGCCGCCTCGCGCGTAAGAGCCCGGATGTGAATCAGCGCTCCGGCGTCAGCGTCCGGGCGAGCATCGCCAACTATGAGAGCCTGCTTGCGAACGCGATGCGGCGATCCATCGTGACGGAGGAGGACGTGGTAGTGCCGCGTGTGAGCGATCTCCCGTACATCATCCCGAGCCTCAGCGGCAAAGTGGAGTTCGAGACAGTCGAGGACGGCCGCGAAGAGCAGATCATCGAAAAGCTGATCCAGGGCGCGATCGTCGCGGTCTTCAACCGGACCTTCAACCTTGGCGAACTGGAACCGGCCGTAAACCGATTCAAGTCCGGGCTCGCGGTTGAAGTTGGCGAACTCACGCCAAGCGAAGCCTACGTACGGCTGGCGGAGCAGGTCGAGGGACTCGGCGATGCGGTCGCCAAGGCAGGAGGATCCGGGTCCCCCGCTGAGACGGCTGCCGCAGTCGAGTTCATCCTTGAGGGACTGCACCTCAACAAGCGACTGAACAAGGACCGGGTCGGTGGAAAGATCCAATACCGGGGGTAACACCTGCGCCCCGGCCCGCGATCGGAGGCCGGATGGCCTGGACGATTGAGCCATTGCCGACATCCGGTGCACGATTCGAATCTGCACTCGCGGTCTACCGCGAAGCATTTTCGCGGCCGCCGTACAGCGATACCGAACGGGCGAACGAGGTGCGGACGCGTGTTGCGTCGCAGCACGGCCGGAGGCCCGGTTTCCGCGCATTTTGTGCCACGCATGGCGATGGCCGCGTCCTCGGCATGACCTATGGCTACCGCAGCGAGCCCGGCCAGTGGTGGCACGATGCGGTAGCGGCGGTCATCGAGCCGGCCGCCTACGCGATCTGGCTAACGAGCGCCTACGAGCTCGCAGAGGTCGCGGTAGCGCCGGCATTCCAGTCATTTGGCATCGGGCGGGCGCTCATTGAGCGCCTCATCGCGGGCGTGCCCGAACGCACCTGCGTCCTCAGCACGCGTTCAGATAGCAATGCGCACCGCCTCTACCGGCGGCTCGGCTTTGTGGAGCTCGCGGAGATGCAGTTCTTCGCCGGCGGCCACCCGTTCTACATCATGGGCCGTCTGCTCCCACCTGCCGGGGACGGCACTGCCCCGCCCGGTGTTCACCGTGATCGGAACGCAAACTCGCTCGCTATCGGCTGATCTGGCTCATCACGTCAGCAGCCTGCTGTCCCGCCGGCGCTGCGATTTCCACGATCCGCTCGTCGACATCGTCATACTCGAGCCGGAGCGCACGGCTCATCGTCGCGTGAAGCCGGTATGTCGCCACTGCGTAGGTGAGCTCGAGGATCGCCTCGTCGTCGAGATGCTGCTTGAGTGCGGCGAACGTGCCGTCGGAGACCCGCCCGTCCTGCAGCACGATGGCGTCGGTGTAGGCGAGGACAGCACGCTCCGCTTCCGAATACGCACCCGATGTTGCCCACCCTGGAATGGCGTCTATCTGTTCTTCGCGGACGCCCGCCGAGCGTGCGGCCTTGCAATGCTGCGAAAACACGAACTGGCTGCCCGTGGCGAACCCGGTCCGCGTCAAAGCGAGTTCGCGGAGAATCGGAGAGAGCTTGCGGTGCTTGCTGTTGAATAGTGCAAAGCCTCTCTGCGCGTGCTCGAGGATATCGGGGACAACCGCGAACACGGTCCACCAGTTGCCGGGCGTCCCCGTCGACGTCCCGGGCTGCTGCACGGGGTCTCGATCTCCGAACAGGCGCTGGTAGACCTGCTGAATTTCTTCGGATGCTTCTGACTTTGAGACCTGGCGTAGGCGTGGCATTCGTGTTCTCCACTTGCTGTTTGGCGAATTCTAGAGGGTTGATCTCCCCGGGCGCTCGCCGGCGGTGTAGGCTGTTCTGCAATCTATTTCACCGGAGGCTGTCGATGCCGCTCTCCCAGACCCAGCCCAATTCAGAATTTGATCTCCGGGGCATTAACCATCTTGCGCTCGTCTGCCGCGACATGGACGAGACCGTCACGTTCTATCGGGATGTGATGGGTATGCCGCTGGTCAAGACGATTGAGCTTCCCAACAACGGTGGCCAGCACTTCTTCTTTGACATCGGAAACGGCGACTGCCTGGCCTTCTTCTGGTTCCCGAACGCTCCGGAAGCCGCGCCTGGCGTTGCGTCTCCGGCAGCGGTCCCCGGCGTCGGCGACCTCGCGACAGCACACGGCTCGATGAACCACGTCGCGTTCGATGTCGATGCCAGCAAGATGGAGGAGTACGTCGAAAAGCTGAAAGCCAAGGGGCTGAAGCCGACGCAGATCCTCAACCACGACGACAGCAAGTGGCAGGTGGCCAAGGCCATGCATCCCGGCGTGTTCGTGCGCTCGGTCTACTTCATGGATCCCAATGGCATCCTATTGGAGTTCGCCGCCTGGACACGGACGTTCGCACCGGAAGAGGCGATGCATACGCCGGCCCGCGCGATCGACCGCGCGAAGTACGTCGAGGCAGCGACCGTCTAGCCGGTCAGTCTGAGCGTGGAGCCAGGGCTGGCGCGTCGACGGCAATCCGTTGAAGCACCGCCCTGGCGAGCAGCTCGGCTCCCGCTTTCGTGAGGTGGACGCCGTCTGTCGTGCGAACGGCCTGTTGCGTGCCTTCGACATCGAGAAAGGCGCTGTACCTGCCATCCTCGCCGAGCAGATCCCAGGCATCGAAGTACTCGACGTGTTTCCGGCGTGCCGCCTCTTCCCGGTAGATTTCGTTCTGCACGGCCATGCGGCGGCTGAAACCTTCAGTTTCCATAATTGGCAGGCCGACCCAGATGACCACCCGGCCAGGGGCGTCGAGCGTCGTCATCACTCGCTGAACGCGATTCCGGTACTCGGCGATCCATCCGGCCGTCTCCGGCTGGTACACGGTGCCATCGGCCGCGCGAATTGCCTGGGCGTCGTTGGCGCCCAGCAGGATCACGAACACTTCTGGCTGGCTCGCGGTCGCTATCTCCGCGAAGTGCGCTGGCCAATCGAAGAAATCGGGCCGCGTGAGCCCCGATGAAAGCTCGGCATCGTATGCAGCGGCGACGAGTCCCGTTTCCGATGCCATTCGTGCGAGGGCCGGGCCAAAGGCGGACGACATCGAGTCTCCGCCCGCCCAGAGCCGGAGCGGATCATCCACGCTGGGCGCCCGCAGGAGTGGTTCTGGTTCGTCTGCTTTCGCCGGAGGCGCAGGCCATTCGTTCGCGTAGGATGAAATGCCTGCCACCCAGGTGCGGGGTTCAATTCCGCGGGGCGGGGCATGTCCCGTGAGTTGGTCGAGCCAGGCGCGGGGCCGATCGAGGTAGAGAACCGAACTCGCGTTTGCCAGCGGCGTCCACGTTGCCATCCAGAAGTCGCGCTCGGGGCCGAACGGCTTGCGTTCGGCGTCCTTGAGGAGGGCGTTGGCGTTGAGGAGTGCCGCGCAGAGGAGCGTGAAGATGCAGGTGGCCACCAATCGCAGCGACGCCGATCGCCAGAACGATGATGCTACCGTGCTTCGCACCGGAACCTGTGCGGCGGTCACCGTCCGGTCGGCCTGGCGCTGCCGTAAGGCCCGGCGCCTTGTTGGAGTGCGCATGGCTACGGCGGTCACCTCATCCAGCCGACGGCGGGGCTGGTGAAATGTGCGTGGGTCGGTTGGCGTGGCGCCCATTGCAGGTCCTTAGAACTGGAAGTAGATGAACGGTGCGATGCCCGCCGGCCCGAAGGCGTCGACAAGCACGAGGCCAGCAGCGAGGCATGCGACCTGTGGCGCCAGCGAAAGACGGCTGAACGCGTTTCGCGCACGGGCCACGGTGGCCGTGGAGATGAACTGCGAGGCGATCGCAAACGCCACGACGGCGACGACGAGCGGCGTGACGAGGGAATGGTCTGGGCCGCCTTGCCACAAGCCGCGGAACATCGCGGACGCGCCATCGATGCTTTCCGCGCGGAAAAAGACCCAGGCAAAGGCGACGAGATGGAACGTGGTCAGCCAGCGCAGGACGTTGCCGCTGGAGAACCCCGTCCTGGCCGATGGCCGCAGAATCGGTATGAAACGCTCCGCTACGAGGGCGACGCCGTGAATCGTACCCCAGGCGACAAACGTCCACGCTGCGCCGTGCCAGAGCCCGCCAAGCACCATCGTCAGCAGCAAATTTCTGACAGTGAAGATGCCGCGCCCACGGTTTCCCCCGAGGCCGACGTAGAGATAGTCCCTGAGCCAGCGCGATAGCGTCATGTGCCAGCGACGCCAGAAATCCTGTATCGAGAGCGTCCGGTACGGCGCATCGAAGTTCTGGGGGAAGCGGAAGCCGAGGAGCAGCGCGCAGCCGATGGCAATATCGGTGTAGCCGCTGAAATCGGCAAAGATCTGCACTGCGTACGCGTACGTTGCCAGCAGGATCTCTGCACGCGAGTGGTCGCCGGGCATGGCGAACACGGGGTCAACAATCGCCGTCGCCAGGAAACTGGAGACCACAACTTTTTTGAACAGCCCCACAAGAATGAGGAGGAGTGCCCCCTGGACATCGATCTCTTTGGCGCTGAGCGGGCGTGCGAGCTGTGGGCCGATCTCCGAAGCACGGACAATTGGCCCCGCGACCAGCTGCGGGAAGAACGATTGAAAGAGTGTGAAATCCAACAATCCGAGTGGCCGGTCGATTGTCCCGCGGGCGATATCGATGACATAGCTCATCCCCTGGAACGTGAAAAAGGAGATGCCAACCGGCAGCGCGACCTGCAGGAGGGGAAGCGGCAAGTCGATTCCGGCTCCGGAGAGACTCGCCCGGGCTTCAGTCGCGAAGAACCCGTAGTACTTGAACCAACCCAGCACTGCGAGATTCGTGGCGACAGTGAGGGAGATCAAGAGCTTTGTGCGGCCCGATCGGTGGCCGATGATCAGCGTGCGATGCGTCGCCTCGCCCAGTGCCCAGTTGGCGGCGGTCGAGCCACCGAGGAGCAGGCAGAATGCCGGATCCCAATAGGCATAAAAGAAGTAGCTCGCGGCAACCAGCAGCAGCCGCCAGCCAAGAGCCCATTGCCGGGTTGCCCAGTACGCGGCAAGTACCACGGCGAAGAACACGGCAAAATCGACCGTGGGGAAGAGCATTCGCCCCCGCGTGTCCCGCCGGTGACAGTGTCAGGCTTCGTTTTGTGAAGATCCAGTAATGCCAGCCCACATGTTCGGCGGGCTTGAGGCTCGCTCGGCAATCCGGATTATGGACTGTGGCATTCGGTCGAAGATCAGGCCGTGAAACGGGAGTACGAGGTACCAATACAGCAATCCGGGCATCCCGGCGGGATGGAAGCGGGCGGTGGTTATGAGCTCTGATGTGGACTCGCCGCTCGATATCACTTCGAACTCCAGTACGGCGATTCCGGGGAGTTTCATCTCGGCGACCAGCGTGAGACGTCGGCCTGGTTCGATGGCAGCGACGCGCCAGAAATCGATGGCGTCACCGACGCGGATGTCTGCCGCGTGCCGCCTTCCCCGGCGCAAGCCCACGCCACCGATGAGGCGATCCATCGCACCTCGCAGCTGCCAGAGCCGGTTGGCGAAGAAATATCCGTTCTTTCCCCCGATGCGGCAGAGGACGTCCCAGACGGCTTCCGCGGGCGCCTCGGCACGAAATCGGGTCGTCGCGCCCTTGGAGTAGTAGGAAACCTCGGGGTTGTAGCCTCGGAAGGCCAGCGAGCCTTCGGCCCACCGGGCTGCCAGCACCTCCTGGCGTTCGGTTTCGAGGGCCTCCGTTACAGCCTGGCGGTACGAGCGCAGCTCCATCGGCGCCATCGCCCGTGCGGCTGCATCGTTCGCGATGAGGTCGTGGCGCAGGCCCTCGACCAGCGGTCGCGCAATAGAGGCAGGGACGCTGGTTACGAGATCGAGCCAGTACGACGACAACCTTGGGGTCAGGATCGGTACGGCGATCAGCTTCGGCACGCGCTTTCCTGCAACTTCTGCGAACTGGCGCATGAGGTCGCCGTAAGAGATCACCTCTGGCCCACCGACGTCCAGGGTGCGGCCTTCCGCTTCGGGGAGTGTGCTGAGCCGGACGAGGTAGGCAACGAGATCAGAGAGCGCGATCGGCTGCGTGCGGGACCGTACCCAGCGGGGCGTGACCATCACGGGAAGGTGGTACGTCAGATCCCGGATGACCTCGAACGCCGCCGAACCTGGGCCGACGACGATTCCAGCGCGGACTTCCGTCACAGGCACACCGGAAGCACGAAGGATAAGTCCGGTTTCGCGGCGGGAGGCGAGGTGCTCCGAGACCGGCTCCCCTGGCTGGAGCCCTCCGAGGTAGACGATCCGTTTGATGTGTTCTTCCGCCGCCGCGCGGGCAAAGTTCGCGGCTGCTTCGCGGTCCAGTTGGGCAAACTCATTTCCGGAGCCCATGGAGTGCACAAGGTAGAACGCGATGTCGACGCCGCGAAGTGCGGCCCGGAGTGACTCGGGATCGAAGGCATCGGCGGCGACCATTTCAATCCCTTTCCAGCCCCGGCTGCGGAGCACATCGACGCGTCGCGCGGCTGCGCGAACGTTGAACCCGGCACTCGTTAGCGCGGGGACCAGGTGGCTGCCGACGTACCCACTTGCACCGAGGACGGCCGTCCGCTGGTTCATGGTCAGACCCACATCCCCGGTGTGTGCTCTGCACTTGCTCGTCCGAGGGCCGTGGCCGGAGGCTCGCCGAGCGTGTACTCGCGGATGATCGAATGCCATGTCCCTGCCGCTTCCAGGCTCGCCATGAGGCCGGCAAACCCGAAGTTAATACGCTGCGTGAAGATGACGCCTTTCGGGATGTTGAGCTTCCTGTTCACACGGCCAGTCTCGCCAGAGAGCTGGAGGTTCTGACGAACCATGCTGGATGCGAGCTCCGGCGTGAACCGCACCCCGTCCTCAAGAATGAACGAATAGTAGAGGCGCATATGTTCCCAAAGTTCCGCGGTTTCAAGGTCGAGGCCCGGTGGCACGTAACCGACCTCCACCATACCTGCACGCCACTGCTCAATATCTCCGAGCACAACGCCCGTGATCATCCGGTTTAGCTGGTCGCGCAACTGAGGTTCGAATTCGACGACACATCCGTAGTCGACGAAAGCCACCCTCCCGTCGTCCATGAGCAGGTAGTTGCCCGCGTGCGGGTCTGCCTGGAACAGTCCGTGACGGTGCATCGTCCCGAAAGTGAAGCGAAACACCTTCTCGGCCAGCTCGTTCTTGCGAATGGGATCCCACGTACTGGCGGTCGCGAACCGCTGCCCGGCTATGTACTCCTGGACCAGGACGCGCCTCGTGCTCCGTGCGGGGAAAACCTCCGGAACCTTCACGAAAGGATGGCCCCGGAACAGGCCGGCGAAACGGGCCTGGGATGCCAGCTCGCGCCCGTAGTCGAGCTCTCCGAGGATGCCGGATTTCAGGTCGTCGACAAGAGGCCCCGGGTCGAGCCCTCGAGCCGCGAAACCGGCGAGCCCGAAGAGCAGCCCCACGTTCGCGAGGTCCGCAGTGACGGCCTCAGCAGCTCCGGGATACTGGACCTTTACTGCCACCGGCGTGCCGTCGTCCAACTCGGCGCGGTGTACCTGACCAATTGACGCAGCTGCGAACGGTTCCCACTCGAAGCGCCGGAAGAGCCGGTCGGGGCTCTTGCCGAACTCCTCACCGAAGACCTTGCGCACGAGTGAGGGCGCCATCGGCGTCGCGCGGGATTGCAGCGTCGCGAGCGATCCAGCGAATTCGGGCGGCACAGTCCCGGTCATGACGGACATGATCTGGCCGAGCTTCATCGTCACGCCCTTCATGTTGCCCATTAGTGCCGTGACATCTTCAGCCGTACGCACCATCGCCCGCTGTTTTCGAGCCGTACGATTCTCGCTTCGTCCGAGGTGGGCCGATGCCCAGCGGACACCGGCCCGGGCGCTCAAAGCTGCGAGGGCGCTCGAACGCCTCAGGCGAGACGCTGCAGCTGAGTAGCGCGTGGCCTTTGACCAACCGGGCGATGTGAGCTTCATGTATAAGTATTGTGCAATGTTTGTCGCATAGCACAAGTGAGGTTTCGAGATCCGGTGGCCTGTGCGAGACTGGGAGCAATGGTTGAAGGACGCTCCCGGGTACTTATCGAGTCAGTAAATCCGTCTGTGGAACAGGGGCGTTTCCCCGCAAAACGCATCATCGGCGACATCGTCGAGGTCGAAGCCGTGATCTTTACCGACGGGCACGACCAGCTTCGTTGCGAAGTCCACTTCCGGCATGAGTCGGCGACCGACTGGTCAGTTTCCGCGCTCACAGCTTCGTTCAATGATCGCTGGTACGGTGGATTCCCGGTTGATCGCCTGGGCCGCTATTACTTCCGCATACGTGCGTGGACCGACCCGTTTGGCAGCTGGTTGTATGGAATCACGAGGAAAATCGAGGCCGGCCAGGACGTGGCGTTGGACCTCCGCGGCGGCGCCGCGCTGCTCGATGAGCGCGCCAGCCACGCGGGCTCTGACGCACAGCGAATACGCCTGGCCGCCGGGGCACTCAGATCACTCAGTGCCGACGGCGCCGGCCTGGACCAAGTGCTGGGCGAGGACGTCCTTGACCTCGTCGCGGAACATGATCCGGCCGAGTTCGCGTCGCTATCCGGCGCTGAGCTGGAAATCGTTGTCGAACCTGAGCGTGCCCGCCATGGTGCCTGGTACGAGTTCTTCCCGAGGTCGACTGGCAGCGGTGGTTCGCCCGGCACGTTCAAGACGGCAGCCTCCATGCTTGAGCACGTGGCGGGCCTCGGTTTCGACGTGGTGTATCTACCCCCAATCCATCCGGTGGGGACGACCAATCGAAAGGGCCCGAACAACGCGCTGGTGGCGAAACCCGGCGACCCGGGCAGCCCGTGGGCAATTGGCTCTCCGGCTGGAGGACACCGGTCTGTGAATCCCGACTTGGGGACGCTCGCCGATTTCAAGGCGTTCGTCGCCCGTGCACGCGAACTCGGGCTCGATGTTGCAATCGACATAGCCTTCCAATGCTCGCCCGACCATCCGCTGATAACGGAACACCCGGAATGGTTCCGCCACCGCGCGGACGGGTCCATCGCTTTCGCGGAGAATCCGCCAAAGAAGTATGAAGATGTGGTGCCGTTCGACTTCGAATCCGCGGATTGGCGCGGCCTCTGGGACGAGCTTTGTGGAACATTCCTGTTCTGGGCTTCGCACGGCATCACGACATTCAGGGTCGATAACCCGCACACGAAGCCGTTTCCGTTTTGGGAATGGCTTATCCCCGAAGTGAAACGCCAGTACCCCGAGGCGATTTTCCTCGCCGAGGCGTTTACCCGGCCGGCGCTGCTTCATGGCCTCGCCAAGCGTGGGTTCAGCCAGTCCTACAACTACTTTCCGTGGCGGAACACTCGTTCTGAGATCGAAACCTATCTGACGGAACTCACGTCGCTGCCTGGGCGTGAGTATCTTCGCCCGAGCCTTTGGACGAACACCCCGGACATCCTGACTGAATACCTTCAGAGCGGCGGCCGCCCCGCGTTCATGGCGCGATTCCTGCTTGCAGCCACGCTTGGCGCGAACTACGGCGTCTACGGGCCGCCATTCGAACTATGCGAGGCAGCACCGCGAGATCCGGGAACCGAAGAGTATCTCGACTCCGAGAAGTACCAGGTCCGCGAATGGGACCTTGATTCGCCCTGGAGCCTGAAACACTTGATGCAGCGGGTCAACGCAATTCGGCGTGGGCACGCTGCGCTCCGGCAGGACTGGAACCTGGCGTTCCTTCCATCCGATAACAACCAGGTGCTTTGCTATGCCAAGTTCACGACGGACCGGGCGGACATCGTCGTGATTACCGTGAATATCGACCCGCACTTTCGCCACGGTGGCCATGTGGAGCTCGATTTGGAGCTGTTTGGGTTTGACGCGGCGGAAAGCTACGTTGCGGAAGACCTCCTTGGCGGCGGCCGCTACATCTGGGAGGGTCCGCGAAATTACGTGGAACTCGACCCGGGCACAGCTCACATCTTTGTGATGCGCCAACACCCACGTACCGAACGTGATTTTGAGAACTTCCAATAGGTACCAAAGAGGAGCAACGAATGGCCCGCGGACGGCCCCGCCCAGCGATCGACACTGACCCGCTCTGGTTCAAAGATGCGGTAATTTACCAGGTGCACGTTCGCGCCTTCTACGATTCAAACGCTGACGGGATAGGTGATTTCGCCGGCCTGCGCGAAAAGCTGCCGTACTTGCAAGATCTCGGCGTCACGACTTTGTGGCTGCAGCCTTTTTTTGCGTCACCCCTGCGTGACGATGGCTATGACATCGCTGACTATCGCACTGTCAACCCCGACTATGGCACGCTTCGCGACTTCCAGGCGTTCCTGGACGAAGCCCACGCTCGCGGCTTGAGGGTAATTACCGAACTGGTGATGAACCATACCTCGGACCAGCACGCCTGGTTCCAGCGCGCGCGCCGTGCTCCGAAGGGGAGCCCGATGCGGGAGTACTACGTGTGGAGCGACACTCCCGACCGGTACAAAGAAGTCCGCATCATCTTCCGGGACTTCGAACATTCGAACTGGGCCTGGGATCCCGTGGCCGGGCAGTACTACTGGCACCGCTTCTATTCCCACCAGCCGGACCTGAACTTCGAGAGCCCGCGGGTTCGAGATGAGATCTTTGCCCTCGCCGACTACTGGTTTGGGATGGGTGTGGATGGCTTCAGGCTTGACGCGATTCCGTATCTCTACGAAGAAGACGGGACAAGTTCGGAAAACCTCCCCCAAACGCACGAGTTCCTGAAGCAGCTGCGCGCATACGTGGACCGGAAGTACCCCGGACGATTGCTGCTTGCGGAAGCGAACCAGTGGCCCGACGACGTCGCAGACTACTTTGGCGACGGTGACGAGTGCCATATGGCCTACCACTTTCCGCTCATGCCGCGCATGTACATGGCTGTCCGAATGGAGGACCGGTTTCCTATTACCGAGATCCTCGAACAGACCCCCTCCATCCCGGACAACTGCCAGTGGGCCATCTTCCTGCGTAACCACGATGAGCTGACGCTAGAAATGGTGAGCGACGAAGACCGCGACTACATGTACCGGGTCTATGCGGCCGACCAGCGGGCCCGGATCAATCTCGGCATCCGCCGCCGGCTGGCGCCGCTCCTTGGATACAACCGCAGGCTCATGGAGCTAATGAACGCCCTCCTGTTTTCGATGCAGGGCACTCCGGTTCTTTACTACGGCGACGAGATCGCCATGGGCGACAACATCTACCTCGGCGACCGGAACGGCGTGCGCACGCCGATGCAGTGGAGTGCCGAACGGAATGCCGGCTTCAGCAAGGCGAACCCGCAGAAGCTCTTCCTGCCCGCTGTAATCGACCCCGAAGCGCACTTCGAAGCCGTGAACGTCGAGAGTCAGCAGGCAAATCCGAGCACATTCCTCTGGTGGATGAAGCGCCTGATCGCCCTCCGAAAACGGCACAAGGCGTTCGGGCGAGGGACGATGCAGTTCGTCGACGTCTCCAACCGTAAGGTGCTTGCGTTCACCCGCTCGTTCGAAGGTGACACGGTGCTTGTCGTCGCGAACCTCTCGCGCTACGTGCAGCCAGTGGAGTTGAATCTCACGGCTCATGCCGGGGCGACGCCGGTGGAGATGATCGGCCACAACGCGTTTCCACCCGTGGCCGACACTCCCTACTTCCTCTCGCTTGGTCCCCACGCGTTCTACTGGTTCCAGCTTGAAGCGCCGACGGTGCCTGATGCTGCTGTTCCCCCGCCCGTGCTGAGTTTTGGCGGGCGTTCGTGGACCAGCATTTTCGACGGACGGGCGAGGTCCGGCCTTGAGGGTGTGCTGCGTACATACGTCCCGGCCCGCCGCTGGTTCGGAGCAAAGGCCCGCCGCATCCGTGAGCTCTCAGTCCAGTCCGTGACGCCGGTCTCGCCGAGGGACCCGAGTGGCGCGGTCTACATGACCATCACGGTTGAATACTACGAAGGCGAACGCGACCTCTACGTGCTGCCGCTGGTGGTCGTCAGCGGAACTGACGCTGAGCAGGTGAGCCGAGACACAGCGTGGGCGGTGGTCGGCCCCATTTCGGGCACCGGGCTGCCGAGCGATGCTCTGCTGGTGGATGCGACAGTGACTGTCAGCTTCGCGCAGACTGTTCTCGCGGCGTTCCGGCGCCGATTGGCGCTTGATGGGGACAGGGCCCGGCTGCTGTTCGCGACGCCCCTACGGCTCCCCCGCACCCCGTCGGAAGGGCCAATCACGGTTGCGCGTGGCGAACAGAGTAATACGACGCTGTTCTTCGGAACGGACTACGCACTCAAGCTTTTCCGGCGCCTGGAGTTCGGAATCCATCCGCAGGTGGAGATTCAAACCTTCCTCGCCGAAGAGGATTCCGTTAGCCATGTGCCCCGGCTGGCGGGCACCGCATCCGTCACGATCGCTGGCCGCGAATATGTTGCTGGAGTCCTGGAGCAGTTCATCCCCAGCGAATGTGACGCGTGGACCTATGTTGTGGACGAGCTGCGCCACAACTTCGAGACGCTCGTGGCGGAACGTCCGGAACCGCCCGCGAAACCGGCAACAAGCCGGTGGACGGAACTTGTGACGCTGGAACCACCGGAGGCGTTGCTGAGCTGGGCCGCCCGTGATCTCGAGCTCGCTGAGATCCTCGGACGCCGGACCGGAGAGCTCCACAGGGCACTGGCGAACTCCGCCGGAAACGCGGACTTCGAGCCGGAACCGTTCACGCCGTTCTATCAGCAATCGCTCGGGCAGGGCCTTCAGGCGCAGGTGCGCCGGACGATTCGGGCCCTGCGCGATTCCCGGGCAAGGCTTCCCGAGCCGGCCCAGGGCCTGGTCGACACCGTGCTCGCCCGCCAGCAGGACGTACTTGCCCACGTGGGCGGGATTGCACACTGGAAGCTCGACGGCATGCGCATGCGCCATCACGGCGACTTCCACCTCGGCCAGGTGCTTTTCACCGGCCGGGACTTCGTCATCATCGATTTCGAAGGCGAACCTGCCCGCTCACTTAGCGAGCGTCGAATCAAGCGTTCCCCGTTCCGCGATGTTGCGGGCATGGTCCGTTCCTACAACTATGCAGCACACTTCGTCCTCCAGCAGCTTGGTGGAGGCGGGATCAGCGAGCAGGACGCCGAATGGCTACGGCCGTGGGCCGACGCATGGTTCACGTGGATGGCAGCGGCCTTCCTTCGCGGCTACTTTGCCGGCGCCGACGGGAGCCCATTCCTCCCACCTACGGATGAAGAACGGGAGCGCATGCTCTCGCTTCTGCTCCTCGAAAAGGCACTGTACGAAGTCAACTACGAGCTTCAGAACCGGCCCGCATGGATCAACGTGCCCCTTGAAGGGATCCTCGACTGCATCGGTCGAGAGGTCTGAAGCCGGCCAAAACCGGGAAGGAGAGTCCAATGCCCGGAACCACGAGCCTGGTGACAAGCCAGGATCTGTATCTGTTCAACGAAGGAACCCATGCGAGGTTGTGGGAGCGGCTCGGTTCGCATGCCGTGGTACGCGATGGCACGGCCGGAGCACAGTTCGCTGTCTGGGCGCCAAACGCCGGTTTCGTGAGCGTCATCGGCGACTTCAACGGCTGGCAGCCCGGGGCGACGCAGCTGCATCCGCGAGAGTCATCTGGCATCTGGGAAGGATTCGTGCCAGGAATCTCCCGGGGCACCGTCTATAAGTATCACATCGTCTCTCGCGACGGAGTCCATCGCGTGGATAAGGCCGACCCGTACGCCGTCCACGCTGAGACGCCGCCCAAGACCGGCTCCGTTGTCTGGGACACGGATTACGAATGGTCCGACAAGGAGTGGATGGAGACGCGGGTGAAGCGCTCCGCGCTTGATGCACCGGTTTCGATCTACGAGGTCCACGCCGGTTCATGGATGCGGGACGGTGACGGTCAGCCGCTGTCCTACCGGGCACTGGCAGACGTGCTGCCCGCCTACCTGAAGGACCTGGGATTCACCCACGTGGAGTTCCTCCCCCTTATGGAGCACCCATTCTATGGCTCCTGGGGTTACCAGGTGACGGGGTTTTTCGCTGCGACGAGCCGTTACGGGACACCGCAGGACCTGATGTACCTCATCGACCGCCTGCATCAGGCCGAAATTGGCGTCATCTTCGACTGGGTGCCGAGCCACTTCCCGACTGACGAGCACGGGCTTGCCTATTTCGACGGCACTCACCTGTACGAACATGCGGACCCACGCCGGGGTTTCCATCCCGATTGGAAGACGCTTGTTTTCAACTACAGCCGCAACGAGGTGCGAAGCTTCCTGCTCAGCAGTGCGACGTTTTGGCTGGAAGTGTTCCATGCCGACGGCCTCCGTGTTGATGCGGTCGCATCCATGCTCTACCTCGACTACTCGCGGAAGGCCGGGGAGTGGATTCCCAACCAGTACGGTGGTCGCGAGGACATCGAAGCGATCGCCTTCCTGCAACAGATGAACGAGTCAGTCTTCGCGTCGCAACCGGGCGCTCAGACGTTCGCGGAGGAATCAACTGCATGGCCGATGGTTTCACGGCCGACGTATCTCGGCGGACTTGGCTTCGGCTTCAAGTGGGACATGGGCTGGATGCATGACACCTTGCTGTACATGTCCAAGGACCCCATCCATCGCAAGTACGACCACGGCGTGCTCACCTTCCGTATGCTCTACGGCTATACAGAGAATTTCGTGCTGCCGCTTTCGCATGACGAGGTTGTCCACGGCAAAGGTTCCCTTATCGGTAAGATGCCTGGCGATGATTGGCAGAAGTTCGCGAACCTGCGGCTCCTGTTTGCCTACCAGTGGGCGCAGCCCGGCAAGAAGCTGCTCTTCCAGGGGGGCGAGATCGGCCAATGGGCCGAATGGAGCCACGACCGCAGTATCGATTGGCACCTCACCGAGTTCGGTCAGCACCGGGGCATGCAGGCGCTCGTCCGCGACCTCAACCGTGTCTATCGCGAAACACCGGCACTGTTTGATGGTGACTGTGATGCTGCCGGATTCGAATGGATCGACCCGCACGATTCAGAGCAAAGCACGCTGACTTTCCTTCGGCGGACCCGCGACGGGCGCGGCTTCACCGTCTGTGCGTTCAATTTCACGCCACTTGTGCGCCATAACTTCCGGATCGGTGTTCCATTGCCGGGACGCTGGGACGAGGTCCTGAATACGGATGCAGCCGTATATTCAGGCAGCGGCGTTGGAAATCTGGGCGGTGTCGATTCAACACCGATGCCTGCCCACGGGCGTCTCCATTCCCTGATGGTGACGCTCCCGCCTCTGGGAGCCGTCTGGTTTGTGCACAGGCCGGAAGCTTAGCGCCGGACGCGGGCCAGGACATCGCCGAGCACAGCGGATCGGGAAGGTCCCGAATCATGTCCGGGATACATTGCCGTTCCTGGTGCCAGTGCGGCCAGGACGCGTGTAAGCGAGTAGTCGAGTTGTGCTGCTGCGCCTTCGTACGCTCCGTGGCGCCCGCGGCCCGCGGTCGTCAGCGTGTCTCCCGTGAATACGTGCTCGCCAACATAGAGTGCCATGGAACCGGGCGTGTGGCCCGGTGTATGGAGAAACCGCACCCGCAGGGGGCCGAGCAGCACGTTTGCGTCGTGCTCAACGGCCGTGACCCGTCCGCCAAAGGTTTCAGCCAGCATCGCTGCTTCTGCCTGGTGCACGAATACGGTGGCCGCTGTCCGCTCAACCAGTTCCGTCAATCCGTGCGCGTGATCGTGGTGGCCATGCGTCACGGCGACGTGCGTGATGCGCATATCGTGCTCGGAAGCGGCGGCATGGATCGCGGGGATATCCCACGCAGGGTCGATCACCAGTGCTTCGGATCCGGGGACTCCTACGACGTAGCTGAAGTTCCAGAACGGGCCGTGCCGCAGCTGAATGATCACTTGAGGGGCCGCCACATGGAAATTCTAGCGTGACCGGGTGGAAGGCTATGGGTCTCGGCGCTAGCGTGCCGGCCGGCAGTGCAACGGTCTGTTGCCGCGTGAAGGCGTGACCCGGCCAGCACGCCAACCCGATAGAAGCGAGGTGCGCCGCACCATTCGTATCGGAAGGCGCTGACCTGTGCAAACCGCGGCTAGGCTTTGGTAAATGAAACATGGCAGTCCGTTTCCGGGCTGCCATGTTTCGCCGAAGTTGGTTGGCCCCGTCTGAGAGCTACTCCCAGGCGGCGGAGGACCAGGAGCTGGCGCTCCAGCTGCTGGCCGACCACGAACTGGCTGACCAGCTGGATGCGCTCCAGCTACTGGCCGACCACGAACTCGCCGACCAACTGCTCGCGCTCCAGCTACTGGCTGACCAGGAACTTGCTGACCAGCTAGACGCACTCCAGCTGCTTGCTGACCAGGAACTCGCAGACCAGCTTGATGCGGTCCACTTGTTTCCGTTCCACCAGCCGGAGGACCAGCTGGAAGCCTGTTCGCGGGCGACTGCCGTGGCCGTGCTGTCGTACGGGGCGGCGAAGATGTCGATGTCGCCCCGCAGTTCAACGCCCTTGTGGACGAGGCGGTGGGTGCCGCGGGCTTCGTCGATGGAGCCACGGCCATCTGACCAGACCTTGCCGCTGATTCCCGTCTCGTAGAAAGTCCGCAGCGGATCGAGCCCGCCGATATAGATGTCAATAGTCTTGCTGACCGTGGCCGTGCGGGCCGAGGCGAGGTTGATCTGTCCGGCGCCCTGGGCTTCCGGCTTCTCGTTGTCCAGCTGCGTGGCAGTCCCGCGTAGGAGGTTCTTGAGGTCGGTGGGCGAGATATCCGGGTGCTGCTGGATGACCAGCGCTGCTGCACCGGAGACCACGGCCGCCGCCTGGGATGTTCCGCTCCCGCGGAAGAAGCGGTCGTTGTAGGTCGCGGTCGCCCCGAAGCTTTCGTCCGCGAAGGAACCTGGAGCCTTCAAGCTGATGACAGACTTGCCAGGCGCGACCACATCCACGCGACGGAGGAAGTCACCGCTGGACGAGAAGGACGGGATACAGTCGTCGCTCTGCCTGAGGGTGCCGACCGTATCGGTTGCACCCACGGTCATCAGGTTGGGGCTCTTGGCGAGGTTGCTCAGCGCACCGGTGAACTTCGGGCCCTCGCCGTCGTTTCCGGCGGAGACCACGACGAAGATGCCGTTGCGCCACGCCACTTCGGCGGCCTGTACCAGCGGATCGTGCCACCACGCCATCTTGGAGTTCGTTCCGAACGCGATATTCAGGACGCGAACGTTCAAACCGTTGTCGTTCTTATGCTGGACAACCCAGTCGATTGCCGCGATGACCTGGCTTACATCGGCATGCCCATAGCTGTCGCCAACCTTGACGGAGACCAGCCTGGAATCGGGTGCCATGCCGATGAAATCGGTGGTGTTGTTCTGGTACTTGCCGCTCACAGAGTCATCACGGCCAGCGATGATCCCCGACAGGTGCGTACCGTGCCCGTTGGTATCGAGGTACCGGGTCTTCTTGCTCTGTGATTCAAAGGAAAGGTCGGGGCCGAGTACGACCTTCCCTGGTGCCGACAGGCCGTTCACCGGAGCGATGCCCGTGTCGATGATGGCGACATCGACGCCTTTGCCCGTGTAGCCCGAGTTCCAGTAGTCGCGGGCACCGGTGCTCTGGGTGATGAGGGCCATCGAACCGGCATCGAAAGTGGCGGGTGCCGTCGAAGTGCCTGAGCCGCCCTTATCCTTCTTGCCGAGGCTTTCCAGGCTCAGGTCTGGTGTGACCGCAAGCACACCGGGGTAAGCCCGGAGCGTCGCGATATCACCGGACGGCACGTAGGCTTGCATGCCGTTGATGATCGGGAGTTCCCGTTCGATGCGGCCGCCGTTTGCGTCAATGGCGCGGACCAGCGCGGCACTGTCGCCGTCTGTCTGGATGATGACAGCCTGGAGTTCGCCGCCGTTCGATGGGAACGTGTCAACGGTCGCCGGGTGGGTGGCAATCATGCCCGCCGCAACCGCGAGCACGCCGGTGGCGAGGACGCCGAGCCTTGCCGTCAGAGACATCCGTTTCATTGATGGTGATGGTTCATTGGATGGGGTCATGTGTTTCCTGCTGTCTTCATACGGTCGCCGGAGACGCAGCCCGAGGGCGAGCTGCGGACCTTCGAGGGCCCACGTCATCCCGCGAAGGGGATTTCTACGACCAGGTGCTCCCGAGCAGGTTGAATATCGGTTCGAGGAGCTTGAAGAACTTGACGACGGGTGGCGGACCACCGGCGCTTGCCGCGTCGAGACCCTGGGTTGCAATACCACCGGAGATGGCGACGGCCGCGGTGAAAACGAAGAGTGAGAGCCTTTTCATGATGGTGTTCCTTCTTACCTTTGATGCTCGCACTCGAGTGAGTGCGTCATCACAGAATGCGAGTGCCAGCCATCCACCGCGGAAGCGAACCAGTGACATTCAGGGATACGCGTCACCGGTGATCCGCCTGCTTTACTCACCCACTCTTTACTGTGCCGGCGTCGGTTCCAGGAGCGCGGCGTGAGGCGCGCTCCTGCGACCGCTCGGGCAGGGTCTGCGCTGAAACGCCAAGGAGGGCGGCCCGATTTCGGGCCGCCCTCCTAAGTAGGTCGTAGATCGATAGTCGTGATTCGCTGGCCTACTCCCAGGCGGCGGAGGACCAGGAGCTGGCGCTCCAGCTGCTGGCCGACCACGAACTGGCTGACCAGCTGGACGCGCTCCAGCTACTGGCCGACCACGAACTCGCCGACCAGCTGGACGCGCTCCAGCTACTGGCTGACCAGGAACTTGCTGACCAGCTAGACGCACTCCAGCTGCTTGCCGACCAGGAACTCGCAGACCAGCTTGATGCGGCCCACTCATTCCCGTTCCATGCGCCGCCAGACCAGCTGAAGGCATTCGCTTCCGCCTTCGCCATCGCTGCGCTATCGAATGGGGCCCGGAAGATGTCGATCTGGCCGGATAGGACCTGGCCGTCAAAGGCGAGCCGGTTGGACCCGCGGGCTGAGTCGAGTGTTCCGAGTCCGTCGGACCAGTAGTTGCTCGACTTGGTCTTGCCGGCCTTCCTGCCAAGTACGTTGGCGAGCGTAAGCGCGCCTTCGCCCTGGGCAGACCACGAAGTACCGGCCAGCGGAGTGGAAGTACGCATCAGCAGCGCACGCAGCGCGTCGGGCGTGACACCCGGTTGTTCCTGGATGACCAACGCTGCAGCACCGGCCGCCACGGCCGCTGCCTGGGAGGTACCGCTCCCGCGGAAGAAACGGTCGCCGTACGCGCCAGTCGATGAGAACTTCTGGTCAACGTAGGAGCCAGGTGCTTTCAGGCCGATGATATGGCTGCCAGGGGCGACCACGTCCACGGCGCGTTCGCCCCTGGCGCCCGACGAGAACGGTGCGACGGCATCGTCGAGCAGTGTTGCGGTGCCCTGCGTGTCCGACGCACCGATCACAAAGAGGTTGGGGCTCGAAGCCAGGTTCGTGAGCGTGCTTTGCTTGAAGGCGGCCGGCCCGTCGTTGCCCGCAGAGACAACAACGAAGATGCCTTGCTTCCACGCCTGTTCAGCGGCGAACACAAGCGGGTCATGCTCCCAGGGCGATACCGAATCGGTACCGAAGGCGAGCAGCAGGACGCGGATGTTCATGCCATTGTCGTTCTTGTGCTGGGCAACCCAGTTGATCGCTGCGATCACCTGGGTGACATCGGTGTGGCCCTGGGCGTCCGCCACTTTCACGGAGACGAGCCGGGCATCTGGCGCCATGCCCAGGAAGCTGGTCACATCATCGGCGTAGTTGCCGCTGGCCGCCGCGTCGCGACCGGCGAGGATGCCGGCCAGGTGGGTGCCATGGCCATTCGTATCGAGGTACCGGTTCGCCGGGTCCTGCGATTCGAACGAGAGGTCGGGGCCGAGGATGACCTTGCCGGGCGTCGAAAGGCCTTCGACCGGGGCGACGCCCGAGTCGACGATGGCGATGTCGACGCCCTTTCCGGTATAGCCGGCCTTCCAGTAGGCGCGGGCGCCGGTGCTGTCGGTGACGAGTACCATCGAGCCGGCGTCGAGTACTGGAGCCGGGGGCGGCGCGACGACGGCCGTGCCACCGGTGGCCTTGACGCTCTGCGGTGCCGCCTGTGCGACAGAGGTGAGGGTGGGCTGCCCGGCAACCATCAGCGCGAGTGCGCCGCTGGCTGCCAGGAGCAGGGTCTTCTTCCACCGGTTCAGGCCTTGATAGTCGCCAGGGAGGCGTCCACCCGGGTGCCGGTCAGGTGTAGGAGGTCGGTGGCTGCTCATTAGTTCCAGCTCCCGGTCGCCCAGCTGTCGCCGGACCAGCTACTTCCGGACCAGGAACTCCCGGACCAGGTGCTGCCCGACCACGTCGAACCGGACCAGGTGGACCCGGACCAGGTGCTGCCCGACCAGGTCGAGCCGGACCATGTAGACCCCGACCAGGTGCTGCCTGACCAGGTCGAGCCGGACCATGTGGAACCGGACCATGGGCTGCCGTTCCAGATGCCACCGGACCATGTACTGCCGGAAGCGGCCATGGCGGCGACCTGCGCCGAGTTGAACGTCCGCCCGAAGATGTCCTTTTCGCCCGTGAGCGCAACGCCATCGCGGGAGATGCGGTCATGGCCGCGGGAAAGTTCCAGCGAGCCGGTCCCGGTCGAGGGAACGAAGTTTTGGGTGAACTTGGAGGGCGCCTTTGGAAGCATCTTGGAGAGGACGATCTCGCCTGCACCCTGCGCCTGCGTGTCAAATCCGCCGAGCTTCTTTGCCTGGTCGCGGAACATCCGCTTTACCTGGTCAGGCGTTGCGGTTGGATGCTTCTGGAGGACGAGTGCCACTGCGCCCGAGACAATGGCCGCCGACTGAGATGTACCGCTGCCGCGGAAGTAACGGCCGTCGATTCGTCCCTGCGGATGGTTGGTATCAACGAATGAGTTCGGCACGCGGAGGCCCTGGATGTGCGAGCCCGGAGCAAGGAAGTCCGGGTTCTTGCACTGCGAGCCGCAGGCCGCCGAGCTGGCCGAGTAGTCGCCCACCCGGTCGTCGCTGATGCTGGCAGTACCCATAGAGTCGGAGCCGCCGACGCCGATCACGAACGGGTCGGCGGCCGGGCTGGCAAGGCCGGGAGCATCGGAGCCACGCTGATAGCCGGTGTTCCCGGCAGCAGCGACGACGACGATGCCAGCTTCCCATGCTTGTTCCACCGCGTAGGCGAGCGGGTCCACCAGGTAGGACTGCGCAGAGTTGGTGCCATACGACAAATTGAGGACACGGATGTTGAGGCCGTTGTCGTTCTTGTGTTCGATGACCCAGTAGATCCCGGCGATCACCTGGGAGACGTCGACGCCACCGTCGGCGACGCCGACTTTGATGCTGACGATACGGGCGTCGGGCGCGATACCGCGGTACGCCGTGGCGGGCGCGTTCGCGTAGGGCACGGTCAGGTTCGAGTCTTTGCCTGCGATAAGGCCGGCCATGAACGTGCCGTGGCCATTGGTGTCGAGGTTACGGAGGTTCGGCGCCTGTGATTCGAGTGACAGGTCCGGGCCGTAGATGATCTTGCCCGGCGTCGCCAGGCCCTGTACCGGCGAAACGCCCGTGTCGATCACGGCGACATCGATGCCGGCGCCCGTGTAGCCGGCATTACACCAGGCTTCGGCGCCGGTGTACTTCGCCGTGTTGTACATCGAGTTCATGTCGGTGGCCGGGTTGTACGTTGTCGCGAGCGCGGAGCCGCCGCTGAGTAGCGCGACCGCGACGACGGCGAAGACCGCCAGCATCGGCGCGAATCGCGGCAAGCCCCCGTCCCTGTGTTTGCGGATGGATGATCCCATCTGCTTCCCCTCCTTCACCTGCCCCTGTACGCAGCGGTGGCTAGGACCAGGTGCTGCCGTTTGGCTGATACAGCGGCGGCGGCAGCGGGCCCGCGGCATCTGCTGATTGCGCGCCCTGGGCGAAAAGCCCCGCACCTATGAGGATGGCAGCGGCGACGACGAGGAGTGAAAGCTTCTTCATGATGAGGTTCCTTCTTGCCTTGGTTTCTCGCGCTCGTGAGGAGCGCCCACCGCAGAATGAGCCACTCGGCCCGAGGCAGAGGAAGCGAGAACGTGACAGTCCGGGGTACACGCCACCGCCAGTACGCCTTTACGTTTACCCGGCTGGTTACCGTACTGTCGCCACTGCCGCTTGCATGGCGACCTGGATCTCGTTGGATTGGTAGCCAGCGGTGGCAGCAAGGTTGATGGCGGGAGTGCTGACGAAGTGTGCCGCGGTGGACGAACTCTCCTTATAGCGGGCTCGTTGCCGCACGCGTACCACCGCGTGCCGGCTCAACGGGCGGGCTGCGGGAGGTTGCGCCAGGTTGAGCACGGCGAGGGCCCTTTGGTTGTACGTGGTTGTGGTGGCGGTTGTGGCTATCGGCGCCTATCCGCTGCTCGTTCACGACTACGGCCCGTTCAGCCGCCAGGAAATCGGCATCGGGCTGATGCTCCTCGCTGCCTCCCCCATTGCGGAGTTACTTGTCGTGCACGTGCACGTCCGCAAGAGCGCACACTCCTTTTCGCTGCTGGAGCTTCCGCTCACGTTTGGGCTGATGCTCGCACCACCCCTGATGCTGGTCGTTGCGTACACGCTCGGCAGCGGCTTCGTGCTCGTCGCCCATCGCCGCCAGCCGCCAATGAAGTTGCTATTCAATACGGCCACATTTGGCCTCACGGCGACGATCGCGGCTGTCGTCTACCGGGCGCTGCCCCACGGCGGTGGAGTCCTCGATCCTCTGACCTGGGTTGCTGCCGTGAGCGGTGCGATGTGTGCCTCGATCATTGGCTCATTGCTTGTTTTCGGTGTCATCGCGATCGCGGAGCGGCGGCTCGCATTCCGCGACCTCCGTACTTCTGTCGTCTTCGGCCTTCTCACGTCAGTCGGCGGGGCCAGCATGGGCGTGTCGACGGCAATCATCTGGGACGTGGCTCCCATGGCTCTGCCTCTCGTCTGTGTGCCCCTCGGAGCCGTGTTTATGGGTAACCGGGCATACGAATCGGAGCGTCAGCGGCGTGAGAGCCTCGAATTGGTCTATGAAACGTCACGAGAGCTCCGGGAGGCCGAACAGTCGGACGATGGACTGTTTGCAGCCCTGAAGCGATGCCTGGACTCCCTGCCGTGTGACTACGTGCGTCTCCTGGTGCCGATGGGCCTGGGCGGCATTGTCGACCTCCGGGTGGACCCTCATGGGAACCACCGAAGCGTCATTTCCGCTGATTCCGTCCAGGGCATCCTCGAGGTCTCATCCGCTACGGGGCGCGCCGCCCGTGTGCATGCTCCTCAGCCGGAGGTGCCACGTGACCCGCAGGCTGATCTGCTCTGGGCCCGAATCGTTCAGGAGCTTGACGATGCAGATCTCGCCGAGGCGCTGGTTGCGCCGCTTTCCTCGGGTACCGAAGCGCTCGGGGCACTGGTCGTCGCCAGCCACGGCGGTGCATTCCGCACGTTCAACGACGCGGACACGGCCCTCGTCCAGACGATCTGCAATGGCGTCGCTTCTCACACCCGCCTCACCCGCCTCGCTTTTGAGGATGTATTGACCGGCCTGCCGAACAGGAGGCGGTTGCTCGGGGAGGTCGACGCGTTCTGTGCCAACCCCGGTGACTCGAATCGCGTCTTCCTCCTGATTGACATGGACGACTTCAAAGGCATCAACGACACATTCGGGCATGCGATGGGAGACGCTGTACTCGTGGAAGCGGCAGCCCGCCTGAAGGCGGCCGCTCCCGGCGCCATGGTGGCTCGACTCGGCGGCGACGAGTTCGCCGTCTTCGGCGATGTGCCAGCCGATGGATGGCAGAGCCTGACTGATGAAATCCTCCGTGCCTTTGCCCCACCGCTGGAAACCCCGGAAGGACCGTTTACCCTGGGCGTCAGCATTGGTGTCGCCCTCGCCGACGGAGTGTCAACCTCCTCGATGCTGCTGCGAAACGCCGACACCGCGCTCTACGAGGCAAAGCGACTGGGGAAAGGTCGTGCGCAAAGCTTCAGCCAGGCGATGCACGACGCGGTTGCCCGGAAGTACGCCATGACCGATGCGCTCCGGGGAGCTCTGGGCGCCGGGGAACTGGATACCGTCATACAGCCGGTCGTGACGCTGCGTGACCGGAAGATTGTCGGCGGCGAGGCACTCTCGCGCTGGGAGTCAGCCCAACTTGGCCGCGTCGCACCAGACGAGTTCGTCCGGGTCGCAGAGGAACACGGGCTGGCGGGGGCGCTCGCGCAGCACATCATCGACGGTGCGATGGCATGCCTGGCCGGCGTACCAGGCGCGGGCATTACCATGTCCCTCAATCTCAGTCCTGGTGACCTGACCAGCCCGCGCGTACTCGCGACGTTGCACGCGGCGGCAGCGAAGGTCGCGCCGCACACACTTGGGATCGAGATTACCGAACGTCTGCTGGTCCAGGACCCCGGCGTGTTCCAGGCATTGGCCGACCTCCGGACAGCAGGGCTCAAGGTGTACATCGATGATTTCGGCACGGGCTACTCGTCCCTCTCATACCTGAAGGACCTGCCGGTCGATGTCCTGAAGGTCCCGCGAGAGTTCGTCCGCGAGATCGAACACGACGCGCGTTCGCTCGCGCTCGTGAGTGCAATCGTCGCGATGGGCCGGGCGCTGGGCCTCGGTGTGGTGGCCGAAGGAATCGAGAACGAGGCTCAGCTCAAGCTGCTCGTGCACGCGGGTGTGGACGAGGGCCAGGGATATTTATTCAGCGCCCCGGTGCTACCGGTGGAATTTCTTTCGGGCCTCCGGCGCCAACGCTGGCCGAACGCGGCCTGACTGTCACGCCGACGTGAAAAAGGCCCCGACTCGAGGCCTTTACGTTTCTTCGGGTGGTGCCGAGGCCCAGATTTGAACTGGGGACACCTTCATTTTCAGTGAAGTGCTCTACCGGGCTGAGCTACCTCGGCTCCCGAGCGTTGAATGGTAGGCCAAGCTCAGGCTTGGCGCCACGGCAGGTGGGCTCAGCTTCCCTGTGCCTCGACAGCGTCCTCATCACTCTCGAAGGTGTACACAATTAGATCGCCCGCGTCCCAGCGGTCCCCAACCCCGCCCACGCCGCCTGGCACAGGCTCGTCCGGGTCATAGAGTAGTCCGAACACCTGCTCGAAGCTGTCGACACGATGATCATTGTCCATTGCCGCTTCGACATGGATGAGCGGGATATCCTCCTCCGGCAGGACCAACAACGCCCTGCCATCATGGTCCCCGCTCGGGAGGAGGATTGGACCGAGTGCACCGTTCGTGCCATCGCTGTAGACGCCATCGATGATGTCCGTGTCCTCGGAGTGGCGAAATGGGCGGTTGAGCTGGACGCGATACGCGATCCGCCGATGTTTCCGGCTCTCGTCGCTCGTCATTGAGCCCGGTCGCGGTTCGTTCATGTGCTGCTTTCCTCCCTCGTCACGACTCCTATCGTCGGGGCTGCGAAGCCTCGTGACACGGTCGCCTGCCCCTCTTTCGAAGGCCGGGCGGCCATCTCACCTCCGGCTTGGGTTGGACTCCGCACCACTGCCATCGCCTCGATCGCCTCGCGCTGCACCATGGCCATCGTCAGGTCGCCACGTGTCTTCTCCAGGATCCCTCGGGACTGGTCTGTTGTGCGTCGTAGGCCGCCCGTGAGTGCGTCCGGGAAGTCGATAGTGACGAGCACGGCGTAGATGTCGTCCATCGTGCCGAGTACTGGCTCACAGGCTTCATAGTCCCCGCGGCGAAGCCGGTCGAGGATCCAGCGACGCATCTCACCGATGGCTTCGGCGATCCCATTGAGCCATGCAGCGTCCTCGACGCCCATGTCCTCCGGCGTTGGGAGGGGTGCACCTGAGAGCAGTGCCAGCGTGGCGCCGGCCTCGGCGAGTTCCTTCTGGGCGTCGTGGAGGAAGCCCGCGTGGTACACGGCGGGATGGCCATCCAACGCAGCGAGCGTCTGACGGTGTACGGCCTCAGCCTCGGTGATCAGGCTCCGCGCCTGCGTCCAGTCCTCGCGGTGGACCGCACGGATAGTGTTCGCGCTCAGCCGGATGATGATCCGGCAGGAGCTAAGTGCCAATTCACGTGCGGCGTTCTTGGCCGCGAACGCTTCCACAATGCGAGGAATTGTGCTTTCGAGTGGCGAGGTATCAGCCACGGCGGGATGCCATCACAGGTCCTTTACGGGGTCGGGGAACTCGCCCTCGCGTGCCGCATCGATCATCTCGCGAGCGCCGTCGGGCAGATCCATTCCGTAGTCCTGGAACCGTTTTTCGACCCAGGTCCCAATCTGGCGCGGGTCACGGTAGTCGTCCGGGCCCCCGCGGCCACCGGCCGGATCCCCATATTTGTCGATGATGTCGGCCTGCGTATAGGAGCGGCCAAACTTGGACATCATGCGTGCGGTCCGGTCGCTGCCGCAGTGCTCGCAGCTGACTTTGACCACGGTATCGACCTTTCGCGTGAAGTGGTTGGTTATCTTCCTGCAGTCTTCGCAGCGGAACTCGTAGATCGGCATATCTTGATCAAAGCGCATGGAGCGCCCTCACGTAAAGTGCTCTGCGGGGATTTCCAATCCCTTGATGTGTTCCATCGAAGCGACCTGCCCCGACTCGTGCAGGTCGATGCACACGAGATCGAGCCGGACGGCGTCTGGGTCAGCCTGTTCGAGTTCGCAGTATTCCATCGCACATGCCCAAAGGCGCCGAAGCTTCGCCGGGGTCAGGGTCTCCGCGGCACTACCAGGCGGGGCTTTTCGCGTGCGCACTTCGACGAACACGAGTTCGCTTCCGTCCCGTGCGAGGATGTCGATTTCACCTGCCTTGAGACGCACGTTCGTGGAGACCACCGTCAGCCCGGCATTCTCGATGTGATGGCGCGCAACACGCTCGCCGAATGCGCCGAGACGTTGGCGGGCCGTCATATCGAAAGCGCGAACTGGGCAACCGGTGCGTAGCTCTTGCGATGAATGGGAGATGGACCGCGCTTCCGGAGAAGCTCCCGGTGCTCTGGTGTTGGATAGCCCTTGTGCTTGCAGAAGAGGTAGCCGGGGTATTTCGCGCACATGGCGATCATGTACGCGTCGCGGTCCACCTTTGCCACGATAGAGGCTGCCCCAACGGCGATGCTGAGCGCGTCCCCGTCAATCACTGCCCGGACATTCGCCAGCGGCAGCGGAAGGGCGTCGCTGATAATTGCATCGGGCGTGACAGATAGCGCTTCGATGGCGCGCAACATGGCCAACTTCCGCGCCTGGTAGATGTTTATCTCGTCGATCTCTTCGTGTGACGCGGACGCTACGGCCCAGGGGACGCTGGAGCGGATCTCAACTGCCAACTCCTGGCGTGCTCGCAGGCTCAGGATTTTGGAGTCGTTGACCCACTTGTACCAACGGTGACGCCGCCCTTTTTCGAGCGCAACGGCACCCGCCATGACAGGTCCGGCAAGCGGCCCGGCGCCGGCCTCGTCCACACCCGCGACCCATGCTGCTCCCGCGCGCCACGCCTCCCGTTCGAACTTCAATGTTGGGGTCGGATTCCCTGGAGCCACGAACCTCATGCTACGCCCCGGAGGGCGAGCGGCCAGCCGTGTTGGGCGCCTCCTACGCTGGGTAGTGCAGGTCGTGGACCGGTGCGGTCGACCTGGCAGCCATCCGCTCCCAGGTCCGGGCACTGCCGGCCTCGCGAGGGATAGCGACCGTGGCATGCTACGCTGGCGGCTCTGCAGGAGGCCGTCATGCGTTACAACCCATTCGAAGGAAAGCTGGTCCGCCTTCGCGCGCGAGAACCGGACGAGGAGCCAGTGATCTTTGAGTGGTTCAACGACCCGGAAGTGACGGAACACCTGACCATCCGCTATCCGCTCTCACATGCACAGGAGCGGGAGTTCTTGGAACGCGTGGGCTACCCGTCCTACAACCATGTCAACTTTGCCGTGGAGACGTTCGACGGAAAGCTGATCGGGGCCGCCGGGTTGGAGCAAACCAGCCCGGAAAACAGAAGCGCCTCGCTCGGTATCGCCATCGGGGATAAGACGTACTGGGATGGTGGCTACGGTACGGACACGATGCGCGTCGTCTGCCGCTTTGGCTTCGACATGATGAATCTCCATCGCATCGAGCTGGAAGTGTTCGCCGGGAACGAGCGTGCGCAACACGTGTACAAGAGCGTCGGGTTCCAGGTCGAGGGGTGCCGCAGGGCAGCGTTCTTCAAGTACGGCACCTACCACGATGTCATCATCATGGGCCTGCTCGAAGGCGAACTCCGGGCCGAATAGAGCCGGATTTCACGCTCGGGCAGCGTTCGACCGAGTCCGACGTTGCTGTGTAAGGACGGGGCGCATGCCCGGCCAGAAGGGCCCTTTCGTCCCGAGATACGTCGACCTGGAGGGTGGGCCCCGGTCCGTTCTAGGTTTGGCGCTCCCTTCACCTCGCCACCTACCTCGTGTTTGCGCTGGCCCTCGTGCACGCGATCCTGGCTGGCAACGACACGGAACACTTGCCCACGCATTTGCTGCATAACGCGACCGTGGAGCGCTGGCTGGTGCACTGTTCGTGCGGCTCATCGCAAACCGGTGGATCGCGGAAAACAGGAAGGCTCCGGGTTATCACCAGTGTCTCGCAGCGTTCCCCGTTCCGGTTCATGAGGGTACGCTTCGCGCACACGAATTCGGGAGCGTCTCGATCATGAAACTGCACGAATATCAGGCTCGCGACCTGCTGGCCGCCAACGGCGTCGCCGTGACCAGTGGACGCGTTGCGCGGACCGCTGCTGAGGCCGGGAAAGTCGCTGGCGAGCTCGGCGGCAAGGTCGTCGTCAAGGCACAAATCCATGCTGGTGGCCGTGGCAAGGGTCGCCTCGTTGAGGCATCCGAAACCGCGGCGATGTACGAAAAGCTGACGTCCGATCCCGCCAACAATGCGGGCCAGGTGAAGGGCGACCGCGTTGGAGGCGTCCGGCTGGCGGATACCGTCGCCGAGGCCGAGGCAGCTGCAGGGGCGATTCTTGGCAAACACCTCGTGTCCATCCAGACAGGCCCGGAAGGCAAGCTCGTCAAGACCGTACTGGTGGCCGAACAGACCGACATCGTCAAGGAGTACTACCTCTCGGTGTTGGTTGACGGCTCGGTGAACGGGCACCTGTTCATCGCATCGGCCGAAGGTGGCCAGGAGATCGAGCACGTCGCCGCCACGAATCCTGATGCCATCGCACGCGTCGCCGTGAACTCGGCGAGCGGCTGGGAAGGCTACGTTGGACGCACTCTCGCGCAGCGCCTGGGGTTCACCGGGGACCAGGCCGCACAGTTCGCCACGCTGGCTGAGGCGCTCTACAAGACCGCGTGTGCAACCGACGCGAGTCTGGTGGAGATCAACCCGCTTGCGCTCACCGCCGACGGCCGTGTGGTCGCGGTCGATGCCAAGCTGACCATCGACGACAACGCGCTGTACCGCCACAAGGACCTCGCGGACCTTCGTGATAAGGACGAAGAGGACCCTCTCGAAGTGATGGCGCAGGAGATGGGCGTCTCGAACTTCATCAAGCTCGACGGGAATATCGGCTGCATCGTCAACGGGGCCGGACTCGCGATGGCGACGATGGACGCCATCAAGTTCGCGGGCGGCGAACCCGCGAACTTCCTCGATATCGGCACCGTGAACGACCCCCAACGCGTTGTCAGCGCCCTCCAGGTGATCATCAAGGACCCGTCCGTGAAGGCGATCCTGGTTAACATCTTCGGCGGCATGGCGCGCGTCGATATTATCGCCCAGGGCGTGATCGACGGCTTCAAGCAGCTCGGGATCGAAGTGCCAGTCGTCATGCGCCTGGTCGGCACCAACCTTGCTGAAGGCGAGCAGCTGCTTGCAGCGTCGGGCATCCCTGCCATCCGGGCGACTGATTTCGGTGATGCGGCAGCGAAGGCCGTCGAGGCGGCGAACAGGGCTGCCTGATCGGTAATCTGGTACTGGAAATGCAGCAGGCCCGCATGTGCGGGCCTGTTCCACTTCTCCTGTCTCTCGCGACGGCTAGGCGCCGGCGTCCTTCTTCTTTTCGAGCGCTTTCGCGAGAGCCCGGCCCTTATCGGGCGTGGGATCTTTGATGAGGCCATAGATCTCCCGGCCCTCGTGATCCTCAGGCAGGTATTCCGTGATTGGGAGCCCATCTTCGTTCACGAACAGGAGGCAGTGGCAGTATTTGTAGATTTGCATCTCGTCGCACGCGCAAATCCACGTGCGGCGCTTGGCTTCCTCCTCACGAGGAAGATAGAGGTCGTCCGGCCACTCCCCGTTCGCGTCTTTCTCGGGATAGAAGTTGCACGGGCAAATCGGCCGCCCATACCGGTCGATGTGATAAGCCAGCCCGAGGACGACGCCCTCGGTGATCGAGCGGTCCGGGTGAAGATGCGTCCCGGATTTCTCCGCGAACTTCTCGGCGTAGTTCCACATCTTCCTGATCGATTCTTCGCGCGGCTGATCCAAAGCGTCTTCCCCTGTCTTCGTCGTGCTTCCAGCTTACGCGACGGCCTGCCTCGGCACAGCCTTGAGGATCACGGGCCGTCTGTTCAGCCGGCTGCTGCCGCTGGGACGGTCGCCACAACTTCGATATCGCCCCAGAGTACATCCTGCCGTGCATCACACTCGCCACCCTTGAGGAGTTCGAGCACGGCGAGGAAGGAAAGGACGATGTCGAGTCGCGTCACGCACTCTGAGATCGCCTCCCGGAAGGAAAACCTCCCGTTGCGGTGGAGGTGGTCGCGCAGAACCGCGATCTGCTGCGCAAGGGTGGAACGATGGCGCGGGAGCACAGCCCGTGGCTCGGACGGACGGCGTCGCATGACATCCAGCATGATCTTCCGCATGAGATCAACGGTGACTCCATCCAGTCCCGGCCCTTCTGGCAGCAGCGGTGCCATAGCCATGCGGGTGTGATGGCGCCGCCCCTGGTCCTGGCGTTCCTGGAGGATGTCGGTGACGGTCGCTATCCGCCGGTACTCGTTGAGCAGGTCGATGAGCTCCTGGCCAACGTCTTCTTCTTCGTCGAGTGCGGGGTCGATTGGCGGTCGCGGCAGCAGCGCTCGGGATTTCAAGTAGATCAGCTTCGCCCCGATCGCAACGAACTCGGCGAGTGCTCCGGGATCGAAGCCATCGTCCGTCCTGATCGCCGCGAGATACTGATCAGTCACGGCTACCAGCGAGATGGCCGTGATATCCAGATCGTTGCGCTCGATGAGGTGCAGGAGGAGTTCCAGTGGCCCATCGAAGGCTGGCAGGTGTAGTTCTGCTTGCATTGGCACCTGCGGCACAGCGCTGCCCCGCAGCAGCGCGCCCGCGCTGGTCAGTCGACCATTCCCGTCATCGTGCCGCTGCAGACGCGTGTGTTCCACTGTGCGTCCGCTCGACGGCGGCGTCGATGCCGGTGACCGCCCGCATCATCTGTGCGCACGAAGGGATGGTCAAGGATGCGGGGATCGAGGGTGGTCATCGGATCCGCCCATGTGCGTCTGTTCCCACAGCCGCCGAGCTCGGTACGGCGGCCGTGAAATCAACGAGGGTTTATCCAGTCGATGCTGAAGCATGTAACGGGACGCGCCGCTCGACTGCGGTAGCGATGGCCGACACCGAACCAAGCATCCGCTCGAATGACTCGAAGGTCAGCGATTGGGCGCCATCGCTCAGTGCGTGGTCAGGGTTGGGATGGACTTCGATCATGAGGCCGTCGGCACCGGCAGCGATCGATGCCATGGCTACGGGCTGGACCAGTTTCCACTTCCCCGTTCCGTGACTCGGGTCAGCGATCACAGGGAGGTGGCTCAGGGACTTTGCCAGTGGGATAGCGTTGATGTCGAACGTATTCCGGTAGGCCGTTTCGAAGGTGCGGATGCCGCGCTCGCAGAGGATGACGTTCGGGTTGCCCTGGGCGACGATGTATTCGGCGGCGAGTAACCATTCTTCGATGGTGCCACTGAGCGCGCGTTTCAGCATGACGGGCTTATGGGTCTTCCCCACTTCGTCCAGCAGGATGAAGTTCTGCATGTTCCGCGCGCCGATCTGGATGATGTCGGCCGAGCGGGCAACCGCGTCGATGTCGCGGACGCTCATCACCTCGGTGATGACGGGCATCCCCGATTCACGGCCGGCGTTGGCGAGGAACTCCAGGGCCCGTTCGCCATGGCCACGGAAGGCGTACGGCGACGTTCGGGGCTTGAATGCGCCGCCGCGCAGGATGTTTGCCCCGGCGGCCTTTACAGCGATCGCGGTTTCAACGATGTGGCGCTCGTCTTCGATGGAGCAAGGGCCGGCCATCACGGCGAGCTCAGTGCCGCCGACGCTCACCCCGCGGCCGCAGTCGACGATGGTGCCGGACGGGTGGAACTCACGGCTGACGAGGTGGTAAGGCTTCGTCACACGGTGGACTGACTCGACGCCTCGCAACGTTTCGAACATGTCCTGCATTGCCGGGTCGTCTGGGCCGATAACGCCGATGATGGTGCGTTCGACACCTCGGGAAAGATGGGCGCTGCGCCCGCTCTCCTCGATACGGTCGACGACGTGGCGGATATCTGCTTCGTTCGCGCTTTCGGCAAGGACGATGATCATGGGTTCACCTGCTTTCGGTTGTGGGTGCGCAGCGGCGCTTCCCGATAACGGTGGGACACCGCCGGCGCCCGGCTCGGCGGGTCGAAGGACTCTCATCCGATGTCTGTTCCTTGGGAATACGGTCACGCGGTGGTGCTGTCGGCCTTAGGGCTTTGCTCGAAGAAAGCGGAACGCCCTGGCACGTTGCAAGCGCGGCGAGCGGGATGTGAAGCCTACCTGGCCGTCGACATAAACACCCCGGCCGGCGGGTATGCGTATCCGCGGCTCGCGAGCGACAGAAGCAGTGCCGGTTGGCACACGCCCGTATTAGCTCGCTGAGCCAGGTCCACCTGCCCGCTTATGGCCGGAAACATCCTCCACAAACTCCCGAACGCGCTCTGCTCGGCGCTCTGGCGCCGCTGACGCGATAGCGGAGATGATAGCAGACCCGACGACAGCAGCATCTGCCAGTTTGCCCACCGCTTCAACATTGGCACGTGTCGAGATGCCGAATCCAACCGCCAGCGGAAGGGTTGTTTGCGCCCGGATCCGCCGGATGAACTCTGGCAGGTCGTCTAGTACGACGTTCCCCTTGCCAGTCGTCCCCGTAACGCTCACGCAGTAAAGGAAGCTATCGGCGACGCCCGCGAGGATTCCGATCCGTTCGTCGCGCGTGGTCGGGGCTACCAGCGGGACGAACGAAAGTCCATGACTGCGGCAGTTTGCGACGAAGTTGGTGGCTTCTTCGGGTGGGAGATCGACCACGATGAACCCATCGACCCCCGCTGCAGCGGCATCCCGGGCAAGGCGCGCTTCGCCGTAACTCAGGATCGGGTTGTAGTACCCCATCAGCACGACCGGTGCCGCAAGGCCGGCAGCGCGCGCCTCGCGGACAAGTTGTACGCAGTCGGCGAGTGAAATGCCCTGTTCAAGTGCGACCTGGTTTGCGCCCTGGACCGTTGCGCCGTCAGCCATCGGGTCGCTGAAAGGGACACCCAACTCCAATACGTCGGCGCCCCCTGCCTCCATTCCAAGCAGAGCATCGACTGTGTCGGCTCGAGTCGGGTAGCCCGCGGTCAAATAGCCGATGAAGAGTGGGCGGCCTTCGGCCTTGCCGGCAGCGAATCGCTCTCGAAGCAGCTCAGACATTCCGACCTCCGGCGCCCGTGGCGAGCAGTACATAACTTGTGGTGTTGAAGAGAAAGTGGAACACGATTGCGTCCCACATGCGGCCCCGGCGCCATGCCAGCCATGCCAGCGTTATGCCGACGATCCAGAACGGGATCAGTGCTCCGGTACTGAGATGTGCGAGTGAGAAGACGAAGCCGGAGAGGGCGGCAGCCGGCCAGAAGCCCCAGCGGAGCAGACCTCGGAACAGGAATCCGCGGAAGAACAGCTCCTCGGAGAACGGCGCGAGGATGCAGGCCAGGACGCCGGCCATGGCGAGGGCGACGCCATCCCGCACAATCGGCTCCGGGACGTTGCTTCGTGGCTTTAGCAGGTCGATGTCCGTGTATTCCGCGAACAGCCCCCAACCTACGACGAAGGCATACATGACGATGACCATTCCAATGGGCACCCAGAGTTCGTCGAAGGAGAATTCTCGAAGGTGAAGCGCCCGAAGCGTCTCGCCGACGGATTTTTTTCGAGCGAACAGGTAGCAGAGGCCGACGAGGCCGAGCTCATACACCATCGTCGTCGCGAAGCCGATCTTCAGGCTCGTAACATCGGCGAAAATCCGAGGTGGGTCCGGCAACGCAACGCCATCGGACGCGGCCTTCAGGCGTTCGTCGCCCCAACGCCAGATCGTTCCGGCACGGTCGAACACGTCGTCTCCCGAATCCTCCAGGTGGAAAGCATGGGAGGTCGCCGCGAGGATCGCGATGAACAAGGCAGTCGTCGTCACCTGCAAGAATACAGCCCACGAGAGCCCGAGCAGGAGCTGCTTGCCGGACCAGGGCCCTCGTGGCATTCGCTGCACTGGTTCTGCGCTCAGAGGGTGACTCCGAGCGCCGCGGCAACGGTGTGCATGTCCTTATCGCCGCGTCCGCTCAGCCCGATCAGGATGTCCTGATCTGGTGGGAGCTGCGCGGCGACCTTCATCGCGTGATAGATCGCGTGTGAAGGTTCGAGCGCCGGGATGATGCCTTCGGCCTGGCTCAGCCGTTGGAACCCTTCGAGCGCCTGGCGGTCGTCGACGGCGACGTACTCCGCTCGTTCGCTGGTCTTCAACCAGGAATGTTCAGGTCCGACGCCCGGGTAGTCGAGACCGGCGGAAATGCTGTGGGTCTCCAGGATCTGCCCGTTGGGGTCCTGCAGGAGATACGTTCGCGTGCCGTGGAGAACCCCCGGGCGGCCGCCCACCAGCGTCGCAGAATGGCGCCCGGAACCGATGCCTTCGCCCCCGGCTTCCACTCCGACCAGCCGCACGGGGTCGTCGATGAATGGGTGGAAAAGGCCGATGGCGTTGCTGCCGCCGCCGACGCAGGCGACCGCGACATCGGGCAGCTTGCCAGCCTGGTCGAGCATCTGGGCCCGGGCTTCGCGACCGATCACGGACTGAAAGTCGCGGACGATCGTCGGGAACGGGTGCGGCCCGATTGCAGAGCCGATGATGTAGTGCGTGGTGCGGACGTTCGTCACCCAGTCGCGCATCGCTTCGTTGATGGCGTCTTTGAGCGTGCGGCTGCCTGAATCCACGGGGACGAGCGTTGCACCCAGCATCTTCATGCGAAATGCGTTGAGCGATTGCCGCCGGATGTCCTCACTGCCCATGTAGACCACGCATTCGAGGTCGAGCATCGCGCATACGGTGGCAGTCGCGACACCGTGCTGACCGGCGCCGGTCTCGGCAATGATCCTGGGCTTGCCGATGCGTTTCGCCAGCAATGCCTGTCCGAGCGCATTGTTGATCTTGTGAGCACCGGTGTGGGCGAGGTCCTCCCGCTTTAGCCAGATCCTGGCCCCACCGCACTCCCGCGTCAGCCGTTCAGCCAGGTACAGCGGCGTCGGACGGCCGACGTAGTCGCGATGGAGTGCAACCAGCTGTTCGTGAAACGATGGGTCGGCAATAGCCTCCATGTACGCGATTTCGAGTTCGTCGTGTGCGGCGACTAGCGTTTCTGGGATGTAGCGGCCGCCAAATTCGCCAAAGCGTGGCGACATCTGGGTTTCAACGGGCATGGGTAGCCTCCTTGGCTGCACGGATGAAGGCTCGCACCTTCGTAATGTCCTTGGCGCCGCCGGTCTCGACGCCGGACGAGACGTCGACACCCCACGGCTGGACGCGTGCGACGGCGTCCGCCACGTTTTCCGGCGTAAGGCCGCCTGCGAGCAGAAACGGCAATCGCTCGGCTGCGCCTGCGGCGACATCCCAATCGAAAGCCTCGCCGGTGCCGCCACGAGCAGTACCGGCGGCTGTATCAAGGAGAATGGCAGCGGCCGATCGCCGCTCCCGGGCACGGTCGAGGATGTCATCACAGTCTGTCGATGCGGCAACGTGTACGGCGCTGAGCACCGGGAAGCGCACACTTGCGATGAACTCGGCGTCCTCGCCGCCCGAAAGCTGCACGAAGTCGAGCCCCGCTGCCTCAGAGATCTCGTTCACCTCGGCGAATGGCTGGTCTGCGAAAACGCCGACGAGGAGGGGTCGCCATCGGATGAGTGAGGTATCGATGGCTTCGGCCCAGGCGCCGAACCAGCCGAGACCGCGTACTTCGTCTCTCGCGGGTGCTTCGAACTGCACGGGCGGATGTGTGCGCCGCTCGATGCCACGGATCGCTTCACAAACGTCGAAGCACTCCTGGGGCGTCACTCGGCGCCGGGATTCTGCGAACATCAGGCCGATCATGTCGGCGCCGGCCTTCGCTGCTTCCACCGCGGTGTCCGGGTCGCGGAGTCCGCAGATCTTGACGACCGTCATTCGCAGTCCCTCCAGAATCCACGGTTCGCATCCGCGGAATGGCCAGCGCCGCCGCCGTCTAAACTGCGCCCGGAGGACGGGACTACCAGGCCCACGGTGCTCCTGTGGGCACCCGGCTCGCAATGCGTCTGGACGGTGCCACGGTTCCCTGTCATGACTTCGAACCAGCGAAACCGAGGAGTTCACGGACCGCGGCCGACGGATCACCCGCAAGCATGAGTGCCTCGCCGACGAGCACGGCTTCGGCGCCGGCATAGGCGAATCGCTCGACGTCTGCACGCTGCTGGATGCCGCTGAGCGCAGCGAGCAGCGCTGTTCGCGGAGCCAGAGTCGCCAACGTATCGGTAGTCCTCAGGTCAACGGTGAAGCTGCGGAGGTCGCGGTTGTTGATACCGATGAACGGCGCGCCGAGTGCGACTGCACGCTGCATCCCCTCGACCGTGTCGACCTCGACGAGCGACTCCATCCCCAACTCGCCGGTGAATCGGAACAGCCGGGCGAGCGTGTCGTCGTCCAGGGCTGCGACGATAAGCAGGAGTGCGTCAGCCCCGTAGGCCCGTGCCTCGACGACCTGGTATTCGTCGATAATGAAATCCTTGCGGAGGATCGCCGGGCGGTTGCCTCCCATCGTGTCGACCGCTGCACGGACGGCTGCAAGGTCGTCCAGCGTTCCCTTGAACCAGGTTGGTTCCGTCAGGACGGAGATGCCGGCGGCGCCCGCCTTCGCGTAACGGAGCGACTGGGCCGGCGCATCCATGCCGGGCGCGATGTCACCTTTACTTGGCGATGCCCGTTTGATTTCGGCGATCAGGGCCATCGGACCCGCTGCCCTCAGCCGGCCTGTGAACGAAATGGCGCGCGGAGCAGAAGCCGCGCTGCGCTCCAACGCAGCCCTCGGCACAACGGCCGCTGCGTCGCGGACATCCACCCGCCGTCGTTCGACGATCCGGTCGAGGATCGTTGGCTCAGCCACTGGAGCCTTCGTTCGACAGCCGCACGTAGTCATCCAGGACATTCGCTGCCCGGCCGTCCGCGATGGCCTTGCGTGCCATCACCACACCCGCCCGGAAGTCCGTTGCTGCTTCGGCCACGACCAGTGCAGCGCCTGCATTCATCAGCACGAAGTCGGTCATTGGGCCTTGCTCACCGGCGAGCACAGCCCGGAGGGTGACGGCATTTGCTGCCGCGTCGCCGCCCAGGACATCCGGCAGCGGATGTGCCTGCAGGCCGAAGTCGGCCGGGAGGAGTTCCTGCTCGCGGACGTGCCCGCCCTCCACGATCCACGCCGCGGTGGGCCCGGCGGGGCTGATCTCGTCCATTCCTTCCGCCGAGTGGACAACCATCGCGCGGCGCATGCCGCGGATTCGGAGGGTCTCTGCAAGCAGGGGTGCCACGGAAGCAACACCCGCACCGACCAGCATCGCGCGCGGCCGGGCCGGGTTTGCCATCGGTCCGAGGACGTTGAATATCGTCCGGATCGCGATCTCCCGGCGGGCCGGGCCGACGTGGCGGAAAGCCGGATGAAAGCGCTGAGCGAACAGGAAACAGAACCCGGCGCCGTCAACAACGCGGGCTGCGTGCGCACCGTCGAGTTCGAGGCGTGCCCCGAGTGCTTCGAGTACATCCGCGCTGCCGCACTTCGACGATGCCGCCCGGTTCCCGTGCTTGGCGACGCGGACACCGCAGCCAGCGACAACCAGGGCCGCCGCCGTGGAGACGTTGAATGTGTCTACGCCGTCGCCGCCGGTACCGACGATGTCGACCACGTCGGCGGCAGGAACGGCCTCGGCGTGGGCTTCGATGACGCCCAGGCAAGCGGAAAGTACTTCGGGCGTTTCGCCGCGAATGCGCAGGGCGGTGAGGAAGGCGCCAATCTGCGCCGTGGTTGCCTCGCCGGCCATCATTTGTTCGATCGCCGCGGCCGCTTCTTCGCCGGAGATTGTTCCCCGTTCGATCAGCGCGTGGATAGCATCCTGGATCACGTCCGCCACCTCCCGCCGGACATCTCGAGAAAGTTCTTGAGCAGTTCGTGTCCGTATTCCGTGGCGATCGATTCCGGGTGGAACTGGACGCCTTCTACCGTCAGTTCGTTGTGGCGGATGCCCATGATGACGCCGTTACCAGTCCTGGCGGTCACTTCCAGGACTTCAGGCTGCGTTGGTGGCGTCCCTGCAAGGGAGTGATAGCGAATGGCGGTGAATTCCTTGGGCAAACCAGCGAACACGCCCTTGCCGTCGTGCAGGATTTTCGATGTCTTGCCATGCCGGATTTCGCCTGCGCCTGCCACTGTGCCACCGTACACCTCGTAGATGCACTGGTGCCCAAGGCAGACGCCGAGGACCGGGACCTTGCCCGCGAATGCGCGAATCACGTCGCTCGAAATGCCAGCCTCGGCGGGCGTACATGGCCCCGGCGAAATGACCACATGGTCCGGTGCGAGCGCGAGGCAATCGGCGATCGTCACCTGGTCATTTCGAACCACTGTTACTTCGGCTCCGAGTTCGCAGAGGAACTGGTACAGGTTATAGGTGAAGCTGTCGTAGTTATCGATCAGGAGGACGTTCATGCGTCGAATCCTGCCTCTCCCTGGATGTCGGCAGCGATATCCCGTAATACCGCGGACAGTTCTTCAGGTGTGTACCCGTAGCCGCGCCGGTCGAGGCGAAACTTTTCCGCCAGGTACTCCGGTTCGAAGGCGGCGGGGGAGTTCAGATTGAGGGGATATGCGGTCCCCGGTTCGCCGGTCAGCGAGACCAGGAAGTAGCCGTCCCCAGCCGACCGCGTGAACTGCGCGACTTCGGCCAGCAGCGGCACGAGCACCAGTTCGACGCCTCCCGACCGGTAGAAGCGCACAGCCAGGTGGGTCATCGACTTCGTCAGCGTCATCGGGCTCGCTCCGCGGCGATGGACTCCAGGGCCTGGAGCACCCCCTTTGGCGTGCGTGCAACGAAGGCTGGACTTGTGCCGATCAATACTTCCGGGTCCAGCGCGCCCCACATGGCGGCGACGGAGGGACACCCGGCGTTTCTGGCAGCGAGCATGTCGGCCGGGCTGTCGCCCACGAAGAGGACTTGTTCCGCATCGTCGATGACCAGCCGTGCCATTGCTTCGTAGATCGGGTCCGGATCCGGCTTGGGGTGGTCCACGTCATCGTGGCCGACGACGGTGCGGAAGTATGAAAGGAGCCCGGACCGTTCGAGTTCGTCGATCGCGCCCCAGGAGATCTTGGAGGTGACGATCGCCATCTGGAGGCCTGATTCCAGTGCCTCGTCCAGGACTTCTTTGACTCCGTCGAACGCGACCGGTGGCGGACCCTGCCGGTTGTAGTAGTGATCGCGGTAGGTCTCCGAAAAACGCTTCCAGTCGTCTCCAATCAGCTGCCTGCCGAGTGCTTCCAGGGAGCCCCCCCGGTGGGATTTCCACAGCTCCAACGGGTTGACCTGGCCACCAACGCACCGCTCGTAGGTATGGCGGAGCGCGTCCATGCGGCCCGGGAGCGTGTTAAGGACTGTGTCGTCGAGGTCCCAGAAGATCGCCTTCACGGAGTGCCTCCTGGGCGTGCGATGCCTCGTGCGTCGAAGACGGACTCCATGACGGGCCATGCTTCCAGAGCAGCAGGGAAGCCTCCGTACACGGCGACCATCCGCAATGTCTGGACCAGCTCAGCCGGGCTCGCACCGTGATTCAGGGCCCCGTTCAGGTGCGAGCGCAGGGCCGATGGCTTCCCGCCGAGTGCGGCCAACATGGCCACCACCTGGAGGCTGCGTGTCTTGCGGTCCAGTGCCGGGTGTGTCCAGACCTCGCCTAGCGCGAAGTCGACCACGTCCGGTGCGAGTTCGTGCAGCGACCCCTGCATCGTTTCGAAGGCCGGGCCGGCGTCATCGGTCGCACGGAGGGTCCGCAACACGTCGAGGCCACCAGCGTGCCGATCCGGGAAGCGCAAGCCCTCTCCGGCAATCGCCGCCATCCCTGGGATGACGGGCTCGTCCTCGATGGCCATACCTAGGCCGATGAGCGCGGCCTTCAGCATCCCGCTGCCGATCTCCATGTGGGGCAGTTCGGCGGCAGGGACCCACGTTAGCTCCGCGCTGGTTGGGACTGCTGGCTCTCCGAACCATTCGAGTGGCGCGTACAGGTTAATGACGACCCGCGTGTCGCCCTCGCGGTCGTAGCATGTCCGGAGGAACGCCTGGGCGATGTCCGTCGTGGCTATGCCGTACCCCCGCAGCAGCGAATCCATTGCCGCGTCCATGTCGTCGGCGTCGTCGTCAAACGACCCACCCGGTAGTTCCCACGTGTCGCCCAACCGCCGGATGAGGAGGACTTCGTCTAGGCGGGATACGAGGGCGCGCAGCTCGATACGCTGGGCACTCATTGCCTGTCACTCCTGGACGCAGCCCATCGTTCCGCGGCCGCTATCTCCGCCGCATCGATGGCCCGCATCGGCCCGGCGAACTTGTTGACGGTTTCCTCGTACTCTGCTGCAGGGTCCGAGTCGAAGACGATCCCGCCCCCGGCCTGCAAATAGGCGACGCCGTCCTTGAACAGGACGGTCCGGATGCCGATGCACGTATCGAGGCTCCCCGAGAAGGCGGCGTAGCCCACGGCCCCGCCGTAGACGCCGCGGCGCTCGCCCTCCAGCTCGCTGATGATCTCCAGGGCGCGAATTTTCGGTGCGCCGGAGAGTGTGCCAGCCGGGAAGATCGAGCGAAATGCATCGAAGCGGGTCCTTCCTTTCGCCAGCTTGCCCGAGACGTGGGAAACGATGTGCATGACGTGCGAGAAGCGCTCGACATCCATAAATAGATCAACCTTCACGGTGCCCGGTTCCGCGACGCGGCCGACGTCGTTGCGCCCAAGGTCCACGAGCATGATGTGCTCGGCGACTTCCTTCTCGTCCGCCAGTAGTTCTTTCGCGATTGCGGCGTCCTCGGCTTCGTTCGCGCCCCGCCGCCGCGTGCCCGCGATCGGGTGGTTGATCACGACGCCGTTCTCTACGCGTACGAGCAGTTCCGGGGACGCCCCAACGATCTGGAAGCCGTCTAGATCCAGGTAAAACATGTAGGGAGAGGGATTCACCATGCGCATCTGGCGGTAGGCGTTGAAGGGATCCACGGCAGTTTTCCGTGCCAGCCGGTGCGAAGGCACAACCTGGATGACATCGCCTGCAACGACATAATCTTTGATCGTGCTGACCATCCCCATATAGCCCTCGCGGCCCTGGTTGGAGACGGGGGGCTCACTGGTGATGGCGACACGCCCGGCCGACTCCTTCGGGAGCGGGACCGTTGGGTTGGAAAGGCGCTCAACCATGCGTTCGATGCGGGCAGCCGCGGCGGCGTACGCCTTGTCGATGTCGCCATCGAGACGGCAATGGGCGATTACCTTCAGCGTGTGGTGCACATGGTCGAACACGACCATCGCGTCGCAAAACATGAATACGGCCTCGGGGATTCCGAGCGTGTCTTCGAGCTGCCTGTCGACGCGCGGTTCGAAGTGCCGCACGGCATCGTACGCAACGTAGCCGACGGCCCCTCCCGTGAACGGCGGAAGTCCTTGCGTATTGATCAGCCGGTAGCGGTCCAGCTCTTTTTCGAGTGGGATAAGCGGGTCGCCCGCCCATTCCTGGCCAGGGCCCGTCTTCAGCACGCGGTACGGCTCGGAACCAATGAACGAATAGCGGGCCACGCGTTCCCCGCCCTCGACCGACTCCAGCAAGAAGCAGTACGGGCCGTCGCGGAGCTTTAGGAATGCCGTGACGGGTGTCTCGAGGTCGGCCATGACGTCACGAAATACCGGCACGACGTTGCCATCGGCTGAACCGGCGAGCGCTCGGACCTCATCCAGCGTTGGGCGGAGTGTCATTGTCCCGGACCCGCATTGCGGTGCTTTTCCAGGTAGTTGATGTCGAGAGCCTCCCGGACGAATCCCATCGTCTCCTGCGCCGCAGCACGGCCCCGCGCACTCCCGGCTGCGAGCGCGTCGCGGACCAGTGGCATCCGGGTTTCGTAGTAAGACCGGCGTTCGCGGATCGGGTCCAGCAGCGCATTGAGCACGCCGTCGAGCCGATCTTTGAGCACCTTATTCGGCAGCCCGGACTTTTCGTACGTCTCCTTCAGGCTCGCAACCTCAGCCTTGTCCGGGTCGAACGCTTCGAGGTAGAGAAAGATCGGATTCTCTTCGGCGACTCCGGGCTCCGTCGCGCCTCGTGGCGGGCCGGCGTACATGCCCTTCACTTTTTTTGCGACGGATTCACGCGGTTCCTTGAGGTCGATCGTGTTTCCGCGGGACTTGCTCATCTTCGCATTCCCATCAGTGCCCACCAGGCGTGGCACACGGCCGACCAGTGCTTCGGGCTCGGGGAACACGGGTTTGAAGTCCCGGTTGAACCGCCGTGCAACTTCGCGGGTCAGCTCGATGTGCGGTAGCTGGTCCTCACCCACGGGCACCAGGTGGGCACGGGGCATCAGGATGTTCGCCACCTGCATGACGGGGTAGGTATAGAAGGCCACAGGCACGGATTTCCCGGCGTGCGTCTCATCGCCACGCTCGAGTGCTTCCATCTCTGCCTTTAACGTGGGATTCCGTTCGAGCATGCCGAGCGGAAGGAACCAGGAGAGCCACGTCGTCAGCTCGGCATGTTCGGGGACGAGGCTCTCGACCACAAAACTGCTGTTCTCCGGGTCGAGGCCCACGGCGAGCCAGTCGAGGGCGACTTCCCAGACCGAATCCCGGACCCGGCTGATATCGTCGGCGTAGTCAGAGACCTGGTAGTCGGCGATGAGGAAGAAACATTCGTATTCGCCCTGGAGTCGGACCCAGTTCTCCAGGGCTCCCGCGTAGTGTCCGAGGTGGAGCGAACCAGTCGGCCGCACGCCCGTGAGGATCCGTTTGCGTTCCGCCATCTAGTCCCTCCCGCGGCCGGGGCCGGGGAATCGCGGCCCGCTGCCGCCCGCGCCTCCCCTGGGCGGCGGACCGCCGCGAGAGCCTTGCGCAGGAGGCCGGGCGCCCGGTGCTGGCGGGCCGCCGCGGTCGAGTGACCGGAGCACCGCGTTCAGCTGGCGGGAGGCTGTCTCGGCGAGGTCGAGCTCGTTCCCGAAGAGCGAGTCCTGTTCGTTCGTGACGGCCGCCAGCACATGGATCCACGAGCGGCAGCGGGCGAGTGACGCCCGGGCGTCGCGGTACATAGCTGCCTGCGATCCGCCGTCACGCATGGCGCCTTCCGCCACGTACGCACATGCGAGCCCGGCCTGTTCGAAGGCGTGCGCCTGGGCATCCGCGGCAGCCTTGAGGTTGGAGCCGATACGGAGCCTTCCAACGGCGGCTGCCAGCTTGACCGTCGTCGCCCACGCTTCGCTGTCCTGGTACGCAAACTCGGCCATCAGACGGCCGCGGCCGGGCGGTAGCAGCCATCCAGGAACGCGAGCAGACGGTCGCACGCGCGTTCGGCTGCTTCCACGACACGGGAGTTGCCCTCTCCCGCGGTCTCGGCGATCGCCGCCATTTCGGCGCCGGCGTGCGATACGTCGGCCACGAGATGCACGGAAAAGAACTCGAACTGCGAGGGCTGCATACCGTAGTGCTCCGTAAGCCCGCGCATCTTTTCCCACGCGACCCGCGGAACCTGGCCTTCGTACGCGAATAGCGTTGCAAGCGCTTCGCTGACGGGTGCGTTGGCGCAAACATTTCGGAAGTGTTCCAGCAGCTCGGCCGTTTCTGCGCCGGGGATGGAAGTCCGCACCGATTCGGCGTCGACTCCCAGGGCAGCTGCAAATTCCAGCCAGAGCGCCACATGATTGCGGTCGCCGTGCTCCTCGTCCCACAGGTTGTCCAGCAGGTGCTGACGGATTGCGGGCGATTCGGCACGCGTGTGGACCGCGCTCAGGAAGCGGGGGAACGCAGATTCAAAATGGAAGTATTGGCGCGCGTACTCTTGCAGCCGATCCATCGGTAGCGTGCCATTTGTCCAGTCGACGTAGAAGGGATGCTTCAGCAGCGACTTGCTATCGAGCACGGCGCGCAAGTCCTTTTCGAGCTGCGGTGGCGTGGCGGAAGCGTTCATGCGCGGTCTCCTTTTGGCTGAATGCCCAATAACAGGGATGGGCAGGGGCTGGTTCAGGCGATGACTGGCAGGCCTTCCATCGCTTCGCGGACCTTTTCCGCGGGGTAGGCGTCGTCGATGAGGTTGCCGGCCAGGTAGTCGTCGTAGGCCTGGAGGTCCAGCAGACCATGGCCGCTAAGGTTGAAGACGATCACGCGCTTTTCGCCGGCTTCTTTGGCCGCCAGCGCTTCATCGATAGCCCCCTTGATAGCATGGCTACTCTCCGGGGCAACGATGATCCCTTCGGTCGCGGCGAACTGCACCGCCGCTTCGAAGCAGGGATTCTGCGTATAGGCACGGGCTTCGATGAGGCCCTCGCTGTGCAGGTGCGAGAGCATTGGCGCCATCGCGTGGTAGCGCAGGCCCCCAGCATGGATTCCTGGCGGCATGTACGTGTGGCCGAGCGTATACATTTTCATCAGAGGCGTCATGCCCGCCGTGTCGCCAAAGTCGTAGCGATATTCGCCCTTCGTCAGGCTCGGGCAGGAAGCGGGCTCGACCGCGAGGAATCGCGTCTTCGGGTGGTGGCCCTGGATCGACTCCTTCAGAAACGGGAACATGAGGCCGGCGGCATTGGATCCACCTCCGGCACAACCGATGACGACATCCGGATACTCGCCCGCCATCTCCATCTGTTGAATGGCCTCCTGTCCGATTACCGATTGGTGCAGGAGCACGTGGTTGAGGACGCTTCCGAGCGAGTACTTGGTGTCCTCACGCATCGCGGCGTCTTCGACCGCTTCGCTGATGGCAATACCGAGCGAGCCGGTGCTGTCGGGGTCCTGCGCGAGGATCGCACGGCCGGCATTGGTGTCCGGGCTTGGACTCGGCACTACTGCCCCGCCCCAGATCTGCATCATCGATCGCCTGTAGGGCTTCTGGGTGTAGGAAACCTTCACCATGTAGACCTTGGCTTCGATCCCGAACATGTTGCACGCGAAGGCGAGCGATGAACCCCATTGCCCAGCACCAGTCTCCGTCGCGATGCGCTTCACGCCTTCTTGCTTGTTGTAGTAGGCCTGCGCTACCGCGGTGTTTGGCTTGTGGGAACCGCTCGGCGAGACGCCTTCGTATTTGTAGTAGATGTGAGCGGGCGTATCGAGGGCCTTTTCCAGGCCGGTCGCACGGATCAACGGTGTCGGCCTCCAGAGGCGGTATGCCTCTCGGACCTCGTCCGGGATATCGATCCAACGCTCCTGCGACACTTCCTGCTTAATCAGCTCCATCGGGAAGAGCGGGGCCAGAGCCTCCGGCCCAATCGGTTCGTGTGTCGCGGGATGGAGTGGTGGTGGCGGAGGCGACGACAGGTCGGCGGCGATGTTGTACCACCGCGTTGGGATGTCCGACTCCTGCAGTACGTACTTCTTCTGTGTCATCTCAGTTCCTCCATGCCTCCCGGCCGCCATAGATTCTCGGCAACAAAAAGCCCCTCGCCATCAAAGGACGAGGGGTCTCGTGGTGCCACCTTTGTTCCCCGGCATGGGTAGCCGGGGCACTCTGCGACGACGGCCGCGGCGTGCGCGGCGAATCGCCCGGGCTTTGGTAACGGTGCCCAATTCCGCCGGTGGCTACTTGGCTTCTGGCCGTTCGCTAACGGAGCTCCCGGGTCCATTCACCTGCTGCGTCACCGCCGGGATTGCACCATCCCCGGCTCTCTGGAGGTTCGCCTTGCTGGCTACTCGTCCCGATCAGCGCTTTTCAACGTTTTCGGTTGAGCGAGAGCGTAGGCCCGGCTTGCCAGCCTCGTCAAGATCATTTGGCGCCGGCGGCTGGGGGGCGGCTACACTCGAGCGTGTGGAATGCCCGCTCTGCCACAACAACCTCTTCGAACCCCTGCGCGCGCCTCGCCGTGGGGCACGCCAATCACGGATTGATTCGCTGCACCGCTGCCGGACCTGCGGCCTCGTGTCAGTGCGCGAGATGCCGCGTCCCGAGGACCTCCACGCCGTCTATGGTGAGGCGTATTTCCGGAACTCCCGGAGCGACGAGATCGGGTATGACGACTACGAGGCTGACCGCTTCTGCATCCTCCGCACGGCAAACCGGCGCCTTGAAGCGATCGAGAAGTTCGTGCCTACGCGTGGGCGGCTGCTCGATGTGGGCTGCGCGCTCGGATTCTTCATGGAGGCGGCAACGCGCCGTGGCTGGCTCGTGGAGGGCGTCGACATCTCCGAACACGCGACCTCGTACGCGCGTGACGAGCTCGGGATCGATGCCCGCACCGGGACGCTTCAAACGGTTCCATTCGAATCGGGCACCTACGACGTCGTCACCGCCTGGGATGTGATCGAGCATGTGACCGACCCGGTCGGCGAACTGCGGGCGATGCGGCGCCTTCTCCGCCCCGGCGGGCTGCTCGTGCTGTCGACACCGGACATCGGAAGCAGGCTGGCAAAAGTGACGAAATCCCGGTGGATGGGATTCAAATTGGCGGAAGAACACCTCGTCTATTTCGACCGTAATACCGTTGAGAAGGCTGTCGCGCACGCCGGGTTCGAGGTCGTCGAGATGCGCCCGATCGGCAAAGACGTGTCGCTCGAATTCTTTTCACGCCGACTGCAGCTCTATGCGGGCCCCTTTGCGAAACTCATGGAGAAGGCGGTGAATGCGGCTGGCCTTGGCAGAGCATCTGTCTACGCCAACCCGCGAGACATCCTCATGGTGATCGCGCGGCGGCCGTCGCCAGACCGAGGCGATCTTTCTCCACTTCATAAATGAGGTACTTACCGCTCCGATAGACTTCCTTCAGTTCGGGCATCCCCGCCAGCTTCCGGATCCCCTCATCCGTCCCGAAGATGTACTCCTGCGTGCCGACGACGACGTAGCTGATGTTGTAACGACGAAGGTAATCGCGCGCGAACGCTGCGCTGGGATCCGCATAGAAGCGCGCTGTTTCGAGGCGGCGCTGCTGCACCAGGTATTCGTAGCCGGTCCGGTAGGCCACCTCGTGCCAATCCCAGCCGACGACGGTGGGCAATCCGGTGTGCCACGAGATGCGGCTGGTCCAGTGATAGAGCGGGCCGACCGCCTCGGTGATGACGGGCGAGCCTTCGACGTTCTGGCGGAGCCACCAGATGAGCGGCGCGTCGTCGGCGAGGACGACGACCTGGTCGTCGCGCGGGTCATCATTTCCCCCGTTTTCGCTGAAGAATCCGTACGGCAGATACGCGAGGCCGTCGAGCGTCCCGGATGGTGAGCCGGGGAAGCGAGCCTCCATCCGGGCGCGCGTCCCGGACCATGGATACAACATTGATCCGGCCAGGAGGATGCCAAGCGTCGTCACCGTGACGAAGGCTGGCACCCACCTTAGCGCCCCCAGGCGACCGGGGTTGCTGGCCGACGGCATCAGCCGTCTCGGCTGGGCGACGTACCAGAGGCCGTAGGCGCTTGCGATGGCATAGACCTGCCACGCTTGCAGCGAGAATTTGAACACCGTGTTCATCCGGGCGATGTCGTACTTAACCTGGACCACGTCGACGCCACCGGCGATGCCGACCCCTACGGCAAACAGAGCCGTTGCCAGGATTCGGCCCGTGTCTCGCTGTGGCCTCCGGTATTCGACCCAGAGAAGGTTTGCGAGGAACAGCAGTGCGAGGAGGCTCAGGGCGACCGTCGTGAGGCCCCAGCGCCATGTGAACGCAGTAAGACCGGCGACGAATGTCGCAAGCGCGAACACTTCCCACGGACCCGCGACGAGCGCGAAGGCGATGTTCCGGCTGGAGGCCCGATGGGCATTGAGCTCTTCGCGGTAGCGGACGACCAGGAACGTCAGCGTGATCGCCACAAACAGTCCGAAATGGGCAAAGTACTGGTTTGCGCGGGTCGTTTCGCGGGCGCGGACGAGGCCGGTCTCGAACACTTCGTTGTGCTGTGTGTAGGGCGCGAAGACAAGCAAAGTCACGGCCCCGGCGAGTGCGGCGTGGCCCACGAAATCCCACCAGCGCTGTTGCCACGGACCTCGCCGGAGGGTCTGCCCTGCCGCCAGCGCGGCGCCGATGAGCAGGACGGCCGTTGGGAAGTCCCATGTATGTACGGTGCGGACGAGCCCGGCCGCCACACCCATCGTTGCCGCGAGGGCCCAGCTACGCGCCCGGGAACCTGGCACGGAGGCGATGTATGTGATGCCAAGGACGACCGTGAACCCGAAGAATGGGAGGCCCATAAGGTGCGCGTGAAGGTCGCCGAACAGGAACGAAAAGTATGGAAACTCGGTGATGTCGAACGCGGGGTAGTGCACGCGGCTTGGCCGCCACCAGTCGAATGGCGGCAACGCTCCGTGCTGGAAGACCCAGCGATAGGCGCCGGAAAGCAGTCCAACAGCACCGCCAAGGAATGGCGTGTCGCTAAAGAGTGACCAGTGGTAGACCGGCTGGCCGTCCGCCGCCACGGTGGCCAGGTTGAGCGACTGAAAGCGTTCGATCGCCTGGTGGGCGGCGTCGAGGTTCCCGATCGCAAGCAGCAGGAAGGCGGCCACTAACCCTGCGGAGACGGCAGACGAGCGCGAGACATGCGGGCGCCGGGACAGCGCCGCGAGCCCGGCGCCAGCGCTGTACACCGTTGCGGCCGCGAGGCCCGCGTACGTAGGGAGGGCTAGGTTGAAGCCTACCTCCGGCAACAGGCGCAGGGCACGCATCGGCACAACCGCGAAGAACCACCCCAGGTAGTAGTAGTTCATGGTGCCGCCGGCAAACCACGGGTCATAGGGAGGCATCTCGGTCGAGCGGGCGATAGCGGTGAGGAATGCGAGCTCTACGGGCTTCTCGCCTCCCTGGTAGTTGTGCCACAGGTCGGGCAGCTGGTACCGCATCATGAGGACAACGAAGAATGCCGTAAGGAAGACGGCCTCTGCCGCGACCCAGTGCAGCCACTGGCTGCGCGCATCCGCGACAAGGCCGTCGCGACGCAGTACGGCCGTCGTAATGCCAGCGCCCAGGATCGCGAATGCAACGCCCCAGATGAGCCAGTTTGTAAAGTGGGACGCGCCCCATGCCACCAGGAGCCAGGTGAGCAGGCCGCTGCCTGCAAAGCCGATGAGCTTGGAAGCGCCGTAGCCCCGGTCCGGGAGGGCACGGAAGAGCCACGTGGTCCAGGGCAGGACGGCCGCGGCAAGGATCTGAATCCAGAGTAGCCACCATACCCATGGCAGGTGGCTCGCGAATCCGTCACGGTCGAAGAGGTCGCTGAATGTGCCGCCGGCCTGCTGAACAGCCGCGCCTTCGGCGGTGAAGGACAATCCGTTGGTCTTCCCCTGCCGTGGCAGGAGGTTTATCGCTCGTTCCGGATGCGCTTGGAGCAGCAGAGCGAGAGCCCGCTCCGGATCCCACGCGGCTGTCTTGCGGTAGATCCGCACTTCGGGATGGTCATAGACGGTGAACGACTCTTCGGAGCCGGAATCATCAATCTCGATGCCAAAGAGCGTGGGCCGGGATTCGAAGTGGGCGACCAGTTCGAATCCGAGTTCGCCGGAGTCCAGCAGCTCGTAGTAACGGATGGTTGCCGGGTACTCGCGTTCCAAACGCCGGACGGCTGCACGGGCGCGGTCGGAGGCGATGACCACGTAGTCAGCGCCGTTGAGACCGGCTGTAGGGTCGCCTTCGACGCGTCCGTAGACCAGCGTCTGGACCTTGGCCGGCGAATCGGTGTCGAAGGGGAAGGTGGCAACGATCGGGTAGATGCTGCTTTCAAAACCGGGGATCGGATAGGGGAGCGAGTCGTCCCAGATCTCGGATGTGATCGGGGTACCCGGGGGCAGGTTCTCATCGATCCAGCGGCTTGCCGCGAGCCGTGGGTGCTCGGCGGTGAAGATGGCCTGGAATGAGAGCGACCACCACAACGTCGAGAGGACGGCTGCGACCGCAAGAGCTGTGCCGGTTCGGGCGAGCGAGCGAGAGCTGATTCGAACGGGCAGGTGGACACGGTCAAGCGCGCGGTTCACCGGTTCCGAGAAGTCCGCCGCGAGGCCGGGCAAGGCCCTTAGCCCCCACGCGGCGGACAGGCAGAGGAACGGGTAAGCGGGTGCGAAGTACCGCATGTAGGCGACGAACCGCGGCCCCTGGAAGCCGACGATGGCGACCACCATCGCAAGGGGTAGCAGTACCGCAAGTTCGCGGCGGCGAAAGAGCATGACCGTGGCGCAGGCGGTTGCGGCCAGCGCCGAAAATCCGAGTGCCGGGCCGAGGCCCCAGAGCACGAGATTTTGCAGAGGCCAGAGTAACGGCGTCCGTCCCGCAAACTGTATGAACGGAGGAAAGTCGACGTTGCCGTTCTGGAAGTCGATCTCGCGCTCGATGTCCGCGCGCCATTGAGGGTTGATCGCCATATCGAAGAACGATGGCCCCGCGAAGGCGTATGGCTGCGTAATCCGAAAGGTGAGACCTGCGAGCAGCAGGGCCAGGCAGAGCCAGGCCACGTCGTACGACCAGTGCCCGCCGGGTCTCGGCCGGCGTCCGCGGAAACGCAGGCCAAGCGCTGGCGCGTCCCGGAGGCCAATGCGGGCCGCCGCCGCCAAAATGGGCAGCAGGATGATTGGCCACGCGGTCACCTTGCTCGCGAGGCCGAGGCCAACGGCGAGGCCAATGCTCAACACGAGTGCCGGTTCACGAAACCCTCTCAGCCTGGACGCGTCATGGCGCCGGGGTTCCGCGATCCAGAGCGCCGACAGCAGCGCCGTCGTTGTCCCAAGCAGGACGACGAAGGGGTCCACGGTCCAGAAATGCGATAGCTGCGCCGGCAGGACGGCGAGGGCGTAGAGCAGGCTCGCGAGGAGGCCCGTTTGACGGCCAAAGAGGACAGCACCGAGTGCGGCGACGACGAGGATCGTGAGGCTGTCAGCCATAGCAGCCAGCCTGCGTCCACAGACAACGGTCGTGTCGTATCCGTCGCCGCTGCAGAACAGCTGGCCGGTTTCAGCGAGGACCGGAATGTCCGACCCGGCGGCGGTTGCGACGAGTTTGGTGAGAAATATTGGGAACGTCCCATAGACGAACGACGGCGTCTCAGGGCTGTTGTATGGGTTTAGCGGGCTGTTGGCCGTGTCGAAATACGCACCCGCGGAACCGGGCCAATCGATGCGTTCGTTAACGATCGAGATGAAGCGCTCGTCGGGATGCATCTGGGCCGGGATCGATGACCCGGATGGCTGATCCCAGTCGAGGCCGTGGAACCGCAGTCCCGCGCCGAGGATGAACACCAATGCCAGCGCGGCGAACCAGATGGAGCCGTGATGTGCTCGGGCCCAGACGCGCGAACGCCGGGTGATCGGTCTATTCATGGCTCGGGACCTGCTGCGCCGGCGGCCGCGGTGTCTTCGCCATTGGCATCAGCCTACGACGAATGCGCGCCAGCTGTCGTTTGGAGGGAGCGGCTTCTTTTTCCGAGCGCACGCTGGTTCGGGTAGGATTCCGGTCACCGTGCGAGCGCTCCTCACGGCCTCCTTGTTGGTGCTGGGCCTGTTGCTTGCGGCGGGGGCCCTCGGCTCGCCCCGTGCCCGGCAGGCCGCAGCCGCCGAGTTGGTCGAGAACAGATCGTTCGAGATCTGGGACGCAGGTGAGCCACTCGGCTGGTCGGCATCGGGGAATGTCACCGCCGTGTCCACGCCTTCGGTGTCCGGATCGGCTGCGCGCATCGACGGGGCCGGTTCGCTTTCACAGTACGTCGCCGCGACCCCGGGAACGGTGTACACCGGTTCGGTTCAGGCGGTGGCCGCCACCGGCAGTTCGCAGCTCTCCCTGCGATTGACGTTCCTGAACAGCGGGCTCCAGGAGGTCGTGCTTCCGGTCGAGACCACCATCCTCGCGCCGTCGAGTTTCACATCGATCCAGGTTGTCGCCACAGCGCCGGCGGGAGCGGCGTACGTAGGGATGCGTCTCGCCGTGTCCCCGCTTGGCGCCGGCGCCGCAGCCGTCTTCGACGATGCCTCCCTCGATGACGCCCCTCAGCCGAGCCCAACGCCGACCTTTACGCCCACCGCCACAAACACAGCAACGCCGACTCCGACATCGACGGGCACGCAGACGCCCATGCCAGGCGCGACGCCGGTACGGCCGGGCATTCGCACGTCCACCCCACCCCGTGGGACTGTGTCGAAGCCAGGGGTCGCGATCCCCGGTCCCACCGGTCGCGAGCCTGGCGAAGAGCTGCTCCAGAATCCCGGATTCGAGTTCATCGTCGATGGGCTTCCGCTCATGTGGGCGAAGTTCGGTGGCATCCTTTCGGCGTCGCCGTCCGGGATCGACGGTTCAGGCGCGGCAGTCCTTATCTCGCAGACTGATTCCACAAAATGGGTGCACCAGCTTGTCGCGGTCGAAGCGGGTGCCTGGTACCGGGGTGGGGCGATGGGTCGTGTGACTGCCGGAAGCGCCGAACTCTCCGTGAGCGTCCTCTGGTATCCAACGTTCGACGGCGACGGCCCTTCGGTTGATGGGACGGAGTCACTGCGCTCGCCGTCAACGACGTGGGTGCAGCTCGACACAGGCCCCGTCCAGGCGCCGCCGGGCGTGCGCTCTGCCCGGTTTCGAATCATGCTTCGCTCGCCGTTTCCTGCAGCTGCAGTGTTCGACGACGCTTCGTTTGTCCAGGTCTCAGTACCAGAGGATTCGATGCCCATGCCGTCGGCGACGCCCGCGGCTGAGATGGCCGGAACGCCCACTCCCATGGCCACCGCCATGGAGACAGGTACACCTGGCGTTTCGGCGTCTCCCCGTCCCGTTATCCCGCTTCCGCCGCGGACGGGCTCTGGGTTGTGGCCCGCGCTCAACTGCTCCATCTGCCTGAGCGAAATAATGCCGGACCCGCCAGAGAGCGGACGCGACGGGCCGTACGAGTGGATCGAGGTGTACAACAACGGGTCCGACGTGGTCGATTTGGGTGGTTGGTACGTCGGTGACGCGACCGCAATGGACGCGATTCCGGGGCCGGCGTTGCTCGATCCCGGCGGATTCCTTGTTATCCGCGGCCGTTCCGCTGACGTCGGTGACGTGCCGGCTGTCATCGTGCCTGACGGTGAGATCGGGACGGGTCTGGCGAACGACGGCGACGTCGTCAGGCTCCTGAATCCGGACGGCGAGGTGGTCGACTCGATCGCGTATGGGGCGGACCTGGGCGGATTTCCTGCGCCCGGCGCCGGCAGGTCGCTCTCGCGGGACATCACCACCGGGGAATGGTATTCGAAGGCACGGCCGAGCCCGGGCATGGCGATGGCGACCGACACCCCCACGGGCTCCGAGCCCGGCCAGTCACTGCTTGACCGCGACCTCGCCATGCGGCCGGAACCGGCACCGCAGCGGACGCCATGGATCATCCTTGGTATCTGCGTGACCATTGGAGTCTTCAGCGCGCCCTTCGCCATCGAAAGGCTTCGCCGGGAACTGAGGGCAACGCGTGGTGGTTGAACGACTCCAGAAAATCCTCTCGAATGCTGGCATCGCTTCGCGGCGCGTGGCCGAGGAGATGATCCTCGATGGACGCGTCGCTGTGAACGGCACTGTTGTCGTCGAACTCGGCGCGCGCGCTGACCTCGATTCCGATGAGGTTATGGTCGACGGTGTGCCCGTCGACCGCTCACGTTACCGCTACATCCTGCTCAACAAGCCGGCCGGGATTATCACCACGGCGAGTGACGAACAGGGCCGGGAGACCGTGCTGGACCTTGTCCCACTCGGCGATGTGAAACTCCACCCGGTGGGCCGGCTGGATGCCGACAGCGAAGGACTCTTGATCCTTACGAATGACGGCAACCTGACGCAGCTCTTGATCCATCCCAAACACGAAGTTGAGAAGCAGTACCTGGTGGGGCTGGACGCGCCGCTTTCGCGTGCCGACCAGGCCCGCCTCGTTCGCGGCGTGATGAACGAGGGAGAGCGGCTCCGTGCCCTTTCCGTTGTGGAGGCGATGCCTCCCGCGGCCGAATTCGACGAGTCGCTACCTCCAGCGGCCTGGGTGCTGTTGACACTTGGCGAGGGAAAGAAGCGCGAAATCCGCCGGATGATGACGGTGGCAGGTAAGCGGGTGCTGTTGCTGCGGCGCGTGCGCGTGGGGCCGCTTGCACTCGGGACGCTCGGAAGGGGCGCATTTCGCGAACTCACTGATGCCGAGGTGGCAGCACTCTATGCGGCCGCAGTGGGCCCCGAAAGCCGCTCCGGGCCGCACGGAAAGAGCGCGGGACGGTAGCATTGGGCCGGATGCCGTCCTCCTCCCAGCCTGTTCCATCGCCGATCGCGATTGACGGCCCCGCCGCGTCGGGGAAGACAACGGTGGGCCGGGCCCTCGCTCGCGAGTTTGGCTTCGGTTTCCTGGACACCGGAGCGATGTACCGGGCCTTCACGGTCGCTGCGATAGAGGCGGGAATCCCTGCATCTGATACACCTGCGTGCGAGGCGCTTGCGTCGCAACTCGTGATGACGACCGAGGTGAGTCTCGACACACGAATCCTCCTGGATGGTACGGACGTGACCGCCCGGCTGAGGGACGACGACGTTGAGTCTTCGGTCAGCGAGTACAGCGCCATTACCGGCGTCCGGACGGCGATGGTTGCCCGGCAGCGGGAACTGGCGGCCGCTGGCCAAGTGATCCTTGCGGGCCGCGATATCGGGACCGTGGTCCTGCCGGATGCGCCGGTAAAGATCTTCCTGACTGCTTCTCCCGAAGAGCGGGCGAAGCGGCGAGGCGCCCAGAGCGAGGCATCCGGGGGGCCCGGGTCTGTCGACAAAGCTCATCAGGACATAAGTGGCCGGGATGAGACCGACTCGAAGCGCGAAGTGAGCCCGCTTAAACCTGCTGCCGATGCCCTTGTCCTTGACTCCACGGCACTGTCGGAGGCCGAAGTACTTCAGAAAGCGCGGGATCTCATTGTGAGCCGGGCGGAATTTGCAGCGGCGGCAGCCGGCACGCCTGACACCGCAACGAAGACCGGCGGGCCGCGCGCTGCAGCTGCCAGTGGGTGGATGGCGAAACTCGTGTCCCCCTTCTACTGGGGGACGCAATATCCAATCCGGCTCATCCTGTTTCTGGTGACCCGTTGGTCTGTCTCGCGTGATGGTGAGATCCCGCCAGAGGGTCCCATGATCGTCGTCGCCAACCACCTGAACTTTGTCGACCCACCCATTCTTGGCACGGCACTCGGACGCCCTCGACGGGTACGGTTCATGGCCAAGGCTGAGCTGTTCAGGGGGCCCGTGGGGTTGCTTGTGAAACTCTATGGTGCATTTCCCGTGCGGCGCTTTGATGCGGACGTCGCCGCGATGCTCACTGCCGAGCGGATCCTCCGCCAGGGTGGAGCTCTTGGCATGTTCCCCGAGGGCACCAGGAGCCGGGATGGGCAGATGGCTCGCCCGCATCCCGGCACGGCGCTGATCGCGCTGCGGTCGGGCGCCACGGTCGTGCCCTGCGCTCTCACCGGGACCGAGCGCATCAAGGGCGTCCGTGTGTTCCTGCGAAGGCCGGCTATCGCAGTCCGAATCGGTGAGCCGATCCCGGTCGAACGCGTGAAGCGGCCCACGGAGGCGCAGGTGAGCCAGCTTACGGACGCCATCGATGGCGCCATCAGGGCGCTGCTACCGGCTGCTTACGGGGGTACCTATACTGGTTCCAGTGGAAGTAGCCGGCAGTAGGATTGAGGGGATGGGTTCGTACACATGGTCCAGGTAATCCGCGCGAGTGACATGGGATTCTGCATGGGGGTTCGCCGTGCCGTGCAGATCATGGAGTCGGAAGCGCGGCCGAACGCGCCCGTGTTCAGTGTGGGCGAAATCGTGCACAACCCGCATGTTGTGCGGCATCTGGAGGAGGTCGGGGTGCATCAGCTGCCCGGGCCCGACGATGTCGACGGGGATATCGGCGTGGCAACGGCAGAACGCGTCCAATCTGGTCGAATTGCCATCACCGCCCATGGTGTCGGTGAGCGGGTGATCCGCCAGCTGGAGCAGAGTGGCCTCGATATCGTTGATACCACGTGCCCGATCGTGACGCGCGCACAACGCTATGCGCAGAAATTTGTGCGAGAAGGGTGGCATCTGCTGGTCTTCGGAGACCCGGGCCACAAGGAAGTCCGTGGGATCATGGGCTGGACGCTTGATGACGATGGTCTTTCGAGAGCGACGATTGTTGATTCGCCGGATATCGACGTGCTTCGAGGGGTGATTGACGGCTTTCCCGGGGGATTCCCGAACAAGGTAGGCGTGATGGTCCAGACCACCCACAAAGTGGAGGACTTTGCCAGGTTCGTGTCCAACCTGATGCTCCTGCAGCGCGATCACAACTTCGAACTCCACGTCGTGAACACGCTGTGCCATGCGACGACCGCGCAACAGGAGGCAGCTGCAAGGCTGGCCCAGTCCGTCCAGGTGATGCTCGTCGTTGGTGGCCGCAAGAGCGCGAATACGCGCCATCTTGCAGAAGTCTGCCGGGAGCAGGGCGCGGCGGCCTATCACATCGAAGGCCCGGATGAGATAGAGCCCGCGTGGTTCCTTGGCGTTGACCGCGTCGGACTTACGGCGGGTGCTTCGACGCCGGACGCTTCGATTGATGCCGTCGAGAAGCGTGTCGTCGAGATCTGCTCGGCGTGATCCGCACTCCAGGCCCGGCTCTGATCTCCGGTGTTCGTCCAGGCTCGCTCGCCGAATTTGCTGGCATCGAACCGGGAGATGAACTGCTAGAACTGGATGGCCGCGTCCTACGCGATGCCGTGGACTACCAGTTCTACCAGGCCGCTGACGAGGTACAGGTCCACATCCGAAAAGCGAACGGGCTGGAGGAACTGCTCGTCTTCGAAAAGGAAATCGACGAAGACATCGGCATCGAGTTTGAGCGGGCGACCTGGGACGACCTGACGCTCTGCAATAACAACTGTTTTTTCTGCTTCCTCAAGGGGCTGCCACGCGGGCTACGGAAGCCGCTGTACCTAAAAGACGACGACTACCGCCTGAGCTTTCTCCACGGCAACTTTGTGACGTTGACGAACCTGGACGGTTCGGACTGGGAGCGGCTCGCCGAACAGCGCCTGAGCCCACTCAATGTCTCAGTCCACGCCACGGACGTGGAACTCCGCCGGGCGATGCTCGGTAATGCGACAGCACCGGATGTGCTGGAACAGATCGCGCGGCTGGGCGCCCTCGGCCTTCGTGTGCACACCCAGATCGTACTGTGTCCCGGCGTAAACGATGGCCAGAAGCTGGAACGGTCCGTCCGGGAACTTGTCGCCATGTATCCGGTGGTGCAGACCGTTTCCGTGGTCCCGGTGGGGGCAAGTCCGAAGCTCGAAGAGTGGTCGGAATCCCGTGATGGCATCCGCCTTGAGCGCCCAACCGCCGAGTACGCACGGTCGATCGTCGAGATGCTACGGCCGATTCAGCGACAATGCCGGCGGGAGCACGGGGTGACGGTGGCCCAGTGCAGCGACGAATACTACCTGGCTTCGGGGATGCGCATACCGGGCAGAGCGGCATACGACGGATTTTCACAGTACGAGAACGGTGTCGGGATGGTGCGGACCATGTTTGAAGACTGGCGCCGGGCGCGGAACCGGCTCAGAGCCCGCCCTCGCTCGCCGGTGGTGCGCCGGCTCGTGATTGCCACGGGGTCCCTCGCCGCGCCGGTCCTTGCGGACATAGCGGCAGAGGCTGGCCCGCTGCTTGGCGCGAGTATTGAGGTCGTGGCGGTAAGCAATACGCTCTTCGGTGAGCGCGTCAACGTCGCCGGCCTGCTCCCCGGAGCGGACTATGTACGCGCACTGACCGGGGTGGCCGGTGGAGCGGACATCGTCGTGCTTCCCCGCCCGAGCCTGGACTATTTCGGACAGCGGTTCCTGGATGGCATGACTCCGGCCGAGGTTGAAAGCAGCGTTGGCGTACCCGTCGTCTTCGCCAGCCAGTGGAGTGAAATTGCGGAAGTCATTCAAGGACGCGCAAGCCGCCCAGAACGCGGTTTGCACTCGAACGGTGCTATGTGGAGCCAGCCGATGGAGGGTACGCTCCCTGCCGCTGCCGCCTGGGTCGAGCAGGATGAGCCCGTGACTGCGGGCGTGTAGGATCGATCCATGCCCCGCATTCGTATTGAGCCACTCGGGTCGATCATCGAAGCGAACCAACACGAGTCTGTGATGGAAGCGGCGGAGAGGCACGGTCTGTTCTGGCCTGTCGGCTGTGCCCGAAACGGGGAGTGCACGAACTGTGCGATGGAGGTTCTCTCGGGCCTGTCGCGGATGACCGGCATGGGCCGCTACGAGAGAAGTAACCTCATTCGCCAGCGCGGCCCGCGTGCAACCGACGACGCGCGCCTGCGACTTGCCTGTCAGGCGCGAGTGCTGGGCGATGTCGTGGTATATAAGCGAGGGGTAGATCCCCTTTGATCACGGGGATTGGAGGCACGGTGGTCGATGCCATACGTCATTACGCAACCTTGCATCGGTGTGAAGGACGCTTCGTGCGTGGATGTATGCCCGGTTGACTGCATCCACTCCACGGACGACGCACCGCAGTACTACATTAATCCAGACCAGTGCATCGATTGCGCAGCCTGTGAATTGGTTTGCCCGGTGACAGCCATCTTCCACGAGGCATCTGTGCCGGACGAGTGGATCAGCTTTGTTGAATCGAACGCACAATGGTTTCGGGATCGGGAGTAACTCTTGGGGAACGTTGAACTCGCTCAGCTCGAAGCATTCCTGCAGGTCGCCCGCCATCGCTCATTTTCGCGGGCGGCCGAGGCTCTGTTTCTTACGCAACCTTCTGTGACGGCGCGGATCCAGACGCTTGAGCGCGAGCTCGGTGAACGCCTTTTCGAACGGACTGGCCGCAGCGTCACGCTCACGGATGCAGGGATCGCATTCATGCCACACGCACAACGTGCGCTAACAGCCGTCCAGGAAGGGACGGACGCGATCGAGGCGGTGCGGCACGGCGACGTGGGCAGCATCCGGGTGGGGGCGAGTTCAAGTATCGCAACCTACGTACTGCCGAGAGTCGTGAAGGCGTTCCGGAAGACCCGGCCACGGGTCCATATTCACCTGACGTCAGGAAGCACCGAAGAGGTGATTGACCACCTGTTGGCTGGTGAGATCCACGTCGCGGTGTCCCGCCTCGCCCAGCACCCCGATATCGAAGGGTCTCATCTCTACAACGATGACCTCACCCTGGTCGTGCCGCCGGGGCACCCGTTTGAGCGCGCCGGTCGAGTCGCGGTAGCCGAAGTGGGCCGCGAACCATTCCTCTTTTTCGAACGAGGATCGAGCTACCACACGCTCGTGTACAGCATGTTCCTCCGGGTTGGCGTGGTGCCCGAATCCGTTATGGAGTTGGATTCGCTTGAGGCGACGAAGCACATGGTCTCGGCTGGCCTCGGGATAGCCATCCTCCCAGCGTTTTCCGTTCAGCGTGAACTGGAGGTCGGCGAACTCATTGCCGTCGCCATCCACGACATGGAACAGCCTGCTCAGCGGGAGGTGGGGGTGCATATCCTCCGGAATCGGGCAATCGCACCGCCGTTGCGCGATTTCCTGGACATCCTCACGAGCGTGTATGGGGCAGAGAACCCGTTCGGGAAAGTCGAAGCCCTGGCCGTTGGTAGCGATGAAGCATGAGTGACTGGGTCCTCCGCGGCGCACGCGTGTGGGACGGTGTCGCAGTATCGACCGTCGAAGCAGATGTTGTCGTCGACGGTGCCGTTATCGGCGCGGTCGGGAGCGGCGCGTCGGCACCGCAGACGATCGATGTTTCTGGTGCCACCATCCTCCCCGGCCTCATCGAGGCCCACGCGCACCTGTGCTTCAACGCTCAGCGCGACTGGCGGCAGGTCTACGACGCGGACACCCCCGGCCGGATGATGGTCCGGATGGCGGGCAACGCCCAGTCCATGCTGCGTGCCGGGATAACGACGGTTCGGGATCTTGGGGCGCCGACAGCGCTCGCCGTTGAACTTCGTGACGCGCTTCGGGCAGGGCTCGCGACGGGTCCGGACCTGCTGGTCGCCGGGGCGCCAATTACGACCACTGGCGGCCATTGCTATTTCATCGGCGGCGAGGCCGATGGCGCGCTGGAAGTGCGCAAGCGCGTGCGAGAGTTCGTCCGCTCCGGAGTCGACTGGATAAAGATCATGGCTACGGGCGGAAACATGACGCCTGGGACCAATACGCTTGCCGCGCAGTTTCGTGTCGAAGAGCTGCAGGCGGCGGTTGAGGAAGCCCACCGCCTCGGCCGTAAGGTCACCGCACACTGCCACGGTACGGAAGGCATCCGCGTTGCCGTGGACGCGCGCGTGGATGGTATTGAGCACTGCAGTTTCAACGCGCCCGGCGCCATTGAGTACGTACCTGACCTGATTGCGGCAATCGCCGAGGCCGGCATCGTCGTGTCGCCCACGGTGAGCGTGGCCTCAGGGCAGTGGGCTGATACAGAGCGGCTTGGACAGCGGGGCAGAGTCCTCCGCGGACTCCTCGACCAGGGTGCACGAATGCTCATGAGCACTGATTGCGGCATTCCGGGAGTCCCGCACGATGCCCTTGCCGGTGGCATGAAGGTGTTGCGAGACATCGCCGGGCTCTCGGACGTCGAGACGCTGAAGCTGGCGACGAGCCGATCTGCTGAACTCCTGGGTCTTGGCGACCGTGGGACGATTGAAGCCGGAAAGCGCGCGGACCTTCTCGTCGTCGATGGCGACCCGACACAGGACCTCACAGCGTTGACCCACGTCCGGCTTGTGGTGGCGGCGGGCAAGCCGCTGTGGCCGTCTCCCGTCTAGCGGCCGGCATTCGCCCGCTGCCCGTCCCGTGCCTAGACTCGATCTACTCTCGATGTGACGGCGGCGTTCATGATTTCAGGCATTGTGCTGGCAGCAGGGCTATCGACACGCATGGGCGAGCCGAAAGCCCTGCTCGACTGGGGCGGTGAGCCCCTCCTCTCCTACCAGGTACATCAACTCAAAGAAGCAGGCTGTGACGAGGTAATCGTCGTCGTCGGCCATCGTAGCGATGAGATCCAGCGCGCAATTCGGCGCCTTCCCTGCCGGATCATGCTCAACTCGCGTTTTCAGATGGGCCGGGCGTGGTCACTCCGCCTCGGCGCGAGGGCCGTGAGTCGCGATGCAGAAGCAATTGTTGTTCTCAACGTGGACCAGCCACGGCCGGCGGCGCTCATCCGGCGGTTGCTTGACGAGCATCGGCAAGAATTCGCGGCGACTCGGCCAGAGCATGACGGCCACGGCGGCCATCCTGTGATTATTTCCGGCTGGTTGCGTGACGAGATGCTTGTAGCGACCGACGAAGACGAAGGTCTTCGCGGAATCCTCCGGCGCCATGCCGACAGGATTCACAGTATCGCAGCGGGCGCGGAGTCTCTCGTGGACATAAACACTCCCGAGGATTACCGCGAAGCGGCCGCCCAGTCCAACGTTTTTTGAGCTATGGCAATTGCGCGCCGGCCGCCTAGACGCTTTCGCGCGGTCATTGTCGACCTGGATGAAGTGCTGCTTCTGCGCGAGCGTGCGTGGCGATATGCACTCGAAGAAGCCGTGGCCGCTACGACTGGCGACCGCATCGACGCCTCGAAGATCTCGTCCGAGTACCGCCTGCGGCCGTGGCGCCACGCACTATCGATTGTCCTCCGCGATGAGTCCGGCACCGGATCCATCGCATCTCTGTGCCAGGACATCTACGAGCGGAGCGCGATGAAGCGCCTCCTGGTGCATGACGGCATCGGCATGGTGCTCGACCGGTTTCGAGGGGAGGGGGTGGAGGTAGCGGCGGTGTCGCGTGAGGCGCATCAAACTGCACGCAAACAAGCCGAATCCACCGGAATAGACCGGTTCCTCACGGCACTCTCAGCACGCGGGGACAAAGCAGAGGATATTCTTCTTGCCGTGCGTGACTGCCTGTCTTTTATGGAGCACGACGTCCGAAGGTGCGCGGTCGTGAGCCCGGATGTCGGGGTACTGCGGCTGGCGGCGGGCATTGGCCTCGCCTGCTACGAGTCTGCGTGGGACGGCACCGCCAGCGGCGAATTCCCAGCACTCGCCGCGCCGCGGGGCCTGCTGTCGCTTCTCGATCCTGTTCCGCCGGCTACTGATTGAGGGGCCGCTCGACTACCTGGTGGCAGCTCGGGCAGAGCGTCCTCTGGCGAGCTGACTGGAAGGTCAGGTTGCAGGACGGGCAGGAAACAATTACTCGGTTCATGGGACACCTCAAATGCGGGGGTATCTCTATGGAACACCTCGGGATGTGAGGGAGGTAGATCAATTTCGAGCGTCCCTCGGCAAGAGATATAGCCCGAAGCTATCGATGCACAGACGGATTGTACACAAACGCCGTCCGCTTCATGGTAGAATCCGTTCACACCATCCCGAGGAGCCTGTGTTTGCCGCTGATAGTGACGACAACGAACACTGTGGAAGGGCGTCCCGTCCGCGACTACATCAGTATCGTGGCCGGCGAGGCCATCCTCGGCGTGAATATGTTCAAGGACATTGCCGCCGGCTTCAGGAACATCGTCGGTGGGCGTGCTGGCAAGTACGAAGAAGAGCTTCGCAAGGGACGCGAGACGGCGATCCTGGAGATGGTGGCTGCCGCCGAAGCGTTGGGAGCCGACGCTGTTGTCGGTGTCGACATCGACTACGAGACCGTCGGCGGGCAGATGTTGATGATTACGGCTGCGGGCACCGCCGTTCGCCTCGGATAGCGGCGAGGATTCTGGCCGGGTTCCGGATGACCTGCGAGATGGAACCCTTTACGCTGGCGCGACAAGTCGCCAGATCGATGAAGGTGGGAACAAATGGTTACAAAAGTCGGCATCAATGGGTTCGGACGGATCGGGCGCCAGGTCCTCAAGGCGATCACCGACCGCTATGAAGGGCAACTCGAAGTTGTCGCGATCAATGACCTGGTTCCCGTTGATACGAATGCCAACCTCCTCAAGTACGACTCCAACTACGGCCGATGGGGCCGCGAAGTACGCGCGGAAGGCGATTCGCTCATCGTCGACGGGCGCGCCGTGAAGGTGTTCGCGGAACGCGACCCTGGTGCGATTCCCTGGGGCTCCGTTGGCGCCGAGATCGTCATCGAATCGACAGGCCTGTTCACGGACGCAACGAAGGCCGTAGCTCACCGCCGCGACACCGTGAAGAAGGTAGTGATCAGCGCACCGGCAAAGAACGAAGACGTGACCGTCGTGCTCGGCGTGAACGCCGACACCTACGACCCGGCGAAGCATCACGTCGTCTCCAACGCATCATGCACGACCAACGGTCTTGCTCCGGTCGTGAAGGTCATCGTGGACAGCCTCGGCCTGGTCAAAGGCCAGATGACTACCATTCATAGCTACACGAACTCCCAGCAGATCCTCGATAAGGCAGCCGGTTCGGACCTGCGGGAGATGCGTGCCGGCGCGCTCAATATCGTGCCGACATCGACTGGTGCCGCCCGCGCTCTGCGGCTCGTCATCCCTGCCGTCGACGGAAAGCTGGACGGACTTGCCTATCGCGTCCCCACGCCGACGGTTTCGATTGTGGAGTTGGTAGCGCTCACCGAACGTGACACCACAAAAGAAGAGGTCAACGCGCTGATGAGCGAGGCCGCAGTCGAGAAGATGAAGGGAATTCTCGGCATCACGATGGACCCGGTCGTGTCGATGGACATGAAGGGAGACGAGCGTTCGAGCATCGTCGACGGTCTCTCGACAAACGTGGTTAGCGGAAACCTCGTGAAGGTGGCGGCCTGGTACGACAACGAATGGGGCTACGCGTGCCGCATCAGTGACCTTTGCGCGTACCTGGTGAGCCGGGGGATCTAGCATCAAGTTTGTGTGCTGGGGATTGCATGTACGCCCGCCGGTGGCATACTGAGTCTATCGGTGGCTAGAGCGAGGTGGCTCCACCCGTTCCCATCCCGAACACGGAAGTGAAACGCTTCAGCGCTCACGATACTGCCTGGGCAACTGGGTGGGAAAATAGGCCGTCGCCGGTACAAAGAGAAAACCGCGTCCAAGACGCGGTTTTTCCCATTTTTGGCGAAAACCCAATCGTCGCCGCTGGCTCGTTTCCCAGAAGGATCGGCCACTGCTACACTCAAATCTGTAATCCCCCATCACCCTGACGCCCGAGCCGAGCAAGACTCCGGCGCGACCATTTGGAGCCCGTTTTGTCCAACGATACCGCCACCCCAGAACCTGTCATCGAAGAAGCTGAAATGGATATGGGCGCCCTGCTCGCCTCCGAGGCAGCCCAGGCCACCAGCCTTCGCCGTGGCGAGATCGTCGAGGGGGTCGTCATGGGCGCTTCGGCCGACGGCCTCATCGTCGACGTGGGCACGAAGACCGAGGGCGTGATTCCCCAGAGCGAGATGCTTTCGCTCGGCGCCGAGGGCGCGACCAAGCTCTCCGCCGGCGACACCGTGAAAGTCATGGTCCTGCAGCCCTCCTCGGCCGAGGGTCACGCCATTGTCTCGCTCGATCGCGCGCGTGGGGAAGAAGGCTGGGACACGCTCGCTGCCAGGCTTGAATCAGGCGAGATCTTCGAAGCCGAAGTTACAGGTCACAATCGCGGCGGCATCATGGTGAATGTCGACGGCGTCAACGCGTTTGTCCCCCTTTCGCAGGTGGACAGCATTCGCCGTGACGATCCTGAGGCTGCCAGCCAGCTCCAGAACCTCGTCGGCAAGGCTATACGTCTCAAGGTGATGGAGCTCAACCGGAAGCGGAACCGCGTGATTCTTTCGGAGCGCGCCGCTATGGCTGAGCACCGCAAAGAGGAGCGCGAGCGAATCATCGAAGAGCTGCAGGAAGGTGAAATTCGCGAAGGTCGCGTCTCGTCCATCACGGACTTCGGTGTGTTCATCGACCTCGGTGGCGCAGACGGCCTGGCTCACATGACTGAACTGACGTGGGAGCGCGGCAAGAAGGCAAAGGACCTCTTCAATATCGGTGACGTTGTCCAGGCATACGTCCTGAAAGTCGATCGCGAGGCGAAGAAGATTTCGCTCTCGCTGAAGCGCGCTCAGCCGGAAAAATGGGACGACACTGTCAGCCGGTTTGTTATCGGGCAGGTCCTGGTCGGCAAAGTCACGAAGCTGATGGCGTTCGGCGCCTTCGTGCGGCTCGATGGGCCCGTTGAAGGCCTGATTCACATTTCTGAGCTTTCGAACCGGCGCATCACGCATCCCAAGGAAATTGTTAAAGAGGGCGACGTCGTGCCGGTGAAGCTGGTACGGGTGGAGCGCGATCGCCATCGCCTCGGACTGTCGCTCCGCCAGGCGCGTAATGATGCGGAAGCGATGGGCTTTGCATTCGACGCCAATGGTGCCGTGATCGATTACCCGGACGATGTACGTGAAGAACATGGGATGCCCCCGCGGGACAAGGCAGTCCAGCGCCGGCCAGAACCACGGACGCCGCAAGAAGCCATTGAGCGTGCTGTCGAGCGCGAGCCGGAGCCAGTCTCCGCATTCGCTGCCGCGATGGTGCGGGCCCTGGAAAACGCGGAGACCGGAAACACAATCGTGCGCGACGCGGCGAGCTTCGTTGGAGGTGGGATACCTGCCGAACCAGAAGCTGTGGCGGCCGAGCCGGTCGCGGAGATGACTCCGCCGGCTGAGACGGTTGCAGACGAGACAGTGGCCACGGCTGAGCCTGTGGTTGAAGAAGCTGTGACGGCCAGCGAGCCCGCCACGGAAGCGGCATCAGTCGTGGCAGATGAAGTAGCAGATGCGTCCGGGGAGCCATCGGCTAAGCTAGAAGAGACGCCCGCGGAAGCGGAGAGCGCCGAAGAACAATCAGAGGTCGGGACAAGCAGCCGGGAGTAGAACATGGCGGATCGGTTTGACAAATTTACGGAACGGGCGCGACGAGTCCTGACCCTGGCTCAGGAGGAAGCGCACCGCTTCAATCACAACTACATCGGGACGGAGCACATCCTTCTCGGACTGGTCCGCGAAGGCGACGGGGTCGCCGCCAAGGTGCTGGCCAATCTCGGCGTCGAACTGAACAAGGTTCGTTCGGCTGTCGAGTTCATCATCGGTCGGGGGGATCGCACGGTAACGGGCGAGATCGGCCTCACGCCCCGGGCGAAGAAGGTCATTGAACTTGCCGTCGATGAAGCGCGGCGGCTCAACCATTCTTACATCGGGACAGAGCATCTCCTGCTCGGACTTGTGCGGGAAGGTGAGGGTATCGCCGCCGGCGTTCTCGAAAGCCTCGGCGTGAACCTGGAGCGCGTGCGTGCAGAAACGACGCGGATCCTCAGTCAATCGCAGCCACAGGCGGCGGCAGCAGCGGGTTCCGGTGGACGCCAGACGAGCCGGACGCCCACGGTGGACCAGCTTGGTATTGATTTGACCCAGGCTGCCCGCGCGGGCTCGCTCGATCCGGTCATCGGCCGCTCGAACGAACTGGAGCGCGTCGTACAGATCCTATCACGGCGGACAAAGAACAACCCCGTGCTTATCGGCGAGCCGGGCGTGGGCAAGACGGCCATCGCCGAACTGCTCGCCCAGCGAATCGTCAGTGGCGATGTTCCGGACACGCTCGAAGGCAAGCGCCTGCTCACCCTCGATGTAGGATCACTCGTGGCTGGCACAAAATACCGTGGCGAGTTCGAAGAGCGCCTGAAGAAGGTCATCGAGGAGATCAAGAATTCCGGTAATTGCATCCTCTTCATCGACGAGCTTCACATGCTTGTCGGCGCTGGGGCCGCGGAAGGTGCAGTCGATGCCGCGAACATCCTGAAGCCGTCTCTGGCGAGGGGTGAACTGCAGTGCATCGGTGCTACGACGCTGGACGAATACCGGAAGCACATTGAGCGCGACGCAGCGCTCGAACGGCGCTTTCAGCCAATCGTAGTCGACCAGCCTTCCGTAGAAGAGACGATCGAGATCCTGCGCGGCATCCGCCCCAGGTACGAAGAGCACCACAAGCTGCGGATTAGCGATGAGGCGCTGGAAAGCGCCGCGGAACTTTCCGCCCGCTACGTCATTGACCGGTTCCTTCCGGACAAGGCTATCGACCTCGTCGACGAGGCATCGAGCCGCGTCCGGATCCGGCGCGCTGCGACGCCTCCTTCTCTCAAAGAAGCGATGAAAGGTCTCGAAAGCCTTCGCCGCGAGAAGGATCAGGCAGCCGCGGCCCAACAGTTCGAGTATGCAGCGGAACTTCGCGACCGCGAGGCCAAGCTGCAAGACAAGATGGCTGAGCTTGGTGACTGGCAGGAGGGCGAGCAAGGTATCGCGACCCCCGTGGTCTCCGGCGAGGACGTTGCTGAAGTTGTGTCGATGTGGACCGGTATTCCGGTATCCCGAATCGCCAGTGAAGAAAGTGCGCGGCTCCTCCGAATGGAGGAATCGCTCAAGAGCCGGGTTATCGGTCAGGACGAGGCCATCGAGGCGATTGCCCGCGCAGTCCGCCGCGCTCGTGCCGGGCTCAAAGACCCGCGGCGGCCAATCGGCGTATTCCTCTTTGTCGGGCCTACGGGTTCGGGCAAGACGCATCTTGCACGGCAGCTCGCAGAGTTTATGTTCGACAGCGCGGACAACATGATTAAGCTCGACATGAGCGAGTTTAGCGAGAAGCACACCGTTGCACGGCTTATCGGGGCGCCTCCCGGGTACGTCGGCTACGACGATGGTGGGCAGCTCACCGACACGGTCCGGCGCAAGTCGTACTGCCTGATTCTTCTCGACGAGATCGAAAAAGCACACCCGGAGGTGTTTAACCTCCTGCTCCAGATCTTCGACGAGGGTCGCCTGGCCGATGCCAAGGGCCGGAAGGTCGACTTCCGGAACACCATCCTGATCATGACGTCGAACGTCGCTTCGGACCTGATCAAGAAGGACTCGGGCCTCGGATTCCAGCGAACCGGCGACGAAGTGAAGAACGTCGAAGACCGTTACCTGCGAATGAAGGAGAAGGTCCTTTCGGAGCTCAAGAATGTGTTCCGGCCGGAGTTCCTGAACCGAATTGACAGCACCGTGGTCTTCCGTCCGCTAAGTGCCGAGGATATCCGCAAGGTGGTCGACCTCGAACTGGTGGCGGTGACCAAGCAGCTCCTCACGAAGGGTGTGACGCTAGTTGTGACCGAAGCTGCGAAGGACTGGCTCGGTGAAAAAGGCTACGACCAGGCGTTCGGTGCACGTCCGCTCCGCAGACTTATCTCGGATTCTATCGAGGACAAGCTCAGCGAGATGTTGCTTTCAGGCGACTTCGGCGCCGGTGACACGGTCCGAGTCGACCGGAGCGACGGCGACGAAGGACTGGCGATTGCCACGGTCCGGGAGCTGGCTCCCGTCTAGCGGAGCTTCAAATAGCAACGATGGCGAGGCCGGGCTTTCCCGGCCTTCGCCGTTGACGCCGCGACCTGAAACCCGCTACGATTACTGTTGGCCCGATATGCCCATTGCTCAAACATTGGCGAACGCCCTTACCTCAGTTCACTGTGCCCAGTTCACCAGCGGTCCTGAAGGAGTTGCGACAGGATGATGACTACGCGCGAAATGGCGCGGGCGGGTAGTGCTGCCCCGTTAACGGTCCAAACTTATGGCCGGATCCCTAACGTCCTCGATATCCCTGACCTGATCAAGGTCCAGGTCGATAGCTTCAACTGGTTCCTCCGAGAGGGCCTGCGGGAACTATTGGATGAGATTTCGCCGATCCAGGACTTCACCGGCTCAAAGATGGACCTCATCTTCGGGGAATACGAGTTCCGCGCGGAGAAGGCCAGCCAGCAGGAATGTCGCGAGCGCGATATGACTTATTCGGCGCCTCTCTTTGTAGACGTAGAGCTTCACATTAAGGATTCCGGCGAGATCAAGGAGCAACGGCTCTTCTTCGGCGACTTCCCGCTGATGACTGAGCGCGGCACGTTCATCGTCAATGGCGCCGAACGAGTCGTCGTCAGCCAGTTGGTTCGCTCGCCTGGCGTGTACTACACGATCGAAACGGATGCTGCGAGCGGTCGCCGGTTGGGCTACGCGAAGCTCATTCCGAACCGCGGCGCCTGGCTTGAATTCGAAACCTCCAACCGGAACGTTGTCTCGGTCAAGGTCGATCGGAAGCGCAAGATCCCTGTCACAACACTGGTGCGGGCAATTGACGTGCCGGGTCTCTTGCCGGTCGACGCCGACAACCCGCGGTTCGCGAAGTACTTCGCGGCGAAGGCCCGTCTCGACGCGTCCGGTAGTGCGGACGATGAGAAGGCCCGCGATGCCGCACTTCGAGAGATCGAAGAGGATCTTGGCACCGATGAGCGCGTGCTGGCCATGTTCGCCGACGTCGATCGGCAGGACGACTCCGCGTTCGTCCCCACGACTCTTTCGAAGGAACCGGCCGGCTGCAAGACAAAGTCGGAGGCGCTGCTCGAGTTCTATCGCAGGATCCGTCCGGGCGACCCGCCAACCCGCGAAAATGCCCGGACCCTGGTAAACACGCTCTTCTTTAACCCGCGCCGCTATGACCTCGGCCGGGTTGGTCGCCACAAGCTGAACAAGCGGCTGACAATCGAAGAGGAGCGCTCGCCGCGGTATCTGCGCCCGAGCGACCTCGTCGCCATCATTCATGAACTCATCGATATGAACGGCGGCCGCGGCCATGCCGATGACATCGACCATCTCGGCAACCGCCGCGTTCGCGCGGTGGGTGAGCTTATCCAGCAGCAGTTCCGAGTCGGTCTGCTGCGGATGGAGCGCGTCGTGCGTGAACGCATGACCATAACGGACCCGGAAGAAGCGACCCCGAGCGCGCTCATCAACATTCGTCCGGTTGTAGCCGCAATGAAGGAGTTCTTCGGCGGCAGCCAGCTGAGCCAGTTCATGGACCAGACGAATCCGCTGGCTGAGCTGACTCATAAGCGCCGACTCAGCGCACTCGGCCCCGGAGGGCTGTCCCGTGACCGGGCCGGGTTCGACGTCCGCGACGTGCATTACAGCCACTATGGGCGTATTTGCCCGATCGAGACGCCGGAAGGGCCAAACATCGGCCTGATCGGTTCGCTCGCGACGTACGGTCGCCTGAACGATTTCGGCTTCATCGAGACGCCCTACCGTGTTGTGATCCGGGATCTTTCTCCCACGGATGAACGGATCATCGGCCGCGAGATCCGTACGGATGTCGTTGACCGGGAGGGCAATTCTGTCGCGCCGGCGGGCACCGTTGTGGACGCAGAAGTAGTCGAACGTCTTAAAGCGTTCGGAGGCCGCGTTGCCGTTCGCCCGTTCGTTTCTAACGAAATCCGGTATCTGACAGCCGATGAAGAGGATCGTTACATCGTTGGGCAGGCAAACACGCCGCTCGGCGAGGACCGTAGCTTCCTTGCCGACCGCGTGGAGATACGGATCGAAGACCAGTTCAAGCAGGTGACGCCGGAAGAGGTGGAATACCTCGACGTCTCGCCGAAGCAGATGGTTTCGGTGGCGACGGCGCTGATCCCATTTCTTGAGCACGACGACGCCAACCGCGCCCTCATGGGCTCGAACATGCAGCGCCAGGCGGTCCCGCTCGTGCGTCCGGAGGCGCCACTCGTCGGCACCGGCATGGAACGCCGCACCGCGGTGGACAGCGGCCACGTGGCTATCGCCAGTGGCCCGGGCGAAGTTCTGGAGGCCACGGGTCAGCGGATCATCGTCCGTTACGACGACCCGGAGGTCGGGACAAAGACGTACAGCCTGGTGAAGTTCGTCCGGTCCAACCAGGGCACATGCCTGAACCAGCGGCCGATCGTCGTCCGCGGTGAGCGCGTCGAGGAAGGCCAACCGCTTTTCGATAGCTCTTCGACCGACGGTGGCGATCTTGCGCTCGGCCAGAACGTGCTTTGCGCGTTCATGAGCTGGGAGGGCTACAACTTCGAAGACGCCATCATCATCAGCCAGAACCTGATCCGTGAAGACAAGTTCACATCGATCCATATCGAGAAGCACGAAGTGGAGGCTCGTGACACCAAGCTGGGCCAGGAAGAGATCACCCGCGATATCCCGAACGTCGGTGAGGATAGCCTGAGCCAGCTCGATGAGACGGGCATCATCCGCATTGGCGCCGAAGTCCGTGAGGGCGACATCCTCGTGGGCAAGATCACGCCCAAGGGTGAGACGGAGCTCACCGCTGAAGAGAAGCTCCTGCGGGCCATCTTCGGCGAAAAAGCACGCGAGGTGAAGGACACGAGCCTGCGTGTCCCGCATGGCGAGCGTGGCAAAGTCATTGATGTCCGCGTCTTCTCACGGGAAGACCACGAGTCGCTTCCAGCGGGCGTGAACCAGCTGGTGCGCGTCTCGATTGCGCAGCGTCGCAAGATTTCTGAGGGCGACAAGATGGCCGGACGCCACGGGAATAAGGGCGTCATCAGCCGGGTCATGCGCCGCGAGGACATGCCATACCTGCCCGACGGCACGCCCGTCGACATCATCCTCAACCCGATCGGCGTCCCAAGCCGGATGAACATCGGCCAGGTGCTGGAGACTCACCTTGGGTGGGCTGCCAACGCACTCGGCTTCCGGGCCTTCAGCCCCGTGTTCGATGGCGCCACGGACACCGACATCGATGACGCGCTCGCTCGCGCCTGGATAGCAGCCGAATCCGGAGCGGTGTATTACATCGATCCGCGTGACCGTGGCTTCGACCGCGATGTAGCAGTGGCGTGGGTCAACGACCACGGCCTCGACGGCGAAGCGGTCTTCGTACACGGCACGGCGGGCGTGGCGAAACGAGCCTGCCTGGAGATCTGGCTGAACGATGCCGGCTATCCGGATCTGGGCGGCAAGTCCATCGAAGAACTCGACGACTTGGCAGCGGAAGTATTCAAGGCCACCAAGGTGCCACCGCCGCTCTTCGGCAAGACGATCGTATGTGACGGCCGGACGGGAGAGCCGATCTCGCAGCCGATCACGGTCGGCTACATCTACATGCTCAAGCTCATCCACCTGGTGGAAGACAAGATCCACGCGCGCAGCACGGGTCCGTACAGCCTCATCACCCAGCAGCCGCTGGGAGGCAAGGCGCAGTTCGGTGGGCAGCGTTTCGGCGAGATGGAGGTGTGGGCGCTCGAAGCGTACGGCGCCGCGCATGTCCTGCAGGAGCTGCTAACCGTGAAGTCCGACGACGTTGTTGGACGCGTGAAGACCTACGAAGCCATCGTCAAGGGCGAGGACGTGCTTGAGCCGGGCGTCCCAGAGTCGTTCAAGGTGCTCGTGAAAGAGCTCCAGAGCCTCGGTCTCTCGGTCGAGGTATCGAATGATGAGGGCGGTTCGGTGTCGTTCATCGACGATTCGTCCAGCGACATGCCAGAGCTCGGCATCAACTTCTCGGGATTCGAATCGGAGGACATCTTCAACCATGCTCGAGGTCAATGACTTTAACCAGGTTCGCATTTCGCTTGCGAGTCCCGAACAGATCCGCTCGTGGTCCTATGGCGAAGTGACGAAGCCGGAGACGATTAACTACCGCACGCTGAAGCCGGAAAAGGATGGCCTTTTCTGTGAGAAGATCTTTGGGCCTACCAAGGACTTTGAGTGCTATTGCGGCAAATACAAGCGTGTCCGCTACAAGGGCATCATCTGTGACAAGTGCGGCGTCGAAGTCGCCCGTGAAAAGGTGCGCCGTGAGCGTATGGGCCACATTGAGCTGGCCAGCCCGGTCAGCCACATCTGGTTCGTGAAGGGCACTCCTAGCAAGCTCGGGCTCCTGCTCGACATTTCTCCCCGCAACCTTGAGCGCGTCCTGTACTTCGCTCAGTACATGATCATGGAGGTCGACAAGGACGCTCTCCAGTTCGAAATCGGCCGTCTTCGCGAGGAGATGGGCCGCACGATCGAAGAACGAGTAGCGGACGTAAAGCCCAAGCGCGAAGCGCTCGAAGCCGAACTGGAAAAGGCCAACGCTGAACTCCAGGCCAAGCTTCTCGATCGTCACAAGGTCATCGAAGCGGAACGCAAGATCTCGCGAGATGCTCTCGAAGCCTCCGTAAACCGGGCCTTCGCCGCTGCGGAGGCGAGCCTCGGCGAGCCCATCGCCGAAGAACTCTCGGTGCTCGGTGACACGATCGTAGCGGCCGGCGCCAAGGTCACCAAGACGGTCCTCAACAAAGTCCGCCGGGAGGGCGATAAGAAGATCGTCGCCTTCGATAAGGAGACCGAGAAGCTCAAGGAGGCCGAGTCGATCGACGCTGGGACGGCGCTCGACGATGCCAAGGCCGCGCTGTTCGATGAGCTCCATCCTCTGCAGGAGCGCGAGCGCGGCGTCCGCGAAGAAGTTGAGCAGCAGTTCGACGAGCGCCTCCGCGACCTCGAAGCGCTGAAGGATCCGATCAGGGACGACCAGGTCGTGCTGCTTACGGAGAGCCAGTACCGCGAGATGTCCGATTCGTTCGGGCATGTCTTCAAGGCCGGTATGGGGGCTGAAGCGGTGCTTCATGTGCTCCAGCGGCTGGACCTGGACGTGCTTCGCGTGAAGCTCAAGCAGGAGATCGTTTCGGCCAGCGGACAGCGCCGGAAGAAGGCGACCAAGCGGCTCAACGTCGTGGAGGATCTTCGCGAATCGGGGAACCAGCCCGACTGGATGGTCCTGCAGGTGCTCCCGGTGCTGCCTCCGAGCCTGCGTCCGATGGTGCAGTTGGATGGCGGCCGGTTCGCTACCAGCGACCTGAATGACCTCTACCGCCGCGTCATTAACCGCAACAACCGCCTGAAGCGGCTGCTGGACCTTGGCGCCCCGGAGATCATTATCCGCAACGAGAAGCGGATGCTTCAGGAGGCGGTCGACAGCCTCATCGACAACGGCCGCCGTGGCCGCGCAGTAAGCGGCAGCGGGAACCACAAACTGAAGAGCCTGAGCGACATGCTCAAAGGCAAGCAGGGCCGGTTCCGCCAGAACCTGCTCGGGAAGCGCGTCGACTACTCCGGCCGGAGCGTCATCGTTGTCGGCCCGGAGCTTCGCCTGAACGAATGTGGGTTGCCGAAGAAGATGGCGCTGGAACTCTTCAAGCCGTTCGTGATGCACTCGCTTGTGGCAAAGGGTCTCGCGCACAACATCAAGAGCGCCAAGCGGATCGTGGAACGTGCCCGCCCCGAAGTCTGGGACGTCCTGGACGAAGTCATCACGGGCAGGCCGGTGCTCCTCAACCGCGCGCCGACGCTCCACCGTCTTGGCATCCAGGCCTTCCAACCGATCCTGATCGAAGGCTCGGCTATCCAGCTCCATCCGCTCGTCTGTACGGCATTCAATGCCGACTTCGACGGCGACCAGATGGCGGTCCATGTGCCGCTCAGCCGCGAAGCAGTGGCCGAGGCGAAGCAGATCATGCTTTCGTCACGGAACCTCCTTTCCCCGGCCAGCGGTAACCCGATCGTCGCGCCTTCGCTCGACATGGTGCTCGGCTGTTACTACATGACCGACATCGACCTCGACGGCCACGGGGCCTACCACCCCGGCAACGGATCGCATGAACAAGGCGTCTTCGGTTCATTTGCGGAAGCGCGACTCGCTCACGACCTGGGCGTGGTGGACCTGCGATCGCGTATCCGCGTCCGGACGGACCGTTCGGTCCAGACGGCTTCGGCCACGGAAGAGCCCGTAACGGGACCGGATGGCCGCGCGAAGGGCCGTTTCATCGAGACGAGTGTCGGACGGATCATCTTTAACGAGGTTCTTCCGGACATTCTTCCGTTCCAGAATGCTGAGATGGATCGCCCACGTCTCCGGGAAGTAGTAGCGCGCTGCTACCAGGAGTTGGGCGGCGAGGCGACGGCGGAAGTTGCAGACCGCATCAAGAACGTCGGGTTCCACTACGCAACCTTGAGCGGCGTGACCATCGCTATCCACGAGATCCAGGTGCCAAAGATTAAGCCGGAGCTGCTCAAGAGCGCTGATGGCATGGTCGATGAGCTGCTGGAACAGTTCGAAATGGGCCTTATCACCGAGGACGAGCGTTACGAAGGCACCGTCCGCATCTGGAACGACACCACCAAGGCGATTGAGAACGCGATCAAAGAGCGGATGCCGGAATACGGCTCGCTCAACTACATGGCGAGCTCGGGCACCAAGGGAAACATCACGCAGATCCGCCAGATGGCGGGCATGCGCGGACTGATGGCGGACCCGAACGGGCGTGTCATCGAGCTGCCTATTCGCGGTTCGTTCCGCGAAGGCCTGACTGTGCTCGAATACTTCATTTCGACCCACGGCGCCCGCAAGGGCCTCGCCGACACCGCCCTCCGAACCGCGGACTCCGGGTACCTCACCAGGCGTCTCATCGACGTGGCCCAGGACGTGATCATCACGCAGCAGGAATGCGACCTTGGGTGCTCCGGTATCTGGGTCGAGCGTGACGACTCGCCAAACGCTATTGAGCAGATCGACGAGCGAATCGTCGGCCGCTTCGCCAACCAGCCCGTCATCGACGACAGCACCGGCGAGATGATCGTCGACCGCGATGAGATGATCACGGCGGGGATTGCCACCGAAATCGCCGAGCGGGGTATCGAACGCGTACAAGTGTATTCGCCGATCACCTGCCAGTGTGAGCGGGGCATCTGCGCGAAGGCCTACGGCCGTGACCTTGGTCGCGGCGACGTGGTCGTGAACCGCACCGCAGTCGGGATCATCGCGGCACAGTCCATCGGTGAGCCGGGGACGCAGCTGACGATGCGTACGTTCCATACCGGTGGTGTCGCCAGCCAGACGGACATCACAAGCGGCCTCCCACGCGTCGAAGAGCTGTTTGAAGCGCGGGTGCCCAAGGGCGAAGCGTTAATCAGCGAGATCGACGGCACCGTCGAGGTCATCAGCGACCAGGAACGGCGGATTGTCCGGGTCACAAACCTGGACACGCTCGTCGAGGAATACCGGGTTCCTGCCGGCGGCTCGACGCTCGTCAAAGAGGGTGAGCACATCAACGCCGGTTCGGCGGTTGCTGCAGGCCCGGAACCCGTCGATGGGGCCGAGGACGCCACACCCGCTGTCCAGGTGTTGTCCCGCATCTCCGGCACCGTTCACGTCAAGCCTGGCCTCGTGCAGGTCGTCTACGAAGAGCGCGAGGATCGCGAGTACCCGATTCCGGCGGCAGCCAGGCTGCAGGTGGAGACTGGGCAGTACGTAACAGCCGGCGCCCAGATCACTGACGGCGCCAAGAACCCGCAGCACATTCTCGGCATTCAAGGCCGGGATGCCGTGCGGCGCTACATCGTTGACGAGGTCCAGAAGGTCTACAAGTCCCAGGGCGTCAACATCAACGACAAGCACATCGAGGTGATCGTCCGGCAGATGCTCCGGCGTGTGAAGGTCGATCATCCCGGTGAGACTGGCGTCCTCCCCGGTGACCTCGTCGACCGGCGGGAGTTCGAAGAGAAGAACAACCAGATCGTCGCCGAGGGCGGCGAGCCGGCAACGGCGTCTCCCGTGCT
>JAGQHB010000062.1 GCA_020432045.1 Dehalococcoidia bacterium | reverse complement strand
GGACCGCCGTCGGCTTGCGCTTTTCAGCCCTCATGGCAACACTGAGAGTCGTTCCCCGATAGCTCAATGGTAGAGCACGCGGCTGTTAACCGCGGTGTTCGTGGTTCGAGTCCACGTCGGGGAGCCAACCCGGTCTCGCAAAGCGTGAATCGCTTTTGGAAGCCTGTGCGAACGCCGCGCAGGCTTCTTCGTATAAGTCGAGGACGATTTCTTTGTCGCCGACCTCGGCGCATTTGAGGAGGAGGGCGACGATGAGCCCGAGTACGAGGATGGACTCGCGGCTCACGATATCTTCATCGTCCAAGGCCGGCGGGAACGCTACCGCGATAAGAGCGCTTGGAACGTCTGCCGGTGGCTAACCCGACTTAAGTGAACGCGCTTTCGTCCCGTAGAAGGCTTCGCCAAGCGTGTTCGCGCCACGCTCCGGCGCATTTCTTGTGCCGGGCGGCACACCGCCGTGGTGCCCAATCCCATCCGCCCCGCTGCCAGCCTTATAATCTACCCCAGCCCGTTCGAAGGATACCGTGCATGACGATTACCTACCTGGACCCGGCAGCCGAGGAGTCAACCCCCGCCGAGCCGTACGAACTGTTCCTCGATATGGACCGGCGGCCGCTGACCATCGGCCTCATCGCGAACGCCTTCCCGGACGCCGCCAACTTCACAGCTTGCCTTGAGATGGCACTCACGTCGGCGCTTCCCGGCGTCACGTTCCTGAGATACCAGAAGACAAGCGTCGACCCCGTCCAGCCGGAGATGCTGGGGGCGATCACCTCGCAGTGTGACGGGGTCATCTCTATCTGGGGTCACTGAGGAAGCTGCACCTCCGGCACCGTGCGTGACGGAATATTTGCAGCGAGGGCGGGCATTCCCGCCGTGGCGATCCTCACCGCGGAGTTCGTCGTCCAGGGCGGGTTTGTGGCGAAGGCCGTCGGCATGCCTTCCATCCCGCGGGTTATCATCGAACATCCAGTGTCGGGCACCGGCCACGAGAACCTCACGCGCGTGGCCGCCGCCGTCGTTCCGGAATTGATCACCGCCCTTTCGGGGAAGCCTTCGTGAAGGCCTCCCTGCACACCTCGCTGAACGAGTCGACCGCACTGGAAGAGTTCCACGAGCGCTGCTGGACTGATGGCCTGCCGGTGGTGATCCCGACGCTCGAACGCGTGGAAGCAATGATCATGGGTGGCGGCATCGAACCCGACATCATCCTCGGAGCTGTTGGCCCAGGCTACGCGGAATGCACCGTGGAAAAGGCCGCCGTAAACGCCGTCATGGCCGGATGCCTCCCCGAGCACTTCCCTGTTGTCATCGCCGCGGTCCGTGCCGTCTGCGAGGATGAGTTCGACCTCGGTGTCCTGCAGAGCACGACCCACGCCCTCGGTCCCGTGATCATCGTCAACGGCGAGGCACGGGAACAATGCGGCGGCATTGCGTCGGGCTGGGGCGCACTCGGCCCCGGGCATCGCGCGAACGCCAGCATCGGCCGGGCGTTGCGGCTGGTGCTGGCGAACGTCGGCGGCGCCCAGCCTGGCATCTCTGACATGGCCGTACTTGGGCAGCCGGGGAAGTTCACGGCCTGCTTCGCCGAGGCTGAAGAGACCAGCCCGTTCGAGCCACTCCACGTGTCGCGCGGGTTCAGTCCGGAGCAGAGCGCGGTTACTGTCGTCGGGGTTGAGTCGCCGCACTCTGTGATCTTGACGCCCGATGGTGATGACCCCAACGGGGCAGAGCGGATGCTCCGTACGCTGGCCGCCGCCATCGCCAACGCTGGCTCGAACAGCACATACGGTGGCCGGGCGACGACGCTGGTCGTGCTCAATCCTGCACATGCGAGGACGCTCGCCGGGCACGGCTTCACGCGCAGCAGCATTCAACAGCGGCTGCACGAACTCGCGACGAATCCCAAGCGCGTCATTTCGGGCTGGGCAACGTCGCGCCAGTACCCTGCCGCCGAAGCGGACGAACCCGTGTACGCCATCGCCTCGCCGGACAAGGTCGTCGTCGCCGTCGCCGGCGGCGAGGGCATCTATTCGGCTGTCTTCAACGCCTGGGGCGCGGGGGAACACGGAGTGCTCCCCGTATCCTGGGAGATCGAGATCGGCCAGGCGTGCGAGCTTCCGGCCTTCTCCGCCGGCGTCCCGGAGACGCTTCGGGCCTAG
>JAGQHB010000061.1 GCA_020432045.1 Dehalococcoidia bacterium | reverse complement strand
GACCTGCCAGCGATCCTCGCGGCGACGAAGATGGACGAGGCGGCGCCGGGCGCGCTCGAACGGCTGCGGGTTGCGGTGCCGGATCTCGACGTCGTGGGCGTTTCAATCATCGACGACCACAGCCTGGCCGCGTTCAAGGAAGCGGTCTGGGCGCTCACGGGGCTGATCCGCGTCTACCCGCGCGTGGACGGCGAGGCGGCCGAGGAGCCGTTTGCGCTGGAGCCCGGGTCGACCGTGCTCGACTTCGCGGCCGCCATCCACAACGACCTTGCCGCCCGATGCCGTGGCGCGCGGCTCTGGGGGCCGTCCGCACGCTTCCCCGGGCAGGAGCTGGGCCGCGCGATGGAGCTCCACGACGGCGACATCGTCGAAGTGATCGCTTCCCGTTGATACTGCGTCCCTGTGTACAGGGGCCAGATGGGCGACACTGGTGGCATGGCGCATCCACACCCGCACGGCGGGCCCGGACGTGTCCTTGCACTCGGGCTGGGACTGACGCTGGCGTTTGCCGCCGTCGAGGTGGTGGGCGGCCTGTTGAGCGGCTCGCTGGCGCTCATTGCAGATGCCGGCCACATGCTCGTGGACTCTGCCGGGCTGATGATGGCCCTCGCGGCCACTGCGATCGCGCGCCGTCCTACGAACCTGAGACGCACGTACGGCTACGTCCGTGTCGAAGTGCTGGTCGTGCCCTTGCAGGTGCTGCTGATGCTGGTCCTCGCTGGCTACATCGTGTACGAGGCAATCCAGCGCGCGGCGGACCCGCCCGAGATCGCGGGGCTACCCGTGCTCATCGTCGGTGCACTCGGACTCGGCATGAACATCCTCGTGTTTCGCCTGCTGGCGCCTTACAGCGATGCGAACTTGAACGCGCGCGCTGCCCGGCTCGAAGTCGGGATGGATGCCGCAGGATCGACGGGCGTGATCGTCTCCGCGGTGGTGCTGCTCACCACGGGGTGGGCCGGTATCGACCTTATTGCGAGCTTCCTGATTGCCGCCATGGTGGCCCCACGCGCAGCGATGCTCATGCGCCACGTCGTCAGCATCCTCCTGGAGTCCACGCCTCGCGGAGTCGATACACAGCAGATAGAGGCGGATGCCAGCAAGGTGCCCGGAGTAGTCGCTCTGCACGACCTCCACGTCTGGTCGTTGACGCCGTCATTCGTCGCATTGAGCGCGCATGTCGAAGTCGACACGATGGAGGGTTGCGGCGGCCCGATCGCGGAGCTGACGCGGATCATCCGCGAAGAACACGGCATCATTCACGTCACGCTTCAACCGGAGACACGTGACCTGCACGAAACGCTCGACTGCTGCGAACTGACCGACGCGCGGAGCGACCACGTGCACGTGAGGGCAGGGTAACCCGGGAGGCGCTCAGGCGACGGCAGTGAAATCGACATGCGTCGGGTCGTTCACGCGGGTGGAGGCAACATGGATTTCGATGCCAACTACGTCGCCCGCAGCATCGAAGTCCATGATGATCCCTGGCTTCTCCTCATCGCTTTCGGCGACCGGAGCGTCCTTGAACACCACGGTGAGGGTGTCAGTGCCGGTATCGTAAGTGACTCTCATCCCTGCCCCCGCTACTTCTTGATCTTACTCGATCGGTACGCCGTGACGACTACGGGCCTTGCGCGATCGATGTCGATGAAAACTCCCATGACGAACTGGGAACGCGCTGTCGGGTCGAAGAGAGCCGTGATCACGACGCGGCCTTCCCGAACGTGGTGAACACGCGGCGGGAAGGCGAGGACGGCACGGACATCAACAATGGAGAGCCCCCGGCGCTCCATTTCCTGCAATGCGTGTGGCGCGAACACCGCGTCGGTGAAATCCCATTCGCCCATATGTGAGAGCCTTTCTGCACGGCGCGGCCCGGCTCACGCCGCGAACCGTTACCCCATCCTCCGCAGCCCCGGCTGCGTGACCCCCACGCTGATCGCGATCGCCGAGAGGGTGAGGCCCGAAATGAGCATCCACATTGGCGCGCCGAGCAGGGCCGCCATACCGCCCGCGAGTAACGCCCCCAGCGGCGCGAATCCAAGAAACCCGAGCGTGTGCACACTCATCACACGGCCCATCAGTGCCGAGGGCGTGTTCGTCTGGATGAGCGTCTGGTTGAGGTTGATGAAGAAGCCACCGCCCATGCCCCAGAGCAGCATGATCGCGGCGGTCAACGGATACCACTGAGACGTACCGATGGCGGCAATGCCAAGGCCGCCGATCGTCACCGTGCCGATAAACCACGCGCCCTTGTTCTTCATGCCCGGCCAGGAGGCGAGCACGAGTGACGTGCAGAGTGTACCCACGCCCGTGAACGCAAAGAGCATGCTCGCGGCAAACGCCCCTGCCCCGAGTTCATCCTTGGCTACCTGCGGGATGAGCGCTGCGCTCGGACCCATCATGAAGATGCCCGAAACCATCAGCAGGAAGATCAGCAGCCGGATATTGGTTTCGCCAACGACGAAGCGGAAGCCTTCGCGGACATCCTCGATTGGGCGCCGGGGCGGGCCTTCGCGCACAAGCACGGCCGGGATCTTGAGCGGCAGCAGCACCAACAATCCGAACGCAAACAGTGCTGCCTGGAGTGCAAACACACCCTCGATGCCGGTCAGGCTAATGGCGGCGCCGCCCAGTGCCGGCCCGATGATCATCATCACGTTCATGCCCAGCGTCTGGAGGACGATGGCGTTCATCAGGCGGTCGCGGTCGACCAGCGACGGGAGGATCGCCTGGCGCACGGGCTGGCCAAAGGCCTGCGTCGCCCCGACCGCCAGTGCCAGCGCATAGGTGACGCCAAGCGTCGCATGGCCCGTGGCGATGATGATCGCGGTCGCAGCGGTGATGACGATAGCCGTGCCCTGGGACCCGAACAGCAACAACCGCCGGTCAACGCGATCGGCGAGGACGCCCGCCGGCAGCGAAAAGAAGAACACCGGGATGCCAATAGCGAAGCTGACGATACCCGCGGCGGCCGAGTTGTCGGCGATATCGAGCACGAGCCAGACGAAGGCGAAGCGCTGGATGCCCTGGATGAGCGCGGCGGAGCCAACATGCGCCCAGAACCAGCGGAATGGCACGAGCTTGAAGGCCTCGAACGTCTGCAGGGTCGCTGCGCGGCCGCTGGCCGGCGGAGCGAGAGGAGCTGCGGCGGGGGCGGGGCGCTCAGTGGCCATCCGCCTTTCCTACGCGCATGCGGTCGCTGGGGCAACGAAACGCGCCCGGCGATGGGTGGGGCCTACACGTCCGGCAGCCTGTACACGCGCTTCGCGGTGTCGTGGAACATCGCCGCACGTTCGTCCGCGGGGAAATCCTTCGTCAGCTTCTTGAACTGGTTCCAGAGGACTGTGTAGGAACACGACAGCCGGTCGACCGGGAAGTTGCTTTCGAACATGCAGCGGTCCGGGCCGAACTTCTCGATCGCGTACAGGTACCAGTCGCGGTTTCGGGCAACGAGCTCGTCCGACGTCGGCGGCTTCTCGCGTTCATGCCAGCCGAACCCGTTCACGACCATCTGGATGCCGCCGAGCTTCATCACAACGTTCGGGCACGCCGCGACCGCGTCGATATCAGGCTTCCAGCCTTTGAAGATCTCGTCGAGGTCCGCTCCCGGCGCGCTGCCGAGCGGCCCACCCAGGTGGTTGAAGATGATGGTCGTATCCGGGAAGGCGCGCGCGAGGTCGGCCAGCTCCTTGATCTGGTGGTGATAGAGCCACGCTTCGAAGGTGAGACCGTACTGGCGGAGAAAGCGGAATCCCTTGCGAAAGTCGGGATCGATGAGGACGTGCGCTTTCTGCAACGGTGACTGGTTCGCGACCATGCCCGGTTCGGCCCAGGCAGCGCGGTGGCGTATGCCGCGGAAACGGTTGGGGCTGGCGGCGATCTGCACTTCAAGGACAGGGACGACGCGGTCACCGAGGGCGAGGTCGGCTGAACCAACGATGCCGGTGCAGGCGCGGAGCGGACCGAAACCTCCGCTCGCACTCATCGCGGCGATGCCCTGCACGAACTCCGTCTCGCCGACGACCCTAAACTCTTCCGGGCCATCGGCACGGTACATGGAGGTGCACTCGATGAAGACGGTCTGGCGGACGTTCTGCCCGGCCGTGTCCGCGACCAGCTCTTCGAGCATGTAGCGGTTGCCGGGGCGCTGCCAGAGGTGGTGGTGCGGGTCGATAATCGGCAGGTCGGGCTCGATCGCGGATTCAACCGTCCGGTCGAGCCAGGTCGTTGGTTCAGTCATGCGTGCGCCTCGGAGCGGAATGATGTGCAGACGTTCCTACGCGGATCGGCGTGGCGTGGCAACCGCGTGGACACAACAAGAGGGCCCGCCTCGGATGAGGCGGGCCCTCTGAAGACCTGGCGGACAGACCGGCTTAGCGGTTAGGGAATGAGGCCGTAACCCGTAGAGGTCGCACCTTCTTCACTCCGGATGGTGAGCGACACGAAACCAGGCAGGCTCGTGAACCCCCCGGCGCCGTAGATCTTTGTCGTCGTACCGTTGTAGCCCGCCATGTAGGACGGACCGTGGCTGGCGCGCACCTGGCCGATGAAGTTGCTCAGCGCCCCGGTGCGGGAGAAACCGCTCGAATAGAACAGCCCCCGACCGTAGATCGGCTGCTCGCCAGCGCTGTTGTAGTTGATGCTCTGCAACCAGAAGAACACCCGTCCGAACCCGAACTTCAGCGCCACCAGGTTCACGGCCGTCTTGTTTCCAGCTGTGTCCTCGATGGTGTAGGTGCGGAAGAACCCGCCACCGGACATCACCACCGGCAGCGCACCGCCGTCATCGATGCCTTCCACGACCAGGTCGCCGAGGACCGGGTCGAAGTAGAGTAGGAACTCAGCCGGCACGCAATCCACCGTGAACGAAGCGATACGCGTCGTGCCGTCAGCGAGGTGGCCGGTGAACCAGAACGTCGAATCATCGACGGGGTCGACGCTCAGCGCACTGTAGTCGCCCCAGCGGCCACCGTACCCGATCTCAAGAGAGTTCGAGCCGGAAATGATGATCGCCTCGCCCTGTGGCAGGGTGTCCGCCGCATCGTCGTAGCAGCGTCCTGTGTAGCTCAGGCCGGGGTACACCGGGTTGCTGTCGTCGTCGTTGACCATGCTGTAGGCGAGCGCGATGTTGCCATGGCTATCAATCGCGGCGCTGCCCATCCAACGGTGGAGCAGCTCCTCTTCTGTCGTGGCACCTGCGTCCTGAGGTCCAAAGGTTCCCTGGTTGCCAATCGTCCAAGTACCGCCCGGAAGACGAAGTTCGTACCAGCGGATCCCGGCTACTTCGTAGGTAGGGACAAAGCCGAGGAGGTCGAAGATACTCCCGGACACGTCGATCGTCTGGTTGAAAACCATCGTCGGCACACCGTTCACCGAACGGTATTTCAGCTGCATCATCGGGCGGTTGGAGAGCGCGTCGACAGTGTCGTCCGTATCAGGCTGCGGAATGCAGTCGCGGATGCCGGCCCCATTGCGATCACACGTCATGATGTCGAACGGTGCCAACCCACCGGCCGCGTTGATCATCTGGACATTCACGAACGTTGAGTTGGCCGGAGTCGTCCAGTCGGTGGCAAACTCCCAGATCTCGATGCGGTCGTTGGGGTTGGATGTGTCTTGCTGTCCGTCCACCGAGCGGACCATGTAGTTCGGCGTGCCGACGGCAGGTGCTGGGCCATCAAGGTCAGCAGGAAGGATCCGGGTGCTGCGCACGCCCGGGTCGCCGGTCAGCTCAGAGATCGTGAACTTGATGGCCGTGGCCGCGTTCCCGGCCAGCATGGCCGTGCGGTCGAACACGTAGGTGCCAAGGCTCGGCGACTCGAACGAAGTCATGTAATAGCCGTCCGGCCAGACACCGAACTTCTCGTAGTCAGGGAAGGCGATGGTGTCGAATTCGTAGAGGAACCACGTGCCGGCTGTCGGATCAGCCGTCTGCGAAATCGCAATGCACATGTGGTTCGGGGACGCGAACTGCGCGAGTAGCCAGCGATCTGCAAGGTGGTCGAACACGACGATCGGGTCACCCGCATTGGCCGTGCAGTTCCCGGAGGGCCAGAGTGCACCGAAGGACAGCGGCCCAACGAGCGAGGTGCCTGCCTTGTCCCAGATCTGATACTCGGTGGCGTTCACCATCTGGATGTAGTGGTTCGTCCCGACATCGCCGACTGTATCGGGCGGGTAGGCAAGCGACGTGATCCCGGCAAAATTGACACCGGTCGGCGAGAGGCTCGACGGCGTTAGCCCCCCGCTAGTGAGCGGCCCGTGATCCTCTCCCTGGAACACGGGGTCGGCGGCTGAGGGCCCGCTGGGTACTGTGCCCGTAGGCTCGGAGCCGCCTTCCGGGACGATGATCCCGCCCTGCGCGCGGATCTGGGACGAGGGGTCCAGCCCATCGACGACGATTGCATCAACCGGTCCGATGATGACCGGACCCTCTGCTTCCGGGGGCACCGTGGCAGAGGCAGGCGTTGCCCGCCCTGCTCCTGGAGCACCAAGAAGTGCAAGGCCAAGGACGATCGCAAAGATGCTTGGGAGCCAAGCGAACGCGGTGCGACGACGATAGTATCGCTTACGAGCCACGGGGACGCTCCACAACGAATAGTCAAGGATTTGGGCAAGGGTGCGTGAAGATCTTGACTGCGTCAAGTAAATCGTGGGCAGCCTCGGCCGAACTGGCGCCGCAAACGCTACTGCCCGGTGATGCAGGTGGTCTGCGGCCCAGTATGCCCTTTCGCAAGCGCAAAGGTCCTGTGGAGGAAGCCGCCTTTGACGTCGACCTCGATCGTCATCATGTCCCCCGCGACCGACCCTTCGTATGTAGCCGGCAGGTCCGGCCCAGGCACGCTCGTCGATGCTCCGAGCTCCGCCCGGTAGACGCCCTCCCACGCGAAGGCCGCGCCGGCCGAAACGCGCAGCGGCGCTGGGATGTGCCCGTGGCCGCATTCGAAAAGGAGCACAGCTGCACCCTCGGCCGTGACCGTGAGGCGCAGGTCTCGGCTGCCCCAGACTCCGGGCTCCAGCGTGTACCCGGACGGGTCCGGTGTCGTAGTGCTGGCAGGCGGCGTTGCCGAACCTCCAGCCGAATCACCGGAGAGCCCCGGGACGACGATCCTGTTCGAGGCAACCGCGGTAGTGCCAGCGATAAACGCGACTGCCACGATCGTCGCACCCAGGAGGGCGGCACCCTTC
>JAGQHB010000060.1 GCA_020432045.1 Dehalococcoidia bacterium | reverse complement strand
CTCCCCGAACCAGGATTGCGGTCAAAGGCAAAGCCAGCCAGCTCCTCATCGCTGTGCAGCCGTCCCTGGTGCCAGCAGGTGGCGGTGAAGCGTCTATCTGGATCGAGCCGCTCCTCGGTGGCGAGCCGATCGAGCTGAAGGTCACGCTGGATGGCACGGTCGTAGCTGCCCGGCCGTTCCAGCTTTTCCTGCCATGGATCAGCTCGGAACCGAACGACTAGTGCGTATCCCCGTTTGGAGCGCGACCCGCCGGAACCATGCCCTCGAGCATGCCACCATCGCCATCCTCTTCAAGAGGCGCGGCCGTGTCCTCCCGGTCGTCGCCCGCAGCGACCATCGTGGATTCTTCGTTCGTGGCCCGTTCTCCGTCGAGGAGGTCGAATCCGCGGCAGCCGAAGCACTCGTCCGTCTCCGCGCCGGTGAACGCCACCTTGCGATCACCCACCTTTGCGGTACCAATATCGCAGTCACGGGCATACTGGCGGGTGCTGCAGCTCTCGCTGCCGGTAGCCGTAAACCCCGGTCCGATTGGCCGGCCGCGCTCGCTGTGGCGATGCTCGCCGCGGCACTCGCCGGGCGGGCCGGCCTGGCGCTGCAGCGTCATGTGACAACCGATTCGGACCTTGGCAGCGCCGTGATTCGCGGTGTCCACGCAATGCGAAGTGGATCCGGCCGTTCTCAGACCGTCCGCGTTTCCGTCTCGTACGAAACGAATCCCTAGCCCCAGTTGTGGCCCGCCGGCGCTTCGATCATCCCCGGCAACGGGCATCTCCAGAACTTTTCTGCGATTACGTTCGGGAAACCGCTCTTCTCGTTGTCGATCGTTCCCCGGATAACAACGAACGGCGTACCCCGAACCAGCTCCCGCTGCCGTTCCTGCACCGGCGTATACACCACGATGTTCGCCAGCCCGAACTCGTCCTCCAGCAGCATGAACATCACCCCGCTCGCTGTCTGTGGCCGCTGCCGCGTGACAATCATCCCCGCGATCTCTACGCGTGCCCCCTGTGGCAGCCGGTTCGGATTTCCAGGCCCGCCAAGGTGCCTCGTTGTGATTACCCCTTCGTTCAACATCGGGCGCACAAGCGCCATCGGGTGCGGGCGTTCCGAAGTCCCAAGCGCCTCGTAGTCCCACGCCAGTTCATGCCACGGCGCCAGTGCTGGCAGCGCCACCATGTCGGCCGCCGTTGGCAGCGGTAATGCCGCCTGGTACCCCGCCTTGCCTCGCCCAGCCTTTCGGGGCTGCATCACGTCATACCCGCGCACCATCAGGCCGAGCTGCCAGAGCAGTTCCCGCCGCGGCAGTCCGAATTCATCCAGCGCACCCGCCCGGATGAGCGCCTCGCCCTCGCGCTCCCCCAATCGCGTGCGCAGCAGCAGGTCGTATAGCGACCGGTACGGGCCATTCCGTTCGCGTTCCTCCACGATCTGTTCTGCCCTTGTAATTGAGAGCGATGGCTCCTGGCCCGCCTTTCGCGCCACCCGTGCCGCCGATCTGATTGCACGCTTCTCCGTCCAACCGCCGCCGATACCGCTCACATGCGCGATTCCCAGCCGGATCCCGTCATCTTCCGGCCACGCCATCGCCCGGCTCCGGTTGATCGCCGGCATCCGTACTTCAATACCGTGCCGCCCGGCATCGCCGCACAGCACTTCCACCGAGTAGAAGCCCATCGGCTGCGCATTGAACAGTGCACTGTAGTACGCTGCCGGGTAGTAATAGCGCAGCCAGGTCGATTCATACGCCAGCAGCGCAAACGCCACCGCATGGCTCTTCGGGAACCCGAACGCCGCAAACGCCGCCATCTTCTCGAACGCGATCTCCGCCGCTTCCCGGCACACGCCGTTCTGCGCTGCCCCGCTGAAGAACTCCTCCGCCAGCGCCTGCATCGCCTCCGCCGAGCGCTTCCGGCTCATCGCTCGCCGTAGACGGTCAGCCTGCCCCGGCGTAAATCCCGCTACCGCACATGAGATCTGGATCACCTGGTCCTGGTACAGCACATGCCCCAGCGATTCCGCAAGGTACGGCGCCAGCAACGGCCCAAGTTGCGGGTGCCCGTAGTCGATTTCGATCGGTTCGCCCGCCGTCAGCTTCCGCCGGTAGTCCATGTATGGATGGAACGCCCCCGCCATGATCGGCCCCGGCCGGATGATTGCCACTTGCACTGCCAGGTCGTCCAGGTTCCGCGGCTGCGTGAACGGCAGCGTCTGGATCTGCGCCCGGCTCTCGATCTGGAATACCCCCATCGTGTCGCCCGCCGCGATCGACGCGTAGATCTCCTCGCTGTCGTGCGGGATTCGCCCCAGGTCTACCCGTACCCCGCGTTCCTCCTCCACGATTCCCAGGCAGTCGTCCACCGCCGAGAGCATCCCCAGCGCCAGGAAATCGATCTTCACGAACCGCGCGTCGTCCACCGAATCCTTGTCCCACTGGCACACGTAGCGCCCCGCCATCCGCGCTGGCTCCACCGGCACCACCGAAGAGAGCGGCTCCGCCGAGATCACCACGCCCCCTACATGCTGGCCGATGTGCCGCGGAAACCCCGAAGCCGCGTTGCAAAGCGCTACCAGGTCTCGCCAGATCGGCGCGCCCATCAGCGGTTTCAGCTCCGGGATCAGTGCCATCTCGTCTGCCACGTCCGTCGCATTTGCGAAGTGGCCGCCCAGTTTGTTCAGCTTCGCCAGCACCGGCTGTGGCAGCCCCAGTACCTTCCCGAAATCCAGCACCGCGTTTTTGAACCGGTACGTTGGAAATGCCGCCACGATCGCCGCGTGCTCCGGTCCATAGCGGTCATAGATCCGCTGCAACAGCTCGTCGCGGATGTCCCGAGGAAAATCAATGTCGATGTCCGGCAGCGAATGCAGCTCGTCGTTCAGGAACCGCTCCAGGTACAGGTTGTTCTGCACCGGGTCGATGTGCGAAAGCCCGATCAGGTAGCACACGATTGAACTGACCGACGATCCCCGCCCCCGGCCCACCGGCCGCTCGTCCGGCGGCAGGTTCTTTGGCCGCCCGTGCAGTTCGTGGGCGATCTCCCCTACCAGCTCCATAATGTCCCAGTACACCAAAAAGAAGCCCGCCAGCCCGTGCTTCTCCACCAGCATCAGCTCGCGCTCCAGCCGCTCCCGCGCGTCGTCCCTCATTGCTCCTGGCATCCCATACTTCCGCTGAAACGCCCGCTCACAGATACCCCGTAGCACGCTATTCAGCGTCGCGCCGTCCGGTACTGGATAGTCTGGCAGCCGGTATGGCAGGTCCGTCGTCAGGTCGAAGGTGCATCGCTCTGCGATCGCGATCGTATTCGTTATCGCCGAAGGGTTCGCCGCGAACCGCGTTGCCATCGCCCGCGGGTGCTTCAGGAAGAACTCCGAGTTCGGCCGCCGCAGTTCGTGTGAACTGTCCAGCGTCCGCCGATGCCGGATGGCCACCAGCGCATCATTTAGACGGTGCCGCTCGCGTACGTGGTAGTGCGCGTTGTTCGTCGCCACCACCGGGATTCCTGACTCATCAGCCAGCCGTGCGAGAGCTGCCACTCGCAGCCTGTCGCCATACACATCGTGATGCTGCAACTCGACGTAAAAGCGGTCAGCAAAGACATCGCGGTAAGTCCCCGCCAGCACCGCTGCCCGGCGTCGCTCTTCTGTTCGCAAGAGCCGCGGTATCGCCCCGGCGCCGCATCCCGAAAGCACGATTAGCCCCTCGTTTCGCTCGAACAGCCATCCCTCTTCGATTCGCGGTTCATCCTTCCCATACGTACGGTACGCCTGGCTCAGAAGCCGGCAGAGGTTCCGGTAGCCTTCCACCGTTTCCGCCAGCACCGTCAGATGGCTCCGCGCACCACCCTCGCCGTCAACCGTCAGCTCGCATCCGGTGATCGGCTTCAAACCGCGTTCTCGCGCCGCCCGGGCATACTCCATCGCGCCGTACAGGTTGTCGTGGTCAGTGATCGCCATTGCCGCGTAGCCCAGCGAGAGTGCCCGGTCGACCATCTCATCGCTGCTGCTCGCCCCTTCCCGCATCGACCAGCAGGTATGTGCATGGAGTTCTGCAAAGAGCATCATGGAGGGATGATAGAACATATGTTCTATAGGTGCACTTGCAAACCTCATTAACGGTTCGTAAAGTACGTAAATCTTTAGGATCGGACGCGCCCCATGCATACCCGCTTGCTTCTCGTCCTCGCTCTCGTCGCGGGAGCCTTCACGCTTCTTCCCGCTGCCGTGGCGAGCGCTGCTCCGCCAGCTCCTACCTGCGGTCCCTACATCACGCTCACACCGCCGTTTGGCCAGGCCGGCACCGTTGTTAGCGTCAATCTCTTCCAGTTCACTCCGAACACGGAAGCGGCCGTCACCCTTCGTGTCGCGGGCGATCCTGTCGTCGCGACCGGTACCACTGATGAGAACGGCCACGCCAACATCCTCTTTACCATGCAGTCCTTCCCCGGCTCACAGGTCGCGATTCAGGTGAGGGCCAACCCCTGTAACTTTGCCGGTGCCTACTTCACGTACCGCGAAGCTACCCCCACCCCGCCGGCTACCGTCACTACCACCCCCCCGGCCACCGCCACTACTCCTGCGACGCCAGTTCCGACCACCCCGGCGACAGCCGCGATCACGCCTACTCCCAAGGCTCCACCGGCCGGCTCTGCTGGTGAAGCGGCCCTCAGCCTGACCTCCGGCGGTGCGAACCTTGCAATCGCTGGCCTCGCCCTCGTGGTCTTCACTGCTGCATTCGTAATCTGGGGCTCGTCCCGCCACTTCCGCCCGGATGAGCGCCGCGGCGGCGATTACAACAGGAAGCTGTAGCCCTCCCGCTCACGTTCACCAGGTAACAAAGACAGGGCGCCGATTCGGCGCCCTGTCTTTTATTACCTCAGTTTTCCGGCTACCCCTTCTTCGTGGCCCCTTCCAGTAGCTTCGCCCGGAATTCTTCGTGCGCAGGCACCGGCTCACCCACCACGTACAGGAAGTAGTACGCGCCAAAGTCCCCGACGTGCTTGAACCGCTTCCGCATGTCTTTCACCAGATCCCAAAATTCGGGCTTCGACTGTAGATATGCCCGGATGCTCCCAAACTCCCGCTCCAGTTCGAGCATCGCCGCGGCGTTGTGCACGGTCGATTCGATCTTCCGCCGGTTCCGTATGATCCGCGGGTCACCCGTCAGCGCATCGATCTCGTCCGGCGAGAAACTCACGATCCTCTCCGGGTCGAATCCATGGAATGCTTCCTGAAATCCCGGCCACTTCGCCTCGATAACCTTCCAGCTCATTCCCGATTCGAAAACAGCCTTCGTCAGCACCTCCAGGTAGTCTGCAGGCGTCTCCGCCTTGACCTGCTTCGGTGGTTCCATTGCTGTGCCTCCGTTCGCGAATCCTAGCTGATCTCGACGGCCAGCTCCGCGTGAAACCGTCGCCGCGGGACGGACAGTCTGCGAGCCACGCAAAGCCCCTATTGCAGGAGCCATCTTGGGGGAGGCCGCTGGACATACTGCATTCGCGCATGCTGTCCTTGATGGGCGCGATGTCGGGTGGCGCGTGAGTAGATAAGCCTCGCAACCCGCAGTCAGGGATGCCGGACAGGCGAGCCGATTGCCCGGCCGTAGAACATGCCACGGCAGCGCCCGCTCGAGCGCGGTTGCGGTGCTTCCGAGATTGGTGACAGCTAAGCGGGCGTACTCTGGGGCCACGGCCTCATAGGGTAAGGTGCCCGTGGCGACGGGAAACGCCTTGGAGGAGCGTGATGAGTTCACGCCTCCGGTGGTATGAGATCAGGTTGACGGCTGCAGAATACCGGCGTCGAGAAAGCTCCGCAGCTGCGGCAAATCAGAATTGTGAAGCGTCAGGCCCCGACTCGCGCGGACAGCCTGAGTCGTCGTGCATATCCATCGCAAGGCTGTCCGTGACGCTGACCGTCACGATCACGGTGTTTGTCGAATCCAACTGTGTCGCAAGGTTGTCCGAAGGCGAAGAGCCCCCGGAAAAGGAAAGCGCAATAATCCCGGGGATCGAGGCGAAGCCCAGCGCAATTCCGAGAATGACGACTACCGCAGTGCGTTGCATGATTGTCCTCCAGGTGGGACGCGCGTCCATCGTAGTCGCTCCCCGTTAACCTTTCCACTCCTTCTTGTATACGCGTCAGGCCTGCTGGTGGATGCCCGGACCGCATCAAGACTGCCTGGCGTACGATGGACACCGTTTCACTGAGGGGGTAGCCGTTGGCTTCTGGACGCGTAATTGCCGTCATCGATGTCGGCTCCAACTCCGTGCGGCTACTCGTAGCCCGGACCCTCACACAGACGGCGTTCGAAGTCGTCGACGAGGAAAAGTTCGAGGCCCGCCTCGGAGAGCGGGCAGGTGGCTTACCACTCTCCGGCTCAGCAATGGACCGCGGCCTCCGCGCACTCAGGCTCACCAGGCAGATCGCCGCCTCCTATGGCGCCTCCCCGCTCGTGGCCGTTGGCACCGAGGCTCTTCGGCGAGCTCCCAATGCCGACGAATTCATCGCCCGCGTCGCGCAAGAAACTGGAGTCGCCATCCGCATCGTCAGTGCCCAGGAAGAGGCCTACGCCAGTTTCCTTGGCGTTGTGAACAGTATCGCCATCGACTCGGGCCGTATTCTCGATATCGGCGGCGGCTCCGCCGAGCTTATCGATGTCCAGCGCCGTAGTTTTGCGGGGGCTCAGTCCGCACCACTTGGCGCTCTCTACGCGTGCGACCGCTTTCTTTCTTCTGATCCCGCATCCAAGAAGGAAATACGGCTCCTTCGCAAGGCCGTTCGCCAGGAATTCGAAACAACCTCTGACGGTGCTGCGCTTGTTGGCGTTGGGGGCGCGGTCCGTAACCTTGCCAGGGTCGTTCGCATCCGTTCGAAATACCCGCTTCGGCGGTTGCACGGCCTGCAAATAGGCCGTGCTGAGATCCACCGCCTCGCGACGTCGCTCGCGGCCCTTTCCGGGTCCGACCGCCGCAAGGTCGCAGGTGTTAGCAGTTCCCGCTCTGATATCCTGCACGCGGCCGCCATCGTCCTTGATGAGGTGATGGACATGACCGGTGCTGCCACCCTCACGGTCGCTGGCCAGGGCCTTCGTGAAGGCCTCGTCTGGCAAGATCTCCGCCCCGAAGCGCCCGTCCTTCCCGATGTACGCGCTGCTTCAATCGCTGGTCTCACCCGCGCCAACGCTGTCGACGAGATGGCTGCCGAGCCGGTCGCCTCCGTCGCCGCCACTCTTTTCGATGTCCTCCGCCACCAGCATGAACTCGGTGATGAGGACGCTGGCCTTCTCGTTACGGCCGCCAGGCTCGCTGGCGTCGGCCTCCACGTCGACTATTACAGCCGGGACCGCCACGCCGAATACCTCGTCCAAAGTGGTGACCTCCACGGCTTCACACACCGCGAAATCGTCCTGCTCGGCGCCCTCGTGCGCTGTGCGGACAGTGGCTCCCCCGATCTCGCTCCGTTCAGCAAGCTGCTTCAGTCTGCTGATTCGCGCCGCATCACCATGCTGGCCTCGATTCTCGGCGTGGCTCGTGCCGTGCGCCGCCGCGTCCCTTCCCCTGTGCTCGGCGTCCACTTCGAACTCCAGCGTTCAGCACTCGTCGTTCACCTCGCCGGTCGTGGTCCGCTCGACGCCGAGGAGATCGCTCTCGAACGCCAGCAACGCCGCTTCGAATCCGCCTTTGGCCTTGGCCTTATCGTGAGCGTTTCGGACTGATTGCCTCGCCCATCTGTCGCAGCACTGCGGGCGAAAGAAACCACCTCAGCGTTCCAGCGCCCTCTTCCAGTGGGCCGTCAAAGCTCACCAGAGCCGTAGCAGCCTTTTTGAAATCGACACACATGGTGCTGCCCGGCGTGATCGCCCGGGCCAACAGCTGCGACATCCATGGCTCGTGACCGACAACCGCCACCGCATTTGCGCCCGTCGTTTTAACATCGCGTGCCACTGCCGCCATGTCGCCGTCCGCCAGCGATTCAACGTCGACGATCGCGAGTCCGCCGCCAGCAATTGCCAGGATCTCCGCCGTCTGACGCGCCCGGACCAAGGGGCTGGTCAGCACGACCTGTGGCTGGAACACGCTCAGCAGCCCCGTCGCTCCCACTCTCCATCGCGCAATGCCAAGACTCGTAAGGGGTCGTAAACGATCGTCAGGCCATGCCGGCCCGCGTTCCTCCGCCATCCCGTGCCGGATGAGGCAGAGATCCACCATGTCTTAGCTCAACGCCGGCGGTTCGCCCTCGACCGTCACCGCACCAAAGTCCACGACCTTCCACTGGCCCAGCACCTGCTTCCAGCCCGTCACGATCGAGGCCGTGGCAGTTTCCGCGAAAAACGTCGCCCGGAACTGCGGCATGTCCCCGTCGTCCTGTAGCTGTTCCAGCTCATAACGCTGGATCGGTGGCATCGACGTGATCGAAAGTTGGCCGGTTCCGGGTGGCGCCATCTGCATCAGCTTCGCCAGCGCTTCCGGCGTGATGTCCGCCATCAGCTGCATGAAGTTTCCGGTCATTACCGCCTGCGCGTTTCGCTCCACGACCGTTCGCAGGTCCTCTGGCGTCGAAGTCATCGCGTCGCTGCTCCTTTGGCCCGTCACCGGGAATCCGGCGCGGCCCTGTCGTCCTAGGTTGCCACACCGGCCGGGCGAGCGTGTATCACGTCAGCCGCAACCACCGCCGCTTGCCCGCCTGCAGCGTTGTCCCTGCCACCGGTAGGAAGCCTGTATCCGTTACGACGACTCCATCCACGCTCACCGCTCCCTGCTCGACGAGCCGCTTCGCTTCCCGCTTCGATGGCGCCAGCCCGGCGTCCGTCAGCACATCCACGATCGATTGCCCGGCTTCCAGAGCGAATGCCGGTATCTCCTCGGGTACCTCCCGTCGCTGAACTGTCCGCTCGAAGTGCGCCTCCGCCTCGGCCGCTTCTTCGTCGCCCCAGAACTCCGCGGCGATCGTCCGTGCGAGCCGTTTCTTGGTCGCCATCGGCTCCCGTTCGAGTGAGTGACGTATCCCTTCCAGTTCCGTGCGCGGCACGTTCGTCGCGAGCACGAAGAAGTCCATCACCGCTTCATCCGGAAGGGACATCGCCTTCCCGTACTGCTCGATCGCCGTGTCCCCCACCCCGATGTGGTTGCCCTTGGACTTCGACATCCGTTCCTTGCCATCAAGCCCAACGAGGATGGGCAACGTCACCGGTACATGTGGCTTCTGGCCCGCGTCGTCCTGGATCTTTCGCCCGGCCATCAGGTTGAAGAGCTGTTCCGTGCCGCCCACCTGCACGTCACACTCCAGCGCATACGCGTCGTACCCCTGCATCAGCGCGTACAGGAACTCGTGCAGAAACACCGGGTCGCCGTCGTCCCAGCGTTTCCGGAAGTTGTCCCGCCGCAGCATCTCCGCGGCCGTGAACTTTGACATCAGGCTGATCACGTCCGGGAAGGTCAGCTTCCCCAGCCATTCGCTGTTGTGCCGCAGCTCCGTCCGGGAGGGGTCGAGAATTCGCCCGGCCTGCTCGAAATACGTTGCCTCGTTCTGGGCGATGTCGTCCTGCGTCAGCATCGGGCGTAGCTTGTTCTTGTCACTCGGGTCGCCGATCAGCGCCGTGTAGTCCCCGATCAGGAACACGCAGTGATGTCCGAAGTCCTGGAACTGACGCAGCTTCCGCAACGGCACCGTGTGTCCCAGCGTCAGCGAAGTCGCCGTCGGGTCGATCCCCAGGTACACGCGCAGCGGCCGATCCTCCGCCAGCCGCGCCCGCAATTCGCCTTCGAACTGCCGCCGTAGGCCCTCGTCGCCATACTCGACGCCGCTCATCAGCACATGGATCTGTTCGTCCACGGGCGCCATCTGCCGGGGCTGGTCGCCGGCGATCGTTTCGTCAGTCGTCATCTAAGATGTTCCTCAGTCGCTCATGGGCTGGTGGAGGCGCGCTTTGTTCGGGGCCTTTCGACCCCACACGTAGTCCACCCATGACCGGTGGTTCCGTACCTTGTCGCCCTGGCTGCTCATCCCAACAACACCCGCGCCTGCTCGACGTCCCGCGCGATCTGCTGCATAAGCTCCTTTGGCCCGCTGAACGCCTTTTCCGCACGCAGGCGGTGCAGCAGCTCTAGCTCCAGCCGTTCGCCGTAGATGTCGCCCTCGTAGTCGATCAAGTGCGTCTCAATCGAAACATGCCCCGCGTCGAACGTTGGCCGCCTGCCGATGTTCGTCGCTCCGGGCAGCGTCAGCCCTGCCACGTGCGCACGCGTCGCATACACCCCAAGTGCCGGCAAGGCCCGGTCCGCCGCCACCGAGATATTTGCCGTCGGAAATCCAATCGTCCGCCCCCGCTCAAATCCCTTCACGACCGGTCCCGCCAGTCGGTAGGCCCGTCCCAATAATGCCGTGACTCGCGTCATATCCCCGGCGGCGAGCGCATTCCGCACCGCCGTTGAGCTGTACCGCTCGTGGTCATGCATCAGCGGCTCCAGCTGCATGACTTCGAAACCGAGCTCTTCTCCAAGTCGCTTGACTCGCTCAGCCGTATCCTTCGGCGCACCCCTTCCAAAGCGCGCGTCCGGGCCAAGCACGATCAGCCGCATTCGCAAGAACTCGACGAACGCGCGCACGAGCTCCTCACACGTCAACTCCGCGACTTCTGAAGTGAACGTCAGCGGCAACACCCAGGCCGCCCCTGCCGACCGGATCAGCGCGATCCGGTCGTCCAGAGACGTCAGGTAACTCGGTGCAGTCTCCGGTCGCAGAACCGTGATTGGGTGGGGATGCAGTGTCACCACCCCGGGACTCAGTGCCCGCTTCTTCGCCTCATCCGCCACGCGCCGCACCAGCGCCTGGTGCCCGAGGTGCACGCCATCGAACACGCCAATGGTCAGTGCCGTCTCCGGCCCCGGCGCCCATGTTCGCAGCTGTGCCTCGGTAAACGAAGACAGGTCCATCGTGCTGAGAGTATCCCTGCTTCACTCCTTGGGTTCGAGCCTGCGCAGTCACGCGGCTTGCCGCGGAGATGTCACCGCCACAAAGGCGTTGCCGTGTATGTGAACGGGACGGTTTGACAGTGAGTGGATACTCGCCGCATGCATCCCAAGAAGCGGCTCAGTCGGGTAGCCGCCATTTCACGCTCCGAGGAGGATACGATGAGCGCTGAAGAAGAACGGAACCTGGATGCCGCGCGGCGCTGGACGCATCTATACAACACTGACCCGGATCGCTGCTGCGATGAGATGCTGACAGACGACTGTGAAGTGCTGATGCCAGCCAGAAACGTGCATGACAAAGGCGGGCGCGAGGGCTACCGGTTGGCGGTACGCACGAATCTCGAGGCGCTGCCAGATCGCCGCCAGCGCGTGCTCTCTCTGGCGGCGGATGGAGACAGAGTCTTCGTCGAGATGGTCTGGGAGGGCACCAGCAGCGGTGTCCACGCGCAGTTCGGCCCTGAGGGCTCGCCATTTCGCCTGCACTGCATCTCTCTGCTGCGTTTCGTGGAGGGGTGCATTGCGAGTGAAACCGTTTTCGTATGAACTGGATCCGGGAGTGCAAGATCCTACGAGCCCCGGTGCCGGCCACCCCTAGATCGTCAGCCCACCGATCCCTTGCACGCCCCGCACATACTCGATCTCGCCCACGTGCCGGTATCCGTGGCTCAGGCAAATGCCGTACAGCCCGTCCCAAAGTGACATCTCCGGCAGCGGCTTAATCGTCACCCGCCGCGTATCGAACTCCTCCGGCGACATCGCCTCAAGGTAGGAATCCGTCGCTGCCCACACCTTCTGCTGGTACTCGTGCCACTTCTCGACGTCGCTGATCGCCAGCGAGTCCGCGTCTTCCTTGCTCATCCCCGTGCCCTGGCTCGTGCGAGGCAGACCGAAGTACACGTCATACGCGCCCTCGATCCACACCGTTGGCTTCCGCTGCGTGACGAACTGCACGATATTGTCTTCCGTCCTGACATAGTGCCAGAGGCTGAAGAACCCGCTGACCCCGCCCTCCTGTGGCCGGAAGTTCAGCTGTTCCGCCGTCATGCCCTCCACCGCCTTGTCCAGCAGCGCATGCATTGATCGAAGGCTCTTGCGGAGCAGTTCCTGTTGCGTCAGTGCCAAAACGTCCCTCCCGGTCGCTCGTCGCCGGATCATGGCGGACGGCCGGAGTCCCCGCAAACGCAGAACGGGGCCAGTGTCGCCACCGGCCCCGTTCTACGGAGGGAGAAAACGTCTGAATCCACCGCCTATTCGGCGCCGGAGAGGAAGTTCCTTGCGATATCGGCGAGCCGCCCTGGCTGTTCGAGGTTCACGAGGTGGCCCGCGTCCGGGATCGTGATCCGCTGAGCCCCGCTGATCCGCTGCTGCCAGGCTTCCCCGTAAAGCGCCGGCGCCACGTGATCCATCCCGCACGAAACGATCAGCGTCGGGGCCTTCACCAGGTGTAGCCGCTTCGCCACCCCCGTGTCCGGCAGCGGCCACAGGAATTTCGCCGAGCCCTTCAGGTTCTTCATCTCGTCGACGTAGTTGTCCATCAGATCGACGGCCCCATCCTTCAAGACCAGCTTGTTTCGAAGCTCGGGGTCCGAAAACAGCACCGCGGTGGCTGCCATCGGCTGCTGCGCATACGGATCTTCGCCGCCAACCGACTCAGACCACATGCCTACCGGGTTCACCAGCACCATTCGCTTCACGCGGCTCGGGTGGATCGCCGCGATCTCCGCCGCGATCCATCCGCCGATCGAATGCCCCACGATATGGACGGGCCCGGTGCCAAGCTCGTCCAGCAGTTCCCCGTAGTGCAGCACGAGGTCCAGGCCGTTGTCGAAGTCGTCGAGAGCCTCGCCCTCGCTCTCTCCGAATCCCGGCTGGTAGGGCGCCACCACGTCGAACGACTTCGACAGCGCCTCGTGCACCGGCTCCCAACCCTGCATCCCCGCCAGGTGGTGCAGCCACAGCACCGTCTCGCCCGACCCGCCCCGGTAGTAGACCGTGGCATGCGGTTCACCCGGCAGGGTGATGTTCTTTGCGTTCATCTCTGCTTCCTTCTGCCTCGCTGCTACTTGACCAGCGTGCTCGCGCGGATCGGACGCGGCGTCGCCATCTGGTCGCTCGAAAGCTTCTTCGGCATCCACCTGTCTTCGTAGTCGTTCTCCCAGAGGTGCTTCAGCCGCGGCATCACCTTCTCAGCGAACAGCAACGTGCTCCTTTCGCACTTGTCCTTCGGCATATTTCCGAAGTGCAGCAGCGCGAATAGGTGCCCGACCCGAAGTGACTTGATCAGGTGCTCCATCTGCTCCGTCACCTGGTCCGGGTCGCCGCCGACAAGGAAGCCCTCTTCTACGTACTGCTTGAACGTCTTGCCCAGTGCCGCTCCACCGCTCGCACCAACCTGTGCTTTCAAGCCTGCACGCAGCGTCGCTTCTGTGCGGTACCCCGGCGCATCCGCAAAGCCCGGATACACGTGCAGGCATCGTTCGAAGAAGTACTTCGCATGCTCGTAGTACTCGTTCTCCGCTTCGTCCCAGCTGTTTGCCACGCAGATCTGTTGCGCAAACGCCGCCTGGAACGGGTTGAACTCATGGCCCAACTCCGCCACGCGGTTGTGGAACCCGTTCATCAGGAACTGGCCGCGGATGTAACCGCTGAACGACAGATAGCTGTAGTTGTATTCGTTCTCAGCGCAGAAATCCCACGTCTCGACCGAACCGCCGCCGGGGATCCAGATTGGCGGATGCGGCTTCTGGATCGGGCGTGGCCAGAGGTTCACATAGCGGAGTTTGTTGTACGTCCCGTTCCACGAGAACATGTCCGGATCGGTCCATGCCCGGATGATCAGGTCATGGTTCTCCCGGTACCGCTCCCGCAGGTTCCCTGGATTGGATCCGAATGCGTAGTTCGTGTCCATCGACGTGCCCACCGGGAAGCCTGCAATGAGCCGTCCTCCCGAGACCACGTCGATCATCGCCATCTCTTCGGCCACGCGCGTTGGGGGGTTGTACAGCGCGATTGATTGGCCCATCAGCACGATCGCGACATCCTTCGTCCGGCGCGCCAGCGACGAAGCCCACAGTTGCGGGGACGGCATCAGTCCGTACGCGTTCTGGTGATGCTCGTTCACTCCGATCCCGTCGAACCCGAGGTCGGCCGCGAACTCCAGCAGGTCCAGGTATTCGTTGTAGACCTGGTGACCCTTCACCGGGTCATACAGCCGGGAGTCCACATCCACCCACACCGAGCGGTGCTTCTCCCGGAAATCGTCCGGCAGATACGGCCAGGGCATCAGGTTGAACCAGTGGAACTTCATTGCTCCCTCCCAGTCGGGAATCCGTTTCGCAGACGCTAGAGAATTCTGGTTCGCCCCGCAAGGCTCTAGCTTGGTCCAGCGACTGAGTTCTCACCAACCGCAATGCCAACGCCGCGCAGATCAGTCCGGGCCATCGCGCCAGTCTCTGGTCGCCTTCCTCGCCCGCCGGTACTCGCGCAGATATGGCAACAGGTCGAAGTACTCGTTCCGCTTCGCAACCTCGAACGCGATTCGCGCCGATCGGTCACGCTCAACCAGCAATACCCCATCGCGCAGGATGCGGTGCACAAGATCAGCGGGCGCGGAGCGCGCATCGATGAGGTCGCAGGGGCGCCGGCAGGAGCGCTCGACTGCGTCTCGCAGCTCGTCCAGTGGACCGCCGAGCCGCTTTTCGATTGGCACGTTGAGCAAGACAGCGATATCCAGGTCGCTCTTCGAGCCCGCCGAACCACGCGCGAAGCTCCCGAAGAGGTACGCCACCGCGACACGCTCCTCGGACAACAACGCATCGCGCGCCGCACGAACAATCTCGGAATCGACCGCTGCCTGCTTCGTCTCCATTACTGTCAAGGGTAGCAGTCAACGGTGCGGGCGTGATGAGATGGTGGGCGATGAGGGACTCGAACCCCCGACTTCTTCCTTGTAAGGGAAGCGCTCTAACCAACTGAGCTAATCGCCCCAACCGCTATCGCTATTGAACGCTTACTGGCCCGGCCAGTCGAGTGTCTGCCAGCTACCGCAACCCAACCTTCTCCAGGAACGTAATCGCGTCTCGGACCTTCTCGTCCGGCTGCCACTGGTTGATCTCCAGCGTGTACGCCTCCAGGTGCCCGACGCCCTTCACGATGTAACCCCAATCGACATCCCCATCGCCTGGCGCGCGGTGGTCGCCGATGCCGATCACGTCATGCAGGTGCGCGCCCACGCATCGGCTGGACCAGCGGTCCAGCCACGCATGACGGTCGACGAAACCCAGTCGGTGCAAAACCTCCGCATGCCCGGTGTCGTGCCAGTACCCCACCTCAGAGGGCGTAAACCCTTCGAACAATGCCTCGTACTCTTCCACCTGCGGGATCTCGTGGAAGTGGTACCGGTTTTCCAGCCCAATCGTGATCCCGCTCGGCCGTGCCGCTGCCACAAGCTCGCCCAGCGACCGCCGTGCCGCCGCCAGGTGCGGTTCGAGATTCTCCTTCCGCCGGGCCATGGCCGTCGCACGTAGCTCTGCGAACTCCGGCGCGTCGCCCTGTCCGCTATCGAACAGCTTCCGCATCCGGTACTCCTCCTCCAGCATCTCCCCGCCCGCTTCCACGGCCCCGAGATGCACGACCACACGGCTTGCGCCGGCACGCGCCGCCCAGCCGATGGATTCCGTTGCGTGGGCCACCGCGGCCGCCCGCTCTGTCTCGTCGAGGGACGCCAGGTTTAGCTTTCCGTTGTGACGCCCGTCTGAGTGCAACGCTCGCGGCGCCGGTTGATGTACGGACGTGACTGGCAACGCCGTCGCCTCCAGCACCGCCCGGAACTTGCGTTCGTCAGTCGAGTGGCTAATTTCGATGCCGTCGTAACCTGCCGCGGCCGCGTACCGGGCGAACACCCCACCGTCGTCAAATCGGTCCTGCTGGGCGTACATGGTCGAAAGTGCGAGTGGCTTCATTCCGGTCGATGCTCCGTTCGGGGTTGGCTCGATACAGGCGCGAGGCTAAACCGTCGCAGTGCCAGCAGGACGCTCGGCGCCAGGAACGCGAACGCCATACTGAGCCACAGGCCCAACACATCCCGGGGTCCCAGCAACGGCACTGCCAGTCCCGCGACAACACCCGTGAAGACGCTGAGCGGCAGGTACACCAGCCCCGCGTTCCCCCGCGTAAACACGGACAGCAGGAACCACGGCAGGTAGCCGCACACTACCCACCCGGTAATGAACAGCGAGAGAAAGATGAGCTCGAAGAGCACGCCACCATCCTACTGCTGCCAACCCGCCGCGAGGCGGAAGGCCCTCGGCGTTCGCTACGAAACCAGTCGCGCGATATCGAAGTACGTCACCACCAACACCGAGGCCATCAGCAGCGCGAAACCCGTCAGGTGGAACAACGCCTCCTTCTCTGGCGCGATCCGCTTACCACCCCGCAAGATCTCGATGAAGATGATGAACGCCCGCCCCCCGTCCAGCATCGGTAGTGGCAGCATGTTGAATACCGCGAGGTTCAGGCTCAGCAGCGCCGAGATCTCGATCAAGGACCGCCAACCGGCCTGCTTAATCACGTCCCCGGTGACCGCAGCGATCCCAACAGGTCCCTGGAACGCAGGTCCGGATGAGGCCGCACCGCCCCCACCGCCCATGAACCGCATCTGCAGCTCATTCTTCGTCAGGATCGCACTCTCGATGAGCGACCAGAATCCTTTGTCTACTGCCGCCCACGGCGTATAGCTCACGTCCTCCGTGAACGGATAGAGCAGTGCACAGTTAGTTGGATTGCCGTCCGCGTCGATATCCGAACATGACGCCGGCGCCCCGATCCTCACACCCACGTTGCCCTCGCCCTCGGGCGGGCTCCATCTCGCATAGACGTCCGCTTCAAGCGTCGAGCCGCCGCGGTTGATCAGCCACGTCTGCGTTTCCCCGAGGTTCAGCCGGATGGCATAGACCAGCTCAGTTGTGTTCTTGATATCCCGCCCAGCCGCTTCCAGCACGAGGTCTCCTGCTTGTAAGCCCTGCAACGGTTCCGAACCGTCCCTCATCGTCCCCCGGACCGTGGCCTCGGCGGCCGGCGAATCTGGCGCCACCTGCACAATCTGTGCTAGCGATAGCGACCGCTCTCGCGGGATCATGAACCCGATCGACATCAGCAGGATCGCCAGCCCGAAATTCATCGCGACGCCCGCGTAGAGCACCGTCAGCCGCTTCCATCGTGCCTGCGCCGCCAGCGACTTTGGGTCCGTTGGGTCTTCTTCGCCTAGCAGCCTCACAAAGCCGCCAATGGGCAACCAGTTCACCGTGTATTCGGTCTCGCCGAACTTCTTGCCCCAGATCTTCGGCGGAAAACCGACTCCGAACTCCAGGACTTTCACGCCGAAAGCCTTCGCTGCTACGAAGTGCCCAAATTCGTGCAACACGACCAGCACCAGCAGGATGCCGATAAATGGCAGCGCCGACCGCAGGATCGCGGCCACATCAAACGCCACGAGGAACATTACGAGGCCCTCCCCGCGATCAGCGCTTCCGCTTTCTCGCGCGCCCACTCATCGGCCGCAATCACGGTCTCAAGATTAGGATCGGCCGTTCCGTCGTGCTTCTCCAGTGTCGCCTCGATGATCACAGGGATATCCAGGAATCCGATCTTACCTTCGATGAACCGCAACACCGCCACTTCATCTGCCGCTGCCATCACCGCCGGGTAGGTCCCCCCTCGTTCACCCGATTCCATCGCCAGCCGCAAGCACGGGAACCGGCCGAGGTCCGGCTCGCCAAAATGCAATGTCCCGATCGCGCCCAGGTTCAGCACCGGTGATGGGGGCGTAGGCATCCGCTCCGGGTACGCCAGCGCGCACTGGATCGGCAGGCGCATGTCCGGCACCCCAAGCTGCGCCTTCACGCTTCCATCGCTGAATTCAACCAGTGAGTGCACGATCGATTCCCGGTGCAACACCACTTCCACCCGTTCCATCGGCACTCCAAAGAGCCAGATCGCTTCGATCGTCTCCATCCCCTTGTTCATCAGGGATGCGCTATCGACAGTGATCTTCGCACCCATCTTCCATGTCGGGTGGTTTAGCGCTTGTTCAGGCGTGACCGCGGCCAGCTGGCCCTCATCGAAGTCCCGGAACGCCCCGCCGCTCGCTGTCAGCAGGATCCGCCGGATTTCGTGCTGCTCTTCGCCCCACAGGCACTGCCAGATCGCTGAATGCTCGCTGTCCACGGGACGCAATTCGCCGCCGCCCGCCAGCATCGCCCGGCGTACCAGGTGCCCGGCCATCACCAGCACTTCCTTGTTCGCGATCGCGACCGGCCGGCCGATTTCCAGCGCCTTCAACGTTGGCATCAGGCCAGCCGCCCCTGCCGTTCCGACAAGCACGACATCCACATCGTCGGCCAGTGCCATGTCTTCCATCGAAGTCCACACCGCACCCACGGCCGTTGCGGCTGCATCCGCGTCGGGCGACCGGGCCTCCCCATACACATAACGAGGTCGAAACTTCGTGATCTGCTCGGCCAGCAGCTTCGTGTTTCGTCCCGCCGCCAGGGACTGGACCGCGAAGCGCCCCGGCAACTGCTCAATCACATCGAGCGTCTGGCAGCCTATAGAACCCGTACAACCGAGGACAGCGATGCGGATCGGCGTGTGCGTCACGCGGTCATCGTACAGCGCCGCTCACCTCAAGGGCGTGAGCTGCCTCTCTGCCGGGTGCAGGCCCTCCATCGAACCACTTCAAGATCCGTAGGGCCCGCAGTGTCACCCAACGGCTTGGCGTCCCGGGCCGGCCCACCATCGGGAAGTGCACCTTCCCGGCGTGATGATGCTCCACCGCCCACCGTCCGTCTGCCCGCTGTTTCTTCCGCACCAGGTCGACGGCCTCCACGACGCGCTCATCCGGCTGCATGCCCGCTCGCTGCAGATAGTCGAGACCCCACAGGACGTCGTAATGCCAGCGCGTCGGGAATGAGAACTGGCGGAAGTCCGAATCACCCTTTCGATCAGCCGCGATCGCCTCGCCCGTCGACAACGACCGGAACAGCCGCCGTTTCCACAGATACTCCTCGCCCCGCAGCCGCGCATCCCTTACGGCGGCGACTGCACCACCCGCCGCTTCGTACTGCAGGAGTCCTTCCAGCACGCAGATCGTCGAGTTGAAAGACGAGCGAGTGCTGGGAGGCGCGTCGCAGTTCCATCCGCCGTCGGCCAGATGTTCGCCGAGCAACCGTTCGACGAGCCGATCGCTCGCAAAGCCGAAGTATGCCCCGCACGCCAGCACGCGCCCCTTGATGCATGGCTCGGACTCGCCTTCGAAAAACGGCGAATGCCCGTGGTACGGTCCCCAATCCACGCGTTCGGCGACGAGGCCCACCGACCTTCGGGTCTCCGCACGCGAAGGGTCCAGTCCGAACTCCCGCAGTATCGTCAGCGTTTCCATCGTCGACGCCCAGCTTTGCCGGACCCATGGGCCGCCACCCCAGTTGCCGTCGGCTCCCTGCAGGCTAAGCACCCGCGCCCCCCACCCCTCGACGCCGATGCGCGAACGCTCCGCGGCGACCACGCCGGCACGTTCATCGCCCAGATCGCGTAGCACCTGCCAGCGGATCGCCGGGTCCGACTTCAGCAGCCAGCGAATGATGCTGCGCTCAGCCGCCATCGGTCGTCTGCTGCCCATAAACAACCTGCGGCGCAGGTGCGCCCAGCGTGTTGAAGGCAGCAACGACCGCGCTCACCTCGTTCTTGTTGAGTCGATCCCGGTTCTCGGCTGCCCACCTGTGCGACGTCATGATCGGCTTCAGCGATCCCTGGAAGTGCGGCGCTACCCAGCGCGCGAACAGTTCGTAGGAACGCTGCATCTTCTCCGCCGGCGCCCATTCGTGTGCCAGCCCCAGCAGCCCACCGAATCCCCCCGTGAGGTCCCAGATCTTCTCGATCGCCGTGACCGCGTCCTCAGGCGTCCCGATGATCGCGCCGCCCGCCTGGCTCATCACCTGCGCGAAGTCCTTCGCCTCGCCCCGGTACTGGAACGTCCGCCCCAGCGTGTTGTCGAAGTAGCCTTTTTGGAACGCATAAGCACCCTCGCTCACATCACGCCACGCCTCCTCGCGCGACTCAGCGATGTAGATCGGCAACATCAGCCGCCAGTTCCGCCGGTCCGCCACGTGCCCGTTCGTTTCAGAGTGCTCCGAATACATCTCCCACACGCGCTTCAGGTCCAACCCCGCCGGCATGAACGTCGACACGTTGATAAGCCCGGCGCCGTGTTTGCCCGCGATCGTCGGCCCCGCCGGCGAAAGCGTCGAAGCTACGAACACAGGCAACTTCTCTGAGTACAGTGGCATCTGGATCCGTGACTCCTTCAAGTGGATCCAGTCGCTCTCGTGCGTCACCGTCTCGCCCGCCAGCAGCCGCTGGATGACGCCAAGCGCCTCGTCCATTTGCGGCCGCTGCCGTGTTGGATCGAGCTCGAACTGGTACGCGTCCGAAGGCAGCGCGCCCGGTCCCACTCCCAGCATCACTCGCCCCCGTGTCAGCTGATCGAGCTGCACCATCCGGTCCGCAACGTGGTACGGGTTGTGGTACGGCAGCGAAATCACGCCCGTCCCGAGCTTGATCGTCTTCGTCAGCGCGGCAGCGTGCGCGATGAACAGCTCCGGGCTCGCGATCGTTTCCCATCCCGCCGAGTGGTGCTCGCCGATCCACGCCTCGTCATATCGGAACTCGTCCAGCCACTGAACTGTCCGCACGTCCCGCTCCATCGCCAGCCCGGGGTTGTCGCCCACCGGGTGGAATGGAGCCATGAACACGCCGAACTTCATCCGCCACGGGATCTCCATCGCTGTCCTCCTGGCGCTGCCGCGCGGCCCGTAGCCTACCGGACTGAGGTTCATCCCACTTGGTACGATAGACACATCGAGGGGAGGAATTCCCGACGCGAAGCACAACAATCGCAGGGTGGCGGACGGTTGCGATAGCGTCTGCACTCACGCTCCTGGCGTCTCTCGCGGCAGCCTTCATGCTGTTCGGCGCCAGTGACCCTGGGAAGAGCCACGTCCCGGGAGTGGTCTACCTTGGTGGCGGAGACCAGTTCCCGCGGTTCTGGTCCGATACGCTCGCGCTCACCCGGTCCGCCTCCCCCACGGAAGTTCAAGACCGGATCAATAGCGGATCCGCATGGGGCATCGCGGTCGACGCTTCCTCGCTGGCCTCCATCTCCCAGGATCAGCTGGTTGGCTGGTTCACGCGCGGCGTCGTGTTCTTCGGTATCAACCTCACTCATGCACAATTGCTCAATGCACTCGGTCCCGCTGCCTTTTCCGATATAGACGCGCAGCGGCCACTTGGTGCGCCGTCAGTCACCGATGACCTGCGCATGAACCGCACGCCCGGCCAACCGTTCTTTACGTATCTCACGCGCAGCGCTGCTGGATTTAGCCCCGTCCCGGCCTGTTCTACTTCACAGGCCGGCTATCGATTGATGACCGACCGGCTCCCGATCGGTGTGGCGACGCTCCGCGAACAAGCCCTCATGCGGATCGTCGGGCCGAACCTCATCGCCTGCGGCTAACCAGTGCACGCCTCTGCTACCATCCCCTCGGCATGGACGAACCCCTCCTCCTCATCGCCGACGGCAACAACCTCGCCTGGGCCGGCTACCACGCCCTCCGTCGATCCATCAACCCGGAGACGCCCGAACAGCGCGTCCGTACCGCCCTCCTTGGGCTCACCGGTTCTGCGCTCGGCCTCGTCGTCCGCGCCGGTGAACCTCCGACCCCTGGCTCACCCGCCGCACTGGCACGCAAGAATGCCGGCCGCGTCTCCGGTCTGACCGTTGCCTTCGATGAGGGCCGCCCCCTCTTCCGCCGTTCGATTTGGCCCACATACCAGACCGGCCGCGAATCAGATCCTCAGTTCATGGACAACGAAGTCCACATCGTCGAAGCAATCCGCCAGTTCTCGGAGATGGCTTCGATGCTCCCCATCACGATTGCGCGAGGCGTCAACACTGAAGCGGACGACCTCATGGCTTTCGCTGCCCTCCACGCGCCGCCACACGTCCGCATCGCCTCCACTGACCGTGACTTCCTACAACTGGTCGGTGAACGCATCAGCATCTACTCCACCGTCAAGCGTGTCGTCGTGAACGTCGACAACTTTGACGAACACGTCGCCCCGAAGGCATCAAACGGCGAACTCGTCACCTTCCCGCCTGAGCGCTACCTCGATTACCGCGCGGCCAGCGGCGACACGTCCGACGACCTACCCGGCATCCCCGGCCTCGGCACAATCGGAGCCGCTCGCCTCCTCCAACGGGCCCCTCTCGATGACTACCTCGAACACCCCATGCGTGCCGCCGGAGCCCTTGGGCGCGCCAACGCGAAGCTCGAAGCCGCGCTCTACAGTGGCGAAGCCGCCGCAATCGTCGCCCGCAACCGCCAGCTCATGGACCTCCGCCTCGCGGCCGGCCGCTTCGAACACATCGATGACGTGACCTGGGCCGGTACATGGGACGAGCCCGCCTTCCGCGCCTGGTTCAAAGACCAGCGTATCTCCGGCCTCGACCTCGAGGCCACGGTCATCGCCATGTCTGCCCTTGTCGGCTAGCCACGGTCCGCCGTGTCTCGGCCGCTCAGCCCTGGAACTCAAGCTCCAGGCTGATGTCCAACGCCCGCGCGCTGTGCGTCAGCGCCCCCGCCGAAATCGCATCCACGCCCGTCTCCGCGATGGCTCTCACCGTGTCCAGCTTTACGCCGCCGCTCGCTTCCAATTTCGTCCGGCCAGCTGAGCGCCGCACTGCCACCGCCATCGTTGCGACGTGCATGTTGTCGAGCAGGATCCACTCCGGCTCGGCCGCCAGTGCCGCGTCCAGGTCGTCGAGCGAGTCCACCTCCACCTCGACCGCGATACCGGGAGTCCGCGCTCTGATCGCCGCAACGCCGTCCGCCAGCGAACGGCCTTCCCGGGCCAGTGCCTCGCGGTGGTTATCCTTGATCATCGCCATCACGGCCAGGTCGCGGCGGTGGTTGGTCGCCCCTCCGCAGCGCACCGCGTACTTCTCGAGGTCCCGCAGCCCGGGCGTCGTTTTCCTGGTGTCCAGGATCACCGCCTTTGTACCCTGCACCTCGCGAACGAACTGCGAGGCCATCGTCGCCGTTCCTGACATCCGTTGCAGGAAGTTCAGCGCCACGCGCTCCGCCTGTAACAACGCGCGCACCGGCCCTCGCACCTCCGCGAGGATGTCGCCCTTCGAGAACGCACTCCCGTCCACCACCGATCCCTCAAACCGGACGCCCGGGTCGATCGCCTCAAACGTAGCCCGCGCCACTGCGATCCCCGCCAGCACTCCATCTTCCTTTGCGAGGAACACGCCCCGTCCCATCAGGCTCGCGTCCACCGTCGCCAGTGTGGTGGCATCCTCGAAGGCACGGTCTTCCTCTAGCGCTTCGCGGACGAGCCGCTCAATCAGCCCCGCATCCAACGGTTCAAGCATCATTGCGAAACACCTGGTGCCGCTTCCACCGGAGATCGTCCGTCTCCGGGAAGTCTCGCCGGTAGTGCCCGCCCCGGCTCTCTTCTCGCTGCAGGGCAGCACGCGTCATCAGCCTGGCAAGCGAACTCATCCCTCGCCGCTCTTCAACATCACGCCGCGTCCGCGCGTCGTCGTTGATGCCCGTTTCGGGCGCCGTGGCGGAGAGCCTTTCCAGTGCCGCGCGCAGCCGCGTCCCGTCCCGCTCGATACCAACGGCATCCCACATCAGGCTTCGGATGGTAGTGTGATCTCCTGCTGCACCGTCCAGCACCTCGGGCGCCACGATGGCGTCCGCGGTCTGTGGCGCTGGCGGTGTTTCGCCCCGCGCGAGATCCTCCGCCACGCGCTTGCCGAACACGACCGTCTCCATCAACGAATTGCTTGCCAGACGGTTCGCCCCGTGGACACCAGTGCAGGCACACTCCCCACAGGCATAGAGGCCCGCGACCGTCGTCCGTCCCATAGTGTCCGTCCGGATGCCGCCCATCATGTAATGCGCCGCGGGCGCCACCGGGATCGGCGTCGTCCGCATATCGATCCCCTGGCCATGGCAGTAGCTGTAGATGCCCGGGAATCGGGCTGCAACGTCCATCCCGTGGAGTCCGGTGCAGTCCAGCACGACATGGTCCGCGGACGCAGCCCTCATCTCCCGCACGATCGCTCGCGCTACCACGTCCCGCGGCGCGAGGTCTGCAAGCTTGTGATATCGAGGCATGAACGCGTCCCCGGCTGCGTTCCGCAGTACCGCACCCTCGCCTCGCACCGCTTCCGAGATCAGGAAAGGCGGCGCCCCCTCCAGCCGCAACGCCGTCGGGTGGAACTGGTAGAACTCCAGGTCGCTTACCTCGGCCCCCGCTTCAAACGCCAGGGCAATCCCGTCGCCCGTCGCGATGTCCGGGTTCGTCGTGTAGTCATAAAGCTGACCAGCACCGCCCGTCGCGATCACCACTGCGTCTGCGAAGTATTCCTCGCGCTGTCCTGACTGGAGGTCGAGTGCCTCGACGCCCACGACCCGCCCGTCCTTTGCGAGCAGCCGCGTCGCGAGGCTGTAGTCGAATACCGTGATCTCCGCCTGTTGCGTCGAAAAACTCAGGGCTGTCTCGATCGCTGCACCCGTCCGGTCGCCGCCCGCGTGGAGAATCCGGTTTTGCCCGTGAGCCGCCTCTTTCCCGAGCGAAACTACCCCTTCTATCTCGTCAAACGAGACGCCGTACTGCACGAGGTCGGCAATCCGCGCGGGCGCTTCCTCACAAAGGATCCGCGCTGCGTCCGCGTCCACCAGCCCGGCCCCCGCTACGATCGTGTCCGCCAGGTGCTGTTCGAATGAATCCAGCGCACCCACTGCAGCGGCAATCCCGCCCTGTGCCCATTTCGTGTTGCAGTCGTCGATGCTCCCCTTGGTCAGCACCAGCACCGGCCCGAGATGTCGCGTTTCCAGCGCCACGAAAAGGCCCGAGATCCCGCTCCCGATCACGATGACGCGGTACTTCACCCGCGGGCGACCGGCAGTGTGGCGATAGCAACCTGGTCTGGCATCACGATAGTGTAGGACTGACACTATCTCCGCTACAAGAGCGCCCAGCTTCCGCTCGCGCTACACTACCGCCACTCGGGCCGCGGGCCCCCGCGAACCTGCTTTCGGAGCGATTTCCTTGGCCATCCTGCCAATCCGGCGCGCGGGCGACCCCGTCCTTCGGGAAAAGGCGCGTCGCGTCCGCACCATCGATAAGTCCATCCACAAGCTCATCGAAGACATGTGGGAAACCATGTACGACGCTCCCGGCGTCGGACTGGCAGCTCCCCAGATCGGCATCTCACTCCGTGTCGTCGTCATCGACGCCCACGATCCCGCCTATGAACCCCTCGCCCTCGTAAACCCGGAGATCATTAAGCGTTCCGGCGAACGCCTGCTCGACGAAGGATGCCTCTCTGTCCCCGGCTTCCGTGGCCAGATCACGCGTTCCGTGAAGGTCCTCGCCAAGGGCATCGATCCCGCAACAGGCAAGGAAGTCCGCATTCGCGCCGAAGACGACCTCATGGCCGAAGCCCTTGAACATGAGATCGACCACGTGAACGGCATCCTCTACATCGACTACTTGCCGAGCCCCGACGCCCTCGTCCCCGTGGACGACGCACCCGAAATCGGCGGCTAACAACCACACCAGGAGGCCCTTCCATGCACGTTCAAGATGTACTCGCCCGCGAGGTACTCGACTCTCGCGGTAACCCCACGGTCCAGGTGATGGTCCTCCTTGACGACGGCGCCACCGGCAGCGCCATGGTCCCTTCCGGCGCTTCGACAGGCGCCCACGAGGCAGTCGAGCTTCGTGACGGCGGCCGCCGCTATGGCGGCAAAGGCGTTTCCAAGGCGGTCACCCACGTCAACGAGCAGATTGCCCGCGCGCTCCAGGGCGCACCCGCTGGCGATCAGCGCCTCATCGACCGCATCCTCTGTGAACTCGACGGCACCCCCAATAAGTCCCGCATCGGCGCCAATGCCATCCTCGGCGTCTCGCTCGCCGTCGCGCGAGCGTCTGCCGAATCTGCCGGCATGCCGCTCTATCGCTACCTCGGTGGGCCCGCCGCCAACCGCCTCCCCGTGCCGATGTTCAACATCCTCAACGGCGGCAAGCACGCCTTCGATTCCACCGACTTCCAGGAATTCATGGTCATGCCGGTCGGGGCCGGGACCTACTCCGAAGGCTTGCGTATGGGCGTTGAGATCTACCACGCCCTCAAGGCACTGCTGCACGACCGCGGCGCCAACACCTCCGTGGGCGACGAAGGCGGGTTCGCCCCATCGCTTCCCGGCAACGAGGACGCACTCAAGGTCGTCATCGAAGCGGTTGAAAAGGCCGGCTACCGGCCGGGCGAAGATGTCGTCATCGCCCTCGACCCCGCCTCCACCGAACTTTTCAAGAGTGGCCGCTACCACCTCGCGAAAGAAGGCCGTGTCCTCTCCAGCGAGGAAATGATCGCGCACTGGGAATCCTGGGTGACCAACTACCCGGTCCGTTCCATCGAAGACGGCCTTGCCGAGGACGACTGGGAAGGCTGGGCTGCACTCACCGCCCGCCTTGGGGATCGCTGCCAGATTGTCGGCGATGACCTGCTGGTCACGAATACAGAGCGCATCCGTCGCGGCGTTGTTGATCGCTCGGCCAATTCCGTTCTCGTGAAGCTCAATCAGATTGGCACCCTCAGCGAAACGCTCGACGCCGTCTCGATGGCGCAGCGCGCCGGCTGGTCGGCCGTCATCAGCCACCGCAGCGGCGAGACGGAGGACACCTTCATCGCCGACCTTGCCGTTGCTCTTGGCACTGGCCAGATCAAGACCGGCGCGCCCGCCCGTGGCGAGCGTACTGCGAAATACAACCGTCTCCTCGAAATTGAAGACGAACTCGCCCAGTCGGCCGCCTACGCCGGCTGGGATGCCATCAGCCAGCTTGGCCCGCGCCCTCAAAGCGACGAGAACCGTCAGGTGCGCCCGGCGCGCTCCGAGCGCCGCCGGCCGCCCCGCAGCCGGCACTGACAGCGAGCAGCCTGTGAACATCTTCCTCCGTGCCGCCGCCGACCGGTTCATCTATGACATCGCGGCGCTTCGTACGGTCGCTGACTTGTTGGAGGATGCTGAGTTCGATGCCATCTGCCCCGCTACCGGCGCAACCGTTGCTGCAACGTTCGGCCTGCTCCTGCATCACTACGATGGGGCCGTCGCCACGATATCGCAGCCTGCCGCTGGTGCTTCCGAATTGCCCATCGCACACGTAGGCCCAGAAGAAGTGGACGAGCTCCTTGCCTCGGCTATCTGCGACATTGTCCAGGCACTGACCGCGCCCTCCGCTGCCGCCGCCCAGCCTGGTGTCGTCGATGCCGTCGTCTCCTCGTCATCCATCGGCGCCAATCACGCCCTCGACTTCCTTGAAGCCGTCCCCGAACTGGCACAGGACTCGCTCCTTCTCAACTGGGCCATCTTCCCGGTGCCTGGCGAACCCGCCGGACTCCACGAACGCCGCCTCGCGCTCATCAAGCGAGCCCGCGAAGCTCGGAAGAACCAATGATGAACCACCACACGGTGCATGGCCCAACGCAGCGGGTGCACTTCTGATGCGCGTCTCGCCGCCTCGTATCAATACCGCTGTCCACGGCGCAACGCGTCCGCCCACAGGCTCTCCTGCCGCAGATGCATACCGCCAGGCAGGGTTCGTCCTTGACCCCGAAATCGCACTCGTCCTCCAGGGGCTTGACATCGAAGGCGCCGCCGCAGAGGCGTCGTCCGGCGCCAAGTTCCGCAACCAGCGCGTGGCGGCCGCAATGTCGGCGTGGTCACGATCCTGGCTTAGCCGTCTCCAGGCCGTCCAGGCCCTGCAATGGGGAAACTACGTGGCCGCCATACCTCTCGTCCGCGCATCCTGCGATTTTGCCGCGGCACAGGTGAGCCTTGGCGGCACCGACTCCTCAGAGTGGCAGCAGTGGCTGGACGAAGATGGCATTGGCCCCGCGCACGACCTCCATGCCACCGAGTTCCGTCTCCATGCCTACCGCAGCGCCGAGGCCCTCGCCCGCTACCCCACCCTGGGCGGCGTCTATCGCCAATCGTCCGACCTTGCTCTACCGCACTTCGGTGCGACGCTCCTGACCGTAGGCAGCGAATCCACCCCCGGCCGCGTTCTCGTCTCCTTCGGCGACCGGGACTTCCACCTCGGCCTCGCCGAGATCATTCTCGGCTGGCTCCTCGCCCTCGGTGAATTTCACCTCAACAACCTTGGCGTGGAGGACTCGCCCCTGGCCGCCCCCGACCCAGGACATCGGGAGCGATTCAGTGCATCTGCGGCGACTGCTCTCGGTTCGCCCACGCGCTGCCGGATCGAAGAGGTCGACACTCCCGGCGGCAGTCGCTGGCTGGTCACAGGCTGGCGCCGCAGGCCCGGTGACGCGCCCCACCGGATCCTCCTCTGAACCGCCTCGACGAAGGCAGGTGCTTCTCGGTGATACCATCCACATCGATGAAGATCCTTCCAATAATCCTGGTGGTCGCCCTGGCGCCGGTGCTGCTCGTTTCCTGCGGTAGCGACAGCAAGGACGACCCGGCACCGGCCGCAGCATCGCCGGTGACGCCGTCAGGTGACCCGCTCACTGACGAGGCATACCTCAAGGTGTTTTGCACGGGAGTCACCAACTTCCGCGAGTCGCTCCTCACGGAGACTCGCGACGGCCTCGTCAAGGTTGTCCAGGACTACTACGACTCCATGCAGGCGATCGTCCCGCCCCCGGATGTGGCCACCTTCCATCAGGAATTCCTCGACTATCTCAAGGACGCACTGGATGAGCCCACCTACCTCGTGACGCGTGATCCGCCCGTACCCGAAGCGTCCGTCCGCTCCCGCCTTGCTGCCGCCGTTTCCTCCGTGCCGGAATGCGAATACCCCACCTTCCTCGAAGGCAACTGAGCGGGCGCGCAATTCCACCTCCTCCTATACTTCGGCGACCGGATTCTCCAAGGAGCATGAACATGGCCAGCGCCTACGCCTACTTCCGCGGCAACGTCGTCCCCATCGAAGAAGCCAAGATCAGCGTCATGACGCACGCGCTTCACTATGGGACCGCCGTGTTCGAAGGCATCCGCGGAAACTGGAACGCCGATGACGGCTGCCACTACCTCTTCCGCATGCGTGAGCACTACGAGCGCCTCGCCCTCAGCTCCAAGGTCATGATGCTTGAAATGCGCGATTCCGTGGACCGCCTCTGCGAGGTCACCCTTGAAATCGTCGAGCGCAGCGGCTTCACTGAAGACGTCTACATCCGGCCGCTTGTCTATACGAGCGCCGAACAGCTCGGAGTCCGCCTCCACAACCTCGAACATGACACCCTGATCTTCGTTACACCGTTCCCGGCCTATCTCCCCGAATCGGCTCGCTGCCATACCAGCACCTGGCGCCGCGTAGACGACACCGGCATCCCGCCGCGAGCCAAGGTCACCGGCATCTACGCCAACAGTGCCCTCGCCAAGACCGAAGCCAATCTCAACGGCTTTGACGAGGCGATCATGCTCAACGGCGACGGACACGTCTCCGAAGGCAGCGGCGAGAACATCTTCATGATTCGTCGCGGCAAGCTCATCACTCCGAGCCCTTCCGACAATATCCTCGAAGGAATCACCGCTGCCACCGTCGTCCAGATCGCGAAAGAAGAACTCGGCATCGAAACAGTCGAGCGCACGATCGATCGTTCCGAACTCTACGTCTGCGACGAACTCTTCATGACCGGCACCGCCGCTCACCTCACTCCTATCACAGAGGTCGATCGCCGCGCGGTCGGAGCCGGTGTCCCCGGACCCATCACCTCCAAGCTCAGCTCCCTCTTCTACGACATCATCCGGGGAAAGAACGAGAAGTACCGCCAGTGGTGCACGCCAGCACGAGCGCGAATTCTCAGCTAGCGCAGGTCGTCTTCCGGCCGCCAAGGTCAACAGGCGTCGCCATCGGATTGGCGATAGCCGTCGGTACGCTCGCCTTCGCGCTCGTCGCCCTTCGCACCGCTGCCAACGGCGGCACCGAGTTCAAGACGTTCCTTGCGTGGCTGACGGCGGCGCTGCTTCTTGTCGTTGCTGCCGCATTCGTGAACTGGACCCACGGCATCGCCACCATGGCCTACGTCATCGATGGCGACGCGCTCGTTATCCGCTGGGGGTTCCGCCGCGTCGAGATCCCGATCGACACGATCCTGCGTCTCGTACCCGGCCGTACCCTCGACCCGGCCCACATTCGCGGCATCAATTGGCCCGGTTGCCACATCGGTCACGCCGAAGTGAAACGAATCGGATACACACTCTTTTACTCGACCCACCGTATGCAGTCCGACCTCGTCATCGTCCATACCACCCAGGAGTCCTACGCCCTCTCGCTTGTCGACCAGGCTGGGCTGGCCGAAGAAATCCAATCCCGCACCGTCCTCGGCTCGCTCGAATCCCACCCTCAGCGCTCCGCCGCCTCAGGGATCGCGGCCCTTCCGTTCTGGCGGGACGGTCACGCGATCTCGGCCACCCTCCTCGCCGTTTTCGGTGCCGTCCTCACCTGCGGCTTCGTCATGTACCGCTACCCCGGCCTCCCTGAGATCATCGAGCTCACATTCCCCGCGTCCGGCGGCCTCGCCGTCGTCGGAGAAAAGTCTGAGCTGCTCAAGATCGTATATCTCGGAGCTGCGATCTCGGCCGTCAACATTGCTGTCGGCGTCGCGCTCCATGCCCGCGAACGTGCAGCTGGTCTCTGGGCGTTCGCCTCTGCCGCGCTGCTCCAGGGTGTCCTTTTCGCGGCCGCTGTCGCTGCCATCGAACGCGCCTGACCTCACAGGTAATCGATACCGCCATCCCGCCAGCATACGATCCCCTCATGGAACAGATGTGGGAACTCTCCTGGCGGCTTTATCCGGCGGCGGTGCTCGTCACGGCCGGCGTCGCGCTCTCGCTCCGCGGTGTGATACTCACGTCTCGTGGCTTGTGTCTTCCCGTTGGTACGGCGCGCAAGAACCAGACATGGGTGGGCGGCCTCCGATTCCTCCTGTTCGGGACGTCGCTCGCTGTTGCCGCTGCAGGTTGGCTCTGGCATCTCCCGGCGCTGGTTGCGGCGGGCCTCGTGATCGGCTTCGAGGAGACGCTGGAAACGTCCATCGCTGCACACGCGCTGCAGGAGAGCGGCGAATAGGCTCGGCACGACTCTCCCACACCGGGCCGCGCTTAGCCGTACCAAATATCATGTTTTCACTAAACTTAGGTATTGACCTAAGTAACGACGGAAACTACGTTTCTCCCATCGCAGGAGGACAGGCATGACGACCGAAGTCGCCCCCGCCGAATCTGTAGACGCCGTGTTCAGGGGACTCTCCGACCCCACGCGCCGGCAGGTGTTCGAGCGCCTCAGCAGGGGGCCCGCTTCGGTCTCTGAACTCGCTCGCCACCACCAGATGGCGCTCCCGTCGTTCGTCGGCCACCTCCGCGTCATGGAGCAATGCGGGCTCGTCCGCTCGCAAAAGCACGGCCGGGTGAGGACCTACCAGGTTGCACCACGGCGAATCCGGCTGGCTGAAGACTGGCTGGCCCGCCAACGCAGGTTCTGGGAACAGCGCCTGGACCAACTCGACGAGTACCTCGTCAAACTCAAGGAAGGACTCCGAGACATGGCTACTTCGACACTCGCCAAACCCGACCCAAAGCTCGACCTTGTTCTGGAACGCGTCGTCGACATCTCCCCAGAACTCGTCTGGAAGGCATGGACCGAACCCGAACACATCAAGCACTGGTTCGCCCCACGGCCATGGTCGATTACTGCCTGCGAAGTGGACCTCCGTCCCGGCGGCGTTTTCAGCAGCACTATGCGTTCGCCGGAAGGCGAAGAGTTCCCCAACGTGGGCTGCTACCTGGAAGTGGTACCCGGCGAACGCCTCGTCTGGACGGATGCTCTACTCCCCGGCTACCGGCCCTCCGAAAACCCCTTCTTCACGGCAGTCGTCACGATGACCCCGGAGGGAGATGGCTGTCGCTATGTCGCTATTGCGATTCACCGCGATGAAGCCGGTCGCAAGACTCACGAGGAGATGGGCTTCTACGATGGCTGGGGCACGGTTCTTGACCAGCTCGTTGAATACGCCAGGACCATGTAACACAGGGCGTGGGCGCCCTCTCTTTGCATCGGAGTCAGGGTGCCCACGCGCCTACGGCTCCCCGATGCGCTCCTCGATCCATGGCACGATCATCTCCAGCAACCGCTCCCGAGGGTCGGCCATCGCCCGGCCTTCCTCACCAACGGGGTTCAGGTAGTGGTCTGCCCAGTCGAGTACCTGCAGGTCTCTGTCGTCCGCTCCGCTGGCGTTGTACATCTCCAGCTGTTCCGATGGGAACACGTCGCTGTCCCCGTCCGCGTACACCAGTAGTGTCGGCACGGTAATGCCCGCGATCGTCTGGGGCAGGTTTGCCCTGCTGCTTACGCCGCTCCAGGTGCTTAGCCACGCCCCGGGCGTCAACAATCGCCCCAGGCCAGCCTGTCCGTAATTCCCGGTAATCGGGTCGCCGGTCGCGAAGATACTCCCCAGTGGCCGCCCATTCGGCTCGATCGTGAGGTCGAGGTACGCCGGGTTCGCCAGTGTCCGGTACACCACCATGTACCGCGAGAGATTAGCCCGGCGGTCCACCAGCCCCCGCTGGACGGGTGCCAGTTCCCCATAGACGGGCTCGCGCCGGCGCTCCTGCCAGTACTCCCGCTCCTCGATATATCCGCGCGCCAGAGCGTCCAGTCGCCGGTTCCGGTCTCGCTGGCGGTTGCGGTACTTTCCCAGCCATCGCGTCTCGAAGTGGCTCGGCTCCGGGTAAGGCCGGTACCCATTGTGAGGCGAATACATGTCGAAATCTGGCTCCCAGCTCGTCGGGTCGGCCTCGTTCACCACGCTCGGATCCAGCACGTTCTGCATGAACCGGCCCTGCCCCGGGTGTGCCGCGACAGCTATGAACAGGTCTCCGGGAGGCATCGTTTCGCCGGGCAGGTCCGCCAGTTCGCCACCAGGCGCCGAGCTCAACCGCTCCCCCGGCTCCTTGGCTGCCTGCGATTGGTAGAAGCCCAGCAGCGACCCGCCGCCACTGTTCCCGAGAAGTACGATCCGCTCAAACCCGCGTTCCTTCAGCTCACGCATCCCCGCCGCAACATCCAGCAGCAGCCGCTCATGGATCATGTGCGAATCGTTGTTCAGGTACCGGCTGTCGTGTCCCAACACCGCGTAGCCACGAGCCGTTAGGCCCGGCACAACATAATGCCGGCTGAATGCACCCCGCGGATGCATCAAGTAGACGGCCGTCTTTGGCTCCCGGCCTGGCGGACGGTAGAGGATCCCTGAACTCTGGGCCGTGTCACTCGCTTCGAAGTACAGCACGTCCCGTCGCACCGAAGCATCCAGTTCTGAAAATGCAAACGGCAATCGCCGTCGTGGGCCATCCAGCGGTTGGCTCATCGTGTCCCTTCGTTCTTAACGCAGTTTGTCGCGTACCCGTTCAGCCACGGCGTTTCGGACGGGCGTCACGTCCGCCTCATTCTGCCCGAGTACATGAGCCACGACGATAACCCGTCCCATCCGGTAGACATCAGTCCACAGGCGGAATCCTTGTGGGTCCCTGTTTGTTGCCAGGTACGCAGTTGCTTCGTCCATTCCCGTCAGCGCCGGGCCATCGACATTGGCCGGGTCGCCCCCGAAGAGCCCCGGTGGTGGTGTCTTCCATCCTTGCGCCTGGTTCTTATAGTCCGTCCGCGCTGCCGCGTCGTCGGGATACACCCGCACCTCCACGCGGGCCTGTGCCCTCGGTGCATTCGCTCGGTCATAGACGGAAAAAGCCAGGTCCAGCTGGCCGGTTCCCGGGATCTTCTCAGGCGTGGTCTGGTTGAAGCCCATGTCCGCCAGCGAAGGCAGCAGTTCCGTCGCGTCGAGCGCAGAGCCCGTCGCACTCCCCGCAGGCAGAGTCGCTGTCGATTGGCCGCCGCCGCTTCCGCCATCCCCGCAGCCGGTGATGAACAGAGCCAGGGCAGCGACGAGAACTAGCGCAACGCGGCCGTTTTCGCGATGAGGTCGGCGGCCTGTTCCGGGTTCAAGTGATCTGTGTTGATGCAAAGGTCATATCCAAAGGGGTCCAGGAAGCCCACGTGATAGAAACGGTGGAAATAGTCCACCCGCTCCTGGTCGCTTCGCTTCACGGTCTTCAACGCAGCGTCCTCGTCGACCTTCATGTTCGCCCGGATCCGCCGTACCCGGAACGGCACGCTCCCGCATACGAGCACACGCAGCGTATCCACTCGCTCCCGCAGGATCGCCCCTGACGCATGCCCGACGATGACGGCATCGCCCTGGTCGGCCACGTCCTTGAGCACGTCCTCGATCATCTGGCGGTAGTCCGTCGATGTCGCGAGCGGGCTCGTCGCCAGCGGCAGCGGGTCCGCCCACGCGGCCACGGGCACGCTCGGATTCCGTGCCAGCGCTTCCAGGATCCGGGTCACCAGCGAAGGTGTGTGCTCGGCCTCGGTGACCGCCTCCACGGATACGCCCGCTTCCTGCGAAGCTCGTTGGATAACCTGGTAGTCCACCAGCCGCCAGCCCATTCGCTCGGCCGTCGCTGCGGCTACCTCTTCACCAGCCGTGCCAACCTGCCGGGTGATTGAGATGACACGTGAATTCATCGTGCACCCTCCCTTCGTCGGGTGCCCGCATTGTAGCGTCCGCGGCGCCAGGCACATGCTCGCCGCAAAGCCAAAGGCCCCCGGTGAAGCGGGGGCCTTTGGCCGAAGCGGGTGGTGCTCAAGAAGCGCCGGACGCGCCCCGTCAAGCCAAAGTCGAGACGACTTCCTCAAGCCGCCGGATAACCGTGGCGTGGAATCGCGTATCCGCCAGACCACGCAGGACCTCGGCCGCATCGTCCCGGGCCAATGCCCGCCGGTACGGCCGGTTGTTCGTGAGTGCCTCGTACGCCTCCGCGATGCCGATGACCTGTGCTTCGATCGGGACCGAATCGCCCTCCAGCATCCCCGGATAGCCCTTTCCATCCACACGTTCGTGATGGCATCCCACCCACCAGGCGACCGCCCCCATCCCCGGGATTTCGCCTACGATGTTGCGCGCAATTGCCGGGTGCTTCTGCATCTGCATCATTTCGTCCAGCGTCAGGATGTCAGGCTTGCTCAGTACCGATGCCGGGACCGCAAGCGTCCCTATGTCCTGGAGAAGCGCCGCCGCGCGTACCAACTCTGCACGCCGCTCGGAAAGCCCGCATGCCAGCGCCACTTTCACGGCCAGCTCGCTCACACGCCGGCCACGGCCCAGTTCGCGGCTGTTGCGGCTGTCCACGATGTCACTCATAGCCGCCAGCAGTTCCAGCACTCCGTCCGTCGAGAGTGCGTCGCCCGCTCCCATCGACATCAGGCCGATCGTCATGTCCCGGTCGTAGAAACCCAGCCAGAAGCTGTCTTTCGCCGCCAGCCGGGCCAGCCTCGTGGCAACCTCGGGGTCTACCTCGCTACCGCTCATATCGCGTACCAGCGATGGGCCCCGTTTCCGCACGACCAGGGGCGATGGTTCCGAATCGATGATGCACTCGAACCGATCGGCTGCCGCGACGATGCGCGCAACCGTCGGCATCTGCCCATTTCCGTTTTGGCCCGATGGCCCCGACCCATCCCAGCAGTCGTGATGCCGCGCAACGGCCGTCGCTACGTTCTCCCCAAACCCCAGGCGCCGGGCAATCCGGTCGCCCTGGTCGCAGTGCACCGTGAGCGCCCGGATCACGTCACCCCAACCCCCAGTTGGAGGCATCAGGTCGTCATCAGCGCGGTTGCGGACGTGGGAGGCTCCCAGCGCCGCCATCCCGGCATCATGAAGAAGGCAGGCGAAGAACGTCTCCGATACCTCCGCTGTGCTCAGCCCCAGCTCCTCGGCCAGCGCCACGCCGATGTATGCGACCCGCTGTGCGTGCCCGGCTGGCCTCCCCTCGGCGAGGTCAAATGCCGTGCTCAGCGGCGCGAGCAACGTCGCTCGCGTCAGCCCTTGCAGTCCGCGGCTCTCCTCGCCTTCATAAAGGACCGCGTCGAGGAAGCCCGCGGTTGCAGTTTCAATCGTTGCAGAAGAGGCCATCAGTCCGCCTGCCCGGCCGAATCCCGGTACAGGCAATATCGGCCTCGTGGCCCGGTCGCGCAGGCCATCGCCGCTCCCGTCCGTACATGAATAGTGAAAAGTTGTAGCCTGTATCGGCGCGCCCTCTGTCGCGTCCGCGGCGCGGTGGCGTTACACTAACTTGGGTAGAGCGAGCGTCGTCTCCCTGCCCGAAATCGGCCCGAGGCTCGAATGGATCGCTCGCGGTGTAACCGCCTTGTTTCTCAGTCGCAGCGCCAACCGGCGCCGGGTGCTCCCATTCACCTCCTTCCCGCCGCCGTTGCCAGGGGACTCGCTTCCGACACGCGGAAGCAACCTCCCTCATGCACGCACTGGGCACGTGCGTCCGTGCGTCCCGCCTTCACAAGAAAGCCTCTTGTGACGAAATCGAAGGCGGACGGGATCGCGTTGGGCCAACTGCAGGGGAGATTGCTGGATGAACCTCCGGCTATCACCCCATACCACCGCAACCTCCGCCCGCTGCCTGGCGGGAACCAGTTCGCGGTGAGAAAGAACAGCGCTGTCGTCTGCCCCGCCCGTGCGCCCGGCAGCAACTCGCGCCCCGCCCAGTCCCTTCCAAGGGCAGTTCCAAACCTGCCTCCTCGCCCTCACAAGGTGATGGAGAAACGAGAGGGTGGAGACAAAGTCCTATGACGACCCCAACGCTTACCAGGCCCGAACAACGTGTCGAAGAACTCGAACGCGTCACCATTCGCTTTTGCGGCGATTCCGGCGACGGCATGCAGCTCACTGGCACGCAGTTCACGCGCACTGCCGCCGTTTACGGGAACGACCTCGCGACGTACCCCGACTTCCCGGCAGAAATCCGCGCCCCCACGGGCTCCCTCCCAGGCGTCTCGGGCTTCCAGCTCTCCTTCGCGAGCACCGAGATCTACACGCCCGGCGATGCGCCCGATGTCCTGGTAGCGATGAACCCCGCGGCCCTCAAGACCAACGTCGGCGACCTTGTCGAGACCGGTCTCCTGATCGTTGATGAAGCGGAATTCAACGCCGTCAACCTCAAAAAGGCCGCGTACAGCAGCAACCCCCTCGACGACGGATCACTCGCCAAGTACCAGCTCATCCGTATCGATATCACCCATAACACCGAAAAAGCACTCGCTGAAACCGGGCTCTCGGTGAAGGACAAGTTCCGCTCCCGCAACTTCTACGCGCTCGGCGTCATCCTCTGGCTCTATGGCCGCTCCCTCGAAACCACCACCCGGTGGGCTGAACAGCAGTTCAAGCGCCGGCCCGATGTGCTCGATGCGAACCTCAAGGCCCTCAGTGCCGGGTACAACTTCGGCGAGACCGCCGAACTTTTCCACGCCCGCTACGAAGTAAAGCCGGCACCGGTGAAGCCGGGCGTCTACCGCCACATCAGCGGCAACGAAGCCACTGCACTCGGCTTCGTCGCTGCCTCCGTGAAGGCGGGCCTTCCCCTCTTCTACGGCAGCTACCCAATCACGCCCGCCTCCGACATCCTGCACGAGCTCAGCAAACTCAAGTCCTTCGGAGTGAAGACCTTCCAGGCCGAAGATGAGATTGCTGCAGTCGGTGCTGCCATTGGCGCGGCCTACGGCGGTGCCATGGGTCTCACCGGCACCAGCGGCCCGGGACTCGCCCTCAAGAGCGAAGCCATCAACCTCGCCGTTATGACCGAACTCCCGCTCGTCATTGTCGATGTCCAGCGTGCTGGCCCTTCGACTGGCATGCCCACCAAGGTCGAACAGTCTGACCTCCTCCAGGCGATGTACGGCCGCAACGGCGACTCCCACGTCGTCATCCTGGCCCCGCAAACGCCGTCCGATTGCTACTTCATGGCAATCGAGGCGTGGCGTATCGCCCTCAAGTACATGGTCCCCGTCATCTTCCTTAGCGACGGCTACGTCGCCAACGGCTCCGAGCCGTGGCGGATTCCCGACTTTGACTCCATTCCTAAGCTCGAATGGAAGTATGCCACCAACAAAGGCGGCTTCTTCAATCCCTACGAGCGCGACCCTGAAACGCTCGCGCGACCCTGGGCCGTCCCTGGCCAGGCTGGCCTTGAACACCGCGTCGGTGGCATCGAAAAGTCATCTGAGACCGGGGACATCAGCTACGACCCAGGCAACCACCACCGCATGACCATGGCCCGCAAAGAGCGCGTTGAGCGCGTCGCCCGTGAGATACCGCCCACGGAGATCAATGGCCCTGATTCCGGCGACCTCCTCGTCGTCGGTTGGGGTGGCACTTACGGTGCCATCACCAGCGCTGTCAACCGGGCCCGCGGACGCGGCAAGAAGGTTTCTTCGCTGCATCTCCGCTACATCAATCCCTTCCCGCCTGACCTCGGCGAGATCCTCTCACGCTTCGACAAAGTCCTTGTCCCCGAGCTCAACACGGGCAACCTCGTCTGGATGCTTCGAGCCAAGTACCTCGTCGACGCAGTCCCCTTTAACAAGATCGCCGGCCAACCGTTCAAGATCCGCGAGATCACCGGCAAGATCCAGGAACTCCTTGGTGAATCCGGCCCCTACGAGCTCGGATTCGCCCCAGCATCGGGCCTGTCGGGAGGCTAATCCATGACCACCGCCTACTCCGTCCCCATCGATAATGGCTCGCTCATCGGCGATGACCTGCCTGTCTATACCCGCAAAGATTTCGTCTCAAACCAGGAAGTCCGCTGGTGCCCTGGCTGCGGCGACTACGGCATCCTCGCCCAGATGCAGAAGATGCTGCCCAACCTCGGCGTCCGCCGGGAAGATCTCGTCTTCATCAGCGGCATTGGCTGCTCCAGCCGCTTCCCCTACTACGTGGAGACGTACGGATTCCATAGCATTCATGGCCGCGCACTTACGCTCGCCAGTGGCCTGAAGGTCACAAGGCCCGAGCTCAAAGTCTTCGTCATCACCGGTGACGGCGACGGCCTCAGCATTGGCGGCAACCATCTGCTCCATGCCATGCGCCGAAATCTTGACCTCACGGTCGTGCTCTTCAACAACCGCATCTATGGCCTCACCAAGGGCCAATACTCGCCGACCTCCGAGATTGGGAAGATCACCAAGTCCTCTCCCGTCGGCACCACCGAATCGCCGCTGAGCCCGATCAAGATTGCGCTCGCCGCCGGTGCCACGTTCGTCGCCCGCACCATCGACCGCGACATCAAGCACCTGGAACAGACGCTTGATGCTGCCGCCCGCCACAAGGGCATCTCCTTTGTCGAGGTCTACCAGAACTGCAACGTCTTCAATGACAACGCATTCGCGGCATTCACCGACAAAGAGGTCCGGCAGGACAAGATGCTCTACCTTGAAAACGGCAAGCCGATGCGGTTCGGCTCCAACAACGAGCACGGCATCCGCCTCAACGGATTCATGCCCGAGGTCGTCCACGATGTCGCGGATGACTCCAGCCTCATCCATCACGACACCACCGCCAATCCCGTCCTTGCAAGCATCCTTGCCGGCATGGACTATCCCGAATATCCCGTCCCCGTCGGCATTTTCCGCGCCGTCGATGCCCCGACCTACGAAGACCTCGTGTCTGAGCAGGTCGCGCACGCGCAGGCCGGCGGCACACCCGACTTCAACTCCCTCCTTCGCGGTGGCGAGACCTGGGTCGTGGACTGACCCTGCCCCCGGCAACCCCGTCGAAGAGGCCGTCCGGTCACCCCGGACGGCCTCTTCTGCGTTCCCTTCCAGGTCCCCGTGGCGCCATCAAGCATCGCGATATCCCACTGCCTGCCCACTGGTGGATGCTATAGCGCGACATTGATCTATAGTTCGAAGCTATGGCACACGTGCTCAATCCTCACGTCGAGCTTGCTCAGATCGAAGCCTTCATCGCCGCCGCAGACAGCGGGAGCTTTAGTCGCGCCGCCGAACTTCTGAACGTCGCTCAGCCCTCCCTTTCGAACCGCATTCAGACGCTGGAACGGGAAGTTGGACAACCACTCTTCGAACGGATGGGCCGAGGCGTCCGCCTGACCGATGCGGGTCGCGCCTTCCTTCCCTATGCCCAGCGCGTCATGCGCACCCTCGGAGACGGGCTCACGCTTCTCCGCGGCACTCGCGATGGCTCGGCTGGCCGTCTCACCATCGGCACAGCACCCGCCGTGGGCACCTACGTCCTCCCCCGCATTCTCAAGGTCTTCAATGACCACTACCCCGGCATCGATGTCGTCGTCCGCACGGGCCACTCGGATGAGATTCTCGATCTCGTCCTTACCGACGACGCACAGGTCGCTATCGGCCGGCCCATTCATCACCCCGAAGCCCGCACTGTGACGCTCTACCAGGATGAGTTGGTCCTCGTCGTCTCCTCTAACCATCGTTTCGCCAAGCGTGGTGTCGTTCGTGTTGACGAGTTGGCCGAGGATTCGCTCATCCTCTTCGACCGTGACTCCGGCTACTACGGCATGATCCTCGGCCTCTTTCGTGATGTCGGCATGATGCCCGCCCAGCGCATGCAGCTCGACAGCATCGAAGCCACGAAGAAGATGGTCGAGGCCAATCTCGGCATCGCCCTCATCCCTGAAGTCTCGGTCGAACGCGAGATTCGCCTCGGTACACTCCATAAGATTCATGTCGAGGCATCGGAACCAGTCACTCGCGATATCGGCATCATGTACCGCCGGAACAAGACACAGCCCGGCCCAATGGCGGCATTCCTCGAACTTGTCGGCGAGATGTATACACGCGAACTCCCGCCCTAACGGCTGGATCTAATCCAGCCGGACTGCCTCGTAGCGGCCCGCACGCAACGCCTGCACCAGTTCAGCTTGCGTCTCGATCCGGACTTGGAAGCGCGTTGCTGCTCGGCCCACTTCCCCCGGCGAGTGCGCGTCGGACCCACCGATAGGTGGGTGCCGGAATCCCTTGCCGAGTTCTGTCGCTGCAAGGTTCTGCAACCTCGAATCCGATCCGTTCATACCCTCTACGCCATCGAAGTATTCGATCGTGTGCCGGTCCAGCTTCAACAGGCCATCCCGTGCCGGGTGCGCGAGGTAGAGCACCGCACCACAGGCGACCGCCAAATTGTGGACGGTCCCGGCTACATGCAGTGGCGACCCGGTCCCTTCCAGGCCATAACCCAGGACGTGGCCCATGTCGGTGGAAAGCTCAATCCCCGCGAACACCGGGAATCCTGTTCGTTTCCCCAGCACAGCCAGCTCTTCGGCCGGCCAGGTCTGGTCATGCTCAGTCAGGCAGAACCCGTCGAGGCCGCGTTCCCGGGCCAGATCGATGAGCTGCCCGGGCTCCAGCGTGCTGCACTGCGAACGCGGGAACGAGTGGCAATGGAGGTCAATCAACACCCGGTTGCGGCCGCCACTACCCGGATGCTTGCAATGGGGCGAAATGCCCGTGCATATCCAGCAGTGTCGCGAAGTGATCCAACGCGTGCCAGAGCACTTTCTCGCCCAACCAGGCCATGTCGCAGACGCGGCCATCGGGCCACGTGAACGTTCGCGACCATTGCTCCGGCGTCAAAGACTTGAACAGTTCAAACGTCTCCGTTCTCGCTCCGACGAACTCCTCCGCCAGTAGTTCGATGTCGGAATCCTTCTGGTAGGGGTCCTGCGCGTGGCGCTGGCTGTCCCATCGCTCGAAAATCGCGCCGTCCTGCTCCATCGCGAGCCTGATACGTTCCTGGAATACGCGCTCGTTCCCCAGCAGATGGAAAACGTGACGGTGCGCTGACCACTCCCCGTCAATCTCTTCGTGCTGGAATGGCGCCATCAATGAAGCTGCCCAGTCGACGCCTTTTACACTCAACTGAAGCCTTGCCATCATCGTCGGGTCCGGGATGCGCCGGGTCGTCGTCATTGCTGCTCCTGCTTGCGTGGGTCTTCCGCGCTGCGGCCGGTAGTATCATCTCTGTTCACACGCGCCCAGTCTTGTGGAGGTCTTGCTATGACCGCGCTTTCCTACCTCGATCAGCAGGTCACCGTTTCGGGAATTTCGCTCCATTATCAGGAGTGGGGTGATCCCGCGGCTCCCCCGATCATCATGCTCCACGGCTTCGGTGTCTCCGGGCATATGTTCGATGAGTTTGCCGGCCGCCTGGCCGACCGCTACCACCTGATCGCTCTCGATCAGCGCGGCCACGGCGATAGCGCCTGGTCCGATGAAGGCGACTACAGCCGCGAAGCCTTCGTCCGCGACCTCGAAGGGTTCCGCGAAGCACTGGGAATAGAGCGGTTCATCCTCATCGGCCACAGCATGGGTGGCTTGAACTCCGTCTCCTACACGGCGAGCTACCCATCACGCGTCTCAGCCCTCGTGCTCGTCGATGTTGGCCCTGAAGCCGCCCGCGAAGGTGTCGATAACATCATGCGATTCACCCGTGGCCCCGATGAGCTGGACTTCGAAGAATTCGTTCAGATGGCTCACCAGTTCAACCAGCGCCGCACCATCGAGAACATCCGCGAGCGCATGCGCCACCGGCTACGCCAGATGGAGAATGGCAAGTGGACCTGGAAGTTCGACAAGCGATTCCGTCAGCCCGATAGCGGCCTCCGTATCGGAAATGAACTGTCCAACGATGAAACCTGGAAGATGTTCCGCGAGCTTCGTCCCCCCGTGCTGCTCGTCCGCGGTGGTGAGAGCGACGTGCTCAAGCCCGATGTAGCGGACCGCTGCGTCCGCGAAATGCAACGAGCACGCCTCGTTACGGTGCCAGGTGCCGGCCACAGCGTCCCCGGCGACAACCCCGACGATTTCACGGAAGCCGTCTCGCTCTTCCTCGACGATGTCGCTGCCGGTAAATTCGAGCCCTATGTTGAGGCCACGCCGCCTCCCCTCACAGCATTGGTCACCGAGCAGGACCGCGCATCCCGCCGCCGTCCCGGCGTGCTCACTGGCGTCCTCGTCGCTGGGGGAGCCATCGCCGCACTTGCAACGATTCTCCTCGTCAAAGGCGCGTCGAGCGAAAAGAAGCAGCGTCGCCGCTCGCAAAATCCGGCTGCCCAGGTCGTCGACAGTCTTGATGCCGTCGCCGCCAGTGCCATGGGCCGCGCCCGCGATGCCGTCGCAGCCGTCCCCGCCGCAGTGCCACATCGCCGCAAGAGCACGACGCGCCGCGGTGCTCGCCTTGCCTGGCGTATCGTCAGTTTCGCTCCCCGCCGCATGTTGGCAGGCCCGAAAAAGTGACAGTCGTCCGTGCCAATGAACTCGATTTCGATGTTCTCGATGTAGGCGCCGGCGAACCGGTCTTCGTCTTCATCCACGGGCTCGCCTGCGATGCGTCCGCATGGCAGCCCCAGGTCGATGACCTGTCGCGCGACCACCGCTGCGTCGCCATTTCCCTGCGCGGTCGTGGGCAGACACCGGCCGCCGGACCGTTCGATGTGGAGCAACAGGCAGCCGATGTCGCAGCAGTCCTCGATGTCTTGGGGATCGCCAGCGCCGCGGTCGTTGGCCATAGTCTCGGCGGGCTCGTCGCACTCCTCCTGAATGCACTGCGGCCCGGCCTTGTTCGTGCCATCCTCATCGCTGATTCGCCGGTTGGGCCCCGGGGATTTGATGGGGCAGCTCTGGCTGGCCGCATCCTGGAAGCGGGCACGACGGGACCATTGGAGCCTCTCCTGGAGAGCTTCTGGGCCGAGGCCACATCCCCTGAAACCCGGGAACGCGTCCGCAACATGATGCTTGGCTGCCCGCACGAAGTCGCCGCCGGGATGCTCTCGACTCCGGTGCCTCCTCACCGTCTCGCGGAGCTCGTGGCGCTCGCCGACAAGAAGCCCTTCATGGCGATCTGGGCAGGCCGCCCGTTGGGAGACCCGGTCTGGCTTCGCGACCGCGCAATGTTCATTCGACAGGAGCCGGTCGCCGGCGCTGGCCACTTCGTCCAGCTCGAAAAGCCCGCCGTAACAAATGCGCTGCTGCGCGCCTTCCTCGACGATATCGAGCGCGATCCGCGCCCCCAGGCCTGACGCTTCGCGGCCGGTGAACTTAACGCGCACACGCCGTACGGTGAGATCGTGCCCCCTCCCGTAACCCCTGCCGCCGATGACGTCCGCTGGCAGCCCTGGTACTACCTTGGTCTGGCGGTTCTGGCGCTGAGCATTCTTACGGCTGTCGCCATCTTCACAAATGCGGCCTGCGGTTCCGGTAGCGCCTCCCCCGCCTCCCCTTCGAGTATCGCCGCAACGCCTTCTGCGACCGGCACGACCGTCCAGCCTTCGGTCGCGACGCCTGAGCCGTCGCCCACGAGTCCGGCCAGTTCGCCAACGTCAGCACCCGCGACCCCAACGGCTGGGACGGCCGAACCGTCAACACCGCGGGCCACTCCGACCGAGGATCCGTCGCCACTCGTTGGCTGCGGCCTGCTCGCACCCGTCGATCAGGACCACCGTATTTCGCGCGATTGCGTGGTCGGCCCACTCGTTGAGGTCGAGGGCTTCTCCCTCAACGCAGAGGCGGCCGCCGCCTGGAACTCCATGAAGGCCGATGCCTCGGCCGACGGCATCGACATCTACATCATCAGCGCCTACCGCGGTTATGACGTCCAGAAGCAGCTGTACGATCAGGAAGTGGCTGCTTTCGGCCCCGACCAGAACACTAGCGCTAAGCCCGGGCATAGTGAGCACCAACTCGGCACGACGGTCGATATCAACGACCTCTCCGGCTCGTTCGGCGATTCCCCGGCGGGCCAGTGGCTTCAACAGAACGCGGCCCGCTACGGCTTCGTGATGAGCTACCCGCCCGGGCGCGAAGGCCAGACCGGCTACGCGTACGAACCCTGGCACTGGCGCTACCTGGGGCCTGGTACCGCATCGGCCTATCTGGGTTCTGGACAGACGCTGAACCGCTTTCTCGGTTCCTGAGTCCCTGTGCTCCTCGCCTGTACCCCCTGCCCCTACGGTGCGGCCGCGTGGTACGTCAGGTACATGAAGTCACGTTCTTGTGTGCGCAGGAACCGTCCGGGCGAATCCGGCATCGATGCCATGAACCGTTCAGCCCGCAGCGTCCCATCTTGCTCCTTGAAGAACAGGCTTGTCAGGACGTAGGGCGTGTTGATGTCGAGTTGCATCGCCGTACACGCCCCCGCTGCCCACAGCGCCTTCGCCAGTGTCGCCGCGCTCAGTGAGTTGCCCGCCGCAACGATCAGATTTCCGTCACGCGTGAGTCCGATCGCCGACCGCCAGGTGATGAATTCCGACGAATCCACCTGCACGTAACCCCAGGTGTCGTTTCCCTCGGTCGTGCGGGGACTCACTTCGCAGTTCTCGACGAGGAGTGCCGCGTTCTGCCGGATAGCGACCATGTCCGGCTCGCGGGTCAGCGTTCTTCCCCATTCACCCATCTTCAGGCTGCCGTCCTCCATCACCGCAACGGTCGCAAGCCCGGTGCGCAACGGCCGGTACTCCTTTCCGTTTGCAACCATCCCGAACCCACCGTGCGGGCCCTGGAAACCACCATTCCACGCCACAAGCAGGTTTCCATGGTCGGCATCGGGGATGGCCCCGGGGCCAGCCACCCCACGGTCGCCGCCGGGATCCTTGGTCCCACCGACCATCTTCATCTGTGTCCGGTGCGAATCGACCAGCAGTATCCCGGCCACCGCGTAAGGCCGCGCCGGATCCGGCCTCACGAATGTCTTCGCCATCAACGGGCGTTCCGGGGTCGTACGCGGCAGTCCCGCCGTCGTCCACTCACCTTCGCCCGGGTCAGGTTTCTCCCGCAGCCGATGCACCTTCGGCAGCTCCAACACCGGGAGCGGCGGTGGTGGCGGCGCCGGGAAGTCAAGCAGCTCCGGGCGCTCGTCCGCCGGCTTCGCCCTCCGGTCGATGACGATGACCGGGCCCGGCTCGCGCACCACATACTGGACTGTTACGTGCTCTTCGAACGCCCTGCCCTTGCCGCCAAGGAGGCGGTACTTCGTCCGGTCTACGCGATCCTGGATCCGGAAGTACACCCGTTCGACCTTCGCCGTGTTCTCATTCCCGATAACGCTCCGGCTCAGCTCCGCGAGGTTGTCTGTGTAGCGATCCTTCTGGGTGAAGGCCAGGCCACCCGCGACAAGCGTTCCCGCCGTCACGAACAGCAGGGCGCGCCGCCAACGCCTACTGTGCGCCGAATGTGTCTCGACTGCGTTCGTCGCCGGGACGGGACTGTCGGCCGCGTCCATCTCGCCCCTCACTCGACGTAACACACGCAGATAGTATCCCGTCCGCGCTCCCATTCAATGGCCGCTCACCGGCTACAATGGGCTAATGCGCATCCTCGCCATCGACATGGGCACCGGCACTCAGGACATCCTCCTTTTCGACTCCGAACGCCCCGTTGAGAACAGCATCAAGATGGTGCTTCCCTCTGCCACGGAGATAGCTGCGCGCCGCATCCGGCGCGCAACCGCCAACCGGCAGGCCGCGATCCTCACAGGTGTCAACCAGGGCGGCGGCCCCTGCGGATGGGCGCTTGAATCCCATCTCAAAGCCGGTCTCCCCGCGTTCGCCACCGAGTCCGCAGCGGTCACGTTTGACGACGACCTCGACCGCGTTCGCGAAATGGGCGTGACGGTCATTTCCGATGACGAAGCAGCCAGCCTCGCTGGCGAGCACGTCGTCCTTCGCGATCTCGATCTTGGTGCAATCCGCACCGCACTCGCCGCCTTTGAAGAGCCTGGTGACTTCGATGGCCTCGCCCTTGGTTGCCTCGACCACGGCGCCGCCCCCACCGACGTGTCCGACCGCGTCTTCCGCTTCGATCACCTTCGCCGGGTTGTTGAATCGCGGAACGACCTGCTTAACTTCGCGGCCGCACCCGCTGACCTGCCGCCTTATCTCACCCGCGCTATTGCCATGGTCTCTGAAGCAGCTCGCGAAGCACCCGTCGCCTTCATGGATACCGGGCCGGCGGCCGCGCTCGGTGCACTCCACGATCCCGTTGTCGCTGAGCATGATGAGCGCATCGTCCTCAATTCGGGCAACATGCACCTGCTCGGGTTTCACCTCCGGGGTCGCAGTGTCGCCAGTTTGTTCGAACACCACACTGGTGAGCTCTCAACAGAGAAGATTGAGACGTTCACGCGCCGCCTCGCCGATGGCTCATTGACGAACGCCGAAGTATTCAGCTCCAAGGGCCATGGCGCGTATCACAGCGCCCGGGATCTCGTCAGCGATACCGTCCCTGGCATGGTCGCCGTTACCGGCCCGCAGCGGCACCGGCTGCGCGGCAGCCCGCTCGATCCCTACTTTGCCGCCCCCTTTGGCGACATGATGATCTCAGGCTGCTTCGGGCTCCTTCGCGGCTATGGCGAGGTCTATCCTGCCGCCCGCGAAGCTATCGACTGTCAGCTCGGCCCGCTCGCGTAGCTCAGACTGATAGGCCCACGCTCGTCGCCGCAGATGCCCTCCCGAGCTCGGTTTGCGGCTCCCACCCGTACACATATTCGCCGATGATCTGCCGCCACGGTCCCCGCGCTTCCAGTGCCCCGAACATCCCCGCCAGCCCAAAGTTGATTCGCGTCAGGAACACCGTTCCCGGGGGAATGTTCAGGTGGCGGTTGATGGTGCCGCCCTCTCCCGTAGTTTGCGTGTTCCGGCGCACCATTTCGGCTGCAAGCTCGCGTGTAAATATCACCTCGTCGGAGAGAATTGGCTTCCAGAACCAGTGCATGTGCTCGTACAGCGTCTCCGTCCTGAACGGCGCACCACGCTGGAGGATCCCGACCTCCTCGGCCGCTGACCGCCAGGCCTCCAGGTCCCCGTCGAACAGCGTGCGAATGAGCGCCCGGAACCGTTCCACCGTCTGCTCCTCGAATGCAACGACGCATCCGAAGTCCAGGAAGGCGACCCGTCCGTCGTTGCACAGCAGGTAGTTCCCCGGATGTGGGTCTCCGTTGAACAGCCGGTGCCGGTAGAAGTTCCCGAACGCAAACCGGAACACCTTTTCGGCGATATCGTCACGAATACGCTGTTCTCTCAGGACTGCGCTTGAAAACGGCTCCCCTTCGATGAATTCCTGCACGAGGACCCGCTTGGTCGTCAGGTCGCCGTACACGTCGGGGATTCGCACGAACGCATGACCCCGGTACAGCTCTCCGAATCTGGCCTGGTTCGCTGCCTCGCGCTCGTAGTCCAGTTCTTCGCGAATCGTCGTTTTCAGGTCGTCGACAATCGGGCCGACGTCCAAACCCCGTGCCAACATTCCCGCTGCTCGTAGCATTACGCTCACGTTCGCGAGGTCGTGGTCGATCGCCTCCCGGACGCCCGGATACTGCACCTTCACAGCTACGGCCTCCCCCGTCGTCAGTCGAGCCCGGTGTACCTGTCCGATCGATGCCGCCGCAAACGGCACACGCTCGAACTGCGCGAATACGCGGTCCGGGCCGCGGCCGTACTGTTCCCGAAACACCGCCTCAACAAGCTCGAAGGCCATGGGTGGTGCCTGCATCTGTAGCGACGAAAGCTGCCCGGCCATCTCCTCCGGCACCACGCCCGTCATCAATGAGAGCACCTGGCCCACCTTCATGATCGCGCCCTTCATCTCTCCCATCGTCCGCGTCACGTCCTCCGCCGTCCGCAGCACCGCTTGTTGCCGCTTCTCTCGTCCCCGCTCCCCAAACGCCGTCCGGCTTGCCGCCCACCGCGCGGCAGCTCGCGCCGCCATCGCCGCAGGCTGGATGGTTCGCCCAACTCGCCCCGCCAGGCCGGGATTCGACTGCGTCCTCATGCCCTCAGTGTCGCGGATAAACGCTTCTCACGGCCTGCGGTCTGTCAATGCCCAGTAGAATTGTCTCGATGGAACACCAGGCGGTCGTCGCTGCCCTCCACGAACTTGATGCCGCGCACGCTCCCGCGGTCGCCCGGTTCGACGATGGCCCGCCGCCCGCTGACGGCTTCGTGGTCCTGCCCTCGGCCTTCAATCCCCCAACGCGTGCGCACCTCGGCCTTCTCGCCGTCGGCTCCGAGGCAACGGGTTTGCAACCCGCCGCGATGCTCACGACTAGAAATGTGGCCAAGGGGATCCACGGCGCATCGCTCCCCCATCGAGTTGGCATGTTGCTTGCCGGGCACAAAGCGGCACCGCTCATCGCGGTACTCGTGGCCAATGTCGCCCGTTTTGTTGATCAGGCCGCCGCACTGCGTGAGACGTTTACCGGCTCCCAGATTGACTTCGTTGCCGGTTATGACACGCTCGTTCGTATCTTTGATCCCGGCTACTACAGCAACATGGACGCGGAACTGCGTACGTTTTTCGCTGCCCACCGCCTCGTCGCCACAAACCGTGCCGAGGCGAGCATGGAAGAAGTGGACCGGCTGGTCACCTCGGCCAGCGTGCGACCCTTCGCCTCGCGCATCATTGTCCGCGAACTCGCTCCTGATATGGCTGCAATGTCGTCGACCGGGGCCCGCCAGGCTGCTCCAGCCGATGCCCACGATCAGCACGTGCCTCCGGCGGTAGCAGACTACATTCGCGTCAACCGCCTCTACCGCTGAGCAACTGTCCGTCTTACTTCAGCAGGGATTCGATATCCGGGCCGCCCTCCGTCATCACCACGCCACGTTCCACCAGCCCGGTCACATCATCCGGCGCAATTCCCAGCAGCTCCCCGAGCACATCCGCCGTGTGCTCGCCAAAGTCGGCCGGCGGCCCCTTGATGCCCGATTCCGACCGTGACATCCGGACGGGCGTGTTCGCGATCGGGATAGTCCCGGCTTTCGGGTGCGTTATCTCCTGGATCATGTCCCGGTGCACCACCTGTGGGTCTCGCACCACCTGGTCAATTGTCTGAATCGGGCCGCAGGGGATCTCTGCCTCGAGCAGCAGTTCCAGCCACTCGCCGGTGGTCTTCTTCCGGAAGGCCGCTTCAAGTAACGGCTCCAACACCGAGTGGTTCCTGGTCCGCTTTGGTCCAGTGTTGAAGCGCTCGTCGTCGATCAGGTCGGGGGTCTCCAACAGAGAACACAACAGCGTCCACTGGTCCACGACTCCGAAGCCCAGCGCCACGACCAAATATCCGTCGGCCGTCGGGAAGGCCTGGAACGGCGTGGCCATCGGATGGCGCGTGCCGAGCGGCTTCGGCGTCTCCCCGCTCACGAAATAACGCGAGATCGCGTTCTCCAGCACGCTCACCTGGCAATCGAGCATCGAAATGTCGACGTGCTGGCCAAGCCCGCTCTTGTTGCGTTCCTGGAGCGCCGCCAGGATGCCGATCGCGGTGTACAGGCCCGCAACCACATCTCCGAACGAAACGCCCGGCCGTACCGGCCTCCCGCCCAGCTCACCGGTGATCGACATCACGCCGCCCATCGCCTGCACGATGATGTCCAGTGCCGGCCTGTCCCGGTACGGTCCTGTCTGGCCGAACCCAGACGTGCTTGCCATGATCAGGCTCGGGTTTGTCTTTGAGAGCGCCTCCCAGCCAATGCCAAGCCGGTCCATCGTCCCCGGGGTGAAATTCTCCATCACCACGTCGACCTTTTCGGCCAGCCGCAGGAACAGGTCCCGCCCTTCCGGCTTTCGCAGGTCTATCGCCATGGATTTCTTCCCACGGTTCACGCTGAAGTAGTAGCTGCTGAATCCGTTCTGATACGGCCCTGTCGTCCGCGAAATATCCCCGTTCGGCGGACGCTCCACCTTGATCACCTCCGCGCCAAGGTCGCATAACACCATCGAGGCGTAGGGCCCCGAAAGAATCCAGGTCAGGTCGAGAATCGTTATGCCGTCGAGCGGTCGTGCCATCCGCGCATCCTACAGGAGCAGCACCGGACGGGCGCTTCAGGCAGAAATCCGCCTGGCAGGAGCCGGCGCGCGCGGTGCGGCGATCGCCGTCTCCTGCCCACAGAGCTCACACCGCCGTGAGCGGACTGCCTGCGTCCGGACGTCTACGAAGTAGCGCCACTGGTGTGCGCAGGTCTGAACCGCCGGGACTGGAACCGCGTCTGTCATGTTCATGCCCTCAGTATCCGCCGTCTGCATGAACGATACGTTAGCCTTGGGGCCTCGCCGTGTGTCCGGCCGTTGGGCTCCGCTCTGAGGGCTGACTGGCGCTCATCGCCCTAGCGGCTTACCACCAGCGCCAGCGACCCATTGGGGCCCGACCGCACGTCATTATGCGCCGTGCCCGCGGGAGCCCGGCAGTAGTCGCCCGCGCTCATCGGTATGTCGCCGACCCACGCATCACCGCTGATCAAGTACAGGTCCTCGATCTCAGGGTGCGGATGTGCCGGGAACGCGAGGTTCGGCCCCATCTCGATCAGTGCCGTCTGTGGGCCATCAGGGTTCCCGAGCAGCCACTTGATCCGGATCCCCGGGGCAATCTCCACCCAGTCAATCCCCGTGCCGCGTGCAAAGTAGAAACCGTCCGCTTCGAACCGCGCCTCCCTCGGGCTCTGCAACGCTCGCGCCAGGACGCGCTCTCGGAGGTCCGCAGAAGGCACCACCGGCTCCACCGAGTGCGCGAGCATCGACAGCGCCAGTTCGATGAGTTCGCGTTCGTCCTCTGTCTCGGCCAATTCCGAAACGAGCGCAGTGAGTTTGTCGGCAGCGTCAAACGTGCTCATTCTGCCGTTCCCTTCTCGCCGAGCCAGGCCCTGCCAGTGCCAGCAACGTGCGCCGCATTGCCGCCCGTACGTTTTCCACCGGCTCAGCCAGCAGCTCCGCGATGGACGCTGCATCCATCCCGTCGAAGTAGGCCAGTTGCACCGCGCGCCGGCCTAGCGCATCCGCCTCCGCCAACGTCTCCTGGACATCCTCATCAGGCGAAGACAACCGCGCGCTCATGTCGGCTGGTTCGCGACCGCTGACGAGCGACGCACGCTTTTCGGCGAGGGCGTGGGCGCGGACCAATGTGAGAAATCGCAGCTCCTCATGCCGGGCCCACCGGTCCGTGGCCGTGCTACCGGCCGCCCATTCCGCGTACGTGCGCTCACAGGCTACTGCTGCCCTTTCGGGGTTCCCGCAGATCCGCATGGCCAGGCTGTAGGCCGCGGGCAGCGTTCGTTCGACGGCCTCTCGAACGCCCCTCGATTCATTCTCTGCTACTGTGGGACTGGCCCGGCCGGGCGTTGAGTTTCCCATTGCTGCTCGGCCCGCCACGATACCTGTCGCCCGTTCGCCGCTCAACGCCCGCCCGCGGCATTTGAGCGTCTTTCAGCGGGCTGGGTATAGTTGCCGAGGGCTCCCTATCAAATGCTCATTGACCTGCACGCTCACACATGGCCACGTTCGCACGACAGCGTGCTCAATCCCGACGATATTGTCGTCCGGGCCAAGGCCGCTGGCCTCGACGCGATCTGCTTTACGGAACACGACACCGTATGGGATCAGAAGTCCATTGAAGAGCTCCGCGCCAAGCACGACTTCCTCGTGCTCGCCGGGGTCGAAATCAGTACCGACGACGGCCACATTCTCACTTTTGGCATCGACCGCTATGTCTTCGGCATGCATCGTGCCCGCGAACTTGCGAGCTACGTCGAAACCGCCAATGGCGTTATGGTTGCCGCCCATCCGTACCGGCGTCAGATGCCATGGTTCAGCCGAAACGACGACGAGTACGAAGCTTCGCTCCTCAAGGCCAGCCGCAATCCGGCCTACCAGTACGTCGCCGCCCTCGAAGAGCTAAACGGCCGCGGTAGCGACAAGGAGAACGAATTCTCCCGCCGCCTCAAAGAAATGATGGAACTGCCGGGCACGGGCGGCACCGACTCCCACGCTATCAGCGACATTGGCCGCTGTGCCACCTATTTCGAACAGGACATCCATGACGAGCGCGAACTCATCGCCGCTCTGAAGGCGGGCAAGTACTACCCCGTGGATCTCCGTACTGGTAAGGCCACCGGCACCCGCGGCTAGCCCATCTCTTTCCTCGTTGACGGTACAATGACCCCCACGGCGGGCGCCCTATCGCTCCCGTTCATCGCGGGGGATGTCACGTGGCCGCTGCCCTTCACAGTCTCAGCCCGGCAGCCGGTCGTGCCGCTGAAACCCTCGCGCGCGTTCGCGAAGACGTCCATCGGTCTGTCGTCGGCCAGGATCTGCTCATCGATCGGCTCCTCATTGGATTCCTTTGCCAGGGCCACGTGCTCGTCGAAGGCGTCCCCGGCCTTGCCAAGACGCTCACCGTGTCATCCCTCGCGCGCGCGCTCGGTCTCGAATGGGTGCGCCTCCAGTTCACGCCCGACCTTCTCCCTGCCGACGTCATCGGTACTGAAGTCTTCCGGCCCTCCGACGGCGCATTCCATGTCCGCAAGGGCCCCGTCTTCGCCAACCTTGTCCTCGCCGATGAGATCAACCGGGCACCCGCGAAAGTTCAATCCGCCCTCCTCGAAGCCATGCAGGAAAACCAGGTCAGCATCGGCGGCGTCACCTTCCCGCTCGACCAGCCGTTCCTCGTCATGGCTACACAGAACCCGATCGAGCAGGAAGGTACCTACCCGCTTCCAGAGGCTCAGCTCGACAGATTCCTCCTCAAGGTGAAGGTCGACTACCCGTCGCGCATGGACGAGCGCAAGATCCTTGAGATGAGTCTCAACGGCATGCCGGCCGCCGGACCGGCGGTAGCCAGCGCCCAGGACCTCCAGATAGCCGTGTCTGCGGTTGACGAAGTGCAGTTCGACGACTCCCTGAAGGAGTACATCGTCCAACTCGTGCATGCGACCCGTCGCCCTGCCGACTTTCGTATGGCCGAGCTTCAGCCCCTCATAGGCTATGGCGCCTCTCCACGGGCAAGCATCGCCTTGGCCCGTGCCGCCCGCGCCCAGGCCTTCCTCGAAGGTCGCGGCTATGTCGTTCCTGACGACATAAAGAGCGTCGCCCACGATGTACTCCGTCACCGGATCGTCACAACGTACGAGGCCGACGCCGAAGAACTCACGACCGATGACCTGATCGACCGCCTTCTCGGCCGGGTTGATATCCCCTGAGGCGCAACGCCAGCGGAGCAGGCCATGTGGTTTCGCCGTAACTCTCCCGTTTCCGCCGGTGACGACCTTCGCCCCGGCTCCATCTCGCAGGACCTCCTCGACCGCGTCCGGCTCATAGAGCTTCGCGCCCGTCGCCTCGTGAACGACCTCTTCCTCGGTGAATATCAGGCGGTTTTTCGTGGCCGTGGAGTCGAATTCGACGAACTGCGCCCCTATGTCCCCGGCGATGACGTCCGCTCCATCGACTGGAAAGCCTTCGCCCGCACCGGCGAAACCATGATTCGTCGCTATCGCGAGGATCGGGACCTCACCGTGATGTTCGTCGTAGATGTCAGCGCCTCACAGCGCGCGGGCGCCAGTGGCCGATCCAAGGCCGACCTCGCCGCGGAAGTCAGTGCAGTCCTCGCACTTGCAGCAATCCGCAACAAGGACCGCGTCGGCCTCCTCCTCTTCGCCGGAGCACCTGAACGGTATCTGCGGCCCTCCGCGGGGAGCACCCACGTCCTCCGTGTCATCCGCGAGATCCTTTGGGCCCGGCCGCAGTCACGCCGGACGGATATCGGCCGTGCGCTCGAACATCTTGTTGGAATCCAGCGCCGCCGTGCCACGGTGTTCCTCGTCTCAGATTTCCTCACCACGGAGTATGCCCCCCAGCTTCGCGCTGCTGCCCGCCGCCACGACATCATCGCTATCTGTGTCCGTGAGCCTGTCGACTCGTCCATCCCCGCGTCCGGTATTGTCACAGTGGCAGATCCCGAGACGGGTGAAACCGCGGAAGTCGATACGTCTGACCCCGCCGTCCGCCATGCCTACGAGGCTGCTGTCGCTGTCATGGATGCGGATCGCAAGCGCCTCCTCGGCGAACTGCACATCGATGAAATTCAGCTCATGGTCGGCGAAGACTACGTCCCGGCACTGCTTCGCTTCTTCCGTGGCCGGGTCGCGGCAGCATGAAGCACCATCTCATTCTCGTCACAATCCTTGTCGCCCTCGCATTCGGCGCTCTGCCGCCGGTACAGGCCAGCGCCGACGAAGGCGACAGTTCGTCGGTAATGGTCTCCGAGCTCTTCATCGGCCATCGTGCCGTCATCACCATCGAAGTCCTCGCTCCACGCGATGCTATCGTCGAGGTCGACTCCGCCGCCCCCTCATGGAACGGTGTCGAAGTCATCTCCGCCGTCCCATCGCCGCCCGAACCAGACGGAGAAATGGCCCGGTATCGCTTCGTTGTCACCGTGGCGCCCTTCCGGATCGGTGCGGGCACGTTCACGCCCGCCGTCACCGTGCTCTCCGCCGATGGCGTCACACGGCGAGAGCTGCCGCCTCTGTCCTGGACCGTCGTCCCGACGCTCGACCCGGATTCACCGGCTGAACTGAGCCCGCTTGCGCCGCCCGTTTCTATTGGCGGTGCCGAGTCACCGTTCTTGCGTCCGGCCATCGCCCTTGGGGCGCTGACCGCCCTCGCACTTACTGCTTGGCTCGTCGTCGTTGCTGCCCGCCGTCTCGGCCGGCGCTACGCTGCCCGTGATCCTGAGGCCGCCGTTGTCGAAACTGGCCCCACCGGACTCGACGAACTCGAACCCCTGCTCGACGGCGACCCCGTCACCGGCTATCGCACTCTCGCCGCGCTCGTTCGGAACGTCATTGCCCGCGACTATGGCTTCCCGGCCTCGGCGTTGACGACCACGGAGATCCGCCGCCGGATGGAAGGAGGCGGTGCCAACCGCTTCCAGGCACGCCTCGTCGGTGGGTTCCTGGAAAACTGCGACGCCGTTGTGTACGCGGGCTATCGCCCGGCCGGCGAACGCCGCCGCGCCGACCTCAACATGGCCCGCGAGATCGTCGATGGTGACGCCTGATGTCCTTTGCTGAACCGGCTGCTCTGTTGCTCGCGCTCCTCGCCGTTCCGGTCGGGTGGGTGGTGTTGCGCTTTCGGCCCGCGGGCGTCGAACTTCCTTCGCTGGCTGGACTGCGCGCGCTTCGTCCCGGGCCCAGGGTCCGCCTCGCACGGTTCCTCCCGCTCGTGCGAATTCCAGCCATCGTTCTCCTCGCCATCGCCGCCGCCGGCCCCCGCGTCGGGGATGCCAACGCGGTTATTCCTGCTGACGGGATCGACATCGCGCTCGCTATCGATACCTCCAGCTCCATGGATGCCCTCCTGGCCAGCAGCCGGACCCGGATCGCCGTCACCCGCGACGTTGTGCGCGAATTCATCCGAGGGCGCGAAAACGACCGCATCGGCGTCGTCGCCTTCGCGTCCACTTCCGTGGCCCTCTCACCGCCCACGCTCGACTACCGCGCGCTCGACACCGTCATCGCGGACCTCGAAACCGGCTTCCTCCCCGATGGCACCGCGATCGGTCTCGGAATCTCTGAGGGCCTCAATATGTTGCGTGACTCGCCGGCCGCCAGCCGTGCCGTCATCCTCCTCACCGACGGTCAACACAACGAACCATCGCTTTCGCCCGAAGATGCCACTGACCTCGCGATCGCACTCCGCATCCGCCTCTACACCATCGGCGTCGTCACGCCAGGGCGAGGCGGCGGTGCGGAGGTCGATGCCGCGCTCCTCACGGAGATCGCCGAGCGCACCGGCGGCCGTTACTTCGAAGCAGACACCCCCGAAGAGCTTGCCGCCGTCTATGAAGAGATTGGTTCCCTCGAAAAGAGCAGCGTTGGCCGCGAGCGCTTCGAGCGGTTCACGTACCTTGCACCCTGGTTCGTGATTCCTGCCGCGGCACTCCTTCTGGGAGAGATCGCGCTTCGCGGTTCCTGGCTCCGGAGGCTCTCAGCATGACCTTCGCGAGTCCGCTCTTCCTCGCTCTCCTGCCTCTGATCCCGGTCGCGATTGCCGCCTGGTGGTTTGGCATGCGGCACGGTGCTCGCCGCCTCGTGGCGTTATCCCGCACGCCCGTCGCTGGGCCGCCGGTACTCGCTGCCCTCCTGTTTGGCCTCTCAATCGCGGCAGCCGTCGTCTCCGCTGCGGGCCCCCGCTGGAGCGAACGGGACGCCTTCGTCCCGCGCCGCGGCGCCGACCTCTTTGTCGTCCTCGATGTCTCCCGCAGCATGGCGGCCACCGACATCGAGCCGAGCCGTCTCGCAGCAGCCCGCGCCGGCATCGAATCTATGTTGAAACGGCTCGGAGGCGACCGCGCCGGCCTTGTCGTCTTCGCGGGCGACGCGCGCGTCCGCTTCCCACTCACCGCCGACCTTGATGCCGCCGCCCGCATCGTCCAGGGCCTGGAGCCGGCGCCGGTCCTCGTCGGCGCTGGCACCAGTGCCCGGTCCGGCGTCGACGTCGCACTCGAAGCCTTCGATCCCGAGTCGGAGTCAGGACGCCTGCTCTTGCTGATTACCGACGGCGACGATCTCGGCCCCGATCCTGTTGGAACCGCCGGGCGGATCGCTACCAGTGGAGTCGATTTCCTCGTCCTCGGCGTTGGCACGACCGAGGGCTCGGCCGTGCCCGTCGTCGATCCCGTTACCGGTGCTACCACCACGCTCACCCGCGCCGATGGTTCGCCCGTCGTCACCAGGCTGAACGCGGATTTCCTCCGCGCCCTCGCCGCCGCCGCCGGTGGTAGCTACCTCGGCTCGGATCCGTCGCTCCTCGCCAGCATCGTCCCCGGCCGCCTCGCCTCGCTGAATCGCGCCACCTTCGATGAACGTGAGCGGACCGTCCCAATCGAACGGTCGCAATGGTTCGCCGGAGCTGCCGTCATCTTCGCCGTCCTCGGGACCGCGGCCGAGAGGTTCCGGCCTCGCCGCCGTCACGTTGCCGCAGCGATTGCTGTTGCCGCCGCCGCGCTGCTCACCGGCTGCGCGACCGCTGCCCATGGCTACAACGAACAAGCCCTCGAAGCGTACCGAAGCGGCCAGTTCGCCAGGGCGGCCGAACTTTTTGTCGAAGCTCAGACCGAGCGCCCCGGTGACCCGGCCCTCACCCTCAACCTCGCCGCCGCGCTAAACGCAGACGGGCGTTTCGAAGAAGCGGCGGCGGCCGCCCGGCGTGCCCTCTCTAGCCCGTCTCCTCGCTGGCGGAACCGCGCCCATGCCAGCATCGGCCATCAACGGTTTGCCCTCGGAGACCTCCCCGGCGCCCTCGATTCGTTCAAACAGGCCCTGATTGAAGATCCCACCGACGAAGTCAGCCGCCGCGACTACGAAGTTGTCCTCCGTCTCCTGGCCCCCGCCTCCCAGCCGCCCCCCGGGGGCAATCCGTCGAACAGTGGCGATCAGGCGGCGACCCCGGAGCCCGGCCAGGGTGGAGAGCCCGGTACACCTGGCGATCCCGGCGCAGATCCGGCAGATAACCCCGGCAGCCAACCCGGCGGAGAACCCGGACAGAGCGGGTCACCGCCGCAGGGTGCGAACGGTGGAGACACCGCTGAGCCCCTCACCGAAGACGAGGCAAAGGAACGTCTTGACGCCATTGACGCCGAAGTCGGACGCCTCATCGAAGAGGCGGGGGACACACCGACTGCTTCCCAGGCACTCGAGATTCTTCGCCTGCTGGCCGAGCGCACGCGCATTGCCGGCCTCCGCGATAGCCGCGGCGGCGATGTGGACCCGTCCGACTACTGAGCGCCGGCCGGATCGCTAAACCACGACCATTTCGGTGTACTCGCCGTACACCTTTCGCCAGAGATTGCAGATCTCGCCAACCGTTGCCCCCACATTCACAGCATCAATGATGAACGGCATCGTGTTCATCTTCTCCGCCCGGCTCGCTTCTTCCAGTCTGCGCATCGCCTCGCCCCAGCGGTCGGCGTTGCGCTCGGCCCGCCACGCCTTGAGACGCGCTATGTGCCGCCGTTCTCCTTCCGGGTCCATCTTCAAGATTGGAATGTCAGCCTTCTCGTCGCTGAGGTACTCGTTCACGCCGACGATGATCCGATCCCGCGTTTCGATTTCCCGTTGGTACCGCGCGGATGCTTCCGCGATCTCCTTCTGGAAGAACCCCTGTTCGATCGCAGGGATCACGCCGCCCAGCGCCTCGATCTGGTCAAAGTAGCGGTTCACGTCACGTTCCATGTCGTCCGTCAGCTTCTCGACAAAATACGACCCACCTAGCGGATCCACCGTGTTCACGATGCCGCTCTCGTGCAGGATGACCTGCTGCGTCCGCACGGCAAGCTTCGCCGCCTTGTCGCTCGGTAGTGCTATCGCCTCGTCCATCGCGTCCGTGTGTAGCGACTGTGTCCCGCCCATCACACCCGCCAGTGCCTGGATCGCCACCCTCACGAGGTTCACCTCGGGCTGCTGTTCGGTCAGCGAAACGCCGGCCGTCTGCGTGTGGAACCGCATCAACCAGGATCGCGGGCTCTCCGCGCCGAACCGCTCGCGCATCAGCCGCGCCCAGATTCGGCGGCTCGCCCGGAATTTCGCGATCTCCTCGAAGAAGTCATTGTGGCTGTTAAAGAAGAAGCTGATCCGCCCGGCAAATGAATCGATGTCCAGCCCCCGCTCCAGGCCCCACTTCACATACTCCACACCGTCTGCCAGCGTGAATGCCAGCTCCTGCGCGGCCGTCGACCCGGCTTCACGGATGTGGTATCCGCTTACGCTCACCGGGTTCCAGAGAGGCATCTCCTTCGCCGCGAACTCGATCGTGTCCGTAACGAGCCGCATCGAGTCGCGCGGAGGATAGATGTATTCGTTCTGGGCGATGTATTCCTTCAGGATGTCGTTCTGAAGTGTGCCCCCGAGCTTCTCCCGCGGTATCCCCCGCTTCTCCGCCGAGGCGATAAACAACGCCCACACCACCGGTGCCGGGCTGTTGATCGTCATCGACGTCGTGATCCGGTCCAGCGGCAGGTCCGATAGCAGGATGTCCATATCGCCGAGGTGGTCGATCGCGACGCCGCAGCTCCCGAACTCGCCTTCCGCCCACGGCTCATCATGGTCGTAGCCCATTAGCGTCGGCATGTCGAAGGCGATCGAGAGCCCGTTGTTGCCCGTGTTCAGCAGTTCCTTGTACCGCGCGTTTGTCTCTTCCGCCGAGCCGAACCCGCTGAACATGCGGATCGTCCACGGCTTCCCCCGATATCCGGTCCGGTGGATGCCGCGCGTGTACGGGTAGTTCCCGGGCAGATTGATGTCTCGCTCATAGTCGATACCCGCGAGGTCCGTCGGGTCGTACAGGCGTTCGATCGGCCGGCTTGAGACCGTCATCCACGGGCCCGCCAGTTCCCGGCCTTCCTGCACGACGGCCTCGTTGTAGTCGCTTCGGAGTTGCTCCGTCCTGTCCGTGTCCTCGGTCATCGCATGTTCCCTTTTCGATCGTTCTGCGCGAACACCGAGTATACGGGAAGCCGATGCCACCCTCAGTCCAGGCTGCGGATCCTCGGCGTCAGGAGCCCGAGCAACGGCAACGTAGCCGTGATCGCTCCGCAAACCGCCAGCACTTCCGCTCCGCCAAACGCATCGGTCGCGAAACCCACCGCGAGCCCTCCTAACGGCAGCAGGCCAAATGAGACGACATAATCGATGCTTGCAACGCGGCCCAGCCGTTCCAGCGGCACCATTTCCTGCAGCGTTCCAACCCAGATTAGTTCAAAGAGCGTGAGCGCCGCCCCACCGCCCAGCGCAGCCACCAACAGGAAACTCACCGGAAGTCCCGATGCCAGTGCTATGAGCATCAGCCCATTTGCCTGCCACGCAAGGTAGGCCATCAGGCCTCGCTGCCGCAGGCGTCCTTTCCGTCTTCCCACCATAAGTGCCATCACCACCGAGCCCACGGCGCCGGCAGCGAGCACCGCGCCGAACGCCCAGCCCATGTCGCGCTCCGCATCGAGGTGAAAGGGAAGTGCCACCCGCATCGGCCCTGTCAACGTGATGTTTGCCAGGCCCGCCAGCAGGATCGTGTACCAGATCCACGGTTCCGATCGCACCGTTGAAAATCCCTCGCGGACGTCATCCAGTACGCGGCTTGCACTGGCCTCTGGACGGATTGCCCGCCAGTCCATCACGGCCAGCGTCGCTGCCGAGGCGAGAAACGAGAGCCCGTTCACCACGAATCCCGCCGCGGCACCCGCGAACAGGAGCAGCGCCGCCCCGGCGGCCGGGCCCAACACAGCTGCGATCTGCTGGCTCAGGGCAGTGAGCGAGTTTGCGCTTTGCAGGTCGCCTTTTGGCGTCACCTGTGGCACGACAGCGACATACGCGGGCTGGAAGAAGGCCTGTGCCAGCCCGAAGGCAACGCTCGCCACTAACACAAACGGTAGCTCCAACACGCCCGCCGCCTCAGCCAAACCAATCGAGAGGGCCGCCCCCGCACGGACAAGGTCACTCGTGAACATCACGCGGGGACGTGACAGGCGGTCCACCAGCGCTCCCGCTACGGGCATTAGCAAGACCGCCGGCAGCACGGTGCACAGCAGAACGAGCCCCATGGCGCTCGCCGAACCAGTCTCCTGCCGGACCCAGAGCGGCAGCACTACCGTGTAGATGTGGTCGCCCACCCGCGACCCGGCCTGTCCCCACCACAGCAACGCAAATTGGCGGTGCCGGAGCGCGGCGAAAAGGTTCCCCCCGGCGGATAGCCTCATCCCACCCGTAGTCCTTCCCTGGGTCGCTCGATCCCGCATTGTTCGGTCTGGAACCATTCCGGGCGAGCGGCCGCCCGTTGCGACTGGCCCTCCACGTTGTACGTTGTATGTATGGCCAAGGACGAAACCTTCGACATCACGACCGGCTGCGACCTCCAGGAAGTTGACAATGCCGTCAACCAGGCGCTGCGCGAGATCACCAACCGCTTCGACTTCAAGGGCATCCTCGTCGAAGTCGACTACGATCGCCGCGACGCGAAGATCTCCATCCACACCACCGACGAATACAAGCTCAACGCGATCTGGGAAGTGCTCCAACAGCGGCTCATCGCCCGCAACGTGCCACTTCCGAACCTCTCCCGCGGCTCCATTGAAGAAGCCGGCGGCGGCACCGTCCGCCAGGTCGTCACTATGGTGCAGGCCATCGAAACCGATATGGGCAAGAAGATCGTCCGCTTCATCAAGGATCAGAAGTTCAAGAAGGTGAACGCCCAGGTCCAGGGCGACGCCGTCCGCGTCAGCAGCCCCAGCCGCGAAGAGCTCCAGTCGGTGATCAAGGCCGTAAAAGGCGAGGACTGGGGTATCGAGCTGAAATTCGGTAACTACCGCTAAGGTCACATGCGGTGGACGGCAGCGAGATCACACGGTGGCTTTTGGAAGGCGACCCGTCGATCCGCTGGCAGGTGAAGGCGAATCTGCTCGATGCGGATCCCGCGGACGTCGCTGCCGAGCGGGCGCGGGTCTCATCCGATGGCTGGGGAGCCGAGCTCCTTTCCCGGCAGGACGCCGAAGGGACCTGGGCGGGTGGCGCTTACAACCCCAAGTGGACATCCACGTTCTACACGCTCGTACTGCTGCGCCAACTCGGTCTTGAGCCTGGTGAACCGCGTGCCGCCAGGGGGATGCAAATCCTTCTCGACCGTGGCTTGCGCGCCGACGGCGGCCTCAACTACGTCACCTCCGTTCGAGGAAGGCCCGTCAGCGGCGAGACCTGCATCACTGGCATGGGTCTCGCCCTCGGAGCTCGCTTCTTGCCCGCTTTCGCCGGGCTTGAGCCATTGGTTGCCAACCTCATACGCGAGCAGATGGCCGACGGCGGTTGGAACTGCCAGCGATCCAACGGCGCCACGCACAGCTCCTTTCACACCACGATCAGCGCCCTCGACGGGATCCAGGAGTGGGAAGCCCGGACCGGCGAGCTTTCGCCTGAACTGGCATCCGCCCGTTCCCGTTGCCATGAGTTTCTCTTCGCGCACTCCCTGTATCAGTCTCACACGACCGGCCGGCACGCATTCCCTGGCATTGCCCGTTTCCCGTTTCCGCCGCAATGGCGCTACGACATGCTGCGCGGTCTCGACTACCTTCAGTCCGTCGGTGCGCCGCGGGATCCTCGCGTCATTCCGGCGATCGACTTGCTGCTGCGCGCCAGGAAGTCAGATGGCCGCTGGCACGCCCGTGCCCCTTATCGCGGTGCCAGCTGGATTCAGGTCGAGCGAGCCGGCGAACCGGGCAGATGGAATACGCTTCGTGCACTTCGCGTCCTCCGCTGGTGGGACGTGAGGTCGGAGTCTGATGCCGCCTGCGGGACAGCCGCCTGAGTCCGCCGTAGAGTGTCGCTAATCCCCTCCCGCGAGGTCTCTGTATTATGAAATTCAGCGTCTGGCCGGGCCCGGCCCAGCCCTGGGAATCCACGCTCGAACTCGCGCTCCACGCCGAGAAGCGCGGATACGATGGAATCTGGTATGCCGACCACTTCATGCCAAACGCGGAGGACGTGTCTGGACCTACGAATGAAGCATGGACGACACTCGCTGCCCTGGCTGCCTCGGTGCCCCGGATCCGCATCGGCCCGCTCGTCACCGGCAACACCTATCGTCACCCCGCGGTCCTCGCCAAGATGGCTGCCACCGTCGACAACATCAGCGCGGGCCGGCTCGTCCTCGGCCTCGGCGCGGGCTGGCAGGAGAACGAGCACCAGAAGTACGGCATCGAATTCTCAACACTTGGCGGCCGCATGCGCCGCCTGGAAGAAGCCTGTCAGGTCGTCAAGAGCCTCTTTCTGAACGACCGCACGGACTTCGCCGGCCGCTACTACCAGCTCACTGACGCCCCCCTCGTCCCCAAGCCTGCGCAACGCACGCTCCCGCTCCTCATCGGCGGCGGCGGCGAAAAAGTCACCATGCGCATCGCTGCCACCTACGCAGATGAGTGGAACGTCTGGGGAGGCCCCGAGATCCTCAAGCAGAAGGGTGCCGTCCTTGAAGAGCACTGCCGCGCGATTGGCCGCGATCCGAAGGAAATCCACCGCAGCGCCCAGGGCATGCTTGTCCTCACCGATGACAAGGAAATGATCGAGCGTATGAAGGCCAGCGGCCGCCCTGTCATCGCTGGCAACGGAGCCCAGGTCCGCGAAGTCGTCCAGGCCTACGCCGATGCCGGTGTCGATGAACTCATCATTCCGGACTTTAACCTCGGGTCCGGCTCAGCCCGTCTCGGCCAGTACGACCGCTTCTGGGACGAGGTGGCCATCCACTTCCGCTAAGTCCCTCCGCGACACGCCCTCCTACCGCGCGGTAACCTCCACGCACGCTTTCCCGCTGAGGTTCCCCACCATGGAGTTTCGCTTCACCGCCGAACACGATGCCCTTCGATCCGATGTGCGTGCTTTCGCCACGGAGGCCCTCGAGGATTTTGGCGGCCGTAGCTCCCGACCCATCAGCATGGACAACTGGCCCGGCCAGCTACGCTTCCTCAAGGCCCTCGCGCATCGAAAGTGGGTCGCTCCGGCCTGGCCTGTGGAGTATGGCGGCCAGGGCTGGGGCCATGTCGCCCAGATGGTGTTTAGTGAGGAGCTCTCTTACGCCGGCGCACCTGATGCCGCTCGCACCTTCAGCGTCGGCATGATCGGCCCCACGCTCATCGTCCACGGAAGTCCCGAACAGAAAGCGCAGCACCTCTCCGCGATCACCGGTGGCGACGCAATCTGGTGCCAGGGCTATTCCGAACCAGGTGCCGGGAGCGACCTTGCCGCACTCCAAACCCGCGCCGTCCGCGACGGCGACGACTACATCGTCACCGGCGAAAAGATCTGGACCACCGGCGCGCACCACGCTGACTGGATGTTCATGGTCGCCCGCACCAACCCCGATCTCCCCAAGCATCGAGGCATTAGCTTCCTGCTCGTTGACATGAAGTCGCCCGGCATTCGCGTCCAGCCGATCGTCAACATCGCGGGGCACCATGAATTCAACCAGGTCTACTTCGACGAAGTGCGTGTCCCCGTCGCCAACCGCGTCGGCGAAGAAAACCAGGGCTGGTACGTCGCCATGACCCTCCTCGACTTCGAACGCTCCAACGTCGCTTCAATCGCTGCCAATCATCGAAGCCTCGATGACCTCGCGGCCTGGCTCCGCGCCAACCGGCCCGGAGGCACCTACTCGGCCGTCCTTCGCCACCGCCTTGCCGACCTCTACCTCGCCAACGAAGTCGGCCGCCTCCTCAGCTACCGCACTGCCTGGATGCAGGAAGCGGGTAAACAGGTCAACGCCGAAGCCTCCGTTATCAAAGTCTTCGCCACGGAACTCGGCCAACGCATCAGCAACTTCGGCGTGAACCTCCAGGGCGCCTCCGGCAGCCTCCTTCCAGGCTCCTCCGCAGCCGTCCTCGGTGGCCGTCTCGCCGACGACTACATGGAAGACGTCTCGCCCACCATCTACAGCGGCTCCAGCGAGGTCCAGCGCAACATCATCGCCACCCGGGGCCTCGGCCTGCCCCGGGACTAGAATCACATGGCACACTCTGCCATCTCCTTCGAGGAGTCCCCGTGCCAACGCCCGTGTTCTCGTTGTACCAATTGGACCGCCCGATCGGCCGCGACGAGTTGCTGCTCGAACTCGCGAAGGTTCCACAGAGGCTGATGCAACTGATCGGCGCCATTCCGGCTGGTCAACTGGATCGCGAGCCGGCCCCCGGCGAATGGTCCGCCTTCAAAACCTGCCTGCACCTCCGGGATGCCGCATTCGTCTACAGCGCGCGCTTCCGCTGGATCGTGTTCGATAACGACCCGCCCCTTCCCAACTACGATGAGGACAACTGGGTGGCCGCCGCACACGACGCCGTCTCAGACCTGCCCGAGATACTCGAAGAGATTGCCGCCTCCCGCCGCGACCTCGTCCGTGTCCTCTCGCGACTTCCGGATGCCGCCTGGGAGCGGACCGGCCGTCACGAGATCATCGGCCCCGTCGTCCTCGATTCCTATGTGCGCCATCAACTCGCCCACGAAGAGATGCACCTCGCCCAGGCCGGACGCGCTCTTTCGCCGGGCTCACCATGACCGGAACACGGATCGACGACCCGTTTCGCGCTACGCAGTTTGCAGCCGTGCACGCCGCCTACAGCCACGCGTTTGGAGCCAGGCCCGATGCGTTCGAGTCCGGGGAACTCACGATCCTTCCCCGGCTTGATGCGGCGCCGTTCCCGTACATCGCGGTCGCCTTCGCCGGTGCACGGGGAAGCGTTCTCAGCGTTTCGCCAGACCTCCTCGACGTTGCGACGACCCGTCGGCCACCGCAGCACCACGAGATCGTCCGCCCGCAGTTCCTTACGCGTTTCCAGCGTCAGGACCCACCGGTAGAGTTTCACGGCCCGGAGATCCTCTGGGCCCTCGGCTCGGCGCCTTTGCCACCAGCGCTTCCGGCTCGCCTCCGAATCGAAGAGCGCGACGCATCCTGGATGAACGCCGAGCAGGCATCGCTCCGCTTCCCGAATGGCGTCGGACGGCCCGGCGTGAACGCCCGCGCCGAGCGCAACCGTTATGCCGTCGCCATTGTCGATGCCACCGGCGAACCGATGGCCGTTGCCGGTGTCTTCGACTCGTTCGGCCTCCTTGAGATCGGCGTCGACGTCCTCCCCGAACGCCAGGGGGCCGGCCTTGGCATCGCCGTGGTCGCCGCCGCCGTCCGCTCCATCCTCGAACGTAGCCAGACCCCGCTCTACGGATGTGCCGCGGACAACATCCGCTCCCAGCGCACCGCTTTGAGCGTCGGCTTCCTCCCTATCCTCACCGAAGCCGGCGTGTCCTGACGTGCTCGCGTCCCGGTATCCTGCGCGGCGAGGTAAGTACCATGCCCTCTGATCTCTTCAGTCACTGCGCTTCCGTCGTTCGCCGAACCGAAGCCGCCGATATGGGTTGCCTCGAAGACGCATTCGCCTCCAATGACCTCATCGTCGTGCCCCGCCCCGCGAAAGTGCTCTTCCCCGAATACGCGATGCTCGTCTCGTCCTTCGGCACCGGCACCGTCATCAGCATCGAAGCCGAATTCACCGACTGGGTCCATACGAACCGTCCGAAGAAGCATTGGGCTGCATTCAACGCCAGCTTCCTCGGCCAACTCGCAGAGCACATTTCGAAAAGCACCAATCCGCCTGGTCAGCTCCACGCTCGCGGTATCTCGCTTGGATTTGTGCTCGCTGAGCAACCCGTCATCCCGGGACTGCCTCCTGGCTTCAAGCTCGAACAGCGTGGTCGCGATTGGATGGATGAGTGGCGGCTGCGTGAGCAATTCCACAACAGTCTCGGCGACCCGGGTGAGGACGACTGGTACGACCGCCTTGCGAATGCCTTCGTAATCACCGACGAATCAGGGGAACCGGTCGCCGCTACGGCGGTGGGAGACGATGGCAACGGCCGCATGGAACTCGGCCTCGATGTCCGCCGGCAGTGGCGCGGGCTTGGCCTCGCCCGGCCGGCAGTCCTGGCTGCCAGCCGCTGGGTGCTGGACCAGGGCCAGGTCCCCTACTACACCTGCGGCGCCGCCAATGTCCGCTCCCACCTCGTCGCAGAAAGCTGCGGCTACCGCCCGCTTTGGTCGATCTCGGGCATCGCCCGCATCGTCGAAGGCGTCGGAGATCAGGCGGCCCACTGATGGACGCTGACGCCGTCCGCGCCCGCGTCTCGGAGCTTTTCGGACTCTGGAACGGCGGTGACCTTTCCCGCCTTGCCGACCTGTACTCCGTGGACTTCGAGGCAGATTACCGGCCGTACGCGCCGATCAGGCACGGTTTAGAGGGCATTCGCGCAATGCTGGAGAACGCCCGCGGCAGCTTCCCGGACTACCACGAAGACATGCTCGACATCATCTGCGAAGAAGACCGCGCCGCAGTCCGCCTCCGGATTACCTTCACCCACGACGCGCCGTGGGGTCCGCTCCCACCAACGGGCAAACGCGTCAGCTACGAAGAGCTGCTCATGCTTACCTTTCGTGATGGCAAGGTCGTGGCCCAGCGAGGCATCGTCGACAACCTCAGCGTGCTCCGGCAGCTTGGCGTGGTCTCAACGCCGCCCGGCCAGTCCGCCGCTCGCGACTGACCCTTGCGCATCGACCTCACGGTCGGAGCGCCCCTCGCAACCACCGCCACCTAACCCGCGTACTCCCAGCCCAGCTCCCGCTCGATCAACATCTCACCCTCGCGTACCACATCGCCGTCCGTCACTTCGCCGATCACTAGCGTGTGGTCGCCCGCGGCGAACGTCTCGCGCAGGTCGCACGTGAACCATCCCAGTGCCTCGTCCAGTACCGGGCACCCGTTGTCGTGGATGCCGTAGCTCATCCCGTCGAGCTTGTTGTATACGAGGTCCTGCATCTCATCCGGCCGCCCCTTGATCTTCTTTGATTCCGAAGGCATGACGACGCGGCGGGCGATTTGGTCTCCGCCCTTTTCGTGCAGCAGGCTCACACTGAACGCGCCAGTCTCCCGGATGAACCGAAGCGTCCGGGCATCGTTTTCGATCGCTACGCAGACTAGCCGCGGCTTGAACGAAACCTGCATCACCCAGTCGGCAAGCATCGCATTCAGGTCGCCCCGCTCGCTCCGCGAGCCGACCACATGGACGCCGTAGCTCAGCTTCAGCATCGCCTTTTCCGGCCCCGGGATGATCTTTGGGCTGCCCGGTAGGACCGGGAGTTCTCCATGCGTCACGCTGTTGCTCCTGCTGCAATGTCCGTTCGATCCTGCCAGAATGGCCCGAAAGGCGCAGAATGCCTTGAAGTTCGTTAGCCTGGCGTGTATCAATCGCCCGCAGAACGGACTGTCAACTGTCCGCTCGAGCCTGTGGCAGACAACAAGGAGGGATCGCACACGAAGTTCGAAATGTTCCACCTCATGCCCTACCGGGAGCTCCCCGAAGACTTTGATGAGAAATACCGGAGTGTCTGGGTCGATATCCCCAGCCACCTCTTCAAAGCCGACCGTGCCCACTCCATGTACAACGACACGCTCGACGAGCTCGAATACGGCGCAGCTATGGGCTACGACGGCATCTGTGTAAACGAACACCACCAGAACGCCTACGGCTTCATGCCTTCCCCCAACATCATGGCCGCCGCGCTCGCCCGGCGGACAAAGGATGTAGCCCTCGTTGTCCTCGGCAACTCAATCGCCCTCTACAACCCGCCCATCCGCGTCGCCGAAGAGTTCGCCATGCTCGATTGCATCAGTGGCGGCCGTCTCGTCGCAGGCTTCCCCGTGGGCTCAAGTTCTGACACCAATTTCGGGTACGGTATGAACCCTGCCACGCTCCGCGACCGCTACTACGAAGCCGAAGATCTCATCATGAAGGCCTGGAGCAATCCAGACGTCTTCTCCTTCGATGGCACCTACACCCAGCTTCGCTACGTGAACATCTGGCCGCGTCCGCTCCAGGAACCGCACCCGCCGATCTGGATCCCCGGCGGCGGTTCCATTGAAACGTGGGGCTGGTGCGTCGAGAAGGGTTACCTCTACGCCTACCTTTCCTATTCCGGCTTCAAGCGCGGGAAGATGGTGATGGATGGCTTCTGGAACAAGGCCGAATCCCTCGGCTCTGATATGAACCCCTACCAGGCTGGCTTCCTCCAGCTCGTCGCCGTCGGCGAGAGCGAAGGCGAAGTCCAGGACCGCTACGGTGCTCATGGCGAGTACTTCTACAACAAGATGCTTCACGTCTATCCGGGCTTCTCCGACGCCCCCGGCTATCGCACCCTCGATACCGTGAAAGCGGGCCTCCTCGGCCAGACCACGCAGTTCGGTCAGCGCCCGGCCGCCCTCACATTCAAGGACCTCCGTGAGGCCGGGAACATCGTCGCCGGTACGCCTGACCAGGTCACTGAACAGCTGGAACAGGTCATCAAGGACCTCCGAATCGGCCACATGATGGTGCTCAACCAGTTCGGATCCATCCCTCACGACACCGCCATGCACAACATCAAGCTCACGACGGAAACGGTGCTTCCGAAGCTCCGCCACCTCTGGTCTGACTACGAAGACAAATGGTGGATCAAGCCAATGAGCGCTCCCCAGGGCCCCGGCCCGATGTACACGCCGCAGCTCGTGGCAGCAAAGTAACAAGCCGCAAGAGGAGACACCACTTGTGAACACAACCACTGTTTCTGTCCGTGGCGGAGCCTTCTCCACGGAATGCATCGAAGCCGGCTCCGGCTCGCCTCTCCTCCTCCTTCATGGATGGAACGGCGTCATCCCGGACACAATGATCGAAGGGCTCGCCAGGACCCACCGCGTGATCGCACCGCTCATTCCAGGCTATGGCAATAGCACCGGCGACGAACATCTCAACGACTTCGTGGACCTCATCTATTGGGGACTCGATTTCATGGACGCCGCCGGGCTCAAGAACGTCCCCATCGTCGCCCACTCGCTCGGCGCTATGCTCGCCGCGGAGTTAGCTGCGGCCCAGCCGGACCGCATCTCGAAGCTCGTCCTCATCGCTCCCTTCGGTCTTTGGAACGAACAGCATCCCGTGGTTGACTTCTTCGTTGAGTCTCCGGCAGGCCTTGCTGCCGCCATGTACGCCAACCCCTCCTCGGATGCCGCTCAGGCTGCAGCATCCGTCCCCCAGGACGACGCTGGACGCGTCGCCTTCTACTACGAACGGGCGAAATCCCTCCGCATTGCCGCCAAGTACCTCTGGCCCATCCCCAATCGGGGGCTCGCCCGCCGCTCCCACCGCATTAGCGCTCCGACGCTCCTCGTCTGGGGCGAACAGGATCGCATCTGCCCACCAGCTCTCGCTTCCGACTTCCAGGCCGCGATCAAGAACACGTCCATCGCCATCATTCCCGGCGCCGGTCACCTGCCTGGCGCCGAGCAGCCCCAGGCACTGCTTTCCGTCATTAACGGATTCCTCGCCTGACGCTCCAGTAGCCATCATCCTCCCCCTGAAGGGGCCGGGGTCTTCCCGGCCCCTGCTTCTTTTCTTTGCGGTGCCTCCCCTTGCGATGCCCTCGCAATCTCCGCCCGCTAGACTTGCAGGTACAACACCCCCGGAGGCCCCACTTGGACATCCGCGTTAGCGCCGGCGACATCGCGGCAGCGCAGGCCGACGTCATCATCGTCAACCTTTTCGAAGGGGTGACTTCCCCCGGCGGCGCCACCGGGGCCGTCGACCGCGCCCTCGACGGTACGATCTCCCGCCTCATCGCGCTTGGCGATATCCGCGGCCGTTCCGGCGAAGTCACCACCATCCACACCGACGGCAAGATGCCGGCGCCCCGCGTCATCGTTGCCGGCCTCGGCAAGTCCGAAGCCTTCGACATCGACGCCGTCCGCAATCTATCCGCGAACCTTGTCCGCTCCCTCCGCAAGCCTGCGATCAAGGACGTTGCCACGGTCGTTCATGGGGCCGGCATCGGCGCCCTCGACCTCGCCGCCTGTGCCCAGGCCATCGTCGAAGGCGCCGTGCTCGGCGCTTACCGCTTCCAGCGTCACAAGGCGGCCACGCTCCGTGACGACGACAGGCATGAGCTGGTCAGCCTCACCATCGTCGAGCACGACGCCACGCGCGTCTCCACGATTGAGGCGGCCGTTGCCCGCGGCCGTTCAATGGCAGATGCCACGAACACCGCCCGCGATCTCGCCAACGAGCCCTCCAACCACCTCACTCCCACCATGCTCGCCGACCGGGCCCGCGCCATCGCCGCGGGTGCGAACCTCGAAATCGAAGTCCTCGAACGCGAGGACATGGAGAGCAAGGGCATGGGCTCCCTACTTTCCGTCGCCAAGGGCAGCGCCCAGCCGCCCAAGCTCATTCGCATCTCGTACAAGGGCCGCGGCGGTGAGGGCTACGATGTTGCGCTTGTCGGCAAAGGCATCACCTTCGACACCGGCGGCATCAGCATCAAGCCGGCCGCCAACATGGATGCCATGAAGGCCGATATGACCGGCGCCGCATCCGTCATCGCCGCCATGGGTGCAATCGCCGCACTCGGTCCAAAGGTCGACGTCGTCGCCATCGCTCCCTGCACCGAAAACATGCCCGGCGGCAATGCCACCAAGCCCGGCGATGTCGTCACCGCCATGAACGGCCGCACCATCGAGATCCTCAACACCGACGCCGAAGGCCGTCTCGTCCTCGCAGACGCCATCTGCTACGCGAAGGAGCTGGGCGCACGCAACATCGTCGATGTCGCCACTCTCACCGGGGCCGTGACCCACGCCCTCGGTGATGTCGCATACGCGATCATGACCAATAACGACGAGCTCGCCAGCCGGGTGGAAGTCGCCGCCTCTGCCGCTGGCGAAAAGACCTGGCGGCTGCCTATGTTCAAAGAGTACGACGACTTCGTGAAAAGCGATGTCGCCGACCAGAAGAACACGGGTACAGGCGGGCGTGGCGCGGGCACCATCGTCGGTGCCAAGTTCCTCGAACCCTTCGCGGGCGACACCCCATGGGTCCACCTCGACATTGCCGGTGTCGACATGTCGTCCTCCGAGAAGGGGTGGGTCTCCAAGGGCGCCACTGGCTACAGCGTGCGTGCGCTGATCAATGTTGCCGCCGGCTTCGCCTCCTAGCTCAGGCGGCGCCGGGTATCCCCACACCGCTGGCAAGGTGCCCCTCGTCGCAGCGCGGCAACGCACGTAACGAAACAGTCGGCCACTGAACAGCACCTTCGTGGCCTCGCGCTGTTGCGCCGCGTCCGGGATCGGATCGACCGGGAGTACGCAAGACTGCTTGATGTCGAGGTGCTCGCTCGCGGCGCGGGCATGTCCGCCGGCCATTTCAGCCGCCGGTTCCGTCTTGCCTCCGGCGAGTCTCCAGATGCGCCGGATCACAGTCGGCCCATCCGGCAGGGCAGTGACTTCTTTCGTCCTGCACCCGCCCGCGATTGACCCGGGCATTACCTGCGCCTAGCGCCGTACCGTTGGCGAAATGATGGCAAAGGGCACCTACGCGATGCTCGTCCTCGCCACATCGGACCTGGACGCCACACTTGCGAAGCTCCAGGCCAACGGCGCCGAGGTCGTCCAGGAGCCCGTTGATCAGACCTACCCCGTCCGCGACTGCGCGATCCGTGACCCTGCCGGCAACCTGCTGCGCATCCAGGAGCATCGCTGAACTCGTGGCCCCGCTGCTGTTACCAGCTTCACCCACCTCCGATGGCAAAGTTAACCGTGGACGAACGATCTTTGCTACGCTGATTCGATGCCGGAATTTCGTAGCGTGGATACGGTACTGGCCGATGGGAACAAAGCCTCCGCTTTCTCGTCGTTGAGCTACCAGCAATTCCGCTGGTTGTTCGCTTCCAACCAGGCGTTTTTCTTTGCCATGAACGGCCAGTTCATCGTGCGCTCCTACCTTGCGTTCAAATTGACCGACAGTGCCCTTGCGCTTGGTATCGTCAACCTCGCCGTCGCCCTGCCCATGCTTCTCATTTCACCGTTCGGCGGCGTCGTCGCCGACCGTCTGGAACGCCGCGGCCTCATCATGGCCTGCCAGTTCGCGCTCCTTCTCAACGAAGGCCTCGTCCTCGTGCTCATCCTCACCGGTGTGCTTGAGTTCTGGCACCTCGTCCTCGTCGTGATCCTGATCGGTTCGATATTCCCGTTCATGATGCCCGCACGCCAGGCCATTGTCATGGATGTTGTTGGACGCCGTGGCCTCGCCAACGCGATGGCCCTCCAGATGGGCGGGATGAACGCTGCACGCGTGGTTGCTCCCGTACTCGCAGGGTTCCTCATCTTCCTCGTCGGCATTGAATGGACGTACGTCGTTGCCATCGCCCTGTACGCGCTCGCGCTCGCGTCCATGACGCGCGTCAACCGCTCCCGCACGGAAGCTTCCGCCGTGAAGCGCACCGTATTTGGCGACATGGCCGAGGGCTTCCGCTACGTCTGGCAGGACAAACCGGTCCGGGCGCTCCTTTTCCTCGGCATCGTCCCCATCACCCTCATGATGCCCTTCCAAACACTCCTCGTAGTCTTCGCCGAAGATGTTTGGCACACCGGCTCGCTCGGACTTGGCATCCTCCAGGGTGCGGCTGGTGTTGGCGGGATTGCCGGCTCCTTCTTCGTCGCCTGGCGCGCGAAGAACCCCGCCACGCGCCTCATGTTCTCATCGATGTTCGCGTTCGCGGGCTTCCTGTTTCTCTTCGCGCTCAGCCCCTGGTTCGTCCTCGGCGTCGCTCTTGTGGCCTTCTCCGATGTCTTTATTGCCATCTTCCAGACGCTCAACAACACCGCGATCAACCTCATCATCCCGGACCACGTACGCGGCCGTGTGATGAGCCTGATGATGATGACCTTCGGTCTCACCCCGCTCGGTACTGTCCCTGTCAGTGCAGTCGCCGAAGCCTTCGGCGCGCCCGTTGCTGTTGCCGGGGCATCTGTCGTCAGCGCCCTTGCCGTCGCCGCATTCATGATCTGGAACCGCTCGCTGCGGCTGGTCGACGCCCTCATCACCGAGAGTACGGAAAGCCCATCCGCTCCCTCTGGCTCCCGCCTGCCAGCCGTCCCCACCCCCGCGGCTGCGCCTGCGGCGCCTGTGATTGGTGGCGCTCCCGGATCCTGAGGGTGCCTCAGGTTTGTGGCTTCCGCCCCCAGATCATCACTCGCTTGAATGGATAGAAATATGGCTCGGCGTCACCTAGCAGGTGCACGAGTTCCTCGGTGTACGCCTCCAGGTATTCCGCGAACAGTTGCGGCGACATCCGTCGTTGGTAGTCTGTCAGCAGCGACCCCTTCACCCATTCGACGACATCGCGGGACTGGCTGAGCACATGCGGATACACCTGCAGCCGCACCGACTGCTCGCTGAACCCCAGGTCGAACAGCCGCTGCGAATACCACTCCGGCGGCCGCACCCACGATGCCCGTATGTAGCCGCCGAGTGCCGCCGCGAATGGCGTTTCCGCCGCAATCCGGTGTGCTGTGCTGTGCGAAAGGTGGTCGTCGTTCGCCGGCATCTGCACCGCCAGCTGCCCGCCGGGCCGCACCATCCCAGAGATTGCCTCGAATAAGGACTCGTGCTCCGGTACCCACTGCAGTGCCGCATTCGAGAACACCACGTCGAATCCTGCAGCATCGTGAAATTCCGAGATATCACCCTGGATGAAGCGCAGGCCTTCGGTGGCAACCTGCCCGGCCGCCGCCAGCATCGCGTCGGAGCTGTCGAGTCCAGTCGTGGCTGAGACGCCAATACGCTCGTGCAGCACGCGGGTTAGTGCCCCCGTTCCACAACCAAGGTCCACTGCCCGCCCGGGCCGGGCCTCGACTCGTTTCAGCATGTCGAGAAGGTCATAGAACGGCTGCGACCGCTCCGTGTTGAATTTGCCGTATTGCGCGGGATTCCATGCGTCCGGTGGCATGCTGGTTGGTCTCCTCTGGTCCGTTCAGGGACGCTCCGTTGTCTACTTGATCACGCCCGAGTGACGTAACTCGGCGGCCTCCGCGGCCGAAAGGCCAAGCCAGCCAGAGAGGACATCATCCGTGTCTCCCCCGTGCTCCGGCATCGGAGCGCGCACGCCTGCCGGTGTCTCCGAGAGGCGCATCGGTGACGCCGGCAGCTTCAAACTCCCTGGCAGCCCATACGGCATCGGCACGTCCACGAGCATCTCCCGCGCCGCCACCTGCTCGTCCTCGAACAGGTCAGCCACGCTGTTCACCTTCCCGATTGCGCAGACGTTCGTGTCTCGCAGCGTTGCGAACCACTCTTCCGTTGTGCGCTTGCTCATCGCTGCATGCAGCTCGGCATCGAGGGCGTCGACGTTCTCGATGCGCGTTCTATTGCTCGAAAAACGATCATCGAGCGCCAGGTCGTCACGGTCGATAAGTCCGCAGAATAGGTCCCACTGCTTCACGTTCGCAATCACCACGTATCCATCCGCCGACCTGTACGGTCCAAACGGTGCAATCAGCGGATGTCGCTGGCCCATCCTTGTCGGGTTCGAACTGAACGCCGAATGCTGCACAATTGCGTTCTCGCAAAGCGCGATCTGCGCCTCGGTCAGTGCCACGTCCAGGATCTGCCCCCGCCCCGTCGTATCGCGCGCCCGGAGTGCAGCCAGCACTCCAATGGCGAGGTACAGGCCCCCCGCCATGTCCCCAATGCTCACGCCTACCCGCATCGGTGGCTGGTCCGGCTCGCCGTTCAGCGCCATCGTCCCGCCCATCGCCTGCGCCACCGCGTCGACGGCCGCGTACTGGCTGTACGGTCCGGTCTGCCCGAAGCCGCTAAGTGCCGCGTAGATCAGTCGCGGATTCACTTCCGAAAGCGCCTTATACCCCAACCCAAGGCGATCCATCGTCCCCGGCCGGAAGTTCTCCGTGACCACGTCGGCCTCGCACGCCAGCCGCTTCACTAGGTCCTTGCCGCGCTGCTCCTTCAGGTCGATGCAGATACCCCGTTTTCCACGGTTCACGCTGAAAAAGAAGGTCGAGATCCCCTCGTAATAAGGACCAAAGCCGCGCAGCTTCTCGGGTGTCTCCGGGTGCTCGACCTTCACTACCTCCGCCCCAAGGTCCGCAAGCTGCATCGTCCCGAACGGGCCCGCCAGCGCCCATGTGAAGTCCAGCACGCGGATGCCGGCAAGCGCGCCGCCCTGGCCCGCAGCCGTGCTCACTTGCCCCGGAACTCCGGCTCTCGCTTTTCCGCAAACGCAAGCGCGCCTTCGCGTGCGTCCGCCGTCTTCATGATCTCCGCATAGAGCTTGCCTTCGAGCTTCATCCCCTCGGTGAAATGCATGTCCATGCCACCTTCGTACGCTGCCTGCTTCATCGCTCGCAGTGCCAGTGGCCCGTTCTTGCACAGCCGCGCAGCCCAGCTCAACGCCATGTCCAGCGCTTCGCCCTGTGGCGTTACCGTGTTCACCAGTCCGATGCGATGTGCTTCCGCCGCATCAATCCGTTCTGCGAACAGGATCATCTCCATCGCCTTTGCGAAGGGGATATATCGCGTCAACCGCTGTGTTTGCCCCCCACCGGCAACGATCCCCCGTTTCGCCGCCATCGTCCCGAACGAAGCATTCTCCGCTGCCACGCGTAGGTCACATCCGAGTGCCAATGCCAGTCCTGCGGCGAGGCAATACCCATTCACCGCGGCGATTACCGGCTTCCAGATGCCGTCCGGCGTCAGCCGCCCTTCGTCCCTGCGCGAACTCCAGTCGTTCTTCTCATCCGCCACGCTCTTTACGAGGTCGCGGCCAGCACAAAAGGCGCGTCCCGTCCCTGTCACCACGGCGACATGCACCGAATCGTCGGCCTCGAACTCCGCCCACGCGGCCGTCAGTTGGTCGAACATGTCCGGATCGATGCTGTTCATCGCCTCCGGCCGGTTGAGCGTGATTACGAACGTCTTGTCCGAGCGGTGCAGGTCGATTGGCATGCCCGCGAGCGTACAGCAACTGGATGTTTCCGTGCCTGCCGGGCGAGTACGCTCGCCCCTGTGCTAAGGGGTCCAATCCGCCGTGCCGCCGGGCTGATCGCCGTCGTCCTTGTCGTGGCCGCGTGTGGTAGGGAGCCGCCGGGCACGGTCCCGGCCACCGTCTCCCTCCTTGCATGGGACGGCGATTTCCTTTCACCCTCCAGTCCCGTGCTCATCAGCCCTTCTGGTGAACGCCACCCTGTCGGTCCGTCGCTGCCATCGGTCGAGGTCATTCGCACCGCTCCCTCTGGCCACCGAGCTGCCATCCTGGCAGTCGACCCGGCTCGCGAACCGCTCCAACTCTACGTCTTCGACCTGGAGGCCGAGGGCCCTATCCACCAGCGCGACGTCCCCGGCCTTGCCCGCGCACAGGACCTCGCCTGGTCCCCTGATGGCGCGTATCTCGCGGTCGTTCGTGAAACCGGCGTCGTCGTGTTCGACGTGGAAACGCTTCAGCCCGTCGCCACCCTCGACGGCCTCGGCCGGCTCTCCGGCCCGCTTACCGGCGAAATCTGGGCGTCCGATTCCAGCCAACTCGCACTTGGCGCCACGGGCGGTATTGCCATCGTGCGCCTCGATGGGTCGGTGGATGTCCTGCCCTTTGCCGCGCCACTTCCCCACCCGTCGGCCGCGCTCTTTGCTGGCTGGTCGCCCGAAGGCCAACTCCTGGCCCTCGATCCTTCGACCGAGATCTACTACGCGATCGCTGCCAGCCCCGGCGCCCGGTGGGATGCCTCCCTGCCCGCCGAACCACTCTTCGACTACGTAGCTTCCGTGCGGGCCTCGGCCGACGCCGCATACTCCATGCTGCCGGGCGGTACGGTCTCCCACAGCAGGTCGGCCGGAGCTGGTCGCGCAGTCCTCAGTGTCGTCTGGAAATCCGCCGGCATCGACGACGGCCTGCAACGCGGTCCTTTCGATGTTGCCGTGGCGGTCGTCCTACCCGGCGCCGAACCGGTGACCTTCACGTTCGATAACCGCCCCGCCTTTGCCGGTCTCCGCGAAGGCCGCCTCGTCGATATCGTCCTACCCCCCAAGCGCCCCCAGTAGCTCCGCTTTCAAACGGATAAACTCTGGTGCCAGTACGGCTCCCGAAGGACGTGGCTTCGGAAACGTCACTGGCACGTCGGCAATGATTCGTCCTGGCCTCGGGCTCATCACGTACACCCGGTCGCTCAGCAACAGTGCTTCCTCCACGTCGTGCGTGATGAACAACACCGTCCGCTGTTCCGCGCCCAGTACAGATTGAAGCCACCCGTGCATCTCCCTCCTCGTGATCGCGTCCAACGCGCCGAAAGGCTCGTCCAACAACATCGTCTTCGCTGGCGCAAGGAACGTCCTCAACAGCGCCAGCCGCTGCCGCATCCCGCCACTTAGCTGCGAAGGCCACGCCCGCTCGAAGCCCGCGAGTCCGAAGCGCTCCATCAGCGCGCCCGCCTGCCGTTTCGCCTCCGCACGCTTGATGCCGCCGACCTCCGCGCCCAGTGTGGCGTTACCCAACACCCGCCTCCAGGGCAACAGCAGGTCCTTCTGCGGCATGTACGACACCAGTCCCGGCCGGCTCACGGTCGACACCCCGCCCACCTCCGCCGTCCCCTCATCGGGCACGAGCAGCCCGGCCAGCACGCGCAGCAGTGTGCTCTTCCCGCAGGCGCTCGGTCCGACAATTGACGCGAACGTCCCTCCCGGCGCCTGCAGGCTCACATCTTTGAGCACTCGCAGGTCACCGAACGTGTGCCCCAGCCCCCGGACATCGATCGTACTCACCGGCCCCTACCCGTCCCATTGCGTGCGCGCTCTCACCACTACGGCAGGAACTCGTTCGTATACGCCGCCTTCACGTCGATGTCTTTGTCGATAAGGCCCGCGGATTTAAGGAACGCCGTGAACGAGGCCCAGATCGCCTCATCCTGCGTGCCCCATTTTCGCCCGGCATCGACGTACTTGCCCACATGGAAGGCTGCCGCGGCGTTTACCAGCGTCTCGTCCGACTCTGGCGCCGCGTCCAGGAGCGCCTTTGCGCTTGCCGCTCCGTCTTTATTCGCGACCTCGTAGCCCTTCGCGGTTGCGGCCATGAACTTCCGGACAACGTCCGGCTTGTCCCTGGCCACCTTCTCGCTGGTGATAATCACCGGCGTATACCAGTCGGGAATGCAGTTCAGGTAGTCCTTGAATTGCAGCGTGCTGATCGGCTTCTTTTCTACCTCCCTGGCGCGCACTCCGTCCCACCCTTCGAAAATCCAGACGAAGTCGAATTGCCCTTGCTCCATCCCGACCAGGTAGTCGATGTTGCCGACTTCCACGAATTTCACCTTGCCCGGGTCGCCACCGTCGCACCGCACCAGTTGCTCGATGAGCGCTGTCTCCAACGCTCCTCCGAAGCCGCCGTACGTCTTGCCTTCGAGGTCGCGTGGCCGTGTGATCCCCTCGCTCTGCAGCGACATCAGGCTCGAAAGGTTGTGCTGGATGATCGCCCCCACCGAGATGATCGGGATCCCCTCCGCTCGTGCCGGGATAACCGCCTCCTGGATCGAAATCCCAAACTCCGCCTTGTCCGCCGCTACAATCTGCTCCACCCCTCCCTGCGCGGGTTCGACGATCTTCAGGTTGATGCCCTCGTCCGCGTACCATCCGTTTGCCTTCGCAATGTAGATCCCCGCGTGATTCGTGTTCGGTGTCCAGTCGAGCATCAACGTCACGTTGGTCAATCCGCTGCCCGAATCGTCGTCGCCGCAGGAGACGGCGCCAAACGTGCCCGCCCCCGCGGCCACGGCCAGTCCGGCCAGTCCAATCAGTTTCCAATTCATGACTTGTTCTCCTTGTTGACGTACATCCATGGCGTCGTCAGCCGGGCCGCAACATGCACGGCCGCGAAGAGCGCCACGCTCACAACCGCGATCACAGCCACGGCCACGAACACGCGATCCACCCGGAAGGCGGTCTGTGCTCTTGTGATGAATATTCCGAGCCCTGAACTCGCGCCTACCCACTCGCCGATGACCGCCCCCAGGACGGCGTAGGTTGCAGCGATCTTGAGTCCTGAAAAGAACGACGGCAGCGCCGCCGGGATTTCCACGTAGCGTAGCGACGCGAGCCGTCCCCCACCCATGCTTCGGACCAACCCGGTCATCTCGCGGTCCGCTGTCAGCAGCCCTTCGGCCGTGCTTACGCAGATCGGAAAGAACCCGAACAGCGCCACGACCACCACCTTTGGTGTCATCCCGAACCCGAACCAAATGACCAGCAGCGGTGCCAGCACGATCATCGGGATCGTCTGACTCACGACCAGGATCGGATACAACACCCGCCGCACCAATGGTGTCAGTGCCAGGATCGCGGCCAGCGCCACACCGGCAGCCGCCGCGATTGCCAATCCCAGCAGGGCTTCCGAGAGCGTCGTCGTGATGTGCTCCGGCAGCGTTCCCCGAGTTTCAAGAAACGCCGTCCAAACCCGGCTCGGAGCGGGCATGATGTATGGTCGCGTGTCGAATATCCGAACCCACGCTTCCCACCCTGCGATGAGTGCCGCGAGGAGCAGCCCGGCGGGCAAGTATTCGATCGTGGCCCGCCGCGTACTGGCCCCAAGCCGGCGCATCGCCGCCCCCATCGCTATTCCCGGTACTTTCCGATGAGGTCGTCGATGCCAACGCGGTTCGCCTCGGTCGCCGTCTCCGCGACCTTGATCACCGTGACGACGCTCGCGGCGCCTGCCCGTAGGCACGCCTCATGGGCAGCGCGGGCGACTCGCCACGCCTCATCCGGTTCGCCTTCGATAGTGGTCCCCAGGGCTCCGACTTCGTACCGGATTCCTGATGCCTGGACTACGGCGATCGCCGCTTCGACGTGAGCATAGCGTTGCCCCGCGTTGCCCGGCGGATTCGGCAGGCACTGGATCTCGATAATCATTCCGGCTCTCCCGCGACAGCCGGCCGGATCCGATTGGAAAACATGGGCTGGGAAAGCGTTGATTCGCCGGATACCGCGCTATCAGCACGGAATAGGCACGTGGTGAACCCTGAGGCTACAAGCCACGCCGCTTCCCTACGCCCGCATTACCGGGATCAGGTTCCTGGAGTTGTCCTCGTGGACTCTCAGCCTTGCGGCTCCCCCAGCGGCAATCGCCATTTGGTTGGTAACGCGAGCCTACCCCCGCCGGTCATCACCGCGCAAGAGGCTCTGTTCACCGCCCCGCAACATCCGCGTCACGCAATGAAACCACCTGTTGACCCGCGCCCTCGTCGACACCCGCCGATACTAACTGTGTAAACGCCGTGTAAACCCATGACCACAGGGCGCGGAGGACCACCAATGGGCCGAGAGATACCGAAGAGGATGAAGCTGGCCGCCATCGAAATGGCCTCGGGAATCGCAGCCCTCGCGGCCGCCGCCGGCGGTTACCCCGTCATCGCAGCCGCAATCGTGGCGTTCGCGCTTACCTGCCTGGTCGCCGATCGCGTGCGTTGCCGATCCGCTGCAACGGGGCTCGCTGCTCGGGCCCAGGAAACCGGCACCGGCGCCGTGCCGCCCGCTCACAACCCGGCAGAACGCCAGGCCTTCATCGAACAGCTCCAGCTACGGCTGGAATCCGCACAGCGCACGAGCGAGCCGCTCACCCTGGCCGTTGTCACCCCTCGCGTCCCGCTTGATCTGGAGCCATCTGTCCGTGATGCAGCAGTCGATCACATTCGTGGCAGCATCGATCGGATTACCCGGGCGACGGACCACTGGGGCGCCCTTGGTGATGGCCGCTTTGGTGTCGTCCTCACAAACTGCATGGAGGAACACGCCGCCAGCTATGGCGAACGCCTCTCCGTCGCAATTGCGAACCGGCCCCTGCTTGCCGAGGGCCGCCGTATAGAGGCCCTGGCTGTCACTGTCCCGTCGTTCTTTGACGCAAACCAGTTCTATGGTGCCGCGGACTTCCTTGCTGCTTCCGAACTGAGAGCCAGCAAAGAACCCATCTCAAGTCATCACCTTGTCGCCGATACTCGCCTGCTGCGGCAGCGGTTCTACGGCAAGGACTACGGCGTCCGCGCTGCCTGAGCCGCGGAACGGTTGATCCGCCGTCCGGGCCCCCAGGGACGGTGACAACGCAAAAAGGGCGCCCATGCCGGGCGCCCTTCTTGCGTGGCAGGATCGTCCGGGATCCTACGCCTGCTGGCGATCCGCAAGGAATGCCTCCAGCGTTTGCCCCGAACGCCACATTGGTACAGCACCCTCAAGGCTCGTGATCGCCGGCCAATTCGCCTGCACCCATTCTGCGTCCTTCACGGAATCCAGCCCGGGCTGCAGGCCCTTTCCCTTCACGATGGCGGCGCGGTTGAAGTTCCCGGCGCCAGCCTCGATCACCATCCCGGAATCAGAGCACTGGTTCGACACCATGTACACAACGACCGGCACGACGTGCTCGGGCTTCAGCTTCTCAACCATCTCCTGCGGCATCACGGTCGCTGTTAGGCGCGTGCCTGCTACGGGTGCCAGCGTATTGACGTTTACGTTGTACTTCACGCCTTCCTGCTTCAGGACGTTCATCAAGCCCAGCATCGCCGTCTTAGCGGCACCGTAGTTCGCCTGCCCAAACTGCCCATAGATGCCGGACGAAGATGTCGTCAGGACCACGCGGCCATATCCCTGCTGCCGGAACACGGGCCATGCGGCCCGCAGCACCGTGAATGCACCTTTTGCGTGCACTGCGAAAATCGCGTCCCAGTCCGCCTCGCTCATGTTGTGGAACGCGACGTCGCGAAGGATGCCCGCATTGCAGATCACCACGTCCAGGCGCCCGAACGTGTCGATCGCCGTCTTCACCATGTTGAAGCCGCCGTCATAGCTCGAAACGCTGTCGAAGTTCGCGACGGCCTCTCCGCCCATCGCCTTGATCTCGTCCGCGACCTTCTGCGCCGGGGCCCGGTCCTCGCCCTCACCGAACGGGTTCCCGCCAAGGTCGTTCACCACCACCCGTGCCCCGCGCTGGGCCAGATCGATCGCGTAGGCTCGCCCAAGCCCCGCTCCAGCCCCCGTCACCAGTGCAACCTGGCCGTCGAATCGAATCGTCATTGCGTGTCCTTGTTTTGGTTTGGGCCGGCAAATCAACCGGCAACCGGCAACCAACCTACCAGTCCAAACGCGTACGTACCCCTGCGCCGAGTTCCGGCGGCGACCGGTCGATCCACCGCTTGTACCACGCCTCCATGCTCGCGACCCGCCACACCAGCGCCAGGGACCGCCCTGATTCGAATTCTCGCTGCAACTGTCGAACAGCCTTTTGCTCGAACACTTCCGGTCGAGATCGAGCGGCGGCCAGGAGGTTCCGGGTCCAGTCGGCCAGTGGCCCGCCAAGCCAGGAATCCTGCGGTGGCGCATAGGCCAGCTTGTCGCGCCGCGCCAGGATCGCGTCCGGCACGATGCCGCGCATCGCCTCTCGCAGCACCACCTTGGTCGTCGCCCGGTCCAGCAGGAGCTCCGACGGCAAACCAAAGCAGTACTCGATGAGCCGGTGGTCGAGGAACGGCAGGCGCACCTCACGACCGAACGCCATGCTGTTCCGATCCGCGTAGCGCAGGTACTCCGGGAGCTGCGTCGCCGTTTGCCACCGCACCAACTCATTTCGTAGCCGGTCCGGAAACGGTCGCTCCGTTTCCACAACCGCGGGCCGCTGGCTCCGCCTGAGCCCTCGCGAAACGACGCGCTCCGAACGCAAGAGTCGCATCGCCACCCGCTCCCGGCGCCCAGCCGGCAACAGGTAGTACGCGCTGAACAGCGCTGGCTGAACTGGGAACGTGCGGTATCGCCAGGCATACGCTGCAGCTTCCCGCGCGATGAGATCTACCCGCCCGCGCGTCAGCAGGTTCGTCCACAACATCCCGTGCGCCTGGTCATATCCCGCAAGCGCCTCGTCGGCGCCCTGTCCGTCCAGGAGTACCGTCGTTCCATGTGCCCGTGCCAGGCCCATCACACAGAACTGTGCGAACGGGCTCGTGCTCGCGATTGGCTCTTCTTGGAACCACTGCAGCCGTTCAAATTCGTCGAGAAACGCTCCCGGCTTCACCCAGACGTCGTGCGACTCGGCCTGCACGGCCCGGTTCGTCACGTCCATGTGCACCCCTTCGTCGTGCGCGGTCGAATCGAACCGGGCACTGAACGTGTGCTGTTCCAACCGGTGAGAGGACTTCTGCGCATGGATCGCCGCCACGATGCTCGACGAATCTAACCCCCCGCTCAGGCTGCTTCCCAGCGGCACATCCGAACGCAGCCGCAGGCGGATCGAATCGAACAGCAGCTCACGAAAGCGCTCGACCGCCTCCTGCCGCTTCTTTGGCACTTCACCTGCCGTTGGGTGCCAGTACGGCTGCGGTTCAAACCGCCCATCGCGCTCCACCACCGCGTAGTGCGCCGCCGGCAGGCTCTGGATTCCCGCGAAGAACGTCTCGCTGTCGAGGTCGAGGTCACCCCTCGCCATATACCGGTACACCGCTCGCGGTGCAGCCTTCCTGAGTTCCGGCCGCACCGCCAGGATCGCCTTCATCTCGCTCCCGAAGACCAGGCCCTCCGGCGAGTGTGCGACGTAGAGTGGCTTCTCCCCGAACCTGTCCCGGGCCAGGAACAACGTCTGCTTTCTCGAATCGAACAGCGCGAACGCGAACATCCCGTTGAGCCGTGCGAGGCAATCCGGTCCCCATTCAAGGTAGCCGCGGAGGATCGTCTCGCCGTCTCCCTGCGACCGGAAGTGGTGGCCAAGTCCCTTCAGTTCGCTCCGCAACTCCACGTAGTTGTAGATCTCGCCGTTGAACACCAGCACCGTTCCTGAAGCCTCGTCCACGATCGGCTGGTCCGAGGCCGGCGTCCGGTCGATGATCGCAAGGCGCGTGAATCCGAGCCCCACGCCGCCCCCGAGGTGCGAACCGCTCCCGTCGGGCCCCCGGTGATGCAACGTCGCCACCATCGCCTCAACCGCTGAAGCTGGCACGGGATCGAGACTGGTCCGGAAAATCCCGCAGATTCCACACATAACGGCGCGTCCGTTCCTCCCGGGGGCGATTACTCAGATGGTACCGGCACCTTCCGTAGCGAATAGCCGGTCGTAGGCCCCGCCCACCCCGTGGTACAGTCGGCCCGTGACTTCGCAGGATCCAGGCGACGCTGGCGACATCACCCTGCGGCTGCTCCAGGTCGGGGCCGGGCCACAGGACGAGACAGGCGCCATGCCGCTCCTCCTCCGCACGTCGCGGGGCGACATCAACGCGGTCTTCCATCCCGTTGAGGGCGGCACCGCGGCACTCATCTGCGTTTCCGGCGCTATGGGTGGCGTCGATGGACCCGCTGGTGCGCTCTACCCGGCCCTTGCCGTCGGACTGGCGCCCGCAGGTGTTTCCGTCCTTCGCCTCGACTACCGTCAACCAAACGTCTTCGAAGAGTGTGTCGCCGATGTCCTCGCGGGCTGCTCCTTCCTGAAGGGCATTGGCGCTTCGTCTCTCGCCCTTGTCGGACACAGTTTTGGCGCGGCAGTCGTCATCAAGGCGGGCGAACTTGCGCCAATCGTCGTCGCTGTATGTTCCATGTCACCGCAGCTCCATGGCACTCGTCAGGTCGAAAACCTGGGCAAACCGTTACTCCTCATCCACGGCGCCGCCGATACGGTCCTCGACCATGAAGCGAGCGAAGACGTGTACCGGCGGGCTGCCGACCCCAAGCAGATTGTGCTGCTCGCTGACACCGGCCACGGCCTCATGCAGTCGCGGAAGAAGATAGAGGCACTGCTCCTGGAGTGGCTCCCCGCCCGTTTCGCCGGGGAGCCAATGGAGTCGGGCCGCAGCGAGTGGCTCGCCGACGATACGCCGCCGTTCCTCTCTTGAAGATAACGCTTGTTGAACCGTTAACTCCCGTGCTATCGTGGGCGTCCGGCTGAACAGGAGGTACTGTCGGCGGGGTGGCCGCTCTCGCAGACAAGAAGTAGGGCCTGGTGGTATCTCCCAAACCCCCAGGCCCCTGTCCCGCAAGGGACTGTCCT
>JAGQHB010000059.1 GCA_020432045.1 Dehalococcoidia bacterium | reverse complement strand
TGGACCGGCAGCAACGGCGCCCTCGGGGATCTTGCCGATGAAGATCGACTGGATGTAGGTCGCGTACTCCATGTACTGGAGTTCGATATCGAAGCCGCCGGCCTTCATCGTGGACTGGAACAGCTCTGAGATCTGCTGCTGGGCAGCGCCGTAGCGGTCGACGTTGGCGTACAACACCACTTTGAGGGTGTCGCTGCCGGTCGCTGCCTGGAGCAGCTTCTTGGACTCGGCGGGGTCGTACTTCCAGTACTTGGCGTGGTCGCCCCACTCTTTGCTGTTGATGGGCGACATCCAGTAGGGATCGAGCCCGACGGAAAGGTGACTGCAGGCGTCGCCCTTGCCGGTCTGGTCCATCGCCTTAAGGATGCCTACGCGGTCCATGCTGTTCGAGAGGGCCTGGCGGACGCGGGCGTCGTTCCACGGCTTGTTGTCGAAGTTGAACCAGAAGCCACCGTGGCCCGAAAGGGAGAAGTGTTCGCGGCCATTTGGGTCCGCCTTTGCATGGGCATCGGTATAGATCGTGCCGCTCAGGCCAACCTGGTCAAAGTCGCCCGCCTGCATCGCCTGGATGAGGCGCTGCGGGTCCTTCAGCAGCGAGGCTTCGACCTTGTCAAAGTGCGGGAACTCGGCGATGTCAACGAAGTCCGGGTTCTTCACCCAGCGCATCGCGACGCCGGTCTCGTAGTCGTCGAAGATCCAGGGGCCGGAGCCGACTGGCTTCGTCTTCACCTGGTCGTTGTCGATCGTCTCGACCGGGATCAACCAGAAGTGCTCGGGGTTCGAGATGTTCGTCACCAGGAACGGCGCGAACGGCGACTTCATGGTGAACTTGAGCGTCTTCTCGTCGGTCGCCTCCAGATTGTCGACGACGGCCTTCCAGCCGTTCGCCTGCTGGGACTTGGCGAGGAACGCTTCGTAACTCTTGACGATGTCGGGCGCGGTCATTGCACGGCCATTCATCGGCGCGACGTTCTGCCACTTCAGGTTCGGCTTCAACGTGAAGATATGGGTCAGGTCGTCTGGCTGCTCCCACTTCTGGGCAACATCGCCCTCGAGTGAGCTGAAGTTCGTCGAGGAGATGTCCGGGCCCGACTTCTGGCGCAGGAGGCGGCTGTAGTGCAGAGACGACGGGTTCTGCACCAGGTAGGTGAGGTTCTCGTAGGGGTACAGCGTCGGCGGATCGCCGGACGAAATGCCTTCGAGGGGGTAGCGGATAGTGCCACCTTTGACCGGCTTGCCGGCCGCCGCCGTGCCCGTTGCGGACGTGCCGGTGGCAGACGTACCGGTAGCGGCCGTGCCAGTAGCCGTCGCAGTCCCGGTGTCGTCGTCATCATCGCCGCAGCCCACGAGCGCGAGGCCGGCAACCCCTGCTGCCGCCACGCCACCGCCAGCGAGCATGCGCCGCCGGCTCGCCTTCTGAGTCCACCACCTGTCCCAGTACTCTGCCATTTGTAGTCCGATCCCTCCGCATATTGCGAGCACGTTCTGCTCGCTCTCATGTACGTCTCTCGACGCTCTCATAGATTGTCGAATGAGCATCGACAGTGGTCAAAGACAACGGAATGTCGTTAGTTCGGTCATCGCCGTTTCAGGGACGCAATACATAGATATGACGATCGCTTGGGATACGGTGGATTCTATCGCCTGATGTGCACAATGATTGGCTCTCGCCCTTCCGGTTCGGGAATGTCATATCGATTGTTATCTTCGACACCTGCTATCAGCGCCAGCCGAAACACTACGCAAAGTCAGAATGTTTGCACGATCGAACATCGGGTTTATCGCACAGATTTGTACACGTGCCAGTATGACTGTATTCGGCGAAGCACCTGTGGTCAGAAATGGGGGTTGGGCAAGTGCGGATCAGGAAGGATGCACGCTCTCGCCGAGAATGTGCTCGCGCGCTTCGGCCACGGCGTACAGGGACCCGGTAACGCACACGAGATCCGGCTCGCCAGCGTAGGAGAGGGCCGTCTCGATCGCGGCTGAGACACTTTCCTCGGCGACCGCCATCGGGCCGAGGAAGCCGACTTCCTGGATCATTGCCAAGGGGTCCATGGACCGCGGACTGGCGATCCGGGCACAGACGATGACCTCGGCAAGCCGGGCGAGCTTGAAGCCCATGGATCGGATGTCCTTGTCGGCCATGGCGCCAAGGACGAAGTAGCACTTCCGCCACGTAAAGTAGTCGCGGAGAGAATCGGCGAGGGCGGCCGCACTTTCGGCGTTGTGGGCGCCATCAGCGACGAGCAGTGGGCGCTGCCCCATAACTTCGAGCCTGCCCGGAACCCTTGTGAGTGCAACGCCATCGGCAATCGAAGCGGGCGTGATCGCCTGTCCTCGCCGCTGCAGGGCCTCGGCTACGGCGACCGCAGTCGCTGCGTTTTCGAGCTGGTGCCGTCCGAGCATCGGCGTTCGCATCTCGTATGGGCCGTTCGGACCACGGACGACGAAGGATTGGCCATATGGGAAGTGTTCGCCGCGTTCGACTTCGTAGAGGAGCGACACATCGACAAACTCGGCGCTGACCTCTTCACAGCGGTGGCGGACGAAGTCGACGACCTGCGGGTCCTTTTGGGGCGCCAGCACACAGACTGAACCGGGTTTCACCAGGGCTGACTTATCGCGGGCAATCGCGAGGGTGGTGTCGCCGAGTATTGCGGTGTGTTCGAGGGAGATTGGTGTGATGACGATGACGTCCGGTTCATCAAACACGTTGGTGGCATCAAATGCGCCACCGATACCGACTTCCACAACCTGGGCATCGATGCGGGGGATCTGTGCGCGTGTGAGCCAGAAGAAGAGCGCAGTGAGGACGCCGAAGGTACTGACGGCGCCATGCACGCTCTCGCGCTCAGCTTCGATGTGGGGCCGGATTGCGCCAAGAGCTGCCGCGAATTCCGCGGGGGAGACAGCGTCGCCGTTGATGTTCAGCCGCTCGGTGTACGAATGCAGGTGAGGGCTAGTGTAGAGCGCCGTCGTGAGTCCGGCGCGTCGCAGGATCCCGGCAATCATGGAGGCGGTTGAACCTTTGCCTTTGGATCCAGTGACATGGACAGTGAGGCGGCCGAGGTGTGGGTCCTGGAGCCGGGACAGTAACGAACGAACGGATTCGACGCTCATCACGGGGTTGGGCGACTTTTGTATGCCGCGTTCCATGTCGTTGAACGACTGGAGGTAGTCGAGGGCCTCGCGGAAATCCATGAGCGTGCCATTGTTGCGGAGAACGGCCCGCGGAGGAAAGGCGGGGCTCAGGGGACGGGAGGTGGGAATTCAATGATGTGGCGATTGGGATCGAGGCCACGGGAGAGCGTGAGCCGGCGCGGTTCCACGCTGAAGAGCGCCCCGTGGCGGGTGAAGTATGCCGCCATGGGGCTCTTCGCGGCGATCTGGGCGAGGAGACGCTCATAGTCCGGGGGGCCTGGCGGGACGACTAGCGCGTCGCCTTCAATACTCACGCGGTCGAAGGCGGTCCAGTCGCTTGCTACCGCTGAACGCGAATCGAAGAGGAACGACACCGGCGGCGAGGCGAGGATGTTCTTCGAATGCTGGCGGGCCAGGCCGCCGCCGAACAGCAGACGGCCGTCGGCACAGAGATGAGCGAGGACGTAGGTTATGTATGGAGCACCGGTCGTGTCATGTGTCGTGGCGAGCGTGCCGCCGGGCTGAGAAGCGGCGAGCCGGACGGCGTAGTGGAGGATCTCATGGCGCTCCATGGTGGAGAGCCTACACCGGCGTCAGGGCAGATGTTCGGCGCGGCGGAAGAGAGCCCACAGGGCGGCGTCGTAGGTGGATTTGAGAAGCGCACAGGCGATGAAGGGTGCCGGTGGCCATGCACCGAGGAGCGCGCCACCGAGTGTCGGTCCAGGCGTGGCGCTCAGGCTTCGCGTGAGGCCGGTATAGGCAGCGGCGGCGGCGCGCTCCTCCGCGTGCACGATAGAAACGACCAGCGCCTGACGCGGAGGTACGTCCATCTGAGAGAGGAAGGAGCGGACAAGGAGAAACGCAACGGCCAATGGTGCGACCGGAGCGAAGGCGACGCCGGCGAGCAGCAGATTGGACGGCAAGTGGGTGAAGACCATCGTGTTGACGAGCCCAAACCGCGACGAGAGCCGGGCCGAGAGAAGGAAGGAGACTGCCGACATGAGGCTGGCGCCGAAGAAGATGGCGCCCGTCGTCGCGGGGTCGAGGTCGAACTTCTGGAGGAGGTAGAGGGCAATGATGCTCTGTACGACGAGGCCCCCGGCAAACGCGTCGGTGCCGAAGAGCGCGGAGAGCGTGAAGACACGGCGTCGCGACGGCCCGAGACCGCCGCGACGGCTCCCGGCGGGGACCTCCGCAGATTTACCGAGCCGAAGGACAAACAGGAGAGAGACGGCCGCAAGGAGCGAGTAGCTTGCAAACAGCCAGCGGATGGCGCCAGTTTCGCCGACGCCGGGTGCATCGGAGATGAGCACCGTGGCACCGGAAGCGAGGGCGCCGAGCGCGGCCGCGAACTGACCGACCACGTTGTACCAGGCAAAGACGCGGACGCGCGCCGGGCCTTCCGCAGCCTGGCCGAGGATGGCCTGCTCGACGGGGAGCACGGCCGAGACATCGCCTGCGGTGGGGTTCACGGTGCCAAGGAACGCGATTAGAAGAAGCGGGGCGAACGAGACTGAGGCCGCGTAGCCAATGCCCGTACCGACTCCGAGCACGGCACCAGCAAGCAGGACTGTGCGCCGGCCGAGACGTTCTGCGTACCGGCCAACCAGGAATGTTGCCAGGGCGGTACCGACGAGCGCCGCGGTGGCGATTGCTCCTGCCTGCCAGCCGGGAAGGCCGAGGGCGACGGCGTAGCGGGCAATGAGGATACTCATCATGCCATCGCCAAAAGCACGCAGGGCCTTGGCACTGAAGATGATCGTGCGCAGTCCCACGGCCGGAGGGTGGGCGCAATCCGGCGAATGGGCTATGTGGACCGGCCGCACAGCCGGTCACGGCGAAGTCGACCCATGTGAACTGGACGATACTGGGGGTCCGCTCGGGATAGCTTGCGACGTCCTGAAGGGCTCACGGCAAGACCCAGGACTGGGGCAGGACATCACGTCATGGGTTCGCGCGCGCCGAGAAGGTGCCCACCGGCTGCAACGAGCCAGAGGACCACGGGATAGACAATCCAGCGTTCGATGCCGCCGTCACCGAGTTGGTCCATGGCAGGTGTCAGGTCGCCGAGCATCGCCACGGCGAGGCTGAGGAGCGCGGTTGCCCCCAGCGCGAATGAGACCTGGCGGAAGGGCGCGGAAAGGCAACGAGCGGCAACGATCCCGGATGCACCGCCCGCGGCGAAGGCCATGAGTGCAAAGATGGGGTGAATTGCCCCGTAGTTGCCGGGGAAGACGCCGACGCCAACCACGCCAAGTCCCATCAGTCCGACTGCGACCACGGAGCCACGGCGTACGCGCATCTGGCGAAGAAAGAAGGCACCGCCAAGGATGAGGGCGCCGGAAACAAGCATTGTTGTGTTGAAGATGCGGGCGGAGGGCTGGCGGATGATGCTATCCGGTGGGCGTGTGGCGCCGAGGTCGCTGATTTCGTTGTCGAAGGTGGTGTAAATCGCCGGGTACTTTGCTTCAGCGGTGATGATGCCCATGAGGATGACGACGCCGGCGAATAGCAGGCAGAGCCCGGCAGCACCAGAGGGTGGAAAGGACCCCATAGAGAACTCCTGCCATGGCACCGGTGTCGTGCCGCGTTGGCTGGCGAGAGTCTAGCCTGCGACGGAGATGACGGGAGGATCGAAGCCAGGGACGAATTTCCGCCAATTTTCTCGCGTACTGAGGTATTGGAAGAACGGGTAGTAGATGCCGACGCGCGGGCGGGCAGGCTCGTTGGGAAGAGGCATTCGCGCCTCCTGGGGCGTGCGGCCGGCCTTGCGGTGGTTGCAGGTCTTGCAAGCGGCAACAAGATTTTCCCAGGTGTGCTTTCCGCCCCGATGGCGAGGGAGCACGTGATCAAGGGTGAGCTCGCGGGTAGCTTTGCCGCAGTAAACGCAGGTCCAGCCGTCGCGAGCAAAGACTTCTTTGCGGGTGAGCCGAACCTGGGGACGGGGGCGCCGGACAAAACTCATGAGCCTGATGACAGACGGGAGGGCAACCGCCTGCGTGGCACTGCGGATGGCCCGGCGCGCTCCTTCGAGGACCTCGGCTTTACCGCCGAGGACGAGGACGAGCGCCCGCCGGACGGTGCACACGTTCAGCGGCTCGTAGTTCTGGTTGAGCACGAGGACGGTACCGTCCATTGATGTGCAACAAGCCTCAGGCGCGATCCTAGCAAACTGGGAATCAAGACTTCAATGACTGAAGTGACGGAACGGGAAGAAGCTCAGCTGTGACGGCCCCAGAGGCGCAGTGCTTCACGGACTTTGGCAATTGCATCGGGCGCTATCATGGGATCAGAAAGGACGCAGTCGAGGAGATGACGATCAAGTACGGCGAGTCCGGCCTGTTCGAGGCCAGAGCGAGCGGCCAGGAGCTGCGTAAGGACATCTTCGCAAGCGCGGCCCTCTTCCAGCATTTTGCGAAGGCCGCGAATCTGACCTTCGACCCTGCTGAGACGGTCGAGTAGCTTCTTGTCGTCGTCGATTTGAGTGCTCACCGCATCATTCCTGCTGTTGACAAGCATACCCCCGGGGGGTATGTTGCTGTCAAGCAACTGGTGCCTCCCTTCTCACTGGGGCACGCGCGAGAGGAGAACAAACGATGGCAGAAGGTGTACGAGATATCACGGACGCGACATTCGACGGGGATGCGCTGAAGAGCGACCTCCCGGTCCTGGTGGACTTCTGGGCCCCATGGTGCGGACCGTGCCGGATGGTGGCGCCAGTGGTCGCCGAGCTGAGCGAGGAATACGCCGGCAAGATGAACTTCTACAAGATGAACACGGACGAGAATCCTGCCGTGCCAACGAAGTACGGCATTCGGAGCATTCCGAGCCTGCTCATCTTCAAGGGCGGCGAGTTGAAGGGGACGATCGTCGGGTTCCGGCCCAAGAGCGACCTCAAGAAGCGGATCGAAGAAGCACTCGTCTAGGCATCCGAGTCAATCACCCGGTAGAAGCCCTTTCACTCACGGTGAGAGGGCTTCTTTGTCTATTAAAGGAAGGTGATTTGTTGAAGACGTGGGACATCGCGATTATCGGCGGTGGTGGGGCCGGGCTTACAGCAGCGATGTATGGGGCACGCGGACAACGCGACGTTGTGGTGTTCGAGCGCAAGTTGACGGGCGGACAGATCGCGATAACGGACCAGGTCGAGAACTTCCCTGGCTTCCCGCAAGGGGTCAATGGCTCCGACCTTGGCCAGTTGATGTTGGCGCAGGCGGAGAAGTTCGGCGCAAACGTTGTGTATGAAGCAGTGGAGCAACTGGAACGCCTGCCTTCGGGGCTGTTCAAGCTACGAGCTACCGGCGGAGAGCACCTGGCTCGCTCCGTCGTCGTCACCGCAGGGGCGGAGTACCGCCACCTGGATGTGCCGGGCGAGGAAGCGCTGACGGGGCGCGGGGTCAGCTACTGCGCGACCTGCGATGCCGCGTTCTTTAAGGATATGGACGTCGCCGTGGTCGGCGGCGGTGATGCAGCGATGGACGAAGGGCTATTCCTGACGCGGTACGCCAGGACGGTGACCGTGATCCACCGTCGCGACACGTTGCGGGCAACCAAAACACTGCAGGAGCGCGCGTTTGCAAACCCAAAGATGCGGTTCATCTGGGATACGGTAGTGGAATCGATCGAAGGTGAGGGATCCGTGACGGGGGTACGGCTACGGAACGTTGTCACGGGGGAGCAGTCCAGCATCGATGTGAGCGCGGTATTCGTGTTCATCGGGCATCTGCCGAACAACGACCTGCTAAAGGACCTGGTTACCCTGGACGAAGCGGGGCAGGTGGACGTTGACCTTCGGATGCAGACGCGGACGCCGGGGCTCTTCGTTGCAGGAGATGTGCGCACACAGGCGGCGCGTCAGCTGATCTCAGCATGCGGCGATGGAGCGACGGCGGCGATCGCGGCAGAGCACTATCTGCAGGAACTCGATGCTCACAGCGGGGAGCGGCCGGTGGTACCATCGATCCATGCCACTGTATGAATTCCGCTGTCCTGATTGCGAGGCACGCGAAACGGTGTTCAAACGCACGGTGACAACAGAGGTGGAACCGCCACCGTGCCCGAATGCATCCTGCCGGAAGAGCGTACCGATGGCCCGCGCAATTACGAAATTCGCACGACACCTGAACGACGTTGACAAGGTAGCCGAGGCAGAAGCCAAGTTCGGAAAGGAAGTGGATGCTTCCATGGGGCCGGAACGGGATATCGGGTACCTTTCGCGGCGCTACGAGCGGCTGGCCAAGGATCTTCCCCCCTCGGAAATGGGTGTCGGGCACGACTGAGCGGCCATGGCCGAGGTGCGAGTCAGGCGTATACTTGCCAACAGGCGGGAAATGCTGACGTGCGTCATCTGAAAGACAGCACGCCGAGGATCCGGAGGCCCAGGTGTCGGAGATCGCGAATTATCGGCAGGAGCTGACGGCACGGCTGCGGCTGATTACGGAAGACCTGGCATGGGCGGTACGGTCGCTGACCGTGGAGCGGCTGGCCTACAAGCCGACCCACGACGATTGGTCTATCCACGAACATATGGCGCACCTGCGCGATATGGAGCAAGAGGTCTACCTCCCGCTGCTGCGCTGGGCGACTGTGCCGGAGATGCTGGACCCGCGAGACTACAGCCGGCGTGACTGGCACGAACATCGCTACCGGCCGTCAGAGCCACTGACGTTAATCGTTAACGACTTCACAAGGATGCGAGACGAAGCACTGTTGGTGTTTCGTGACATGGACAATGCGACTTGGACGCGGTGGCGGGACGACACACGCTGGGGCCCGATTACCTGCCAGTGGATCGCGGAACTGATGTACCGGCACGCGCTGGACCACCTGCAGGGGATCATGGCGCTGAGGCAGGACATCAACCTGGAAGCGTACCGCCCGCCGACGATCGCGGGCGTGACACCAACGACGACACGGAGGGCGCCATGACGCGGCTGCGAAGTATTGTGCTGGTCCCGGCGAACGGCGATGGACTCGATGCGGCGATAGCGTCCGAAGCTGATGCGCTGGCGGTCACGGTCGCAGACGCTGATTACGCGAGCGAGGAGCTGCGAGCACGAGCCGCGAGTGCGATCGGGCGGGCGGCGGCGGCGGGAAAGCGGGTGTTCGCGGTCGTGAATCACCCGCGCACGCGATTGCTCCGTGGCGACCTCGAGGTGCTGGCGGGGCCGAACCTCGGCGGCGTGATTCTTCCTCATGCCATGGAGCCGCAGGACATTCGTGACGTGGCAGTGGCGCTGCGTGAATTTGAGCTCAAACGTGGTGTGGAGCCGGGCGATACCCTGGTCCTGGCGACGATTGACACCGCCCGCGGGGTGCTGCGATCGGCGGAGATCGCGACGGCAGCGCCCCGCCTGGCAGGCCTCGTGTTTGACGGACCGGCGTACGCGCACGATATCGGTGCGCGGGAAGAAGAGTTCGGAGACCGGCTGGCGTTTGCGCGCGGCGCGGTTATCGCGGCAGCGAGGGCAGCCGACGCGCTGCCGATCGTGCGGGCGAACGCGTTCGAGCTTCAACAGCTGGGGCACTACGGGTTCGCGGGCGCCATTGTGGAACATGCGACTGGCGCCGCGGTCGCGAATGCCGCGTTCGCCCCGACCGAATCTGAAGTGGCGCGGGCGCGGGCAATCGTTGCCAGCTACGTGACGACGCGAGGCAACGGAGGCTGGGCAGCGCGCATGGGCACCGAGGTGGTCGAAGCCGATTCGGTTCGGCGCGCGAAGCAGTTGCTGGCACAGGCAGGCATCGAGGAATAACCCAGGGCAGTCAGCCGGGATGGCGCATGGGCATGAAGCCGCAGCCGACGGATGCGACGATGTGCAAACGGTCGCCCCGCTTTTCGTAGGCCGTTGAGGCCTGCGTCTCGAATGGGTCGACCTGGAGTACCAGCGGGAGGACGAGGCGTCCGCCGTCTTTGAGCTGCTCCCGCCAGGCAGGGGCGACATCGCGGGCAGCGGCGGTGACGATGATGCGGTCGTAGGGAGCGTTCGGCAGGTATCCCTCGAACCCGTTGCCGCAGATTACGTCGACTCCACGAATGCCCGCCGCGTGAAGGTGATCCTCCGCTTCCTGAACGAACAGGGGATCGATATCGACCGTGGTGACGTGGCCCACAGGGCCGACGATGTGCTGGAGCAGGGCGGCGTTGTAGCCCGTACCGGCGCCGATCTCGAGGACGTTCTCACCGTACTGCGCGGAAAGCTGTTCAAGCATCTCAGCCATGATCGCGGGCTGCGACGAGGAACTCGTGGCGATGCCGCGGTCAACGTGCGTGAGGATGGCTTCGTCGAAGTAGACGGTGTCGAGGGGGATTTGCGGTAGGAAGTGGTGGCGGAGGACAGCGCGAAAGGCGGCCTCGACCCGGGCTGAGCGGATGGCACCCTCGCGGACGAGAATATCAACGAGTTCACGGTTGAGCGCCTGCGGATCAAGCTCCTGAGCCATCACGACGATGGTGCACGAAAGGCGTGCGGTTGCGAAGTGCCAGTAGATCCTGAATCACACGGCCGACGTTCCATTGCTACCGCTCGCCCAACGACGCGCGAGGTCGCGGAGGAGTCCGGCGGCGTTCGCCATGGACTTTGCAGGGTCCGGTTCGAGGGTGTGGAGAGTAACAGCGACGCTGCCAGCGGGCGCCACGCCCGCAAAGACAACGGCTGGCTTTTCAGCGCTCTTCGCCATGGCCAACAGCCGGCCAGTGGTTTTCCCTTCGCCGGACTGGGCGTCAAAGCTGCCTTCGCCGGTAACGACAGTATCCGCAGCATGGAACCGCTCTTCCAGGCCGCTGACGCGCGACACGATATCGAATCCACTTTCGAGGCGGGCGCCAAGGAATGCGACAAGCCCAGCCGCAAGCCCGCCGGCGGCACCACCTCCAGGCAGCGTGGCGACCTCGACACCGAGCTGGCGGCGGACGACCGCGGCGTAACGCGTGAGGGCTGCATCGAGAGCATCGACATGCGCGGCGGTTGCACCCTTCTGGGGACCGTAGATTGCAGCCGCACCGCGCGGACCCACGAGTGGGTTCGTGACGTCGACCGCGACGACGACGTCGACTCTTTCCAGGACGGGTGGACGCTGCCAGTGGACGGCGGCGAGACCGGCAAGGCTCGCACCGCCCGGTAAGAGGGGACGCCCGGCATCATCGAGGAACTGTGCACCGAGGGCGCGTGCCATTCCGTGGCCGCCATCAGTCGTGGCGCTGCCACCGACGCCGATGACCAGAGTGGCCGGGAGAAGATCAAAAGCGGCGGCAAGCAGTTCACCAACGCCAAAGGTGTCAGCAGCGAGCGCGTCGCGCGCCGCGGGATCGATGAGGACGAGTCCGTTGGCTGCTGCCGCTTCAACAACCACAAGCGGGCCGGACGCTGAGGGAATCGAGAGGATCGAAGCGTTCAGGGGGCGGAGGAGCGCGTCGTGCGCAGGCACGATGTGGCGTTCACCGCCGAGACTCGCTTCGAACGCATCGACAAAACCGGGGCCGCCATCGGACATGGGGAGCAGATCAAGCTCCCACGAGGGATGGACGTCGCGGATGCCTTCCGCGATAGCGGCGGCGGCCTCGGCCGCGGTGAGGGAGCCTTTGAACTCCTGTGGCGCAACGAGGAGGCGCACGGCGGCTACCAACGGTCCCGAATGAAGATGAAGAGCCCCAGCACAAGGATCGCGATCACGTAGAGCATGACGGCGTCGCGAACGAACTCCAGGGAGCGGCGCGCACGCTGGGATCGAAAGACGAAGGCAGCGACACCCAGGCCGACAAACGTAATGATGATGGCCTGAATGAGGAACAGCCTCACGCCGGGGCTATTCCGCGCTTAATCGCCCTGAACGGCGCGACTGGTGAACTTCCAGCCGTCAGCCGTCCTGGCGAGTTCATCGTGATAGACGGCGGTGACCATGGGGGCGGCCGGCTTGTCCTTGAGGTTCATGAGCATGAGGTAGCACTTGCCGCGGGCGCCACTGTCCGTGCCTTCGACAACGAGGTTGGTGTTCCAGTGGCGGGCCTTGCCCTGCATGCGGGCAGCAAACGCGGTGGCGAATCCCTTGAGCGCCTCGGTCCCGCTCTGCGAACCGCCGGTGCCACCGTTGAAGAGACCGTCGGCAGTGAAGCAGGCTGCCCAGCCATCCGCATCGCCAAAGTCGATGGCGTGGTTGTAGCGGCTGTAGAGCTGCTGGATTTCAAGTTGGTCTTCAACGGAAAGTGCCACGTGGGCCTCCTGAGAGGTGGATAAGCGAGAAGCATACGCGCCGGAGGGCGGCCGTGCGCGGCACACGAATCCAGGGGGAGCACCGGTGCCGTACGATGAGAGCACCCGAGCGAGGAGCCGCGCATGTCCGACGAGCCATGGTCGAAGCCGCCTGAAGAGACGAGCGCGGAAGAAGCCGCCCCGGAGGGGAGCGAATCAGCTGCCGGCTTCGTGCCAGGGGAGATCACGCGGCCGGGGGGAACGCCACCGCCGCCGCGAGGGAGTTCACGGTGGCTACTGTTCTCGCTCCTTGGGGTCATGCTGCTGGTACTCGGCGGTGTGATCGCGGCGCTGGCGCTGTACCTGACGCGAGACGACGGAAGCGGCAGCTTCGGCGCCAATCTCGGGGACGATGACTACGACCTGGCAGCCATGGCGCTGCGCAACGCAGACGTGCCTGAAGGCCTTACCCTGACGGTGAGGGCCGACTTCAACAACGAAGAGTGGGCACTCATCTTTGACGACACGGATGCGGAGCGATACCAGGCGCAGTTCGACGCGCAGAAGCGGGTGCGTAACCTCGTCTCGGTGTTTGCCTGGAGTCCGGGCAAGCCGGCCAGGCCGGGCCTGGCGCTGAACCTGCTCGCGCAATCGACGCTGTACGAGACGGAAGCAGCCGCGGAAGACGCGATTACGGGGAGTGCGCTCTGCGGGCTGAACGAAGATCCGCTGGCGCCGGTGACGGACTTCAAGGTGCCAAAGCTGGCGGATCAGTCTGCCGGGTTCCACGTGGAGGCTGACACGATCACGATCGATGTGGACAGCGTCACGCAAGAAGAGACGCTGGCGAAGATCATCGAAACAGTGGTGTGCTTCCGCACCGGACGGGTGGTCCACGGCGTGGTACAGCGAGCCTGGGATGGCTCCCAGGACGAGGCGTTCGTGATCGGGCTGGCGAAGGAGATGCTGGGCCATGCGGAAAACGCCTTTAAAGGAAAAGACGACCCAATCGACCCTGACCCGGGTGGCTAAGGCACGGAGTTAGGTCGCCGTGTTCCGCTGTTCGATTGCCCGGGCGAGGCGGTTCATGCCCTCTTCGAGAATTGCCCTCGGACAGCCGTAGTTTAGCCGCACGAAGCCGGTACCCTGTTCTCCGAAATCTGGGCCATGACCGAGGGCGACTTTCGCCTGTTCGAGGAAGAATTCGTGAGGGTCATTGCCGGGCAGGCCGAGGCCATTGCAATCGAGCCAGCCAAGGTAGGTGCCCTCCGAGGGGTAGACCGAAACCCCGGGCATACGTTCGCGGACGTACGACGTCACGTAGTCACGATTCGCGGTGAGGTAGGGGAGGAGAGCATCGAGCCAGGGATCGCATTCGGCGTAGGCCGCGGTCATGGCGATGTAGCCAAGAACGTTGACTGCGCCGACGAGGCCGCCACGCGCAGCCTCGAACTGCTGGCGGAGTTCTTCGTTTGGGATGACCGCGACGGAGGCCTTGAGCCCGGCCAGGTTGAACGTCTTGCTGGGCGCCATGAGCGTGATGGTGCGCGCTTCCACCTCGGGGGAGAGGCTGGCGATCGGTATGTGGCGGTTGCCTTCCATCATGAGATCGCAGTGGATCTCGTCCGAGATGATCAACAGGCCCCGCTGGAGGCAGATGGATGCCATGCGCTCGAGTTCGGCACGCGTGAAGACGCGGCCCACGGGGTTATGGGGGTTACACAGGATGAAGGTTTTCGTACGTTCGTCAATCGCGGCTTCGAAGCTCTCCCAGTCGATCTCGTAGCGTCCGTCCTGGTTACGGACGAGGAGGGCATCGGCGCGGACGAGGCCGTGATTCTTGTGGGCGTTCAGAATGGGCGGGTACGACGGGAGCTGGACCAGGACGCCGTCGCCGGGCTGCGTAAAGGCCCGGAGGGCCATATTGAAGCCAGGGATCACACCGGGGATCGGGATGAGCGCGTCGTTGGACACATCCCAATCCATGCGTCGCTTCAGGCGGGCTGTGAAGGCCTGGTGAAAGTCTTCGCGCGCGTAACCATAGCCGAAGAAGCCGTGATCCACGCGGGCCCTCAGCGCGTTGATAATCGGCGGCGCCGAGGGGAAATCCATGTCGGCAACGGGCATCGGAAGGATGCCGGGGCCATGGCGGTTCCACTTGGCGCTGTCGGTGCCGGTGCGGTCGTAGACGCGGTCGAAGTCGTACTCCATTCGAGGAATCCTACGCGGTCAAGTTCGCTGGCGCGCCGTAGAATCGCGCAAAGGAGATTTCGAGATGGCCGATTGGTACGAGGCAATCGACGATGAACGGCGAGCGTTTATCGAACGGCAGCACATGTTCTTCGTAGCGACCTCCCCCGATGTCCTGGATGGGGACGCGTGGCCGAACCTATCGCCGAAGGGGCGGACGCTGGTGCACGTGCTGGGGCCGAACCGTGTCGGCTGGCTGGACTACCCGGGCAGCGGCAACGAGACGGCAAAGCACAGCGCCGCGAACGGCAAGATCACGCTAATGTTCTGTAGCTTCGATGCTACAACCGGGGTCGTGCGGCTCTACGGGCGCGGGCGGGCGGTGGCGCTGGACGATCCCGAGTTCGCCCTGCACGCCGAGGTGTTTCGCGACGAGGCTCACCCATTCGTGCGCCAGGCCTTCATCGTCGACGTGGAGAAGGTACAGACGTCCTGCGGCTACGCGGTGCCGCGCTACGAGTACGTAGATGACCGCCAGACACTGGACTTGTGGTGCGAACGGAAGGTGGAGCCGCGTGCGATGGCGAACGGGATGCCACTCGCGGGGCCGTTGGTCGCGAAAGACGGAAAGGTGCTGGCAGAGCGTTAGCCGGAGAGGCCGTCTTCGTCATCCGGCCGGGATCGTGCACGGGATAGCGCGAAGCCAATACCGCCGCCGACGGCGGTAAGCGCGCCAAGTGCGATGACGGCGATTGCCCAAACAGGGAAGCCTCCCTCGCCGGAATCGTCGCCGGGGAGCGATGGCGTCCGGGTCACGAGGCCACCGGCCAACGTCGGGGTAGATGTGGCAGTCGCAGTCCGCGTGGGGCTCGGCGACGGTGACGGGGACGCTGATGCGGACGGTGACGGCGAGGCGCCCGTGGTGGCAGGAATGGGCGCCGTTGGCCGCGGTGTTGGAGTGAACGTCGGCGGGACTGGAGTGGCGCCCGGCGTACCGGGCCTTGGCGTCGGAGTGAACGTGGGGATCGGGCGTGGCGTCGCGTCGCCAAACGTGATGTCAAGCTGGACAGGGCCCGGGCGCCAACGCACCGTTTGGGCGGCGACGCGCTCCCCAACTTTGATATGGACTTCTACGCCGTCGGCCCCACAGCTTGGGGTCTGTTCGCGGGACACGACGTCGGCAAAGTAAACAGTGACACGGCCGTCACCGTCCCCCGTGTACTGCGTCAGACCTCGTCCGCAGACGGTGCTGCCGATAAGGGCTTCGATGGCGAGACCATCGGGGATTTCGCCAGCAGAGTCGGTGACGGAGCCAAACACCGTCATCGGTGGACCGAAGACCTGAGCAGCGGCCGTGCCACCCAGGGCCGGAAGGGAGAAGGCGAGCAGCGCCATGGCGGCCACACTCGCAGCGGCCAACCATCTCCCTGCCATGTCAACCATGGGCATTAGACCTTTCCGGGGGCGCGCGGGCTGAACCTTGAGGGTAACGTCCTCCTGCTAGCGCGGCACAACCAGCGTAAACGGGCTTTTCGCGTAGACCCAGTAGACGTGGCCAGCTTCGAGCGTCGTGATCGTGTTCACGCCGTCCGGAGCGCCGGGCACGTAACGCTCCCAGGTCCCGGTGCTGTCGTCGTAGGCGAAGATAGCGTTGACGAGTGGGGCGTTGGTGCCGAGGGCCTCTTCGACGCTGATATCGCCGCCCGCGATGGAAATGAG
>JAGQHB010000001.1 GCA_020432045.1 Dehalococcoidia bacterium | reverse complement strand
GGACGTGGTGCACGAGGGCGAATTCGGCCGGTGTGAAGACCTGGGACGCGGTCGAGTAGGCGATTGCAACGACCCAGACGAGGTTGGCGTCACAGAGGAACAAGAAACCAGGAACGATCGCCGCGGATCGCAGCGCGGCGCCAAGCGCGTACGCGCGGGAGGGGCCCAGCCGGTCGACGAGCCCGCCGCCGAGGGGTCCGAGAAGGACGGACGGCAGGAGCATCGCAACGAAGAACGAGGAAAGGCCCACCGAGGCCGAGCCCTGTGTGCCTGCGGTGACAAGCAGGGCGATGATCAACATGTTCTGCGCGGCCTGGGAAAGGAACTTGGCACCGAGGTAGACGCTGCCGTTGGAAGCCTGCGCAACAGCGGCGGGTAACCCGCGGGCGGCGCCGGGGACAATCCGGCGCAGGGTAAGGGCAGATCCTCGAGGGAGTGCCGAATTCAGGAGAGCCACGTCGCTGCCTCCGCGCAGTACCCGCCGCCATTGGGGCGGCGAGCAGTCATGGAGGCTCGCGCCTCCCGAACGTCTACGAGGTTAGCTGCCGGGTTCGGCGTCGGAAGTCGCCTACGCGCAGGTGCGCGATTCACCCCAGAAGGTGGGTCCCCCGTTCCCGCGTTTGCGGGATTCGACACTCTTAAGATAACCACTTCACACATGGATCGTCCATAGGGATTTTCTATCGACGGGTCCGGCCTCGGGTCCATGGTGACAGCATGAGGTGAACGGCTGTGAAACCGCCGTGAAAGGTATGGGCGAAGGAAACGCTGCGTCAGGCGCGGGGAAGGCCGAGGCCACGCGTGGCGATGATGTTGCGCTGGATCTCGCTGGTACCGCCGCCGATCGGGCTGGTCGTGCTGTGCATGTAGAAGCGGGGGATGCGGCCACCGATTGAACGAACGTCGTCGCGATCGTTTACCTGGCCGTACATGCCGGCGAGGTGCATGGACGTGGTGGCGAGGCGCACATCGAGCTCGCTTGAATAGAGCTTGGCGATCGAAGATTCCTTGTTCGGGATCTCTCCGCGATCCTGCATCGAGATGATGCGATAGCTGATGAGACCTTCGACCTGGGCTTCGATTGCCCGGTCAGCCAGCTCGTTTCGCAGGGAGTCACGGTTGGCCACGACGGCGCGGCCGATCTCGCTTTCGCGGGCAAAACGGGTGAGGTCGCGGACGATCAGCTGATGGGCGACGCTGGTGGCGATGCCGCTGCGTTCAAAGTCGAGCGTGGTGGCCGCGAGATACCAGCCGCGGTTCTCTTCGCCGAGGAGCTGGGATTTGGGGATGCGTACGTCTTCGAAATAAACCTCGTTGAATTCGTGACTGTTGAGCATGTTCACGAGGGGCCGGACGGTGATGCCCGGGGTCTTCATATCGAGCAGGAAGTAGCTGATGCCGCGGTGCTTCGGGGCATCGGGGTTGGTGCGCGCGATGAGGATGCCCATATCGGAGCGGTGCGCCCCGGAGGTCCAGATTTTCTGGCCGTTGACGACGTAATCATCGCCATCGCGGATGGCGCGGGTCTGGAGGGAGGCAAGGTCGGAGCCGGCGCCGGGTTCGCTGAAGAGCTGGCACCAGGCGTCTTCGCCGCTAAGGATGCGCGGCAGGTAGCGGTCCTTCTGTTCCTGGGTGCCGTAGACCATGATCGTGGGCCCTGCCCAACCGTGACCGATGCCGCCGGGCCGTGGCGCGCGCCGCCAGGCGAACTCTTCGTTGAGGATGAACTGTTGCTTCACGCTGAGGCTGCCGCCGCCGTACTCCTTCGGCCAGTGGGGCGCGCCCCAGCCGTGGACGTTGAGCTTCGCGGTCCAGTCCTTCAGGAAGTCGGCGTAGCCGGAGACCTGGCGCCGGGCGCCGTTGAAGAGTCCCCACTCGACGTTTTCGTCCGTGGCGAAATCTGCCGGGAAGTTGGCATCGAGAAACGAGCGGACTTCGTCGCGAAACGCGACCTCGGTTGGGGCATCACGAAAGTCCATGGTTACTCCTTGAGGTAGATAGCCTGGCCGGGGCAGATCTCGACTGCATCTTCGGCAGCCGCGCGGCTCGCCGGCGGGACCGGATCAACAAGGACGGAGGGGTAGCCGTCGGCTTCCTCCTTGAAGAGATCCGGATGGAGATAGGTGCACTGCCCGCTCTTGATGCAGGCTTTGCGGTCGACGGTGAGTTTCACGCGATTCCTCCGGGGCCGTTAGCGGCGGAAGCCACCAACGCTGATTTCGACATCAGCGACTCTTCCGGTGCTGCGGTCACCGACCTGGAGGGTCACGGTG
>JAGQHB010000003.1 GCA_020432045.1 Dehalococcoidia bacterium | reverse complement strand
GCCCCCGCCCCGAGCCCGGCAAGACCGGCGCCACGGACCACCGTGCGTCGCGAGTAGCGCCGTGAGGCTCTCGCCCAATAGTTCCGTTCGTTATCTGCCAAGGGTCCCCTCCGTTGGAACTGGCCTGTGATGGCCGTACATGCCCCCAGGCTGGTCCGGGTGGATTCTGACACATCGGCAGAATCGATACCAGCAATAGTTTTTACCAGACGTCAAGAACCTCAATATTTCGAGGCCGCTCTGTGAACCAGGCAAACGATCGTGTTCACGCGCTCAGGTAGCATGGCCCTTGGGGCCGCCTTCGGCCCGGAGTTGAGGATGCAGCCACAGGCACGGCGAACGTCCCCGGCCTTGATCCGCGGCCTGATGGCCCTGGCAATCGTCGCCTTCTTCATCGGCGTCATGGCGAACGCCGCCCAGGCCGCCGTGCTCAGCCCCGGCTACTACCAGAAGGTGCTCAAAGACGAGAATGCCTACGAAGAGGCGTACGCCGAGCTTCCGGCCGACGATGTGCTTGCCCCGTTCTCCAACGACCTCCTCGGTGGCGTCCAGGTACCGGTTGGCACCGCCGTTCCCGGCCTCCTGAAGGCGGCAATCGCTCCTTCCGCCCTCGAGGCAGCCACCGAGGTCGCAATCAAAGACCTCATCGAGTATCTAAAGAAGCACAAGGACCTTGAACTCAAGCTCGATATCACGGACTTCGTCAACGGTGTCCCCGGCGCGGGCATCCTCACCGCCGGCACACAGATCGCCGGTGCACCGGCCGTGGAATCCCCCGATATCGACTCGTTCAAAGACGCGCTCGATAGCCTCATCGGAGGCATGTCGGCCGAAGGGCGCGTTCCAGAAACGATCCCAACCTTCGATGTTCCTCCCGGCCAGCGGGATGAAGTCACCAGCCTGATCCTCAGCAAATCGGGAGCCGACGACGGCTCCCTCCAGTCCATCGGCACACGTGCGGCGGTCACGGCCGCCGTCGCCGTTGGTGCGACCGATGTGGCGATCAAGGCCACCCTCGTGCCCATGCTTGCGGACGTATCCGCCGGCGCGAAGCTGAACCTCGCGGCGGGCAAATTCGTGCGGGAAGAGCAGCGCAACGGGGAGACGCGATACGTCCTCGCGCCCCCTCCGGACGTGGTCAAGAAGATTGACGAATCGCTCTTTGCCATCCAGCTCGTCGCCGCGAATGCCTTTTGGCTGCGGCCCGCTGGCGTCGTCCTCTTCCTGGTAGCCCTCGGCGCAGTCATCTACCTGTCGCGCGCGCATACCCAGGACACGACGAGGCGCGCCGGCATCGTCCTCGCCGCCGCCGGGATTGCCACCGTCGTCATCTGGCTCATTGCCCTCCCGCTCACGCAACGGCTTGTTATCGATGCAGCGTTCGAAGGTGGGCATGCTCCCTCTGCAGCCTTCGATTCGCTCGCCCGCGACGTGCTTCGCCGCTGCGTCAGCAACCTTACGCCGTACGTCTTTCTCCCCGGATTTGTCGCGGCAGGCGTTGGTGTCGCGCTCTTTGTCGTCTCGCGCACCGCGTTTCGCTCAGGTCTGAGCGGCAAGGTTGCTCGCTAGAATCCCTTATACTCGATTCAGCCCCCGACAGGAGTTCGCACAATGCCCTCCGCCGGAGACGTGTCCGAGCCACGGGCAGTCAGGCACTACACACTGCTCCGGCTCCTTGGGCGCGGAGGCATGGGCACCGTCTACGAAGGCGAAGACCGTCGTGACGGGAGTCGCGTCGCGGTGAAACTGCTCCATCCGCACCTCGCCGCAAGCGACCCGACATACCTCGAGCGGTTCGAACGCGAGGCGCACGTGGCCGCACTTTTGCGTTCGCCGTACACCGTCCATTTGCTGGACTACGGCGTCGAGAATGACCAGTACTTCATCGTCATGGAGTACATCGAGGGGCAATCGCTCGCCGAACGCCTCGGCAACGGCCAGCTACCGCCCGAAGAAGCGCTCCGCATTGGTGGTGAGATTGCGCGCGCACTCGAAGAGGCCGGCGCCCGTGGCATCGTCCACCGCGACATCAAGCCGGAAAACGTGCTCCTGGACACGCGCGGTCGCGCCAAGGTGACGGATTTTGGTATCGCCCGGTCGACGACCGCCCCCGGCATCACGGTCACCGGCGGCTTCGTTGGTACCCCGGCCTTCGCGGCCCCGGAACAGGTCGATGGTCACGTGGACCATCGTGCCGACATCTACGCGACTGGCGTCACCCTCTACGCCATGCTCACGGGCCGCACGCCGTTCCAGGGCAAGACGGCGATGGACACGCTCTTCCAGCATCGTACCGCCACCCTCCCCATGGGCCCGTTGAGCTACCTCCCCGATACCGTCCAGAACATCGTCCGGCGCTGCATGGAGAAAGACCCGCTCGACCGCTACCAGTCCGCAGCCGAACTCGCCGGCGCGCTCGATCGCGGGCGGCAGCTCCTCGCGCGGGGCAGCCAGGGCGGAAGCACCCCGGCCGCCGCACCGCCCGCTGCACCGCCACGGCCGTCTCAAGGTGGGACCGAAGCACCGTCGTCGCGTCCGCCTGTGCCCGCGGCCCGCCTGGGCAGCCCGCCTCCGCCCGTCGCTCCGCAACGCGTTCCACAGGGCTCCGGTGAAGTGCCAACGTCCGTCGGCCGTGGCCCGGTTCGCCCGGCCGAGCCACCGGCGACCGTCCTGTCACACAGCGGTGGTCCCGGCCAATATGCGCCGCCGCCCAGCAGTGGCCCGCCACCCGCCCGCAGTGGTCCGCCCCCGGGCCGGCGCCCCGTCGTGCTACTCGCGGGCCTGGGCGGGGCAGGAGCCGTTGCAGCGATCGTGGTTGGCCTGGTCTTCGCACTTGGCCGCGGCGGCGACGGCGACCAGAAGGCCGATACCTCCGCGACAGCTTCGCCCTCTGCTTTGGCGACATCTTCCCCGACGACGCAGAGCGTCACGCCGACGAACACCCGCGCCGCCGTCGTCACGCAGGCGCCGCCCACCGCCACGCCTACCCCCCAGGGCGGGTTCGCCAACATTACCAACATCCGCATCAGTGGCGGGCGCTACGTCGTCGACTTCGTCACGTCTGGCTTCACCTACAGCCTCCCGGGCACGCATGTCCACTTCTTCTTCGATACGGTGCCAGTCGAACAAGCAGGGGCGCCCGGCGGCGGGCCATGGGTTGTATACGGCGATTCGAGTCCATTTCAACTTCTTGGCCCCGGGGATCGACCCCAGGGTGCCACTCGAATATGTGTCCTCGTCGCGAATGCCAACCACTCCATCCGTCCTGGCACGGGAAACTGCGTGTCCCTTCCCTGATTGCGTGCGGCCAGTCCTGTACGCTGGGCGTACTCACCCGTCGGAGTTGACCGATGTCAGCCTCTGGCAGTCCGCCGGCACCCGACCGGATCAAGCACTACCAGGTCAAGCGACTCCTCGGGCAGGGCGGGATGGGCATGGTCTTCGAAGGCGAAGATCGCCGTGACGGCAGCCGCGTCGCCATCAAGCTGCTACACCAGCATCTTGCCGCGAGCGACCCGACTTACCTCGACCGCTTCGAGCGCGAGGCCCACAGCGCCGCGCTACTTCGTTCCCCGTACACCGCTCACCTGATCGACTTCGGAGTCGAACACGGGCAGGCGTTTCTCGTGATGGAGTACATCGACGGCGAGCCGCTATCGCGCATCCTGAACCGTGGCCCGATCGCCCCCGCCGAGGCGCTTCGTGTCGCCGGTGAAGTTTCCCGCGCCCTTGAAGAAGCCGGGGCCCGAGGGCTGGTCCACCGCGACATCAAGCCGGAGAACATCCTCTTGGACACCGACGGGCGCGTGAAGGTCATCGACTTCGGCATTGCGCGTTCCACCGCGGCTCCGGGGCTCACTACTGCGGGAGGCTTTGTTGGCACGCCGGCCTTCGCCGCTCCCGAACAGATCGATGGCGAAGTCGACCAACGATCTGATATCTACGCGCTCGGGGTAACGCTCTACGCGATGCTCACGGGGCGTCCGCCGTTCGAAGGAAAGAGCGCGATAGACACGCTCTTCCAACACCGGACGGCGCCGGTGCCCACCGGCCCCCTCCAGGCCTTTCCTGATAGCGTCCAGAACATCGTCCGCCGTTGCCTCGAAAAGGATCCGCGCGACCGTTACCAGACGGCCGCGGAACTCTCGGGCGCGATAGAACGCGGCCGTCAGTCCGTCACCCGCATGAGTGCCGGTGGGACGCTTCAGGCTGTGCCGCCGCCGCCTGGCCCCTCGTCATCCATCCCTCCGCGGCCGTCATCCAATGTGACCGGCGTGCCCGCGCCGGGCCTCGAATACCCGCAGCGGCCCCCGGTTCTTCAGCCAGAACCAGTCCATGCTTCCGAGCTGCAGCCGCCCGTCGCCAAACCGTCCCGTCGTCCCATCCTCTTTGCACTTGCCGGTTCGGCGGCCGCCGTCGCGGTGGTCGCCATCGTCGCCGTGCTTATACTCGGGGATGGGGATGACTCCGCGTTATCGGCGCCCACACCCGCTTCCAGTCCGCGCCCGGTCTCTCCAACCACCGCTCGCGCGACGCCGACCGCGGCGTCCAGCGCCAGCCAAACCGCGACAGCCGCGGTGCTGCCGTCCGTTACCCCACCTGTCTCGACATCTCGTCTCAGTTCGGGGGGTGGCGCTGTCGTTCGGGACGATGGCGTGGCCATAAACGTCTGGCAGACACCCTCTGAATTGACGCCAGACAACGTGGTCCTTGCCACGCTGTTCGCCGGCGAGGGTGTCGTGGTCGTCACGAATTCCCCGCCAGGTGCCACCTACAGGATCACCGAGGGGCTTGTGTTCTGGCGTGTGCTCATTCCGGGCACCTCCACCGTGGGCTGGGTGAAAGAGGTTGGTGCCGTCGACGGCAGCCTTCGCTATCTCGACCCTGCAAGAACCTATCTGACCAGGGCTGGCGACACCTGCTTCAGCGTCAGCATCGGCAACCTCGTCGATGAGGCGCGCTTCCAATTCGTGAACCAGTTGGACGACTCCACATGCCTCGCACTGCCCGAAAACCAGCTCTTCGTCCTGCCCGGCTAGCCACTTTCGCAACCAATACCGTTCTTGTCCGCATCGAAGCGATGAGGGTCCGGTGGGAGCACCCGGAACCTCCGGTACGGGACATCGGCGCAGTCAAGGTCCCCGGCTTTCCCAACAGGCGGGATGCAGACATCGGGGTACGAGGCATCACACTCCGCTCCGGCAGCCGGAGACGGATTTCCCGCGGGTTTCGTAACATCCGGCGTCGCTGGTGTGGCCGTCGCTGCCAGTCCCCACAACCCGCGCCGTTCTCCCTTCGCCAGGTCCTCGGCCGGCTGATACTTCTCAGCAAGGTAACGGATGTCTGGCGGGAATGTGGCCACCACAGCCAACCCCTGGCGGACGAGCGCTTCGTTCACCAACACGCCTGAGCCCGCCCACGCATACCGGAGAAGACGGCCGAACCGGTCGCGGTCCGTCGTGTCGGATTCGAGGCACGATCGGCTCCCCAGCATGTCCGTGAGCGCCTGCTTCGCCTCTGCGGAGAGCGGCTTCCCGCCCTCCGGTGCGTCCACGCCGATGAGCCGGACCCGTTCCTCCGCGCCATCCGAGCCCGTGATCCGGAACGTATCGCCATCGTCGACACCAGAGACCAGTGTCCACTCGCAGGACACCGATGGCGGAATGGCTGGCGTCGCGGTCGGTGATGGCGTCGCAGTCGCTTTGGGCGTGGGTGACTCGCGCTCAACCGTCACCGAACGGCCTGGCGAACTCGATGGCAGTGCGGCCACTGATTCCGTGATGAGCGGCGCCGAAGGGTCGCAAGCCGCAAGGAAAAGCACTGCGACAATCCCGGTGGCAATAGTGGCTACCCGTCCCATGACCGGATTATGCCGAAACGTGCTCTCCCTCGCCGCTTGAGTGCTCACCCGTGCTAGGATGCCGCTGCTGTGAACGAGGCTGCCTATGGGTCCGATTGATGGTGTTCGCGTGCTCGATCTGACGGTTGGTATCGCGGGCCCCTACGCCACACGTCTCCTCGCCGATTACGGCGCGGACGTCATCAAGGTTGAGCGGCCATCCGGTGACTTCACGCGAGGACTTGGGCCGTTCCGCGGCGATACGCCGCATCCCGAGAAGAGCGGCACGTTTCTCTATTTCAACACGAACAAGCGGTCGATTGTCCTCGATCTGAGGGCAACGGCCGGCGCCGGCGTCATGGCGGCGCTCATCGAATGGGCCGACGTGGTGGTCGAAAGTTTCAAGCCCGGCGTCCTAGAGCGATTCGGCGTCGGCTGGGATTTCATCCATGGGAGGAAGCCGGCGATCTCGCTCGTGTCCATCTCCAATTTCGGGCAGGAGAGCCCGTACCGGGACTACGAGGGCACGGAACTTACGCTATACGGCTTTGGTGGTGAGATGTTTTCTATGGGCGTGGCAGAACGCGAGCCCGTGATGATGTTCGGCACGGCCGCACTGGTGGAATCCGGTGCCGCCGCCGCCAATGCTGTCATGGCATCGCTCTTCCTCACACACCGCCAGGGGATCGGCCAGCATGTCGACTTCTCGATTGTTGATTCGCAGTTTGGAGGCGCGGATCGGCGCCATGTGGCTTCGATAGCCGTGGAATTTGCTGGCCGCCGTACTGGGCGAAACCCCCTCGATTCCAGCGGCGTCCTCCGTGGCGTGTACCCCTGTGCCGATGGCTACGTCGAATTCACCGGCGCCGGAACGCGCCTGGATCGGTTTCGCGAAATGCTCGGTCATCCCGAATGGCTGTCCGACCCACGCTGGGACGCACCCGGTGCAATCTTCCAGGCCGACAATGCGGCCGAGTTCGATGGCAACTTCTACCCATGGCTCTACCAGCACACGAAAAAGGAGATCTGGGCCAAAGCCCGCGACGCTCGCGTCCTCTGTGGGCCGCTGTTCACGATCGACGAACTTGTCGCCGATCACCACTTCCGTGAGCGTGGTTTCTGGGCGGCCGTCGAGCATCCCGTTGCCGGTTCGTTCGAAATGCCAGGCCGGCCGTTCATTATGAACGCGTCGCCCTGGGAAGTTCACCGGCCGGCCCCGCTGCTAGGCCAGCACACCCGCGAGATCCTCTCAGATGCCGGCATAGCGACAGACGAGCAGGACCGCCTCTTTGCGGCTGGAGTCGTCGCATGACGCAACATCTCCCGCTCGAAGGCATTCGCGTCGTCGACCTGTGCGTGGTCTGGGCCGGCACGTTCGCCACCTTGCTGCTTGGCGACCTCGGCGCCGAGGTCATCAAGGTCGAAAACCCGTTCGTACTTCCACCGATGACCCGCGGCAACCGTGCCCGCCCAACGAAAGAGCTGCTCGCCGCCACGCCTGCATCGGCCGGCGCCTATCCGGGTGGAGAACCTGGACCGCGAGCCTGGAACTACAACCCGACCTTCGTCTCGCTCTATCGCAACAAGAAGAGCTTCACGGTCGATTGGCGCACCGATGAGGGGCGCGATATCGTCGGCCGCCTCGTCGCAAAGTCCGACGCTGTCGTCGAGAACAACGCAACCGAAACGCTTGAGAAGCTCGGAATCACCTACGACTGGCTGCGATCCTACCGCGACAACATCATCATGGTCCGAATGGCAGCCTATGGGGCGTCTGGGCCCTATGCCCAGGCCCGTGCGCTCGGCGTACACCTGGAAAGCGTCATGGGTCATACCCTCCTCCGGGGCTATCGCGACCTGGATCCGACGTCGAGCACGCCGATCTTCTCCGGTGACTACCTCGCTGGCGCCCAGGCCGCGCTCGCTGTGCAGATGGCCGTCTGGCACCGCGACCGTACGGGCCAGGGCCAGCTCGTCGAACTCAGCCAGGCTGAAAACGCGTCTGCGATGCTGAGCCAGGCATTCATGGACTACACGCTCAACGGCCGTAGTGCCGGGCGGCTCGGTAACCGTTCGTATTACGGCTTTGCGCCACAGGGAGTCTTCCCCTGTCGCGGCGGGGACCCGGCCGAATGCGAAGACCGTTGGATTTCCATTTCCGTCATAAGCGACGAACAGTGGCGAAACCTGTGTGAGTTAATGGCCCGGCCCGACCTTGCCGCTGACGCTGAACTCGCGACAAACGCTGGCCGTGCAAGCCGCCAGGACGAAATCGAAGCGGCGATCGCGTCCTGGACGCGTGTCCAGGACGACTACAGCGTCTTTCACCGGCTGCAGGCGGCCGGCATTCCCTCGGCGCCCGTCCTCGAAGGGTCACGGGTGTTCGACGACCCTCACACGCAAGCTCGTGGTCTCTACCAGCCGCAAACGCTGTACGACGACATCGGCACGTTTCGCTACGTGCAGCCGTTCTATCAGATGCCCGAGACACCCATCACCACGCGGCAGGCTCCGGTCGCCATGGGTGAGCACAACGACTACGTCTACCGGGATGTAATCGGCGTGAGTGAGGCCGAATATGACGACCTCAAGTCGCGAGGCCATGTTTCGATGGACTTCGACCCTTCGATCCCGTAGACATCCGTTTGACTGGCGCGAACCAGATCCGTGGTCTCGCGCCGCTACTCCGCTGAGCTGGAGGCACAGGAATGGCTCAACAACATCTTGAAGGCAAAGTTGCGATCGTCACTGGCGGCGCCGGAGGCATCGGTACCCAGATCTGCACCGAGTTCGCCCGGCAGGGTGCGAAAGTCATCGTCGCTGACACCGGTGCCGACGTTGAAGGCCGAATGGGCGTCGATGCCACGCGCGTGAACGCGGTCGTCGATAGCATCCGCGCTGCCGGAGGCGAAGCGATCGCATCCATCGGCGACATCGCCGATATGGACTACGCGGAGAGCGTTATCCGCCTCGCGCTCGACAGATACGGCAAGCTCGACATCCTCGTCTGCGCCCACGGCATCCTCCGTGAACGCATGATCTTCAACATGACTGAGGACGAATGGGACGGCGTCGTGCGAACCCACCTCAAAGGGTGCTTCGCTCCGACCAAGTTCGCATCCATCTACTGGCGGCAGGTGAAGCAGGGAGGCCGCCTCATCTACTTCACGTCATCCGCGGGCATCCGTGGCGGTGCCGGACAGCCGAACTACTCGGCTGCACACTCTGGCAAGATCGGGCTGATGCTCTCGTGCGCACAGGCGCTGGGCCGCTATGGCGTTACCGCCAACTGCATCTCGCCCGGCGCGTCCACCCGCATGACTGACCGTGGACGCGGGGTCGATCAGTCCGGGGCTGCACCCAGCCTGTCGGCAGCGGGCACGGCAATGGATCCGGCAAACATCGTGCCTCCCATCGTCTATCTCGCATCTGACCGTGGGGCATCAACCACCGGCAAAGTCGTTGGCGTCACCGGGAACAAGCTCACGATGTGGCGGCAATCCCAGTGGGAAGCCTCGATCTATTACGAGGAGCCCTTCTGGGACATCGACCGCCTCTTCGAAGAGATGCCCGCCACGCTCCAGGCGATTGGCGTCGCTCCTCCGCCCCAGCAATTCCCCTAGTCACTACGGAGGTTTCCTATGGCCCGGCATCTCGAAGGAAAAGTTGCGATCGTCACCGGCGGCGCCGGCGGTATCGGTAGTGGCATCAGCAAGACCTACGCCGCCCAGGGTGCGAAGGTCATCGTCGCCGACACCGGCGCCGACGTTGAAGGTCGCATGGGTATGGACCCGGCGCGCGTAAACGCCGTCGTCGATGCGATCCGCGCGGCCGGTGGCGAAGCCATCAGCTCCATGGGCGATATCGCCGATATGGATTACGCGGAGAGCGTCGTGCGCCTTGCGCTCGACACCTATGGCAAGCTGGACATCCTCGTGTGCGCGCACGGCATCCTCCGCGAGCGCATGATTTTCAACATGACTGAGGACGAATGGGACGGTGTTATTCGCACCCATCTCAAAGGCTGCTTTGCGCCGACCAAGTTCGCCACGATCTACTGGCGCCAGGCCCAGGCTGGCGGGCGGATTATCTATCTCACCTCTGATGCTGGCATTTTCGGAAGTGCGGGGCAGTCGAACTATGCTGCGGCGCACGCCGGCAAACTCGGGCTCATGCGTTCCAACGTTGGTGCGCTCGCCCGCTACAACGTGACCACGAACTGCATCGCACCCTTCGCCTCCACCCGCATGACCGACCGTGGCCGCGCCGTCGACAAGGATGCTGAGCCCCCGAGCGCGCGTGCCGCCGGGACGCCTGGCGACCCGCTGAACGTGGCGCCGATCGCAGTCTGGCTTGGATCTGACGAAGGTGGAGTCGCCAATGGCCACATCTTCGGTGCCACCGGCCACCGGGTTTCGCTTTACAACGAGCCCGTCCAAGAACGTGTCATGTTCATCAACTCACCGGCCTACGATATCGACCAGATGTTCGACCAGTGGGACCGCACCTTTGGCGAAGATGGCTACTACTGGGGCCGTCGTGATCAGTACCACGTCGAAGTACCCACGGGCTGATTTCACCGTTGGCCGAAAGGGTTATCGCGGCTGACATCGTTATCGGCCGTGGTAACCTGCTCTGTGCCCCGGAAGGAGTCACTGCGTGAAGTTGTTTCGCACGCTCGGTCCTGCCTTGCTTTTTGCTATCGCCGCCACGCTCGTCGGAATGGCCCTTTCGAACGGGACGCCACTCCAGGCGGAGTCCTTTGAACTCAGGTCCCGCATCCCGATGATCGCCGCGGATTCGGCAGTCGGCGCTTCCCCGTCGCCATCCGTTAGTGCGTCGCCGTCTGCCAGCGCATCCGCTTCGCCATCACCATCCGCAACAGCATCGCCCGGGCCGTCTCCTTCAGCATCACCGGCCCCCAGCCCATCCCCATCTCCGACGGTCACCGGCCAGTGCTCCACGCGCAAAGCAGGATCCTTCGTCGACGGCGAGGGCGTCCTTCATGTCGTCGGAGAGTTCGTGAATGGCAAGTCCACAGTGATCGGCCCCAACGACACGAATAATGGCGCCGAGGTTACCGTAACGCTCAAGAACGCAGCTGGCGCCGCGGTCGCCTCAGACAGCGGGCTTGTCCTTCCGCTCTTCATCGATCCTGGTGGCGACGCGCTGTTTGAAGCCTACTTTGATAATCCGCCCGCCTTCTCATCGTTCGACGTGTCGGTGTCCGCCTGTGATACGGCGAGCCCGCTGCTGCTGCAGTTCTTCTTCCGGGTCGAACTTACGACGGTTACCTCCAATGTCACGACCGCGGGCGGACTCACCGTGTCCGGCACAGCCCGCAACGATGGCAGCGAGGACGCCTCGGCGGTGGCGTTTGTAGCCGTCTACGGGGCAGATGGAAACATAACGCGCATCGCATCGGCTGACGTTTCTCCGGATCCGCTCCCCGTTGGAGCGACGGGGTCGTTTTCCGCGCCCATCCCCGAGTCCACAGGACTCACGGCGGCATCCCACCGCGTCTGGTACGGGCCGTAACTGCCTTGGTCCCGCCCTACTTCGGCCGAAGCCTCAGCGTGTGAGCTGCGTTGGCCTCTATGTTGCCCTGTGCGTACTGCATCGGGACCCTTGTATGCGTGCGCCAGTGCTCCACCTGGTCCGCGTAGTGCGCGGTCCCCGGGAGCCCTGACACACCGCCCGGAATGACGAAACTCCCGTGATCTGGTACCGCGAAGTCCACCACCTGGCGATAGACAGGGAGCGTGGTCATCACGAAGTCGCTCTTGCCGCTCCACCCGTAGGCGGCGGCCTGGAGCGTGTCTGCATCACCGCCAGCGGGTGCCGTCGGCGGGTCCAGTGCCCCGTCCAGGTCCGGGAACGCGGAACTCAGGGCATGTTTCGATGCGAGACCATGCCGTTCGTCCCATCGCCAGCGCGAAGGGTCCTCGCCCGACTGCACGGCAGCGTCCATCCACGCCAGCTCAAGTGCTCCGGGCAGCACTTCGCTCCACGGCCGCCCGGATGGGTCGTTCGTCGCGTACGTGGTTTCGAGCCGGTACACAATGTTGGAAAGCCAGTGGGCGAGCACCCGGCCAGCGCCTGGCGACTTCTCGTCCATGAGCCACCGGCACGTGGCATTGCCGATCACCGGAGTCAGCACGGCTTCGGTGATTGCGCGGCGGAAATACGCATAGAGCAGGCCCTCCCCTCCGTCCGGCCGCAGCGTGGCGTCCCACGACGTCAGCATCTCCCGCGCGCGCTCGGCTGGCCCAGAAAATGGTCCCGTCCGCGCCAACAGGCTGGCCCAGGCACGAGCAGCCGGGGAGAGAACGTCCCCCTGGAACGACGCGATGCGTTCCGGCGTGAGTTGGTCGCCGCCGCCGAGCAGTTCTTGCAGGCGATCCCCTCGGAATGCGGGTGCGTACAGGTCCGAGATGTACGGGTCGTCGCCATCAAGCACGCGCTGGTTTGAGGTGGCGATGTAACCGGTGTCGGGGTTCACGGAGCGCGGCATGCGCTCGACTGGTACGTCGCCGTGCCACTCGTGTTCGCCGGTCCATCCCGCCACTGGCATCCGGCGTCCTGCACTTGTCGTGCGGATGGGCAGGCGCCCGCGAGTCAGGTAGCCGATGTTTCCGCTCGTGTCGGCCGCAACGAGGTTGTTCACCGGGTCGACCCACGCGTCCTGTGTGCCGAACAGGCCGTCGACGGTCCTGGCACGGAGCATTGGGCGCAGCACTTCCCACTGGCGGCAGGGGCCATCTGTGGCTGTATACCGCATCGCGATGGCAAGCCCCTGACGCGGGTCGCCGTGGACTACGGGGCCATGCGCCGTTGCCCAGGTCTCGAAAGCGACATCGTCTCCGCCCCGGACGCGAATCCGTTCCTCCCGGCGGTCAGCGGCCTCCGGGCCAGCCGGGGTCTCGTACCGTCCATCGGCCCCAAATCGTTCCACGTACAGGTCCTGGTAGTCCGCCTGCGTGTGCGTGATGTTCCACGCGACAGAGCCGTTGTAGCCAAAGTGTGGGAAGCCCGGCAGCCCGGCGAACGTTGCGCCGATCACGTTGAATTCGGGGCAAATGACGTGAACCTGCCAGTAAGCGTTCGGGACGTCGAGTCCGCGGTGGCTGTCGTTGCAGATGATGGGTTTTCCCGTCGTAGTCCGAGTGCCGTGCACGGCCCAGGAGTTAGAGCCACCATCGCCGTGAGCCAGGTAGCCGAGCATCTCGGCCGCCGCTGCGATCTCATCGGCTGCTTCGTTGAGCAGCGATTCGACCTTCGCGCCCGGTGGAAGGATGACGGCACTTCCCGGCGGTGAACCGGCTTCAAGGCGGGCGTACGCGTCGGGCCCGATCCGTGCGAGCACCTGCCCCCACGTGATCTTCTGCTGCCAGCTTCCCATCAGCACGTGCCTGACCTTGAACAGCGCGAGCGAGTGCCACGGTTTCCACGGCTCCGGTGTGACCCCGCAGAGCCCAAACTCGACCGGGAGTGGTTGGCCCGCCGTGAGGAATGCGTTCACACCGTCGGCGTATGCGTCGAACATCGCCCTGGTTTCCGGTGTCATCGCGGCATAGTCGGCCTTCGCCGCGTCCGCCAATCGGAGCCGTCGCCCAAGGATGTCGGTCGCGACTGCTCCGCTTCCGGCAAAGCGCGCGTCTGCGCCGGCCGCCTCGGCCCACCGTCCGGTGGCTCTCCTCCGGTCGCACTCCATCTGCCAGAGCCGGTCCTGGGCCGAGGCATATGCCTGTCCGAACCAGGCGTCATGCTCGGTTGTCGCAGAAATGTGTGCGATTCCGAACTGATCCCTGCGAATAGAGACTGGCCCATCGAGCCCGGCGGCAGTGATTTCGCCGTCCATCTGGGGAAGCGAAGCGGCAAAGTCCGGCATCGGCACGTTGGTCATGAGTCGAATCTCCTTGTTATCCAGTTGGCACTGGCGCGGGCTGCCCCGAGGCTGCGTACAACGCGTCCACCAGCGCGATGTTTCGCGGGTCCCGCCAGGAGCGGCCTGCGCGGTTACACACGTACGCGAATCCTATGCCAGCGTCCGGGTCGGCGAACCCGAGGACTGCCCCGTTGCCGTAGTGGCCGAAGGCACGGGGGCCCGGCCCGAGCGGCCTCACTCCCGGGATTGTGAGCTGGAACCCCAGCCCGAACCGGTTCGGGCGCATGAGCATCGCGTCCTCGCCGTCCGACTCGATTGTGTTCGCACGTTCGATCGATTCAGACGATACGAGGCGGCCCGTGTCGAGCATTCCGCCCGTCGCGAGCGCCCCGTAGAACCGCGCCACCGCCCGCGCGTTGCTGTGCGGGTTCGTCGCGGGGTACTCGGCGGCCCGCCACACCCTGGAGTTCATGTCCGTGCCGGGCAGCGGCGCCGGGTTCCGGTAGGCCATGTAGCGAGCAAGGTCGACGCCGCTCAACGTCGCGGGGTCCTGGTCCAACCATGGCCGCTGAGACGGCTCATCCGGTGGCGCCACGTAGGCGACCCACTCGGCGACGCGTGCATCATGCTCCGGGCCGAACCCGGCGAGGAAATCGATGCCGTGCTTCTCGGCGATCTCTTCCCGCACATACGCCCCGTAACGGCGGCCGTCGACTCTCCGGATCAGCTCGCCGACGAGGAACCCGAACGTGTTGACGTGATAACCAAAGCGTGTGCCCGGCTCCCACCACGGCTCCTGTTCCGCGATCGCCTCGACCATGCCTTCCCAGCTAGTCAGCATGAAGCCCGCCGGAAGCGGCTTGCCGATGGCGGGTAGGCCGCACGAATGATTGAGGACCTGCCGGACCGTGATCGATTCCTTGCCCGCCTGGGCGAATTCGGGCCAGTAGCGCGCCACCGGAGCCTCGAGTTCTACTTTGCCCGCATCGATCAGCTGAAACAGCGAAACCGCAAGGAACGGCTTTCCGACCGACCAGACGTTGACGATGGCGTCCTCTCGCCACGGAGACGAGCGGCCACGATCCATCCATCCGCCCCACAGGTCAACGACGGTTCGGCTGCCAACGACCACGGAAACGGCGGCGCCGATCTCGTCGCGTTCGGCAAAGTTTTCCCTGAATGCTTCGCCTACGGCTTCGAATTCGGGCTCGCAGTTGCCCGTGATCAGGGCCTCAGCCGCCATGGTGCATGGCCGCAGCGGTGTCGCCGAATTCGACGAGGGCATCGCCGCCGGAGACACCGATCGGTGCTCCATCGGCCCGCCAACAGGCGCCTCCTTCGATGAGGCCACGGTCTCGATGCCGCATCAATCCATTCATGCCCCCCGCGACTTTGAACAGTGGCGCGACCCTGTGTCCCCGGTGTTCCATCTCCTTGGCCAGCAGGTCGAAGTGGGGGAAGCCACGTTCTAGCTCCAGCTCGGGCCCACGGTCCCAGAGCCGTGGCGCTTCGAACGCCTGCTGGATCGTCATCTCGTGGACCACGACGTTGACGATCGCCTGCATTACAGCACCAAAGATCTTCAGCCCGCCCGGCAGGCCAAGCGCCATCCAGGGCTCTCCGTCGCGCAGCACGATTGTCGGCGACATTGAAGAGAGGATGCGTTTCCCCGGGGCGATGGAGTTGGTCCGTCCCGGGATTGGGTCCATGAGTTGCATGCAGTTGTTGAGCAGCATACCTGTGCCAGGCACGGTGACAGCTGACCCGAAACCGTAGTGAAGCGTGTTCGTCGTCGCGACCACGTTCCCGTCCGCGTCCATGGCCGTGCAATGCGTCGTCGATGCCGATTCACGGTCCGGGGGGATCCCTGCCGTGAACGGCTGTGCCCGGCTAAGGTCGATCTGCACCCGTCGCTCTGCCGCATACCGGTCAGACATCAGCCATTCGAGCGGGATGTCTGTGGTCGTCGGGTCGGCCATGTACGTGAACCGGTCAGCAAACGCGATCTTCATGGCCTCGGCCGTCACGTGGACCGTATTTGCCGCTCCGAACCCCCATTGCTTGATCGGGAACCCTTCCAGGATTTTCAGGATCTGGACAATATGCGCCCCACCAGACGAGGGCGGCGGTGGCGCCGAAATCTCAACGCCGAACGCTTTTCCGCTGGCCGGCGGGCGTTCGTACACGCGATACGAGTCGAGGTCGGCCTGCGTGATCAGTCCACCGTTTGCCGCCATGTCATCGACGATCGCGGTGCCCAGCGGGCCGTGGTACAGGTAGTCAGGTCCCTTCCTTCCAATCACTTCCAGGGTGTCGCCATACTCCGGGCGGCTGATTCGGTCGCCCGCTGCGGGGATGGCCCCGCCGGGGAGGAATACCTTGGCGCTGTCCGGCGAGCGTTCCAACCGCTCACGGTTGGAACGGATGCTCTCGTGCAGGTAGGGACTAACACGGTAGCCCTGGCGGGCGAAACGGATCGCCGGAGCGGCGACCTCGGCCAGTGAGAGGCGCCCGTATTTCTCCACCGCGAGCGCCCATCCCTTGATCGTCCCGCCGACAGCGACCGCAAGATGGCCCGTTGCGTTCACGTCACCTGCGACCACGTGGTCGATGCTGTTCAGGTCGGCGTCATACAGGTCCGGTGTGGCGCGGAGCGGCACCGTTGCGTAGTTGTCGACAACGACGGCCGTCCCATCCGCGAGGCGGATGTTCACGAACCCCGCCCCGAAGATTGTCACCATCATCGGTTCGACGACCGTCAACGCCAGCATCGTTGCAATGGCAGCATCGACGGCGTTTCCACCCGCGAGAAGTATCTCGGTGCCTGCCAGTGACGCGAGTGGATGGTTCGATGTAACCATTCCCCGGGATCCGAAGGCGGGCTGTTTGACCGTCCAGGGATCCCGGCCGTCGGGCACATTCAGCATGAAGCGCTCCCAGTGATCTGTATCGTCGGCCAGTTCTAGCCCCAAGCCGGTGTGGCCGCAACTTTCAGCCGTTGCGCTTGAAACTCAGGCTGCGCTCGTGCGTTCTTCCGCTCCGTGCGTCACCGTCACCTGCCGGACGTGGGACGAGAGGCGGCCGAACGTGTACCGCGAATTGATGACGGCAACCAGCACCATGAACCCCGCGACAATCGCCCCTTCGGCGAAGAACGTCTGCTTCGCCCCGAAGGCATCAGCAATCGCCCCCAGCGGGTAGGCCATGACGGGCATGGCGCTGAACGTGAGCATGTTGATACTCATCACGCGGCCGTAATACTCAGGGTCGGCCTCGTCCATCAGCATCGTGTTGTTGAGCGTCTGGTAGGCGGTAAGGAAGAGCCCGAGGAAGAGCACTGCCACGCAAGCGCCGCCAAAGCCGAACAGGCTCGACCCCACCGCCAGCAGGATCAGTCCCGCGCCTGTGAGGATTCCCGCAACCCACTGGATCAGCGGCTTCCGGTCGTGGCCTGTGAGCGTAGCGATGCCAAGCGCTCCTGCCAGAGCACCGACACCGGAAACCATCTGAAGCACGGCGAATGCGCTCTTACTTCGACCGAGGTCGTCCTGGACGAATCCCGGGAGGAGGATGATGTAAGGCGACGCGAAGAATGTGAGGATGAATAGCATCCCGATCAGAAGACGCAGCCGTGGATGCCGGGCGACATACGAAAGCCCACGCCCGATTTCGACAAACATATTGCCCTGCGGCCGGCGAAACGCGCCTGACTCTACTCGCGCCAGTTCACTCAGGCCGGTTGGTACTCGCAGCATCGTCACGATCGCCAGTGCGTAGAACATGGACATCACGTAGTACGCCGAATCAATTCCCCACAGGGCGACCAGCACCCCGGCGATAGCCGGCCCCAGCAGCCGCGTGGCGTTCATCGCAGCATTGGACATGGCGATCGCGCTCATCACGTTTCGCGGGCCGACAACTTCGGCCATAAGCGGCGTGCGAGCCGGCATACCGAGCGCGAAGAACGTGCCCTGCACAAGGCCGAGGCCCAGCAGTATCTGGATCGTGATCACGTCCGTGGTAATCAAGACCGCCGTGATTAGCGAAAGGATTCCCACGCCAGCCTGGGTCATGAGCGTCAGGTTCCGCTTCTCAAGCCGGTCGGCGAGCGACCCGCCGATCAGCGAAAACAGCATCATCGGGAGTCCGAACGAAAGCGAGACAGCACCCACTGCACCGTAGGACTTGGTTAGCTCCCACGCGAGCAAGGCGCGTGCAACCTGCTGAATCTGCATGCCCGTGAACGACAGAGCTGAAGAGGTCCACAGGTAGCGGTAGTGGCGGTACTGGAACACTACCATTGCCGCCCGGAGCGACGGCTTCGAACCTCGTCCCGGTCCAGCGCCACCCGGCATGCCACCGCGCATACTTTCCGAGGCAGTCATTCGCCACGCTCCTGATTGTTCGCGTCAGCGATAGCGTGACGTTGGGTAACGTTTCCGTCAACGTCAAGGTGCCGTTAGGAAGATCACGCCACGTGTGTGGCTCTTCGTTCTTGCTCGTCAAACAGGTATTGGTCCAGCTCCGCGCGTGCAAGCGGCTTCGCGAAGAGGTACCCCTGCGCGCGTGTACAACCCGCTCGGCGCAGTGCGAGCGCCTGATCCCGGGCCTCGATCCCTTCGGCCACGACTTCCAACCCCAGCTTTCGACCAAGCTCCAGGATCGATTGGACGATGGCGTTCGAGCGTTCGTCTTTCCCCATCCCATCGATGAACGACTTGTCGATCTTGAGCACATTGATGGGCAGCGATTGCAGATACTTCAGCGAGGAATATCCCGTTCCGAAGTCGTCGATCGCCACCTCGACGCCCAACGCCCGCAGACTGGCCATGGCTTCTGCCGCGTCCGCCAGGTTCTCGGCGAGGACAGTCTCCGAGAGCTCAATACGGAGGCTTGAGGGAATGAGTGCGGACTCCCGCAGTGCCGACCGGACGGACGAAAGCAGCTCCGGTCCAAGGAACTCCGCTGCCGAAAGGTTTACGCCCATCACAAGATCCGCCGCTACCTCGTGGCTCTGCTTGAGCGCCGCCAGTTCCCGGCATGCAGCGTGCAGCACCCATTGGCCGATCCGGCTAATCTCTCCCGACTCTTCGGCAAGTTCGATGAAGCTGTCGGGGCTGAGCCGGCCCAGGTGCGGGTGATTCCAACGAAGCAATGCCTCCATGCCCACCGTGTATCCTGTTTTCAGGTCGACTTCTGGCTGGAACACCATCTCCAATTCGCCGCGTTCCACCGCCCGGCGCAAGCCACTCTCGAGAGCGGCCGGATCGATATCGGGTTCATTTAGCGGAGCACGATAGATCGAGTGGCGGCCCTTGCCGGCTGACTTTGCGTTGTAGAGGGCGATGTCCGCTCTCCGAAGCAACTCCGTCGTCGGCATCCGCTGGAATGCAAACGCAATCCCGATGCTCACATTCGCGAACAGTTCATGCCCATCGACAACGATCGGCTTCCGGCAAATCGCGAGGACGCCATCGGCCATTCGCATAGCCCGCTGTTCGACGTCTTTCCCAGCGACCATCATCGTGAATTCGTCCCCGCCTAACCTGCCGACACGCACGCTGCCATGCCTGACCCCCGGGGTGACCGATTCCGCCACCTGGAGCAGCCGTCGTGCCACTGCGCGGAGCAACTCGTCACCGACGGCGTGCCCGAGGTTGTCGTTCACTTGCTTGAACCGGTCCAGGTCAAGGAACAACAGAGCGACAGATCTGTTCCGGTCGACACGATCGAGCGCGGTCGTCAGGCTCCGGCTGAACGAGTTGCGGTTCTCAAGCCCGGTCAATGAATCCGTGTAGGCGTCCTTAGTCAGGGACTGGCGCCGCGCCGCCCAGCGGGATGCCATGTTCGAGTAAGTCTTCGAGAGGGCCTGGAGCTCCGTGACCGGTGTCCGCGGGAGCCTGCCGGCTTCGGCGTCGGGCATCTGGTCCATCATCTGGCAGGCGGAAGCGATGAATTGCGAGGTGTGCAGCCAGAGTGCGGCGCACACGGCGGTGCCTGCTGCGGCCATGACCAGGGCACCGGCCACCATCGGCCAGTCACCCGGGTGCGCCACCAGAAGCGTGGCCGCCAGCACCATCACGGCCGCCAGCGGCGCTGCCGCACACGCTGCAGCCAGGCGAAGCAGAGGGATCGACTGTCTCATTCCATATGCAACCTGGATCTAACGTCGGCGTCGCCCGGCCCCCGCGCACCCCTTCCGCCGGAGAAACGTGCATACGAAATGGGCCGGTTGCGTGACTCGCGTGACACAACGACCTTGCCGATGCCGCAGTTGCCGCGTGATAGACTCCGGCCCGCATTTCAGACAATGGGAGGTATCACATGCGTGTCCTCGTTATGGGCGGTAGCCGATTCAACGGCCTTGCGCTCGTCCGCGAGCTTGCCCGTTGCGGCCACGAAGTGACCGTACTCAATCGTGGGCAGACGGATGCCGTGTTCCCGCGCGGTGTTCGCCGCCTTTCCGCGGACCGCAACGATTCGGCCTCGCTCCGGGATGCGCTTGGCACGGGCGACTACGACGTCGTTCACGACGTCAGCGGGTACACGCTCGCCCAGGTGCGCTCCGCCGTCGAACTGCTCAAGGGACGCATCGCCCACTACATCTTCGCCAGCTCAACGGTTGGCTACGCGGCGGCGCGGCTCCTCCCCATTCGTGAGACACATGCGGACGACCGCACTGAGCGGCAGGGAGATTACGCCCGTAACAAGCTCGACTGCGAGGATTACCTCTTCGATCTCCACCGCCGCGAGGGATTCCCGGCCACAACCGTCCCGTTCTCGATGGTCTTCGGGCCCAACAACATCGTCCCCGATCGCGAACAGCGCATGTTCCAGCGGCTGCTCCAGGGACGCCCCGTGTTCGTACCCGGCGACGGTACAACGCTCGGGATGGTAGGTCACGTCGATGACCAGGCCCGCGCGCTGCGCATGATGATGATGAACCCTGTCACCTTCGGGAAGCGGTACAACCTCACCGGCAACGACGCGTACAGCGACGAAGGCTACGTGGACACCTTCGCGGAGGTCCTCGGCGTTGAACCGCGCCGCATCCACGTCCCTGCCGCCGTCATGGACGAATTGTGGGCCGCCTCCGGCCCTGCGCTCCATCAGGCAGCCCATCTCATTCAGAAGGTTGCACCGCACATACATCGCTGGAATTCCAGCGTCATCTTCAGCATCGATCGGCTCCGGGCCGATATCGGATGGGAACCCGAGTACACCTTCCGCTCGATGGTCGAACAAACGTACGACTGGTACTGCTCAGCGGGCCTCGATAGAACGGGCACATTCGATTTTTCGTTTGAGGATCAACTCCTCGAGCGGCTGGGGTCTTCGTAGTTGGTAGGACGCGCGCTCGCAGGGAGCAGGAAGACATTGAACTGCTGGCGCGTCTGTGCAGAATGCGAACCGGGCGCTCAGCGCGGCGGCTTTGAAACGAGGGCTGCTCCCGGCCGCAACAGCCCGACGCAGATGCTACAACGCCTTAACCGCGACCGGAGTTGCCATGTCAGTACGCCCCCTTGAGGACCTCACGGTAGTCGACTGTTCCGAAGGTGTGGCCGGTGCCTATGCCGGTAGACTGCTAGCCGACCTTGGCGCGACGGTCCTCAAAGTTGAGCCCCCGGGCGGGGACCGGGTTCGTTCGATTGGCCCCTTTCGCGATGACCGGCCCACGCTCGAAGGTGGGGGCCTTCATCTCGCCCTCAACGCCGGCAAGCGCAGCCTCCTGCTGGACCTCGCAACCCCGGTGGGTCGAGAGCACCTCGCCTCGCTCCTCAACGGTGCAGAGATCCTGCTCGAATCGAAGGGGCCCGGCGGAATGTCTGCGCTCGGGTTTGGCTACGACGATGTCGCGGATAGCCATCCCGGGTTCGTGTATGTCTCACATTCGCCGTTCGGCAACGACGGTCCCTACGCCGGGCGTGTCACCTCCGAAATCGTTGATTACGCGATGGGAGGCTTCATGTACTTCAGCGGGGATCCCGCACGCCACCCGCTGCTACTCCCGGGCCACCAGGCTGAGCTCCACGCGGGGATGCATCTTGCGGCTGGTGCATTGCTGGCATTGTGGCACGCCCGCGCGACCGGGCAGGGCCAGCACGTCGAAGTCTCAACGATGGAGGCCATGCTCAACGACCACTCCTGGCTCACCACGATGTGGACACACCTTGGGCAGGTCCAGGGTCGCGAGCCCAGTGCCATGATCCCGTGTCTCGATGGCTACATCTTTTGGATGCCTGTCGCCAACCCGCAGCTCTGGGTGCTGATCGAGCGTCCCGACCTCATTGATGATCCGCGCTGGACGGCTATCGACACCTGGCGCGCTGCCCTGCCAGAGGTGCGAGGCCTGGTCGCTGAGTGGGCCGCAGGCCGGACGAAGGCAGAGATCTACCACACTGCCCAGGCGATGCGCATCGCGATTACACCAGTGAATTCCATGGCCGACATCGCCGCATCTCCCCAGCTCGCCGCGCGCGGCTGGTGGCGGACTCTTACTGGCACCGCGATCGGCGACGTGGAGGTTCCCGGCCCCCCGTGGAACTTCTCGGCGTCAGAATCCGGGCCCGCTGCGCCCGCGCCGCTGTTGAACGAAGCAGCAGGGCTCACAATTCCTGCCAGGTCACAGCGGCAGGCCACGCGCCAGGATCGAACGCTTCCTCTGGAGGGCATCCGCGTTCTCGAGGTAACGGCCAACTGGGCGGGCCCGCTGGCCGGGCGTCACCTTGGTGACCTCGGTGCGGACGTGATCAAGATCGAGACCGCCAGGCGGCCGGCAACGCGCGCGCTGCACCAGTCCGGCGGACAGATGTGGACACGCCCCTACAATCGGGCGGGCTACTTCAACCTCCTCAACCGCAATAAGCGTGACCTTGTTGCGGACCTCGCCTCACCTGAAGGTCGCGACATCTTCCTGCGGCTTGTCGACACCGCCGATGTGGTCCTGGAAAACAATAGCGCGCGCGTCTTCCAATCCTTCGGGCTTCCGTACCCGGTGCTTAGCGCGCGAAATCCGCGGATCATTATGTGTTCGATATCCGGCATGGGTGCCACCGGACCGGAGCGCGATTACGTTGCCTACGGCTCGAATATCGAAGCATCCACGGGGCTCGTGTCGCAGCTTGGTTATGGTGATGGGCCGCCCTTCGGCACTGGTTCGTACTATGCCGACCCGATTGCCGGCACCCACGCAACGATCGGGATCATGGCGGCCCTGCTCCAGCGTGAGACCACGGGCACCGGCCAATTCATTGACATGGCCCTCCAGGAATCCGGCATGTCCTTCAACGTCGAAGCACTGATGGACTTTCAGCTCAACGGGCGCGTAGCTGGCCAGTCGAACAACCGCTCGCGCCGGGTTGCACCGCAGGCCGTTTATCCCTCAGCTGGCATCGATTGCTGGCTTGCGATCGGTATCGAAAGCGATGGTCAATGGCGCTCTTTGTGCACCGCCATTGGTACGCCGGGGTTGGCTGACCGCTTCCCGTCTCTCGAATCACGCGTCGCCGGCTCTGCAGAGATCGATGCCACTGTCGCCGCCTGGTCGAGGAGCATCGACCACCAGGAAGCGACCGTCATTCTCCAGCGCGCTGGTGTCCCAGCGGGTCCGGTGCTCGCCAATTGGGAGATCGTGTCCGACCCGCATCTCTTTCACCGAGGCTACTTCGTAGATGTGGTGCATCCTGAGGTTGGCCACCATCGCTGGGATGGCTACCCGTGGAGGCTCTCTGCGACGCCAGGGAGAATCCGCCGTGCTGCTCCGCTGTTCGGCGAACATAACGATGAGGTTCTGGGTGGGGATATTGGGCTCCCTGCCGGGGAAGTCGCCTCGCTCCGTGCTCGCGGAATCGTCGCCGATCGTCCTCTTCTCTGAGACATCTATCCTGTGCGTTGACGCTTCCCTGTGCGCATGAAGCCGCTAAGCAGCTACGCTCTGGAGCGATGCTGAACGGATGCGGAGGAGGAACGGGTGATTGGTCTCCTTGAGATTCGCCGCCGCAAAGTGCAGTTCGCGCTCATCGCGCTTGTGGTCACGTTGATTTCCTACCTTGTCTTGATGATCAATGGCCTCGGCGTTGGGCTGAATGAACTGGCTGGCTCGGCGCTGCGGAACTTCGACGCCAATGCCATCGCCTATTCGGAAAAGGCAGGCATCAGCGTGATTCGCTCGGAACTCAGCCAGGACACCGTCGATGCGATCGCGTCGCAGCCGGGCGTTGAAGCGTTTGCACGCATTGGCTACACCGCCGCCAACTATGTCGGCTCAGACGGCAAGGTGAAGTCGGCGGCGTTCATGGGGTACGACCCGGGCACCATCGGTGAACCACATATAGTGGATGGGCGAGCATTAACACCAGCTGATACGGACGGTCTCCTCGCCGACCGGAGCTTCCTCGATGCCGCCAAACTCAAGGTCGGTGACACCGTTGAAGTCGACATCCGTCTGAACACGCGAGTGTTCACCATCGTTGGGGCGATAGACGAGGGTGCGTTCTTCTTCCAACCAGCCGTGTACATCTTGCGAACGTCCTGGGAGGAACTCCGCTATGGCGATTTGGCCGGCCACCCCGTCGCCAGCATCGTCCTCCTGAAGGGACGGGACCTGCCGGGCATCAAGGGGGCAGGGTTCGAGATCGTGGACAAGGGAACGGCATTCTCGAACATCGAAGGTGTTGCAGGTCAGCAATCGACCGTGACGTCGCTTCGTGTCTTCGGCTATCTCATTGGCGGTCTTGTCATTGGCGTATTTTTCTACGTACTGACGCTGCAGAAGATCCCGCAGATAGGCGTCCTGAAGGCGGTCGGCGCTACCAATTTGTTTGTGTTTCGCCAGATCCTCATCCAGGTTTTGAGTTTGTCGTTAATCGGACTTGCCATAGCAGTGCCGCTTGCATTCCTAACCGATAGGATCCTGCGTCAATTGCCCGAAGCGGTCCCCATCGCATTCACAAACGGTACGTTTGTCACTACTTCGGCCGCCATGATAATTACTGCGCTGGTCGGCGCAGCGTTCTCCGCCCGCCAGGTAGTGAAGGTCGACCCGATCATAGCCCTCGGGCAACAGCAGTAGGGGGGAGACCAATAGCCACGTCGCTCACGGTCTCCGATCTCTCGAAGACATTTGGCGAAGGGGAAACGGCCGTGCACGCCGTCCGCCATTTGAGCTTCCACATCGAGCCCGGCGAATTTGTCGCCCTCGTCGGTCCCAGCGGATCGGGGAAGACGACACTGCTCGCCATGATCGGAGGGTTGCTGACGCCCTCGTCCGGCACTATTACCGTGAATGGCCGCGACATCGCCTCGCTTTCAGGCCGTGAGAAGGCCTCCTACCGGCGCAATTCGGTGGGCTACGTCTTCCAGTCCAACAATCTGCTGCCGTTCCTGACAGCCCGCGAAAACCTGCTGGTGATGGGCGCAATCAATGGGAATCTGAAGGACCCTGCCAGCCACGCGGATCGATTACTTCAAGAACTCGGGCTTACTCCGCGCGCACACGCACTTTCGGCATCGCTCAGCGGTGGTGAGCGTCAGCGCGTTGCCATCGGCCGGGCGCTCATGAACAACCCCGAGCTCGTGCTTGTCGATGAACCGACTGCCAGCCTTGATTCCGAACGAGGAAAACGGGTCGTGCGCTCGCTGATCGACGAGGTCAAAGGTCGCGACCTGCTCGGGATCATGGTGACGCATGACCTTGCAATGGCTGGCCTCGCCGACCGTATCCTCCAGTTACACGATGGGGCGTTCATTGGAGACACGCGCCCCAATTCTGCCTGAGTGCTAGCCGGGTAGCTCCGCCAGGAAGCCGCGGATGTGCTGGTCCATCTGGGCCCATTCAATGAGGAAGGCGTCGTGGCCGTGCGGAGTTGCAATCTCTGCATACTCGGCTACGTTGCCATTGGCCCGGAGCGTGTCAACGATCTGCCGCTGCTGCCATGTGGGATAAAGGATGTCGGAGTCGATGCCGACGACAAGCGCCGGCCCCTTGAATGCGCGGAGAGCCGCGCCCGCGCCTCCGCGGTCCTCGCCCACGTCATAGGCGTCCATAGCTTCCGTGATCCGCACGTATGCGTTGGCATCGAAGCGGCCGACCAGCTTTTGGCCCTGGTAGTGGAGGTAGGATTCCACCGCGAACTGCGGTTGCCCGCTCACGGCCGTGCCGCTCACCCGCCGGCCAAAGCGCGAGCTGAACGATGGCGCCGACCGGTAGCTGATCATGGCGATCATCCGTGCGAGTGCCAATCCCTGTGCTGGCTCTTTGGCAGATCCGGCGTAGTCGCCCCCAAGCCAGTTGGGGTCGTTACGGATCGCGTCGCGTGCGCACTCGTTGAAGGCGATCGTCCACGGTTCATGTGCCAGGTTCGCCGCCACGATCACTGCCGACCGGACGAATCCTGGACGCCGCGCCAGCCATTCCAACACCTGAAGTCCGCCAAGCGAACCGCCAGCGACACTCGCAAGCGACCGCACGCCGAGCTGCAGCAGGAGCTGCTCCTGGGCAGCCACCATGTCACCGACCGTGATCACGGGGAATGATCCGCCGTACGGCCGTCCCGTCGACGGATTTGTCGACGGCGGCCCTGTCGTGCCGTAGCAACTACCGAGAATATTTGCGCAAATAACCGCGTAGCGGTCTGTATCGAAGGCAGCCCCTGGCCCGATGAGCGGGTCCCACCACCCGCCCTCGCCGGCCGCCTGCGCGTTTCCTGTCAGCGCGTGGCAGATGAGGACTGCGTTGTCACCCGACGGCGATAACTCGCCATACTGCTCATAGGCGACCTCCACACCTTCCAGCTTGCCCCCGCGGGCAAGTGAAAGTGCGCCAATCGCGCGCGTCAGCCGTGGACTCGAAACATTGGGCATCGGTGGGTCAGTACCAGCAGGGCTGCCTGCCATAAGGAAGACAGCCCTGCCCGTGGATTCGCTCCCTAGGTGGCGGCCAGCGCCTGGTCGAAGTCGGCGATGATGTCGTCGATGTGCTCGATACCCACCGAGACGCGGACGAGGTCCTGCGTTACGCCGCTCGAGAACTGCTCCTCCTCGCCTAATTGCTGATGCGTTGTGGAAGCCGGGTGGATGACGAGCGTCTTCGCATCCCCAACGTTCGCGAGCAGGCTGGCCAGCTTCACGTTATTGATGAAGCTCTTGCCGGCCTCGGCTCCCCCCTCGACACCGAACGCCAGCATGGAACCAAACAGTCCGGGCCGCAGGTACTTCTTTGCATTCGCGTGCGAAGGATGTTCCGGGAGCCCCGGGTAGTTCACCCAGCTCACTTTCGGATGCTTCTGTAGCCATTTTGCAAGCAGCATTGCGTTCGAATCGTGGCGGTCTACCCGCAATGAAAGGGTCTCCAGGCCGACGATATTCAGGAAGGAGTTGAACGGCGCCTGGCACATGCCAAGGTCGCGGAGTCCTTCCACCCGGGCGCGAATGATGAACGCCACGTTGCCCATGCCAGGAAAGTCGCCGAAGACCTCCCAGAACTTCATACCGTGGTAGCCCTCGGAGGGCTCCGTGAACATCGGGTGCTTGCCATTGCCCCAGTTAAAGTTGCCCGAATCGACGATTACGCCGCCGATGGTGAGGCCGTGGCCTCCAATCCATTTCGTCGTCGATTCGACGACGATATCGGCGCCGTGTTCAATCGGGGCCACGCGGTATCCGCCGGCGCCAAACGTATTGTCCACGACGAGTGGGATCCCGTTATCGTGCGCCACCTTCGCCAACGCTTCGAAGTCTGGCACGTTAAGGCGCGGGTTGCCGAAGGTCTCGACGTACAGTGCCTTCGTCCGGTCATCGATCAGGGCCGCGAATTCCTTCGGATCGTCGCCATCAACGAATTTCACATTGATGCCAAGGCGCGGGAACGCCACCTTGAACTGGTTGTACGAACCGCCATACAACAATGACGTCGACACGATGTTGTCGCCGGCCTGGCAGATCGTGGCGAACGCCAGCAATTGAGCCGACTGGCCCGACGATGTGGCGAGCCCGCCGACTCCACCTTCGAGTGCTGCCATGCGCTTTTCGAAGACATCGGTCGTGGGATTCATGATCCGTGTGTAGATGTTCCCGAACTGCTGCAGAGCAAACAGCGCGGCGCCGTGGTCCGCATCGTCGAACACAAACGAGGTCGTCTGGTAGATGGGCACGGCTCGTGAGCCGGTTGTTGGATCCGGTTCCTGGCCAGCGTGCAGCTGCAATGTTTCGAATTGAGTCACCGAAAGCTCCAGGTTGTGCCCGGACGCGGGCAGAGTTGGCCTGCAAACGTAATTAAGTCGAGCGCTTGAATCAAGAATCCGTTCCGGCGGTCTACTTCAGTGCCAACGCGTTTGGCGGCGAACCGACCCCGCCGAGCTTATTGAGCGGCGCCGACGTAAACAGGAACTCGTACACGCCGTCCTCGGCACAGTCAGCAGCCAGGGCCCGCAGGTCCCACATCTCGCCGATACCCATGCCAAACAGGCCAATGATGTACTGGTGCAGGAAGCCTCCCGTCGCCGGCGTTGGCGGCCACGCTTCGAACGCGGGGCAGTCGCTCGCCACCGAGCAGACCTGCAGGTTCCACAGGTGGCGTGCCATTGCTTCGCCGGCTGCCACACCGGGAGTCTTCAACAGCGCTGTGTTTGCGAGCATCCTGCGTGTGGCCAGGTCTTGCTCGTGGTACCAGCCAATCCACCCCGTGTGGATGATCAGCATGTCGCCCGCGCGAATCTCGACGCCCTGGGCTGCCCTGCACGCTTCCAATTCTTCAACGCTAAACCGGTAGGTTTCGCCGCAGTCGAGGGGTGTTCCCTGGTTAGCGAGATACCGCTCCATGTCGAGCAGCACGCCGCGTCCGGCAAGACCTCGCCGCGCCCAGTGCTCAATCCCGTTCTTCGTGCCCGGCTTCCCGGTGATCTCGGACTCCTTCACGCCGTTGTAGAAGCCATGCTCGGGATGTCCGACGTGTACGAGCGAGTCCCACTGGCTGCTCGCCTGTGGAAAAAAGTTGTCGAGGACATCATCCCGCCCGGGCCCGCTGCCGAGGATCGTCTGGCGCACGGCGCCGCGGCCATAGAGCGTTGGGCTTGGCAGCTCCAGCTCCCAGTTCAACGCGAACACCGATCCTTTTCGGACGAGTCCCGCTGCCTCTACAACCCGCTCCGCTGTCTGCAGGTTGAACTTGCCGACCTGATCGTCTTTCCCGAATAACCACCAGGCCGATTGTGGTGGCGCACCATCCACAACCGGTAGTTCGTCAAAGGTAGGAAGACGCTCGGGTACGGCCACAGGGTAGCTCCTTGATAGGGGTGCGGGATTCTGTGTGGCCTGTGGGCTGCCGGTCAAACGGGGTTCCGCACGGTTTCGCGCGCGATTCAATGGCGCCCGCGATTCCGCGTGTGCCAAACACTTGGTACAGTCTGCCGACCGAGGAACCGCCGAACCTTTCCGCTCGCCTTACCACCCGTCTGAAACGGGTTGATCGCGCGTGTGTGCTTGGGGGGAGTGGATCCACAGTGAGGTACGTATGGGACTTCTAATTTTCGCTCTAGCGGCGGGCATCGTTGCGCTGGGATTCGCCATGGTACTTGCCAGGCAGGTTCTCGCCGAGGACGAGGGTAACGATCGCATGAAGGAGATCGCGGTCGCTATCCAGGAGGGCGCGTCCGCATTCCTGAAACGCGAATACACGTTCCTGGTTGCATTCGTAGCGGTGGTCGCCGTCGTCCTGATCGTGTTTATTGACTATGACGTCCTTGACCGCTTCGGGGACCAGCGTGGCGAGCTCACCGACTTCCCGCGAACGGCCGTCGCCTACGTTCTCGGCGCCGTTTCCTCGGCGCTTGCTGGCTACATCGGCATGTACATTGCTGTCCGCGCGAATGTGCGTACGGCAGCGAAGGCGCAGGAGGGCTTGAACGCGGGACTCCGGGTCGCGTTCTCCTCTGGCGCAGTGATGGGCGTGACCGTCACGGGCATCAGCGTCATCGGCCTCTCGCTCGTGTATCTGGTCACCCAGGACTTCCAGCCGCTTACCGGCTATGCCTTCGGTGCCTCCTCCATCGCGCTCTTTGCTCGCGTCGGGGGCGGCATTTATACGAAGGCTGCAGACGTCGGCGCCGACCTGGTTGGCAAAGTCGAAGCGGGCATTCCTGAAGACGACCCGCGGAACCCCGCCACCATCGCCGACAATGTCGGCGATAATGTTGGCGACGTTGCCGGCATGGGCGCCGACCTTTTCGAGTCGTACACAGGCTCAATCGTTGCCGCCATGGCGCTCACCGGATTCGCTGTAGTCGGACTACACGAGAACGGCGTGTTCTCCGTCGCGGACACAGACGGCTGGGATTCAAAGGCGGCGATGCTGCCGCTGGTCATCATGGGCCTCGGCATCTTCTCCGCCATCATCGGCACCTTCCTCGTCCGTACAGGTGAAGGAGCGAGCATGGGGCGCCTGCTCTGGGCGCTCCGCACGGGCATTTTCACAGCCAGCGGCCTCGTGCTTGTGTCGACGGCGATCGCCCTCGTGGCGCTTGACCTGCCGTTCAAACTCTTCTGGGTCGTACTCGTCGGCCTTGTCTGTGGACAGGTCATCGGGACGGTCACCGAGTATTACACGGCCTACGAATTCAAACCGACACAAAACCTGGCAAAAACGGCCGAAACCGGTCCCGCCACGATCATCATCGGCGGTCTCGGCCTCGGCATGATGTCGACTGCAATCCCAATCATCAGCATCGTCGCTGCAATCTGGCTGACCAATGAGATCGCCGGCCTCTACGGCATCGCACTTGCGGCAGTCGGCATGCTGGCGCCGCTCGGGATTACGCTCGCGACGGACGCATATGGGCCCGTCGCTGACAACGCCGGCGGCATTGCCGAACAGGCCCACCTTCCCCCGGAAGTGCGCGAGCGCACCGACGCCCTCGACAGCCTTGGCAACACCACGGCCGCAACGGGCAAGGGCTTCGCGATCGGTTCCGCTGTCCTCACGTCGCTCGCGCTCATGGTGACGTACGCGCAGGTGGTCGGGATCTCGTCCATCGACATCCTCGATGTCGACACAATGATCGGCCTGCTTCTCGGCGGCCTTATGCCGTTCGTTTTCGCGGCGCTCACGATGGGCGCGGTCGGTCGCGCGGCCATGGCGATGGTCAACGAAGTTCGCCGCCAGTTCCGCGAAATACCCGGGATCATGGAGGGCACCGGCAAGCCGGACTACGCTCGCGCCGTAGGCATCTCCACCGATGGCGCGCTCCGTGAGATGGTCGTCCCCGGCATCCTCGCCGTGGCCGTGCCAATCCTGATCGGGGCTGTTGTCGGCGCTGAAGCACTCGGCGGCCTGCTCATCGGCTCAATTGTCAGCGGCGCCGTCCTGGCGCTCATGATGGCCAACGCCGGTGGGGCCTGGGATAACGCCAAGAAGTACATTGAGGCCGGCCACCTCGGCGGCAAAGGTTCCGAGGCGCACAAGGCGGCCGTTGTCGGCGACACCGTCGGCGATCCGTTCAAGGATACGTCCGGCCCGGCCCTCAACATTCTTCTCAAGCTCATGGCCATCGTCGCGGTCGTCTTTGGGCCGCTGTTCGTCGGCTAACGTTCTGAGGCGGTGGGCCAGCAAGGTGCTGTCCCGCCGCCTATAATCAAGGTGCCGCCCCATCCCGGGGCCCTCACCTCATCACAAGGGAGCACCAGATGAACTTCAGCCGAATCCTCAGGCCCTCGCGTGTTGCACACGCCCATTGCGACGGCCCCTGTGGCGTCTACGATCCCGCTTCGGCCCGCATTGCCGCCGAAGCCGTCCTCTCCATGGAAAAGAAGATCGCAGCCCTGGGTGATGCCCAGGACGCCGCCACCATCAACACCCGCACGCGATTCATCGTAATCAAAGAGCAGCAGGCCGAGCTCGCCAAGCACGAGCTCAATGTCCTCTGGCACGACTACTTCAAGCCTGAGCACCTTGCCAACTTCCCCGACCTGCACGACACCTTCTGGCAGGCCGCCAAGCTTTGCTCCAAGAACAAGACCGAGCAGGACCCGGCAAACGGTGAAGCACTGCTCGCCGTCATCGAGAAGATCCACAAGGCCTTCTGGGCATCGAAGAACCGCGACGTCGCGTTCTATCGTGCCAGCTAGGCGACACGTTGACCCCACGCGTGGGTAGATCACGGGGCAGGCTGCACATGTGGCCTGCCCCGTTTTTCGCAGCAACCATGCTGGCCGCCGCCGCGGGTGCTTTCGCCTGGTCTTTTGCGCGGCGGATCTCCCGGTACGAGGTCGCCGGCGAAAGCATGGAGCCCGCGCTCGCCAGCGGCGATTGGCTGCTCGTTGACCGCGGGGCCTACTCGCGGCGATTGCCCCGGCCCGGGCACGTCGTGCTCGCCTGTGATCCGCGAGCGCCCGATCGGGAGATCGTGAAGCGCGTGGTGCACGTCGATATCCACGATGCAGCCTGGCTCGAAGGCGACAACCCCGAACTGAGCAGCGACAGCCGCGTATTTGGAACGGTCCCGCGCCGCCTGCTGCTCGGGCGCGTGCGGTGGCGCTACTGGCCGAGGCCCGGCATCGTCCGCTGAGCAAGGTCGGCGAGGACTATCGCATCGGTCGGAAAGGCCAGTGGCGGCGGCTCGGCAGGCAGATGGTACTCGAGAGCATCGAGCTCGCCATCGGCCGGGAACAATCGCCCGCCCGTGACGCGTCCGCCAAACCAGATGCCAACCGTCAACTGTTTCGGATTGTGAAAGTTCGAATGCACCGCGATGACCGCCCCCGGTTCGACGTCCAGTCCAGTTTCTTCGATGAACTCCCGCCGGGCGGCCTCGCGGATCTCTTCCCCCCACTCGACATACCCGCACGGGATGCACCACAACCCTGCGTACGCGCCCTTCACTCGCCGGCCAAGGAGGACCGCTCCTCGCTCATCGCAGACGATGACTGCCACCCCGACAGCCGGGTTTCGGTACTGGACAAAGCCGCAGACGCAGTGCCTTCGCTCGCGGCCGCCCCGCATGCCGGAGAGCAACAGCTGCCCGCAATCGGAACAGTACCGGCCCCGCGCGTTAAAATCGGTGTCGAGGCGGCGCAGCACGTCCGGCACAGGGATCTCGTCGTCCATCTCCGGATGCTACCGGTCGCCCTGAAGCTCGGCAGCACCCCTGGTGCAATACCCACCATGGCGGGATAGGGTTCGATTCGTGTCTGCTCCGCCGTCCATCACCGTTCTCGGCAGTATCACCCTGGACGTAGTCCTGAACATGCCGCGGTTCCCCGCGCCCGGCGAGACGCTTTTTGCTCTCGACCGCGGGCTCTATCCAGGGGGCAAGGGCCTGAACCAGGCGGTCGCGGCCGCCCGGCTCGGCGCACGTGTGACGCTTCTCGGACGCGTCGGGCGAGACCCGTTCGCTGATATCTTGATGGCGGCCGCCGATGCTGACGGTATCGATCGGTCGGGCGTGGCCCTGAGTGCCACCGGAGAGACAGGCTTTGCTGTACCGATCGTCGTTGCCGGCGGTGAGAACGCGATCTTCGCCTCGCCAGCTGCAAACCTCGAGATGACCGTCGACGACCTCGGTCCGGCCGAACGAATCACGACTGCAGGCATCTTTCTCACGCAGTTCGAGACACCGTTGGATGTCGTGACCGAGGCGATCCGCCAGGCAAGCTCTGCTGGCGTTCCCGTCCTGCTCAACCCGGCTCCCGTCCGCCCGTTCGATATCGAGTTGCTGCGGAGCGTCGACATCCTTGTCGTAAACGAGGTCGAGGCCGGAATGCTCGCGCCTGGGCTCGCGGACGACGAGGCACGTGCCCGGGCGCTTCTCGCGCTCGGCCCGCAGAGTATCGTGCTGACGCTCGGCCCGGCAGGTGGCGTTTGGGCTCGGGGGGAGACCGCCGCCCGGTTCGACGCTCCTACGGTCGAAGCCATCGACACCGTGGGCGCTGGCGACGGCTTTTGTGCCGCACTCGCAGTACGGCTCGTCGAAGGTGCGGAGCTTGGTGAGGCGGTGCGGTTTGCTGCCGCGGCTGCTGCGATCAGTGTGACGCGGCCCGGCGCAGCTCCCTCGTACCCATTGCGTGCCGATGTTGAAGCGCTAATGGCCCGGGAATGATCTTCTCGTTGTCTCGACTTACCCTCGCATCTCCTCCGACCCTCCGGCACCATGTGGACGCAGGCGAGGCCTGCGACAGGAATTACCGTGCCGAGTGCCATTCAGCGATTCTGCCCCGTGTGCGACGTAGCGTTTGCCCGAGCCGATTCGCTCGTCCAGTGCGAGGGCTGCGGCGTCCTCTATCACCCGGCGTGCTGGCACCGCACCGGGCACTGCATCACCGCGGCTGAGCACCTGAGCCGGCCCGTCGCCAGGGTATACGGTCTCGAACCCCCGCCTGAAGGTGCGCTCGACGAGATCGCCGGTGCACATGTCCCGGCTTCTGTCCCTTCTCCGTTGCCCGCGGCCCCGCGCCCACGTCACGATCCTCCGTATGATTCGCGACGCGCTATCGCGGCGCCCGGACCCTCCCGTCCGTCCGATCCTATGAGGGCGCCTATGCCCCGCGTGTACGGCCATCGGCGCTGGCTGCGGTACTGGTACGTACCCGCCGCCGCCGCCCTTTCTGCCGTGACGGCATATGCTGTGGTCCTCGCCGTCGACGCTATCGTTGGTGATGAGCCGGCGTCGACCATCGAACCAGCGGCTTCTACCACGGTGATTTCGCAAACACCGCTCCCGACCCCGGCTGCCAGCGCGTCCAATGCATCCAGCACCCCGTCGGCGGCCTCAGGTGACGCAACGCCAGGGGCTGGCGGCCGGTTTGAGGCCGGACAGAAGGTCACCGTCACTGGCACCGGCGAATGCCTGAATGTCCGTGCTGACGCATCGACTGATGCACCCGTCATCGATTGCCTCCCCGATGGCTCCGTGCTGACCATCGTCGACGGCCCGCGCGAGGCCGCCGGTCGCACGTGGTGGCACGTCAACATTGGCGCAGCGAACGGATGGGCGGCTGAGGAGTACCTCCGTGCTCGCTAATTGCTTCGCGGCACGCTTCGGATGGTCATTACTCGGCGCCCTTGTACTTCTCACAACCATCCCGGCATGCGGTGGCTCTGCTTCGTCGCCGGCACGCACGCCTCCAACGCTGACGCCGACGGTCGCGGTCACCCCGTCGCCGACGTCGACACCATCGCCAACGCCGGATCCGCTTGGCCCGCCGCCTGCGACTGCCACGGACGCGGTCCAACAGCTCGGCCCGGTGCTCGTCGATCAGCCACGAGGCACATGTTACGCACCGCTCCTGGCGAACTGGGGCGCTGTCTGTAAGACCGGCGATATCGACGCCGACGGGATCCCGGACGAGGCCTACCTCGTGCCCCTTCTCGGTGGAGAGGGTGCATCACGAGCGCCGGCGGTCGTCGTTGTGCGTGCGAGCGGCTTAGCAGCCCTGGTCCGGTTTCCACCAAAGGAGGATGCTGACAACTCGCTGCTAGGCAAGGGGATCTTCTCTGTGCTGGATCGTACCGGCAGCGGGGGCGCTGAGATCACACTCCTCGTGACGCGCTGCGGCGCCAGCAACTGCATCAGCAGCATCGAGATGCAGTCGTGGGACGGCACCTCCTGGCGCAACGCCGGTCCCGCGAACGTCACCTTCGCCAACCCGGACCTGATCACCGTCGAGGGGTCGGGCGTGGACTCTACGATCACCGTCCACGCGGGTGCGCAGGGCTCGGTCGGCGCCGGACCAAGCCGGGCTTCCACGTCCGTGTTCGAGTTGTTGGAGGGGGTCTATCAGCTCGTCTCGCAAACGCCTGACGCTGCCAAATACCTTTTCCATGCCGTCCTCGATGCCGATGCTCTATTCGACCTTGGGAAGTTCTCCGGTGCGGCGGCCGCGTACGCCGCGCTCGTCGGAGATGCGACGCTGGCCGATTGGCGGGAAGAGGTGGCGGGACGGCCCGGACGTCCAACGCTTGAGTCGTATGCGCTGTTTCGAATTGCCGTGGCGACAGCCGCTCGAGGTGACGACCCGACCGAGACGATCGATGCGGTCATCACGAACGCTCAGGATGTGCTCTTCGTCGAAGGTATCCAGGCTTTCCGGCGGGGATTTCAGGCCGGAGGCAGCGTGAGTCAGGCCTGCATCGAGGCGACGCGATATTTCTCGACGCCCACAGCTTCGAGGCTCATCGACGAAAGATTCGACTATGGCTATGGCAATCCGCGCAAGAAGCCAACCGACCTCTGCCCGCTCTAGTCCCCGGCGAGAAGCCTCCGCAAAGTCGCCATTTCGATCGCCGTCCGTGCAGACTCCTCGCCCTTGTGGCCTTCCTTGCCGCCGGTCCGCTCCGTTGCCTGTTCCACGGTTTCTGTCGTAAGTACCCCGAAGACGACTGGCACGCCGGTTTTCAGGCTCACATCCAGGATGCCCTCGGCCGCGCCACCGGCCACGTATTCGAAGTGCGCCGTCTCGCCGCGAATCACGCACCCAAGGCAGATGACGGCATCGAACCGGCCGCTTTCAGCTGCCCATTTCGCAGCCGTCGACACTTCAAACGAACCAGGCACCCATGCGGTCGTGATGTCCGCATCTTGCACGCCGCATTCCTTCAAAGTGCTGATGGCCCCTTCGAGCAGCTTTCTCGTAATGAACCCGTTCCAGCGCGCCACGATGACCGCCACGCGCAACCCCGCTCCATCGGCCGATCCTTCCAGTTCGCGCGTCACGTCCCACCTCCGACCGTTTCCAACCCGTCCAGCAGGTGGCCCATGCGCTGGCGTTTCGTGGTCAGATAGCGAATGTTGTGGGGGTTCGGCGTAGTCTCAATCCCGATCCGCTCAACGACCTCCAGCCCGTAGGCTTCGAGCCCCGTGCGCTTCGCCGGGTTGTTTGTTAGCAGTCTCATCCGGCGCACGCCGAGGTCTACCAGGATCTGCATGCCGATCCCGTAGTCACGCCGGTCGGCCGGAAACCCCAGTGCCAGGTTCGCGTCGACCGTGTCCAAACCCTGGTCCTGCAGCTCGTAGGTGCGGAGCTTGTTGTGCAGTCCGATACCGCGCCCCTCCTGTCGCATGTAAAGGAAGATGCCGCCCTGCTCGCCGATCATCTTCATCGCTATCTCCTTCTGCTCGCCACAGTCACAACGCAGAGAGCTGAAGACGTCACCCGTCACGCACTGATCATGAACTCGCACAAGCGTTGGGGTCTCCGGGTCAATCGGCCCGCTAACCATCGCCACGTGCTCGTCCGGCGAATCGATTGCCTTGTACGCGACTATCGTCCAATCGCCGGACGGCGCAGGGAGGCGCGTTTCCGCCACCCGCTGAACGAGCCGCTCCGTGCGTAGCCGGTGCTTGATCAGGTCGTTGGTCGTCAGAATTTTGAGGCCGTGGCGCCGCGCGAACCGCTTCAGGTCCGGCATGCGCGCCATCGAGCCGTCAAGCTTCATGATTTCGCAGATCACACCCGATGGGTTCAGGCCGGCGAGCTTCGCAAGGTCAACACTCGCTTCCGTCTGCCCGGCTCGTACGAGCACACCACCTTTGCGCGCCCGCAACGGGAACATGTGTCCGGGCCGTACGAGGTCTTCCGGCTTCGAGTTGGGATCGATCAGCACCTGAACCGTTCGAGCCCGGTCCGCCGCGCTGATCCCGGTTGTGACGCCCGTGCGCGCCTCGACCGGTACTGTGAACGGTGTCCCGAAATGGGAGCTGTTGTCTTCGACCATCATCGGAAGCTTCAGCTGCTCGACACGCTCCTCCGTCAACGAGCAGCAGACGAGGCCGCGCCCAAACTTTGCCATGAAGTTGATCGCCTCTGGCGTTGCGAACTCCGAAGCGATACACAGGTCGCCTTCGTTCTCGCGGTCCTCGTCGTCGGTGATGATCACGAAATGGCCGCGCTTATACTCTTCGATGGCTTCCTGCACGGTGGCCATCACGGATTCTGACTCCGTCATTGCTCGCCTCCTCCGATCCCACGGGCTTCCAGCAGCTGATCGACGTAGCGCGCGAGGATGTCAGTCTCAAGGTTGATGCGATCGCCCGGCTTGCGGGTGTGCAGGTTCGTATGCTCCTGCGTGTACTGCACCAGCGAGACGGAAAAGCTCTCAGCGTCCTTCGCGATGATCGTCAGGCTTATGCCGTCGATGCAGACCGGGCCTTTGACTACCATGTAGCGCAGGTACTCTGCGGGAGCGAGAAACCGGCCGATGATTGCTTCGCCTTCGGGCGTAAACGAATCGAGCGTACAGGTTGCCTCGACTACCCCGCGCACGATATGTCCGCTCAACCGGTCCGTGGGACGCACGCTGCGTTCCAGGTTCGCGACATCGCCGGCCTTCAGTGCCGCCAGGTTCGATCGCCGGTATGTCTCGGGCATGAGGTTCGCAAAGAACGAGTCCCCAGAGATTTCGGCGACCGTGAGATCGACCCCATTGATGGCAATCGAGTCTCCGAGCTTGGTGTCCGTGAGGATGAATGGCGCCCTGATTCGGAGCGTCCCCGGCCCCGCCTCCACGACCTCCCCAACCTCTTCCACGATCCCTGTAAACATCAGCACCTCCGGCCGCTCGAGGCGGTTCCCGCGTGATCCGGTTCCGGGGAGGTGCGATGGGACACGCGCGCCCAGAGACGCCGCGTGCAGCGGGTAAAGCTGTTCTCTCCCATCCGGACTGTACCGTCGGCCCCGGAGTTTCACCGGATCAGTCCGCCGTAGCGGATTCGCGGGCTTTACCGCCGGTGGGGAATTTCACCCCGCCCCGAGAACATCTTCCGTATCGTTAGCGCACGCCTAAGTGAGTGTCAAGAAGCTCACACAAAAGGGGTCGTTTCCGCCACGCCCGGCTGTCATAATGAGAGCGAGGTATCCAATGCAATCACGCGGTCTCCACGCCCTGCTCGAACGCCACCCGATTGCGGGGGGCGAAGCCCGTTCCACGTTCGTCACGGTCACGGCCCTCGCGGGAGGTGCATTCCTGGCTGGCGGCTGGATGGCAGCCATCGCGGTGCTCGCCGTCGTCCGCCTCGGCCAGTCCGTGCTTCGTGGAGTGCCGCGGCGGGGGAGTGGCAGTGGCGGAGCAGGATTCGCCTAAGCCCCGGGTCCTGGGCTGCCACTGTTCGCCATGTGCAATTCCGTCAGCTTTACCAGGACATCGTAGGTAGCGAACGCGTCCGCGAGTGCACTGTGTTCGCCCATCCGCCCGATCCCCAGCCGGTCCGCCACGTGTCCGAGGTTGAACCGGTCGACCTGCTCGCCACGCCGCAAGAGGTTCCGCGCGATCGGCTGAATATCCAGCGCCACAGGTGCGAACGGCCACGGCCGTTGCGCTCGCCTGAAGGCTTCGGCGAGGAACGTCAGGTCGTGACCGATGCCCCAACCGCTGAGCACCGTCCCGGTGCCCAACTCTTCGAGATGTGCGACCGCCGCCTCCAGTTCAATGGCGGTGCGCCACGCCTTGGGCGTGTAGCCCACGACCTTCAGAGCGGCCGGGTTCGCGTTACCGATGTGCTTCGGCCGCACTCGCTCTCCCCACGACACCTCTTCCGGAAACCCATCGCGCAGGAGCACCCTCACACACCCGGCTTCGAGGACTTCGTGTTGTTGTGGGTTAGACCCCGTCATCTCCAGGTCTACGACAAGGAGCACGCCGCTCTCTGCCAGGTGTTCCTCCATCTCTGGCCGCGAGTCATGCTCGGGCACCGCCCGCAAGCCGGGCTTCAGGAAATCGATGAGATGCTGCACCGCGTCATCCTAGCCCAGGGAGGTGCGTGCGTCCTTGCTTAGACTTCATGGGCTGATCGCGCAAAGACCGCGACGAGCACACAAAGCCCCGCAGCGGATGCCATCCACAACCCGACTACCGGCGCCGCGCTCCAGTAGTCGATCATCCGGCCCATGATCACCGCTGCGAATGGTGTCGTCCCCCACATCGTGGTTTGAAGTGCGAGCACGCGGCCGCGATAGCGTGGTTCTGCCTTGAGCTGCATGAGCGAAGCCTGGTAAGCCGAATACATGCTGTGGAACACGCCTGCCAGCGCCAGGAAGAGCACACCCAACCAGAGGTTGCGCATCAACGTGAACGCGCCGACAGCTCCTGCGTAGAGCAGGCAGGTCCAGATCATCGACCGGCCCATGTGTGTTCGCCGGGCGGCTGTGAAGGCGACGAGCGTCCCCCCGGCCAACGAGCCCAGTCCGACTGCGGCCGCGAGGTAGCCGTATCCGGACTCATCGGAGTTGAGGACGTCGCGAGCGAATACTGGCAGAAACGTTACATAAGGGTAGACGAGTATGCTTGGCAACATCCCCATGCCGACGATGAACCGCATCCGCGGCTCCCGGATCACGTAACGGAATCCTGCCACCATGTTCCGGAGGATTCCCGGCTCCTCGTCCGGCTCCGCGGGCGGATGGCTCAGCGCCAGCATCGCCGTGAAGCCCAGCGAAAGCACGATGCAAAACGCCTGGACCTCGAATGCCCCCTGTGTGCCAACCGTGCCGATCAGGACGCCGCCGATTGCCGGCCCGATGACCCTCATCGCGTTGCCGCCGAGTGCGTTCAGCGCGACCGCTGCCGTCAGGTCCTCGCCAGCCACTGAATCGTAGACGAGGATGCTGCGGATCGGTGCCGCGAGTGCCTCGACTGTGCCCGCCGCGATTGCCGTGATGAAGACCAGCCAGAGCGTGACGTGTCCGGTGGCGATCGTGACGGCGAGCAAGATCGCCACAACCGCGCTACCGCTTGTGTAGGCCATCAGCTGGCGTTTGCGCTCATACTTGCTCGCCATGTGGCCACCGATCGGTGACATCACGACGAGTGCCCCACCGCGCAGCAGCGCCACCAGGCCCAGCGATGTCGCCGAACCATTCAGGTCGTGTAGGACGAGCCAGCCCTGGCCGATCGTCTGCACCCATGACCCGACCTGAAGCGCCATCGTACTGAACAGAAGGATCCGGAAGTCCCTGTGACGAAGTGCCGCCAGGGGTTTGCCCCTCGCCGTTGGTCCACGTCCCGCTGAGGCTGGGCGGCGAGTTGGTACAACACCTGAACGCAAGAAGTTTGTCCCGGGGCCGAAGAGGCCGCGATCCAAGTAACGGATGGACTGCGAAAAGGTAAACGGCGTCTGTCTGTGGAGTTTCGGTTCCCCTCGCCGCTGTGCTCCCGTGCCCATATGGTGGCCTCATCAACACAGGAGGCTGCCCGTGGCAGATCTCAGCGAAGAACAGATCCGTATCCGCTCGTACCTGCAGGGGCAGGCCGCTCGACTGTCACTCGCTGACCTCGTCGCGAAGGTCCTCGCCGATTCGGGCCAGCTGCGCTCCGCCGCCGAATCTGCCGAGGCGGTCGATATCACAGCGCGGCCCGCCGAGGGCGAGTGGAGCGTCAACGAGGTCCTTAACCACGTCAGGGACTCCTGTCAGTCAGTGAACGCGGGCATGCTCGCCGCCGCGTTCGAAGGCCGTCATCCTGCCCCTGTCCGCGACAGCATCGTCCCAACGCGCGACGTACGCCGGCCGCTTGAATGGTTCGCAGCGATAGATTCCGAACGCAAGGCAACGTTCGAACGGCTGGCCGCCCTTGCCGGCGATGAGCACCTCGACATCGCCTGGGAGCACCCGTTCTTCGGTCCGTTGAACTGGCGCGAGTGGCTGCTCTTCACCCGTATCCATGACATCGACCACGCGCGTCAGCTCGAGAGCATCGTCGCGGCCCTCAAAGGCTGAGTCAGGCGGATTCAGCGTTCACCGCGTGCACTAGAGACACGACCCGTCCGAGTGTGTCCAACTTTCCTGCCAGTCCTTCGCCCTGCGGGTCGACGCGGAGCGTGGTGACGCCGGAGTCCCGATAGGCGCGTACCCGGTCTTTCACCATCGCCTCAGTGCCAAGCAGGTTGGCCCCGACCACCATCTCGTCCGGCACCAGTGCCGCTGCCTCGGCGCGACGCCCGTCCAGGTACAGGCGTTGTGCCTCTTTCCCGACATCTTCGAAGCCGGCCCGCTGGAACGCCTGGTTGTAGAAGTTGTGCCTCCGCGAGCCCATAGCGCCGAGCGTAAATGCGAGGCCGGGCTTCCGGGGCGCTATCAGTTTCTCGATATCGTCGCCGAATTCCACGGAGCCACCGGCCATCCGGTCGATACTCGCCCAATCACGGCCGGCACGTTCTGCCCCACGGCGCATATGGGTGAAGAACACGTCCGCGTGCGCAGGCATAAAGGAAGTCCCAACCCAGCCGTCGGCCACCTCGCCCGTAAGTTCCAGGCTCTTGGGGCTTAGCGTCGCGAGGTAAATAGGAATCGGAACGGACCGTGGCTTGGCTGCAGAACGTATCGCTTTGCCTTCGCCGCCCGGACGCGGCAGGTGGAAGATCTCGCCGTCGTACTCCACCTTCGCGCCGCTCACTGCGAGGCGGACGATCTCGATGTACTCGCGTAGCCGCTGGACCGTGGAGCCGAACTGCTGCCCGTGCCAGCCCTCGACCACCTGTGGCCCGCTCGCCCCAAAGCCCATCAGGAAGCGGTCGTGTGACATGGTCGCCAGGGTCAGTGCAGTCATTGCCGTCATCGCTGGCGTACGGCCGGAAATCTGCATAATGCCGCTGCCCAGCAGGATTTTGCTGGTTTGTGCGGCCAAGTACGCCAGCGGTGTCACGGCATCGTGTCCCCACGATTCTGCAGACCAGACCGCGTCCACCCCGAGTTTTTCTGCTTCACGTACGTACGTGCCCACCGATTCGAAGTCGTCGTTGACCACGCCAATGCCGATCGCAACCTTCATCGTTCACCTCACTTGTGTGGAGACAATACATGCCCCGGCCAGTGCTATCCTCTGCCGGCGCGCCGGATGCACTCGGCGCAGGAGGAACAGCACATGGCAGCGCCGAACCCCGCGAACGATACCCGTCATCGATACAGCGCCACCTCGCTCCGTGACTTCACGGATGGTGTTTTTCGACACTATGGCGTTGCGGCCGCCGACGCGGCGCTCGGGGCCGAAGTGCTCATCGATGCGGACCTCGCTGGCATCGAATCGCACGGCATCGCACATCTGCCCTGGCATCCGGGGTATGCCCCGGGCCTCAAGCAGGGAATCGTCAACGCCGCACCAACGATCGGTGTGCTGCGCGACAGTCCCGTTGCCGCGACGTGGGACGCGGGCGGCGGCATCGGTGTGGTGACGTCACAGAAGGCGATGGCAGCCTGCATCGAAAAGGCACGCGCGACTGGCATCGGCATGATCACGGTCCGGAACGGCCGCCACTACGGCGCCGCCGGGTACTACGCTCACATGGCTGCGAGCCAGGACATGATCGGCATGTCGATGTGTAACGTCCCTCCTATCGCTGTGGCGGCCGGGGGCCGCGACCGCGTGTTCGGGACGAATCCCATCTCCTTCGGTGCACCGGTCGAGGGCCAGCCTCCGTTCTTGCTCGACATTGCCACTACGGCCGTCGCGGGAGGCAAGCTTGAAATTGCTCAGCGCCAGGGCAAACCCATCCCGGCGGGCTGGGCACTCGACGGTGATGGCAATGATGCCAGCGATCCAACGATCCTCCGCCAGGGCGGCGCTCTCCTGCCGCTCGGCTCTCGCCTTTTGACCAGTTCCCACAAGGGCTACGGGTTGGGCCTGATGGTCGACGTCCTCACGGGTGTGTTGAACGGCACCGGGCCCGGCCTCTTCGTCGACCGGGCGACGCTGGTGCAGGGCCATTGGTTCGCTGCATGGCGCATCGACGCGTTCCGCGACCTGGCCGAGTTCAAGGCCGATATGCGCCGTTGGCTCGACGCCATCCGTGCCACGCGTCCCGAGGATGGCGTCGATGCCGTCCTCATACCCGGGGACCCTGAGCATATCGCGCGCGCAGACCGCACCGCGAACGGTATCCCGCTTGATCACGAGTCGATCGAGCAACTCACCGCTCTCGGTACTGAAACGGGTGTCGTGTTTCCCGCTCCGCTCCGCTAGCAGCCGTCCCAGGAGGCAGTTCCCATGCGCTACGGTGTCGCGATTCCCCATGCCAACCGCTTTGCCACCCCGTCTGCGATCCGGACGATGGCACGGGCAGTGGAAGAGCTTGGCTACGATTCCATCTGGGTCAGTGACCATGTCATCGTCCCGGAGGGGTCGTCCTATATCCCGGAGTTCATGGACGAACCGCTGGCCACGCTTGCATACCTCGCGGGACAGACAACACACGTCAAAATCGGCGTGAGCGTGCTCATTGTGCCCTACCGCGATCCCGTCTTCACCGCCAAGTTTCTCTCCACAGTAGACCTGCTCTCGAACGGTCGACTCATTGTTGGAACGGGGAGTGGCTGGATGCAGGAGGAGTTCGCCGCGCTCGGCGTCCCCTTCGACGAGCGCGGGCCGATGACCGACGAATACCTCCGGGTTTTCCGTAACCTCTGGGAGACAGAGACGTCGAGTTTCGAAGGTCGCTGGAAGCAGTACAGCGGGATGCGGATGTTCCCGAAGGCAGCGGCGGAGCGGAGAGGGACGATTCCGCTCTGGGTGGGGGGCAACGGCGCCGCCAGCATCCGGCGCGCTGCCGAACTTGGGGATGGTTGGCACCCGATCAACCTCGGCGTCGACGAGTTTGCCGCGAACGTACACCGGTATCGCGACCAGTGCGGCCGCTTTGGACGCACGCCGGGACCGGTCTGCCTTCGTCACATGCCGGCCGGCCGCACGCAGCCCGGCGGGCTCCGGCCACCCCTGGCAGGCTCTGCGGACGAACAGGCAGCCGACGTACGGGCTTACGCGGCGGCGGGAATGGATGAGCTCATGCTCTCGCTGCCAGCCCGGGACATGGACGACCTGTTGAGTGCACTCAGAGGTTTCATGCGGGAAGTTGTTCCGCGTGTGTAGTCAGCCGTCGCTCCGCCCGTCGTCGTTGCGTTCTACACTGGCGCCGTGACCGCAGTCGTCGTCGTCATCTTCACCGTTTCAGGCGGGGAGCTCTCCGTCCTCCTCATCGAGCGTTCCGGTGACCCGTATCGCGGTTCATGGGCACTACCGGGCGGGCTGCTGCATGGTGGCGAGTCGCTCAAAGAGGCAGCTGTCCGCAAGCTCGCGGATGAGACTGGCGTGAGCGATGTCTTTCTCGAACAGCTCTACACGTTCGACTGCATCCCCAGCAGCGATGCAACCGTCGTGGTGTCGTACTTTGCCCTTGTCGACAGCCGCCGGGCACGGCTCCGGACCGAACTCGAATGGCAGCCCGCGTGGCATGTGCTGCGTACCCTGCCACACCTCGGTTTCGACAATGAACGCATCATTGACTACGCATCCGAACGCCTGCGGGCGAAACTCGAATACACCAACGTCGCTTATAGCCTGCTGCCGGAGCGCTTCACCCTCTCGGACTTGCAGGGTGTGTACGAGGCCATCCTTGGCGAGGCGATGGACAAGCGGAATTTCCGTCGCCGTGTCGTCGGCCTCGGCGTTGTTCGCGAGACCGGCCAACTTCAGAAGCGCGGCGCCCACCGGCCCGCGATGCTGTATGAATTTACGAGCCGCGAGCCCATGGTGCTGTAACGCCTCCTTCCGCCACCGTGGCGGTACGGGTGGAAAAGTGGATGGCGCGTTGTTGGAAAGCCTGGCTCAGTCGCCTGGGCCCTGCAATCGGTCTTCGTGAAGCGGGCTACCGTGCGGCCGTCTGTCTCAGCGGGCTACTATGCCTAAATGGAGTCTACGAATACCGCCACACGGGCCTGCCCGGGCCGTGTCCACGGCCCCGCAGACAGCCGGATTTCGCGAGTGGCCATCCTCTGCCTCTCGCTGTTGCTCCTGCTCGTTGGCGCTACCTGTGAAGACTCCGCCGGGAAGCCGGTCCTCACCGTATTGGCCGATTCTTCCCTGAAGGACGCGTTTGGTGCGCTCTCGGAATCGTTCGAACGTGCGAACCCTGATGCAGACGTCCGATTCCGGTTCGAAGATTCCAACAGCCTCATCCAGCGGCTGCGGAATGGCGATGTTGCGGACCTCGTTGTTACAGCGGGCACCAGCACCATGCAGGAGTTGGAAACCGCCGGGCTGGTCCAGCGGCCCTCCACTCTCACATCCAACGTCCTGATGGTCGCGACGCGAGACGGGCTCACCGGATTTAACGCGTTCGAGGATCTTGCGAACCAGGGGCTCCGTATCGCAGTGGCCGCGCCAGGCACGTCCGCGGGGGCATACGCCGACGCTGGAATTCTGTCCGCTGCCGCCGGGCTTGGCGAGGACTGGAAGCAGTCCGTCCTGTCAAACATGCTCGAACGCGAGGCCGATACTCGTGCTGTCCTCGAAAAGGTGCGTACGTCTGCGGCGGATGCGGGCATCGTCTACCGGTCTGACCTCACGTCGCTCGCCACGGACGTGGCCATCGGTGCCCTGCCCTTTCCCGCGAGGCTGGGCCTTGCCGTCGTCTACCCTGCCGCCCTCACCGCCCGTCCCCCTGAAGTCGTCCTTGCGAAGGCCTTTTTCGACTTCATGCTCTCGGATGATGGCCAGGCGATCCTGGAAGGGTTTGGCTTCGGAGCGAGCCAGTAAGTGCATCAGCAACCAGTCCTCCTCCCGAAAGCAGTGTCCCGGGGCATTCGAATTTGTCTCCCGGCGTCTCTTGCAGCTGCTGCCCTTGCCCTGGTCGTTGGACTTTTCGGCGCCTGCGGCGGCAGCAGCGCTCCGGAAAATATGCGGTCGCAGGTGGCAACCGGGACGGAGGTGCAAGGCGGACTGACCGTGTTCGCCGCATCGTCTCTCACCGATGTCTTTCGTGCGCTTGGCAAGGCGTTCGCCGCGCAGAACCCTGGCGTGAGCGTCACGTTCAACTTCGCTTCGTCCTCTGTGCTCTCCACGCAGATCAATGAGGGCGCGCCTGCCGACGTCTTCGCTTCGGCCAACGATGCGCAGATGCAGGTCGTGACTGATGCCGGAAACGCATCCAGCCCTGTGATGTTCGCCGCCAACGTCCCGGTGGTGGTGGTCCCCGCCAAGAGCATTGGGGTCACATCCTTTTACGATCTTGCCCGGCCGGGCGTTCGCCTCGTGCTGGCAGGGCCTGATGTTCCCATTGGCGCGTATTCCCGCCAGATCCTCATCAAGGCATCGCAGGCCACGGATGGTCCCGGCCCAGGCTTTTCTGACCGCGTGCTCGCCAATCTGAGGAGCAATGAAGCGAACGTGCGTGCCGTGCTCACCAAGGTCCAGTTGGGAGAAGCTGATGCCGGCATCGTCTACCGGACGGATGCTGCCATCGTTGGCGAGGAAGTGGCGCTCATCGAGATCCCTGCGCTCTACAACATCATGGCGTCGTACCCGGTGGCTGTCACGAAGGAATCGAAGAACCCCACGGCTGCGGAAGCATGGATACGGTTCCTGCTGTCGCCCACCGGCCAGGCGATTCTCGAGGACTTCGGATTCGGCCCGCCCTCCTGACGTGACTTTGTGAGATCCTTCGCTCGGCAGCCAGTTACAAGGGAGGGGACATGCGTTCTGCCGCCTCGATCGACCGCGCGGCGTTCGTCACGGTCACGTTCTTGGTGGCCGTCTTCGCGCTCCTCTTCGTCCTGCCGTTCGTCGGACTCATCGACCGTGCCATCGAGGACCGCCGGACATGGGAACTGCTTCGTGCATCACAGATCCGCCAGGCGCTGACATTGTCCCTATGGACTTCGGCAGTCACGACCATCATTGCCGCTGTGATCGGAACGCCCGTGGCCTACGCACTGGCCAAGGCCAGGTTTCCCGGCCGGGAGGTGCTCGATGCGTTCGTGGACCTTCCGATCGTTCTCCCTCCGACGGTCGCCGGCGTTGCGCTCCTCACGGCGTTCGGTCGCCGCGGTGTCCTCGGTGAGCCAATCGAAGATTGGACAGGCTTCACGTTCGGCTTCAGTACCACTGCGGTGATCATGGCCCAACTGCTCGTTTCTACGCCTTTTTACGTTCGCGCTGCGAGCAGTGGGTTTCGGTCCGTCAATCCGCAGTTCGAACGTGTGGCGTACACGCTCGGGGCGTCTCGCGTGCGCACCTTCTTCCGGATTACGGTACCCCAGGCATGGCCCTCACTCGCGGCGGGACTGGTGCTGTGCTGGGCCCGGGCGATGGGCGAACTCGGCGCCACGCTGATCTTTGCGGGCAATCTCGAAGGGCGGACGCAGACTATGCCGCTCGCGATTATTAGTGCCTTCGAGGGGTCTTCCCTCGGTGTCTCCGGCGCCATCGCGCTCTCGCTCATCCTCATCGTCGTCTCACTGG
>JAGQHB010000058.1 GCA_020432045.1 Dehalococcoidia bacterium | reverse complement strand
GCAAGGCTGGCCCCGCGTCCGCCTCAGATGGAGGTCGCCATGCCCTGACGAGCAACCCCACCGCTTACCTTCTGGAGACCGGCATCACCCTGGCGATCTAACCCGGCATCACCCCGGCGATTGACACTCAGCTGCTGCAAAGGGTCGAAAGGATGAAAAGCACTTGCCGGTGGCTTACCAAGGGTGAGGTAAGTCACGAGTGTGTGCCATGCGTCCGGAAAGATGCTCCAGGAGGTGGGGACGAGGCGCCGCCACTGGCCGGTCGTAAAAAGCAGCCCGAGGTAGGTGACACCGTTGAGAATCCAGAAGGCAGCCCCGAAGAAGTGCCAGTGACGTCCCAGTCCGAGATTATTGCCGCCCGGCTGCGCCAACCAGCCGGTCACCTCCTCCTCCTGCTGAAGCGCGGTCCACGGGCCACTCGAGGGAATCTTCCTGCGTGTGAGTTTGAGCCATTCCGTATCTGGCGTGCAGTGGTCGTTCAAATACAGCCGGGGGTACGCAGCCAGGATCTGGACACCGGCGCGGATGAGGAACCCAATAAAGAGCACATTGATCCAGTGCGTCGCGCGTATCCAGACCGGAAAGTCAGCCATGGTCCGCTACCTCCTTCTGCTGGGCGGCGTCCCGGCCTGGTGTCTGATGGGCGAAGGGCGCCAGATCCCGTTTAGTGCGACTGGTTGAGAAAGCAGCAACCGTCGGGCACTTCGTAGAGTCGATGCGCTTCTGCCCGTGCCGCACTCGATCGTAGCGCGTTCGCCCGCGCCCAGCACACCCGAGCCGACTTGGGTGAAAGCACAATCCGGTCTGCAACTGCGTGACGACGATGACGGAGAAGCTCCGGGCTTCGGGCCGGTCGCAGGCGGCGCGTCCCGCTCACAAAGCGGTGCTGGTGACGCCGCGAGCAGGTGAGGGCACGCAGTGCTCAGGCGGTGCCCCTCAGAGAATCGGGTCGAGCCAGCGCGACGCGGCCCACAGACAGGCCGCGAACAAAGTCGCCGTAAGTGCGAGTGTCGCCACAATCGGCAGTGCCGGGCTCAGGTTCCGCCGTTCGAATTCCTGGAACCCCCACCCCGTCGCTGCACCCGCCGCGAGACCACCCACATGGCCGCCGATCGAGATGCCCGGTACGGCGAAGGTGAACACCAGGTTGATCACAATGAACATCCCCACCGCCGTCCGCTGACCACCGAACAACCCGCCTCGCTCAGCCACGAACAGCGCTCCCATGAGCCCAAACACGCCGCCCGATGCTCCGACCGTGATGCCATCCGGCGTGAGGAGAAGCGCTCCGAACGCACCGCCCAGGACCGCGGCCCCATAGAGGAGCGCAAATCGCAGGCGCCCGAATGCTGCCTCTAGGAGCATCCCAACCTGCCACAGCGCCAGCATGTTGAACCCGAGGTGGAGCGGTCCGGAATGGATGAACGCGCCCGTGACGATTCGATACCACTCCCCCGCATTGACGCCGATGAGGTTGACCTGCCCCCGGTCGATCTCAATCCCGCCACCGAGGAGTCCCCCTCGAAGCCCGATAGTGCCAAGGTCCCCCTGCATCCAGTTCGACGTGGCCAGCCCAAACAACGCGACCACGACATTTGCTGCGATGAGCCCGTACGTCACGTACGACGTCGCCCGAAACGTGCGGACGCTCCGTCCGGCGCCGCCGGCACCGGCAGTGGCACATGATCGGCACTGGAATCCAACCGAAGCGGCGACCATGCACTCGCTGCAGATGTATCGCAAACACCGCTGACAGCGGACGCCTGTTGGCCGGTCCGGATGGCGATAGCACACCGCCTCGTCCTCAACGTCACTGGTCTCGACATGTTTGATCACTTACACGAAGGATCGACCCTTAGCACCCACCGCGATAGCTAACCAACGGAAAGGTATGAAGGCGCGACCGCGCGCCGTTACGCACGAGGTGCGTGGGATCGCCCGAGTGCGGCCTGCCGTAGCCACCGCGCAGACTGCCGCCGCGAACACGTCTGGGAGCGCACCCCTCTGAATGCATGGTGGTGCTATCGCTCTCCCCGTGGGCCCGGTACGCCAGGATCCCATGCACAGCGTCGCCAAACACGTGGATGCTACTCCAATGCAGATGCCCTCGCCGTCGACGCCCATTCTGTCAGGGTCGAGGTGGCAGACGACGCGCGCGGCTCCGGCCCCAATGCCGACCCCCGGCTACCTCGGCCCTCGCTCAATGGCCGAGCGGTTAGCTGGGATTGGCGCTTCTTATGAAGTCGAACGCACCGCCGGCAGGGGCACGCGCGTGCGGCTTCTGCCGCTGAGGGACTCCGCGTGATCGTGCCTATCCGTCCAGTGCACCGAGTACCACGGCCGCATCTGCCAACGCCCGGATCTCACCCGGCGAGAATCCGCCCTCCGAGAGGATCGCGAAGGAATCGTCTCCCGGTGTGACCGGGGCGTGGCGCCTGACTGACGCCGGTGTCCGTGAGTACGTCGCAACCAGGCCCTGCGTCGCGATTGGCCCCCACACGGGATGCTCCTCTTCGTGGACATACTGGTTGGCGATCGCCTGTGCATCCCGTCTGATGGTCTCGTAGTTCTGAATAACCGTGCACGGGACATCCGCGGCCCGCAGGCGTTCTATCCACTCTGATGACTCGCGCTGAATGACCTGCGCGTCCAACAACTCAACCAGTTCGCCATGGTTTGGTCCGCGCTCCTCCGGCGTCGCGAATCGGGGGTCCGTGACGAGCGCGTCGAGTTCAAGCGCAGCGCACAGCTTCGGGAAATGCCGCGCCTCCAGGAACCCGTAGGCGATCCATCTGCTGTCGAGGCACAGCGAGCGGTGGCTCAACACCCCCGAAGAACGTCCCGGTGGCGCCAACGGATGCTCAGTCCATGCCCGCGCCGCGTGGATGCTCTGGATGGCGATCTGGGAGCCGTACAGCGAGACGTCCACCTTCTGTCCTTCGCCAGACCGAAGCCGGTGGACGAGTGCTCCCAGCACCGCGAAGGCGAGCATCGCGCCACCGGTTTGGTCGGCCATGCCCGGCTGCACCCCGTGGGGCGTCTCGCCGTCCGAGGTCGTGAACGCCATGATCCCACCGGCCGCTTGCGCGATCGTGTCGTAGCCCGGTTCGCCGCCTCGTGGGCCGCGGGGGCCGAACATGCTGCCCGAGGCAAAGATCAGCACCGGATTGATGGCACTGAGCCGTTCGTACCCGATCCCCAGGCGGTCCATCGTCCCCGGCCGGAAGTTCTCGACGACGATGTCCACACTGGCCACCAATCGGTGGACGACTTCAACCGCGCCCGGCTTTAAGAGGTCCAGGCAGAGGCTTCGCTTGTTCCGATTCAGCGATTCGAAGTAGGAGGAGTACCCTCCGGCATGGCGCCCGAGCGTGCGGCCTGGGTCACCCCCGGGCTGTTCCACCTTCCAGATGTCGGCGCCCAGGTCCGCCAGCTGCACCGTCCCAAATGTGCCCTGCTGAAACCGGGTGAAATCGAGGACGCGGATGCCATCCAATGGGCCGGCCATAAACGAATCCTTTCGCGGTGCACCGCACGCTTCAGGTGCGGTGGATTCTACCGATTCCAAACAGACCCTGCCCAGCAAGGATTCATGGCCTCAGAGTACCCACTTGGCACCCACAGCGGTTGTAAATTCGCGGATCCGGCCGGTCAATAAGAGGATAGGATTCGCACTGAGCGCAATCGCAGAATCGGAGACGAAACCATGAAGGTCGGACAATGGCTCATCCGCCTGTTTGGCGGCAGGCTCGGTGAGCTTGAAGAACTCCGTTCCGTGCAGGAAGAAGTCGTGCTGATGGCGCTCCCGGCCGAGCGCGAATTCGCTGGCAAGGTGGTCCGCCTCCGCGAGATCGAACCCGCCGATCGCGATCGCATCCTCAGCTTTGCCCGCGCCCTGCCGGAACACGACCTGCTGTTCCTTCGTCGTGACATCACGCAACCGGAAGAAGTTGATAGCTGGTTGGCAGACGTCGCCAGCGGCAACTACTCGACCGTAGTCGCACTCGTCGGCGATGAGCTCGTCGGTTACGCCACGGTCGCACAGGACGGCATGACCTGGACACGCCACGTCGGAGAACTACGGCTTCTCGTTGCCCCTGCGTTACGTGGCGTCGGCCTCGGCAGCCTGCTCATCGACCAGGCGTTCGCCATCGCCAAGACCCGTGGCCTGCAGAAGATCGTCGCGCAGATGACAGTCGACCAGGAGGGCGCCATCAACGGCTTCGAACGCCTTGGCTTCCGGAAAGAAGCCGTGTTGCGACGCCACGTAATCGATCGCAACGGTGAGCTGCACGACCTCCAGATCATGGCGTTTGATGCTGAAGAGTTTGCCCAGATGCTGCTGCGCGAGCGGATCCGCGCAGCAGCATCTGTCGAGACGTCCGGGGCGCCGTTCTAACCCTCGCGGGAGCCGGGGCCTGGCGTCCCTGCAATCAGCCGTGGCCTAGTTCGGCTTCGGCGGCGCCATGCCGATGTCCACCGGCGTCAGCCCGAAAGCGTCCAGCACTTCCTGGCTGTAGCGAATGCCGCCGGTAACTTCCGCCGGGTCTCCGGTTACCAGGGCCAGAGCCGCCTCTGCCATCTTCTCAACAGGCTCGGAAGCATCAAGCATTTCCTGCGTGTACTGGCGTCCGAACATCTGGCCCGGTGTCGCCACCACTAAAGTCGGCGAAAGCGCGTTTGCTGAGATCTTGTTGGCGTACATTTCCGCAGCCAGCCCGGTTGTGAAGCGCTCGATCGCCGCCTTCGTCATCCCGTAGACCGCCCCGTCAACTGAGCGTCCCTTCGGTTTTGGATGGATCGCCGCCCCGGAAGAAATGTTGAGAACAGAACCACCTCCCCGCTCGATCATCCCCGGCAGCGTCAGCTGGGCGAGATGGAACGGTGCTTTCACGAGGATCTCGAACATCCGGTCAAAATAGCGTTCGTCGAAATCAATTGTCCCGCCGGGCACCAGGATGGCGGCGTTGTTTACGAGGACATCCACGCCGCCATACGTCTCAATCGCGGTCGCGACGAGCCGCTCCCGCTCTTCCTTCTTCTGCAGATTCGCCGGCACGGCCGTCGCCTCGCCACCTGCGGCTCGAATCGCATCCGCCACGCTGTTTACCGTCCCCGGCAGGCGTTCGTCCCTTACCTCCACGGTCCGTGCGGTGACGATAACCTTTGCCCCCGCGAGCGCGAATCGCCGTGCGATCGCCTCGCCGATTCCTCGTGACGACCCCGTCACGATCGCAACCTTGCCGTTCAATTCGTTCATTCTGTCCTCCCGATTTGTGAGCGCCCCGATGCTACACCTCTAATCGATGGTGGGTCATGACCTGCCTTCTGGTGTGACCGGGACCCAAAAGCCGGGCCACAGCCGTGTTCACCTGCCTTCGGGTTGTTATCCTTGGCGGCGACCAGGAAATCCCGGTTTTACCAAGGAGTCAGCCGTGCCGTCAGGACCGCTCACAGGAATCCGTGTACTCGAATTCACACAGATCATCGCCGGACCATTTGGCTGCCAGAACCTCGCCGATATGGGTGCTGAAGTAATTAAAGTTGAACCCGCCGAAGGTGAGCCCTGGCGTCAGTTCAGCCAGTTCATACCTGGTGAATCCAAGTGGTTTCAGACACTCAATCGTGGGAAAAAGTCGCTTGTCCTTGCTCTGCAGGAACCTGAGGCGCGCGAGATCGTCTATCGCCTGATGCCCGAAGTCGATGTCGTCGTAATCAACTACCGCCCGGATGTGGCTGGCCACCTGGGTATCGATTATGAGACGCTCAAAGCACTGCGGCCCAACCTCATCTACGTCGACAACACAGCGTTTGGCCGCAAAGGGCCCTGGGCGGCACGCCCCGGCTACGACATCGTCGCTCAGGCCGTTTCCGGCCTCATGGTCGGTGAAGCGAAGTTCAACCGCGAAACCGGCGCCCCCGAAGCCATCAGTTCTACCGCGATCTCCGACTACGGCACGGGCCTCGTGATCGCGTGGGCCGTCTGCGCTGCTCTTTTCCACAGGGAGCGCACGGGCGAGGGCCAGGCAGTCGCGACCAGCCTCCTTCGAACCGCACTCGCCTTTCAGAACAGCCTCGTGTTCGACCTTCCCGCTGCCGATGCCGCGGTCCACGCACGCATGGACCGTGTGCATCAGCTGCAGGCTCAAGGAGCCAGCTATCCCGAACTCCTCGCAGCTCACAATCCACTCGCCGCGATCCGCGCGGCGAACATCTACTACCGCCCATACCAGACCAGTGATGGAGCCCTCGTCATTGGTGCACTTTCACCCACGCTCTGGGCAAAGGTCCGCGCTGCCCTCGACACTGATTTCCTTGGCATCGCCGATCCTGCCTTTAATCCGCTCGATCCAGCCTGGTTGGCCGAAGCCCAACGGCGTGTCGCCGAAACGGAAACGAAGGTTCGCGCCGGGACCACAGCCGATTGGCTTGCCCGGTTCGAGGCGCACGGTGTCCCCTGCGGCCCGGTGAACTTCCCGGAAGATATGGTCGACAACGAGCAGGTGCTGGCAAACGGCATGATCGTGGAACTCGACCACGAGATCTCCGGCCCCCAACGCCAGGTGGCACCGCTGATGGAGATGTCAGCATCGCCCCTCGCCGCCCAGGGTTCGTCTCCACCGCTCGGCCGTGACACCGAGGCAATCGTGAAATCCGCCGGCTATTCGGACGATGAAATTGCCGCGCTTCGTGCCAGGGGGATCATCAACTAGGGGGTTGGTGGCCTTCCCCACCTGTGCCGAGGATTGGGTCTGTGCTGCAGGTGCTTCGCTCGCCCATCGACGACACCGCAACACAACGGCAGGCGCCCTGCCTTCGAGAGCACCCCGGAGCCATCGCGCCTTCCATTCGTTATTCTTCCTCTCGCACAAGAACCTTCCTGCCCGAGGCTGCATCCATGGCTAACGAACCCGTCGGAGTCCTCATCATCGGCGCTGGGGCATCCGGCGCCGCCTTCGCATGGAGCATCGCCGATACGGGCGCCAGCGTCCTCTGTCTCGAACAGGGCCCCTGGATGCATCAAAAGGACTATCCGACCAACTTCATGGACTGGGAAACGCGTGCCATGGGCCCGTTCGCGACCAATCCCAACGTCCGTGGCCTCGCGCAGGACTATCCGGTCAACGATTCCGAATCCCCAATCCAGCCCCTCATGTTCAACGCCGTCGGTGGCAGCACCATCCTTTGGGCCGCCCATTTCCCGCGCTTTACCCCGGGCGACTTCCGCGTGAAGACCGATGACGGCGTAGCTGACGACTGGCCAATCAGCTACGAGACGCTTGAACCGTTCTATGCCGTTAACGACCGCATGATGGGCGTTTCCGGGCTCGCGGGCGACCCTGCCTACCCCCCGCACCAGCCTCCACTTCCGCCGCTCCCCCTGGGCGAGACGGGGAATATCGTCGCTCGTGGGTTCGAGCGCCTTGGCTGGCACTGGTGGCCGTCGGATAGCGCCATTACATCGACCGAGTACAACGGCCGGGCTCCATGCATCAACCTCGGCTCGTGCGGGAGTGGCTGCTCACAGGGCGCCAAGGCAAGCACGGACATCACCTACTGGCCTGTTGCCGAGCGCAAGGGCGTCCAACTCCGCACAAATTGCCGCGTGAAGGAAATCACCGTCCGCCCCGACGGCATGGCGGACGGCGTCCTTTACTACGATGCCGACGGCGTCCTCCAGGAGCAGAAGGCCGAGATCGTCGTCCTCGCCTGCAACGGTATCGGCACGCCACGCCTCCTGCTCAATTCGAAGAGCACCCGCTATCCCGACGGTCTCGCAAACAGTAGCGGTCTCGTCGGCAAGAACCTTATGCATCACCCGTATGCGCTGATCCGCGGGATCTTCGACGAACCCCTCCACGGCCGGGCTGGCCCCGGAGGATGCACCTTCTGGAGCCACCAGTTCTACAAGACCGACCCATCGCACGGATTCGTCCGTGGCTACTCATATGAAGGCACTCGCGGAATGGGTCCGGCGACGACCGCGCTCTGGGGCATGGCCACTGGCAAAGTCCCCTGGGGTGAGGGCCATCACGTCGCGTTTGATCGGCTAAACGGACATACCGCTGGTATGGTTGGCATCACCGAAGACCTCCCGGATGAGGCCAACACGGTCACACTCGACCCGGAACTCACCGATAGCAACGGCATCCCCGCCCCCAAAGTCACGTACACGCTGAGCGAGAACAGCCGTAAGCAGCTCGCGCACGCCGTCGAACGCGGCACGGAGGCGCTTCTCGCCGCTGGCGCCATCGAAACCTACTCCGAACCCCTTATCAAGACCGCCGGCTGGCACCTTATGGGCACTGCCCGCATGGGGACGGACCCGAAGCGGTCCGTCGTCAACGAATGGGGCCGGGCTCACGATGTCAAGAACCTCTTCATCATTGACGGAAGCATCTTCGTCACCTCCGCTGGCGTGAATCCCACGTCCACTATCCAGGCGCTGGCTCTCTATATCGCCGACCGCATCAAGCAAAACATGAGGAACCTTTTCGACTAGCAATGACCATGAATACGAATCCCCTGGCAGACATGGCCTTCATGCGGGCCTTCCTCGACACGGTCATACCACCCGGCCGGGACGGTCGCATGCCCGGTGCCGGCACGCTTGGACTCGAAGGAGGCATTTCCACCGCGGTCGAATCGGACGCGCGTTCAGGCTCCTTGGTGCGTGCCGGCCTGGCCGCGCTTGCGGAAGCCGCTGCGTCTACCGGCGAAGCAGGGGGCTTCCCGGCGCTCGATCCGGCCCACCGGGCCAAGGTCCTGGATGACGTGCTTGCGGAGCATCCGATGCTCGTGAACGCCGTTGCGCGGCACCTCTACCTCGCCTACTACCAGCATCCCACCGTACTGGTCGCGATCGGTGAGCCCGCGCGGCCGCCCTTCCCCGAAGGGTTCACGGTCGAGCCAACCGATCCGGAACTCCTGGCGAAGCTGGTCTCGCGGCAGAAATAGCCGGTCGACGCCGCGGAGGTAGGCCCGTCGGTATCGCGGCGCTTGCCCCCAGGACAATGACGCGCGTCTCCAGACCGGTGATAGCCCCGGTGCCGCGTTGCCCACAGGCGGCTCGACACGTTCGCCCTTCGCGGCAAGGCGCACGCCCTCCACATGCAGTTTGCGATGGTTGGGGCTCTACTGGATCGTCCTCGAAGGCTGGCACCCGCGGCTCAGGGGCCGGGCACCGTTGAGTTCCACTGTCTTCGGGCAACGTACGTTGCTTGCCATGTGCCCTCCAGCTGAGCCAGGCCGTGGCAATTGTCGCGGCCAATTGCTGACTTGCCCGGTCCCGGGGCTGGCAACTCCTGCTTGCCGTCCTTCACCGCATCGTTTCGTTGTAGAACCCTCTTCTTGCGAATCCGTTAGCACAGGCGAATACTCGCCCGGTGCTCGACGAACCGAGCCCACTACGGGGAGACACATACATGGCGAATACCGAGCTTCATTTTGACCCGCCCGGCCCGGGATTCTGGTCGCAGGACCCTGTCCATTTCCCGCGCCCGCTGACCCGCTACTTCCAGGAGACCCACCCGGCCTCGTTCAGAAAAGGGACAAACGACTTCGCCCGGTTCTATGGCATGCTCATCGATGGGCTTCAGATCGCCTACCTCAATGGCTTCGCCTACAACCAGGTCATGCACGCGCCAGACGCCGAGATCCCGGAGCGCTTTCAGCGGGCGGAACTGACATTCAAAGACAAGCTCTGGCGGGAGCAGCTTCGCGAGTGGGACGAGACCCGCAAACCAGCAGCCGTCGCAGCCCACCGCGAAATCCAGGCCGTCGACCCTGATGCGCTCTCCGACGCAGATCTGGCTGCTTACCTGACGCGGTGCCGCGACCACCATGCAGCCATGATGGCGCAGCACATGCGCTTCACCGCTGGCGCCATGATCCCGACCGGCGACTTCCTGGCACACGTCGGCGACTGGACGGGCATCGCGCCGGCGGAGCTCCTCGGCCTCATGCGCGGCGCCTCCGCCGTATCGGCCGGTGGCTCCGATCAGCTTGAGCAACTGAAGTCGGCGTTCGCGAACGATCCTGCTGCCCTCGCACTCCTGCAGTCGGACCAGGAACCCGGTGCCCTGCTCAATGCCCTGAGCGCCCTGCCCGGCCCCGCCGGCGCCGCCATGACCGCCTATCTTGGGTTCGTGGGAAACCGGCCACTGGACGGCTTCGACATCTCCGAGCCCGCCGCGCTGGAGATGCCCGATTCGCTCGTTCGTGCCATCAGGGCTGCCCTCACGTCGCGGTCCCAGGGGGACCAAAACGGAGAGGCCGCACTTACCAGCATCCGTGACCGCGTGCCTGCCGGGTACAGGGCCGAATTCGACGAACTCCTCGGTGAGGCCCGCCTCACCTACCGCCTTCGCGATGAGCGGGGCGTTTACAGCGACATCTGGGCATCAGGCCTCATGCGCCGCGCCGCCCTCGCGGCCGGTCGCCGGGCCGTGAGCAAGGGCCGCCTCGCCAGCCCCGAACAGATCATTGACGCGAGCCTGGATGAAATGTGCGCGCTCGTGATGGGCTCCGGTGGACCGTCTGCCGATGAGCTCGCGCAGCGTGCCGCCTACCGGGCAGCCCATACTGCTCGCGAAGTGCCTCCGTTCCTCGGTCCGCCAGATCCACCACCGCCTGACATGTCCGGACTTCCTCCCTCCGTCGCGCGCCTCATGCGCGCAACGATGATCGCGCTCGGCGAGGTCTTCGGGAGCTCGGAGGCCGAACACGAAGAAGACGTCCTCCACGGACTCGCAGCCAGCAAGGGCATCTACGAAGGGCCCGCGCGCCGTGCCTCGGGCCCGGCCGAGTTCGGCCGCATCGTCCAGGGTGACGTGCTCGTCACTGAAGCCACGACCGAGGCGTTCAACATCCTCCTCCCCCTCCTCGGCGCGATCGTCACCGACCATGGCGGCCTCCTGTCGCATTCCGCCATTGTCGCCCGCGAATACGGCATTCCCGGCGTGGTTGGGACGCGTGAAGCAACCCAGCGTATTGCTGACGGTACGCGCGTCCGTGTCAACGGCGACACCGGTGAGGTAACGGTGCTCGGATGAAGAAGGTCGTTCCGCTCGGGAAGGCACGAGAGACTTCGCTCTATGGTTCGAAGGCCGTGGGACTCGGCGATGCCGCACGCCTTGGCCTTCCCGTGCCGCCCGGCGTCGCGCTCTCTGGCGACCTCGTCGAGGCCGTTGCTTCCGGTGATCATAAGGCGACGGAAAAGGTTGCCAGGGCGATCTTCGATCTCAAGGGACCGTTCGCCGTGCGATCGTCCGCGGTCGATGAGGATGGTGCGTCTGCGAGCTTCGCCGGCCAGCATCTGACCGTGCTCAACGTCCAATCGGCGGCGGAAGTGCCCGCCGCCGTGCGCGATGTCTGGTGGTCGGCGAATTCTGATTCCGCCATCACCTACCGCCAGCGTGTGGGCCTCTTCACGCGCCCAAGCGTGGGGGTCGTGGTCCAGAGGCTGCTGGACCCAACGGTCGCCGGGGTCATGTTCACGCAGAACCCGGTCACCGGCGCAGACGAACGGCTTGTCGAAGCCAGCTGGGGCCTCGGCGAGGCCGTCGTTGCCGGGCTTGTCATTCCTGACAATTTCCGCGTCGCCTCCTCCGGGGAGATCCTCGACCGCCAGGCGGGCCGAAAGCAGATCGCGATCCGATCACTCCCCGGCGGTGGCACCGAAGAGGAGAAGCTCCCGCCGGAGATGGCCTCGCAGCTTTGCCTGGACGATGCCCAGCTGAAAGCGCTTGGCGATCTGGCCACCCAGTGTGAGCAGGCGTACGGCCCCGGCCGCGACATCGAGTGGGCTTTCGCAGGCGACACCCTCTATCTACTCCAATGTCGGGCCATCACAACGGGAAAGTCGAAGGTCGCGGCAAAGCCAACAACGGCCGGAGGAGACCCCGTGGCGCTCCTCCATCGGGTGCACCTTTTTGCAGAGCTGGAACAGAAGGAACTCGAACAGATCGCCCGGCTCCTGAAGATCCGGACGTTTTCGGATGGTGAAACCGTGATCATGGAGGGGAGTGGCGGCGCGGCCTTCTTCCTCATCGATTCGGGCCACGCAACTGTCTCAATTCGCGGCGTCGACGTGGCCACGCTCGGCCCTGGCGATTACTTCGGTGAAGTTGCCCTGATCGATGGCGGGACGCGGACAGCTACCGTCACGGCAGCGGGCGAAGTCGTCTGCTACGGCCTCACCTTCTGGGAGTTCCGGCCTCTCGTCGAAGGAAACGGTGTCATTGGCTGGAAACTGCTCGAAGCCCTCTCCAAACGGCTGCGCGAGGCGCAGCAGGCATAGCCGCCTGCTGCCTCGCGCCGGCGCTGCTCCAGTCTTAGCCTAGGCGCTCGAAAATTGTTGCGATTCCCTGTCCGCCGCCGATGCACAGGCTCACGAGGCCGAAGCGTCCGCCTGTGCGCTCCAGTTCGTGCATCAACTTTACGGTCAGGATCGCACCTGTTGCGCCAACCGGGTGGCCGAGCGCAATCGCTCCACCGTTCGGGTTCGTCTTGTCCGCTGGCAACGAAAGCTCGCTCGAACATGCGCAGGCAACGCTCGCAAACGCTTCGTTCAATTCGATTACATCGATCTGGTCGATTGTCATCCCGGCTTTAGCGAGTGCCTTCCTCACGGCCGGAATTGGGCCTTCGCCCATGATCGATGGATCGACCCCTGCTTCTGCCCGGGCCACCATCCGCATCCGTGGCGTCACGCCAAGCTCACGGGCCTTGTTTGCCGACATGAGCACCGTCGCGGCCGCCCCATCGTTGATCCCGCTCGCGTTCCCAGCTGTCACCATCCCGCCTTCGATGAACGCCGGACGCATTTTCGCCAGTGCGTCCGGCGTGCTCGCCCGGGGATGCTCGTCAGTGTCGAACACCTTTTCCTCGCGTCCGGCTTTCACCGTCAGCGGCAGGATCTGCTCCTTGAAACGGCCCTGTGCGATGGCCTCCAGCGCGCGACGCTGGCTCTCGGCGGCCAACTCGTCCTGTGCTTCCCGGCTGACTTCGTAAACCGTCGCCAGCTTCTCGGCGGTCACGCCCATGTGCTGGTCGCTGAACGGGTCGTGCAACATCTTCAGCAGGTTGTCTTCGATCACGCCATGGCCCATTCGGTAGCCGTCGCGCCCGTTGCGCAAGAGGTACGGGAGCCGCGTCATGTTCTCCGCACCGCCTGCCACGACAACGTCCGCGTCGCCGGTTTCGATGTATCGCGCTGCCGAATTGATCGCTTCGAGGCCGCTGCCGCAGAGCCGGTTCACGTTCATCGCCGGGACGCCGTATGGCACCCCACCCTTCACGGCCGCGAACCGTGATAGGTAGGTGTCTTCCGCCACCTGGCCGCAGATGCCCATCAGCACCTGCTCCACCTGGCCGGATTCAATCGAGGATCGGCTGATCGCCTCGCGTATCACCGCTGCCCCGAGGTCCGATGCCGGCGTCCCCGCAAGTGACCCTTGAAACCGTCCGATGGCGGTCCGCACTCCGCTTGTTACTACGACGTCCTGCATTGGTTCGTCCCCTTCCGGAAGATAGCTTGCGTGGCGGATGCCTCGCCCATACCACAAGCCTACGTCGTCAGGCGTTCGTTTGCGATGGGCGAATTATCCCGCCTGCCCCCGGATGCGGCGCCACCGTGGCACGCGTAGGCTCAGCGCAAACCTTGGAAGTGATTCATGCGTGCAGCCGTAGCCGAAAGGCCTGGAGAGCCAGTTGCTATTCGGGATGTCCCGATACCAACGCCCGGCCCTGGCGAGGTCGTCCTCAACGTCAAAGCCTGCGGCGTCTGCTACACCGACCTGCGAATTATCGACGCCCTCGGTGCCGCCTCCATGCCGCTCGTGCCCGGCCACGAACCCGTCGGGATCGTCTCGGCCATCGGACCTGGCGTCGTCGACGTGAACGCCGGTGACCGCGTCGGAGCGCATGCCCTCTTCACCTGTGGCGACTGCACCTACTGTCGCGCCGGCGAAGAAGAGGCCTGCGTCACTGGGATCGCGAGTCTCGCTGGCCTTGGAAAAGATGGCGGCTACGCAGAGTACATGGCCCTGCCCGCGAGCCACGCCGTACCGATTCCATCAGGCCTCGATTTCGCCGAAGCAGCGCCATTTCTTTGCGCTGGTCTCACGACCTACGCCGGCCTGAAAAACGGCGGCATCGAGCCCGGCAAGCGTGTCGTTATCCTCGGTATCGGCGGCCTCGGCCACCTCGCTATTTCCATAGCTGGTGCGCTCGGCGCTGAGGTCTACGCGGTCACCGGGACGGAGAGCAAGGTGCAGATGTCGCGCGAACTTGGAGCGGCCGTCGCGGGAGACACCGCCACGGTCGTTGCGGCGCTGCAGGCAGCCGGCGGTGCTCACCTCGTTCTGAACACGGCCAATTCGCTCACTCCCGTCGGCCATCTCCTTCCCGCTATGGCGAAACAGGGCAGCATCGTCCTCACCGCTGCCGACGGTGACACGTTTCCCATCCCTCCGGGCGCGTTCGTCGGGCTGCAGCTTCGTGTCATTGGTAGCTTCTACGGTTCGCGGCAGGACCTCCGCGAAGTGCTCGACCTTGCTGCCACGCACAGTATTCGCCCGATCATCGAACGCTATCCGCTCGCCGCCGTCGCGGATGTCCACGCCAGGCTCCGTCAGAACCTGGTCCGCTACCGGGCCGTTCTGGAGCCTTGAACCCGGAACCAGGTGGCGTTTCGGTATCGGAGCGGCGTTCGATTAACAAGTTCCCGGCTGTTTCGGGACAATCTCCCGCTTCGGCGGGACTCTGACTCACGACACGGGATTGGCCACAGCGAACAATCCTCGCATTCCATTTGCGAGGATTGTCCATGTCAACCGTACCAGGTGTCGGTAGTGTTCGTCTCCGCCCCGCCGCTTTGACCCTCATGGCCGCATCCGCCGTGACCTGCCTCTTCTTCTTCGCCTCTGCAGCGTGCAGCGACGACAAGCCCTCTGCCGCAGAACTCAGCGAGGTTGAGGACATCGCAAGCCGCACGTTCCAGTCGTCACCGGCCGAGGCGGACTTCTTCTTCGCCCACGTTACGGACAACCTCCTGAAAACGGTGCTCTTCAGCAGCCGTGAAGACTGCATGGCCAATGCCGTCGAATGCATCGGCGAGCCTTCTCCCGTTCTCGAGATGAAGGCCACCGCAATCGACGGCAAGAAGGCCCACACTACCGTCGTCGCCCCTTTTGGGACGTTCGTGCTTCGATTGATTCGCGAGAATGGGATGTGGAAGGTCGATGCAATGGAGGCGACGTCCGACGATCTCCCGCCTGGCGTGAAGTCGGTTGACCTCCACCTCGTCGACTTCGCCTTCGACTTCAAGGCGGCCGACATCCCGTCGTCTGGGACCTTTGGGTTCCATGTCAAGAATGATGGACACCAGGCGCACGAAGTCGTCGTGGTGAAGCTTCCGCCAGGAGGCTCGGTGGAGGATGCGCTCTCACAGATGGGAGACGACGAGGAACCAGCTGGCCTGAAGCTTTTCATCCAGCCTGGCCAGACCGTTGACATGGCATTTCAATCGGCACTCGCGCCCGGCCGCTACGCGCTCGTCTGTTCCTTCCCGGACGTGACCGGCCCTGGTGCAGATCCTCACTTTTCCAAGGGCATGCTCGCCGAATTCGACGTCAAGTAACAGCGTGTCATCCGGGTTCCGTCATGCAAAGGAGGCGGCGCCAGTTCATTGGAGCCGCCTCCTTTGGCATCTCAATACCGCACCCGGCGTTAGACCGCCACGGCTTCTTTCGCCGTGTCCAGCACGAACCCGTCGTAGCCTTTCGCCACTACTTCGTCGCACTTCTGCCGGTACACGCCCACGCCGCCGACATACGGCATGAATTGCCGCGTCTTTCCCGGTACGTTCGCGCCGAGATACCACGAGTTGCAGCTCGGCGCCGTGTACATCGTCCCATCGGCGACGGTATTCACGTGCTCCACCCAGCTATCCTCGGCTTCGAGCGTGGGCTCGATCACGTCCTTGCCGTTCGCCCCCAGGTAGGAAAGACACTCCGTGATCCAGTCCACGTGCTGTTCGATCGAGACGAGCATGTTGCTCAGCACCGACGGGCTTCCCGGCCCCGTGATCGTGAACAGGTTCGGGAATCCTTCTGCCATAAGGCCGAGGTAGTTCCGCGGCCCGGCTGCCCACTTCTCAGCCAGCGGGCGGCCCTCCCGGCCCTTGATGTTCATGTTTAGGAGGGCGCCCGTCATCGCGTCGAAGCCGGTCGCATACACGATGACGTCGAACTCGTACTCGCCCGTGCTCGTCCGGATGCCCTTCTCCGTCACTTCTTCGAACGGCTCGTTTCTCAGATCCACGAGCTTCACGTTCGGGCGGTTGAACGTGACGAAGTAGTCCTGGTCGACCACGGCCCGCTTGCAGCCGATCGGATAGTCCGACGGCGTCAGGGCAGCCGCCGTGGCCGGGTCGGTTACCACCCTCCGGACCATCTCGGCATACATCTCGCGCGCCACGATGTTCGCTTCCATGTCCGTGGCAACGTCGGCAAACATCCGCGTCACCGCGAACCCATGCTCGTCCAGCTTCTGGCGCCGTTCTTCCTCCGGGAGGTCGAGCAGCTTGGCCGTCGGCGGTTCCAGCAGAGCGCCACCGAACGACCCAGCGATGCCCACGCGTGAGCTTCGCTGCGTCTGGCGCATCTTCTCGTAGTTGGCTTTTACCTTCGCAATGTCTTCCGCCGTCAGCGGCCGGTTCATTGAAGGCCACGTGTACGTTGGTGTCCGCTGGAAAACCGTCAGGTGGCTCGCGACCTTCGCGATTTCTGGTGTCGACTGCACACCTGAGGAGCCGGTGCCGATCAGCGCCACGCGCTTCCCCTCGAGTTCGATTCCTTCGCGTGGCCACATGCTCGTCTGCACGGAAACGCCTGTAAACGAGTCGATTCCCTTGATATCCGGCTTCAACGGAGACGAAAGGCAGCCCGTCGCCATGATGCAGTAACGAGCTTCGATGCGGTCGCCCCTGTCCGTCGCGACCGTCCACGCCGTTGCGCGGTCGTCCCAGTTCACGGCCGTTACTCGCGTGCTGAAACGGATATCGCGCCGCAGATCAAATCGATCGGCCACATGGTTCATGTACCGCTCGATCTCAGGCTGCGGAGCCATCATCTCGCTCCAATTCCACTCCTGCTCAAGCTGCTTATCGAAGCTGAACGAATATTCGACGCTCGTCACATCGCAGCGCGCGCCCGGGTAGCGATTCCAATACCAGGTCCCGCCGACTCCGTCGCCGGCTTCGATCACGGTGGTCTTCAGCCCGAGGCCGCGGAGCCGGTGCAGCATGTACAGTCCCGCTGCGCCAGCACCGACGATGACGGCGTCCAATTGTTCGATTTCGTTCTTCACGGCTGTCGCCATTCGTATCCCTCCTGGAACGGACGTACTTTCCGCGCCGGCTGAGCCAGGCACGAGGCAGCGCGCAACGCCACACAGATCGTCCTTAGGCGCTAACGATACGGATCAAGCTGTTTCGGACAACGCTAACGAATTCAGGGGCTTGCTCCCCGGTGTAGCATGCCGCCAACCAGTAGGAGGCGACCCATGCGAGCAGGCGTCCACTTCAACTTCCAGAACTACTCTGACTGGGCACGCTTCGAGTCCCACGGTGCGGGGCCGCAGGCGGTCACCGACCAGCAGGTCTATGAAGAAGACCTCTACCTCGCCAGCCTCGTCGAGCCCCTTGGCTTTGATTCCTACTGGGCCATCGACCATCACTTCGGTCCCTACATCATGACCGGTGGCGCGATCCAGCACCTCACGTTCATGGCGGGCCAGACGAAACGGATTGACTTCGGCACCATGGTCGTCGTCCTTCCCTGGTACGACCCCGTCGTAATCGCCGAGCAGATAAGCGTCCTCGATAACCTCCTCCAGGGCCGCTGCCTCACGCTTGGGCTTGGCCGCGGCGCCGCCAAGCGCGAATTCGATGCCTACCGTGTGCCCATGGACGAATCCCGCGACCGCTTTGCCGAATCCCTCCAGGTCGTCCGCAAGGCCCTCACCCAGGAGTGGTTCTCACACGAAGGCGACTTCTACACCATCCCCGAGACGACGATCCGCCCGCGTCCCAGGAATCCCCAGGCCCTGGTCGATAGCATGCGCGTCGCCTGGACAAGTCCCCAGACCCTTCCCATTACGGCCAACGCCGGCCTTGGCATGTTGATGACCAACCAGAAGAGCTGGGAGGAGTACCGCCAGGATGTGCGCGAATTCAACGCCGTGCGCGCCGGCAAGGGCTGGTCTCCAACTCAGCCCACCGTCGTCGTCCACGTCTCTTGCTTCGATACAGAAGCAGAGGCATGGGCTGTGATGCGCCGCCACACGATCGAGGCGCAGGACAGCATCCTCCGCCACTACGGATGGAAGGACGAACAGCGCCTCCGCCAGACCAAAGGCTACGAGCAGTATGCGAAGTTCAGTCAGCTCGCCAACGAGAAGTCGATCGAGGAGATCGGCGAACGCTCCGCACTACCCCAGGCATGGGGCACGCCAGACCAGGTCCTCGAAAAGCTGAAACACATCCAGCAGATGACCAGTGCCGAAGAGCTCATCCTCAACTTCCGCTTCGGGGGTATGCCCGCAGGCACCGCCGAGCGCTCCATGCGGCTCTTCGCAAGCAACGTGCTGGACGGCCTCCACGCCGTCGAAGCGCTCCTCCACCCGGACATGGCAGGCGCCGCGGGAGGCTAAAGCACCGGGCTGGTGCCGAGTGCGGGTTGTTGCTCTGCCATTACCCCGGTCGCGACGTGCCAGGCCGTTTGCGCGTTCACGGATCTCGGCTCACTCGCGGAGAGGTCAGTAGCGAAGAATGAGTGCAACGCGGCTGTACTCGGACAGCGCTCCATCGTGGACGAAGAAGACCTCGCCACCCATATCGAGGACGAGTTCAGCCAGGGCATCCACGGCGTCGTCGAGATGCCTTGGCCCGACGCCTTCCCCTTCCCCGGAGATCAGTTCGATAGCACCTGTCTCGCGGTCGATAATCGCGGGCTGGCGGTAATCGTGTTCGACAATGAGTCGTGCGCCGCGGCCTGCCCGGGCGGCATTCCACACGTCATCGAGGCCGGCGGCGAGGAGGTTCGCCCCCCGCGCAGCACCGGCGTCCTGGACGGCCGCCTCACGTTGCTCCTGCAGCCAATGCTGCACTTCAGGCCAGGCAAGTTCGGCTACCACGCTGGCGTTCGCTTCCGCGTGGCTGCCCTCGACTCGGGCGATGAGGCGTTCGCCATGGCGGGTTACGTCGTCAAAGAAGCCGAGTGATGGATGCGCCCCGATGACCACCACCGGGAGTGGCTCGTCCACGAGTGCCTCGGCTAGGGCGGCGTCGACTTCGCGGTAGAACTCCTGCAGGTGGGCCCTCCGGATATTCGAACGCGCCATTTGTGGCGCATCCGGACGGCTGGTGGCGCCCGGCGCGCCACTCGATGCGATCGGGAAGCCGTAGTCGCGGATTTCCTCGAGGTCTGACCCGGTACCGGCAAAGAGGCGCGTGGCTTGCTCAGCCAGGGTGAGGACGAGATAGTGCGGCAGGCGTTGGAACGCCCCGACGATCTCGCGGGTCTCGAAGGTGCGGTCAACGGTGACACGCTCCTCGACGGTGAACGGAAGCCGGACAACGGCCGCATAGCTTTCAGATGCGAAGAGCGCGAGGCCGTCTTGGTTCTCACGCCAATCGAGGTCATCTGCAAGCCGTTCGAGCTGATCAAGGATCGGCCACGACGGGCGCTTACCGACCTCGGCATCCAGGCGCTGACGAGCTTCATTGAGCAGGTTCTTAAGGCGGATCGGATCCTGTTGCGTTTCGGGATGAGCCCGGTGCGTGGGCATGAAAATCGAGACGGCGGGGTAGTCCTCCCGGCCGAGGAGTTCCTGGAGATTGGCGTTGCGCATAGCGGCTCCTTTGCCGCGTGTCTTCACCGGCATCAGCAACTATGACCGACACCGCCGATGCTCGCTAGTGATGACGAAACCTCCTGTCGTGCCTTCCCGCCAGTTCTGCGCCCGCACGAAAGGGCCGCCATGCGCGCGACGCCTGGCGAACATACTCTCCATCCGCGTGTTGAGGCGTGGAGGATGGGCGTGCGTGAGCACTGGGATGCAGCGCAGCGCGACTCCCCGCGCCCTTTGGTGCAGCCGGGGCTTTCACCGTGTCCGTTTCTCGCCCCGCGCACCCGTCGGTTCCCGTTGCTTCGCGTTCGCTTCGGCCTTGACTGAGACCTTTCCGAAATGGCCGGCTGACACGAACTGGTGGAGTCGCTCGCTTCGGCCCGGGGTGATTGGCGGACGACGAGCGCGACGAGGTATCCGTCGGATCGTGGCCGCCATCCTGTACATGTCGGCGATCTCATTGGAGTTCCAGTCGGTGATAGACGAGAAACGGCTGGCCCACTTCCCCCGATCCGCAATAAGGTGACGCGTGCTATCGCAGCCCCGCATCGCCGCCGCGTTCCGATGGCAATACCTGCCCATGGTCGCGCTCGTCGCTCTCAAGCTGGCGCTGCACCTGTACGCGAACCGCGACTATGGATTCCTCCGCGACGAACTCGCCTACATCGACGACGGTAAGCACCTCGCCCTCGGCTACGTCGACCATCCCCCGCTTGTGCCGTTCTTTGCCGCCGCTGCCCGCCTCGTCTGGGGAGATTCGTCGCTGCTCGGGCTACGCCTCTGGCCGGCACTCTGTTCCAGCGCGCTCCTCGCCGTCACCATGCAGATGGCGCGCGAGTTTGGTGGCAGACGTCTTGCAGCGCTGTTAGCCGGTCTCGCCTTCATCGCGGCGCCCATTTTTCTCGCGAGCGGAGTGCTCTTTCAGACGGTGACGTTCGACCTGCTCTGGTGGGGCCTCGCCTCGTTGTCGTTCGTCCGTCTCGTTCGCACTCACGACGAACGCTGGTGGCTCGCCATCGGCGTCTTTGCAGGGCTTGGCCTGCTCACCAAGTACACTGTCGTGTTCTACGCCGCCGGTTTTACACTGGCCCTTCTCGTCAGCGGCGACCGTCGCTCCTTCTTGCGTCCGTGGCCCTGGATTGCGGTGGCCATCGCCACCTGTATTGCCGTCCCGAACATCGCCTGGCAGGTCTCCCACAGCTTCATCGGCCTCGACTACACCGACGCCATTAACCAGCGCGACCAGTCGATTGGCCGCACTGATTCGTTCTTGCCGGAACAGCTTCTGCTGCTGGGCCCGCCTGCCGTGTTCGTCTGGGGTGCAGGGCTCGCCTGGCTCCTCCGTGCGCGGGCGGCTGCCCCCTATCGCGTCCTCGGCTGGACCTTCCTTTTCACCGTCGCACTCTTCGCGCTGTCGCAGGGGCGCGGCTACTACACGGCCGCCGTCTATCCGCCCCTCATGGCGGCAGGCGGCGTTGGATTTGAAGGGCTACGTCCGGGCCGTCTTCGCACTGCGGCCGTCGCCATGGTGACCGTGCTGCTTGTTGCTGGTGGCGTATTCGCGGCGTCCGTTTCTCTTCCCGTCGCACCTGCCGGTTCCGGTTACTTCGAATTCGCTTCAGGCTTGAACGAAGATCTGCCCGAAATGATCGGCTGGCCCGAAATGGTGGAGACCATCGCCTTGGTTCGGGACGAACTGGCGGACGACGAACGCGACTACGCCGCCGTGCTCGCGGGCAACTTCGGCCTCGCCGGCGCCGTGAACCTGTACGGCCCGCGCTACGAGCTACCCGGGGCCATCAGTCCCGTGAACACCTACTACTACTGGTCCGAAGGCCGTCTCGATGCCCCCGTCTACCTGGTCGTCGGTTTCTCCGAACAGCACGTACGCGACCTCTGCCGGTCCGTGGAGGTCGGTGCCGTGCTCCGAAACAGCGAAGGCGTAGACAACGATGAGTCCGGCGGGCGCGTCTACATCTGCCGTGACCTCCATCGCCCGCTCGCTGACGTCTGGCCAGCACTTCGCCGATTCGGGTGAGGTTCGTTTGAACGCGATATGAATAAAAACCAGCCTTGCCGGTCCCCGGTGTGATAAGCTGGAAACGTCGAATCCAGCGCTCTGCTGGAACGGGGGAACCAATTTCCCGGGGTGAACGCGCACCACGCGCGCGGCGACTTCCGATGCCGAACCCGTCAGCTAACCCCGTAGACGTTCGGGAGGCATTTGCCTCCACATCCTGGTGCATCGCACCGAAGTGGAGTCTGCCGGTGAACTACCGCCCTGCTTCTTGCGTGCCCGTTGCGTTGGCCGCCTACGTGGCGTCCCATTCGCGGCGCACGTGCCTGCTCGCCGTTTCACGGCCATGGGAACGCGTGCTCATGCACGCCCCCCGTTCCGACGCACACTCCTAACCGCGACCCCGGTATCCGCTTTAGCCCTGCCGTGGACGCGCTCTCGCAGCGGCGTGCCTCCCTCCGCCCGGCGACAGCTCCGCGCTGTCCTGGAACGCCAGCCAGATTGAGGTATTCCAATGGTTCAACTACTCACACGCCCAGCCGCAACGACGGCCGCCAATCAGTACCGCGCGTACACGCGCCACAATTTCCGCGACCTCCCGCAGGTCAGCCGCCTTTCACCGGCACAGGTCCATGCGATCGATGTCGTCTCTCAAGTCCTGCCCTTCAAGACGAATAACTACGTCGTCGATGAGTTGATTAACTGGGACGAGATCCCGGACGATCCCATGTTCGTGCTCAACTTCCCGCAGGAAGGGATGCTTCGTCCCGCCGATTTCTCCCGCATCGCCGCGCTCGTCGATTCCAGCCAGGGGCCGGATGTGATCCGTGCTGCCGCCGACGAGATCCGCCTGTCGCTTAACCCTCACCCGGCCGGACAGATCGAACATAACGTCCCTGAACTCGACGGCCTGCGGCTGCCTGGCATTCAGCATAAGTATCCCGAGACGGTCCTCTTCTTCCCGGGGAGCGGCCAGACCTGCCATGCCTACTGCACCTTCTGTTTTCGCTGGCCACAGTTCGTCGGCATGGACGGCCTTCAATTCGCGATGAAGGAGGTGGGCCTTCTCATCGCCTATCTACGCCAGCACCCGGAGGTCACGAACGTCCTCTTCACCGGTGGCGACCCCCTGGTCATGAAGACATCACGGCTCGCCTCCTACGTCGACGCTATCCTCGATGCGAAGCTCCCGAACCTGACCACGATCCGTTTCGGGACCAAGGCCCTTGGCTATTGGCCGTACCGCTTCCTCGGCGAAGACGGCGACGAACTGCTCCGCCTCTTCCGCCGGATCCGCGGGTCCGGACTTCATGTCGCCGTGATGGCCCACTTCAACCATCCTCGTGAGCTGTCCACTCCTACGGTCCGCGAAGCGATGGAGCGCGTCCGCGAGACTGGCGCCCAGATCCGTGCCCAGTCGCCGCTCATGCGCCACATCAACGATGATTCCGATGTGTGGCGCGATATGTGGCGGGAAGAAGTCCGCCTTGGCGCCATCCCTTATTACATGTTCGTCGCCCGCGACACCGGGGCGAAGCACTATTTCGATGTGCCTCTGGTCCGCGCATGGGAGATCTTTCAGGGCGCCTATCAGAATGTCTCCGGGCTCGCTCGCACCGTCCGCGGACCCAGCATGTCGTGCGACCCCGGCAAGGTCGCCGTCCTCGGTCCTACGGAGATCCATGGCAAGTCGGCACTCTCGCTGCTCATGTTGCAGGGTCGAAATCCGGACTGGGTGATGCGCCCCTTCTTCGCCGAATACGACGAGGCCGCAACCTGGCTCGATGAACTCCGCCCTGCATTTGGCGAGGAGAAGTTCTTCTTTGAGGACTGAGGTGGATGCCGCTAGCCGTCCGGTATATCCACCAGGATGCCCGCCGCAAACAGCGCATCGATCGCCGTATCATCCATCGCCAGCACCTCCGCGAGCACTTCGCGGTTGTGCTGGCCGAACCCGGGCGCCGGCCTGCGGATCGTCGCCGGCGTCAGGGAAAGTGCAATTGCCAGTCCGGGGAAGTCATACGTCCCACTGTCCGGGTGCGTGATGGGCTTCCAGAAGCCACGCGCCCGTAGATGGGGGTTTTCGACGAGTTCCCTGGCATCGAACAGCGCGATGGCGGGCACGCCTGTGTCTTGCAGCAGCTCCATCGCATCCACGTGGTCGCGACCGGTAGTCCAGGCCTCGATGAGCCCGTCGATTTCGTCGTGCCGGCCCCTTCGCTCGGCGAGACCCAGGTTCGACAACCGCTCCAGCCCGGTCACCCTGCAGAGCGCCTGCCAGTCGGCGGAATCCGTAATGCTGATCGCGATCCACCGGTCGTCCCCGGCGCACCGGTAAACGCCCTGGGGCGCCCACGTTTCGTGCCGGTTGCCTCGCCGCTCGGGCTCCCGGCCTCGGACCTGGGCCGCGAGGAACTCCTGTCCGGCGAGGCACATCATCCCTTCGAACTGTGCCAGTTCCACCGCGTGTCCCTGGCCGTCTGGCCGCGCCGCCCGGTCATGCAGCGCCACCAGCACGGCTGAGGCCGCGTGCATCCCGGCCACCGGGTCCGCCCACGCCACACCCGACTTGTACGGGCCCGAATCCGGGTACCCCATCATGCTCGAAAGCCCGGCGTGCGGTTCCAGCGTCGTGCCGTAGGCGACCCAGTCCCGGTAGGGCCCATCCCATCCGTAGCCCGGCATGCCGGTGTAGACAATCGCCGGGTTGATCTCTCGCAGCCGCTCGTACCCAAGACCCAGCTGTGGCATCACGCGCGGGCTGTAGTTCTCGATCACCACGTCCGACACGGCCACGAGCTGCTCAAATACAGCCTTTGCCTCTGGCCGGTCGAGATTCAACGTGATCGCGCGTTTGTTTCGGTTGAACTTGTTGGCCATCCCCTCGCGGTTCCACGAACGCTCGCCGGCCTCGTTGTTCGGATACCGCCCGGTGACCTGCACCGCCTGTTCGGTCACCTGACGCGGGCGTCCCCACGTCGGCTCTATCCGGATGACATCCGCTCCAAGGTCCCCGAGGATCCGGCAGGCCAGCGGCCCCGCCCAGACGCGCGAAAGGTCGAGCACGCGCACGCCGGCCAGTGGCCCGGCACTCCGGGCTGCGGCAGCGAGCTGTTCGTCGCTCTGCTCCGGTGCTGGCGTCGCATCGGGTCCTGCCTTCGCGTCCTCTTCGCCCAGGTCCGGCGCCCTGCGGAGTCGCCATGGCATCCCGGAGATACGGAACGGCGGCCCGGGATAGCGAGGGCCGTTGGTCACGCCTTCGGGACGTTGCCAGAAGCCCCGCGCCGCGAGATGAGGGTCTGCGACGAGTTCCAGGAGCCCCGGCGCCGGCGCGACCGGGATTCTCGCCGTCTGGCCTATCTCCACCAGTTCTGCCACGGTGTGCTCCGTGAGCCACGGCGCCAGCAGCGCATCGAACGCCTCTGAATTGACGAGCCGCGCGGAGCCCCCCCGGAACCGGGGGTCGTTGTGCATATCGCCCACGCCCGCGACAGCCATTAGCCGTTCTCCCTGGTCCTCAGTCGATGCGCTCACCGCGACGAATCCGTCCTTGCAGCCATAGAGCGTCACAGGATGCAGCGTGTCGTACCGGTTCCCTATCCTGCGCTGGATCTTCCCGCCATGTGTCCAGCGCACGGACGTCCACTGGTGCAGGCTCACCATCGTCTCCATGTGCGATACATCTATCTCCTGCCCTTCGCCGCTGGCAGCCCGGTACCGGAGCGCTGCCAGGATCCCGATGAAGGCATGCAGTCCAGCGGCGTACTCGGCTTGCGGGCCCGCACCCTGGACCGGTTCCCTGTCCGGTTCTCCCGTCAGGTACAGCTGGCCGCCCGCCGCGAAATCGGCCAGGCTGGTTGACCGGTAGTCCGCATACGGGCCGGTCAGCCCGAAGGGCGACACGAACGCCTTGATGAGCCCTCGGAATTCCATATCCCGCGTGACCGGTGCCAGTGGCCCTGGGCTCGCACTCTCGATCACGGCGTCTGCCCTCTGCAACAGCGCTCCAAGCTCCACCCGGCCCGGCGCATCTGACAGATCGATCACGACGCTCGACTTACTGGTGTTCAGATACGCGAAGGGCGTCCCCATTCCATCAAGCGGCTCGCCCACGGCGCGCATCGGGTCGCCTCCCGGTGGTTCCACCTTTAGGACCGTTGCCCCAAACCCGGCAAACAGCTTTCCCGCGTACGCGCCCGCAACCGAGCCCGCGAGTTCGACGATGACCAGCGACTCGAACGGTTTGACCCCGGACACAGGTTCCTCCGGAAAAGCGTCAGGCTCCGCCGCCGGATCCTGACCGCGCCGCGGTCGCGTGGCAAGCTGGCCCGGGCCACTCAGCTTCGTTCTCATCCGTTCGCGCCCTGAACCTTCGCTTGCATGCCGCCGGTCGTGCCGCCAACCATAGTCATAATGCTCGTGGCTTCAAGACTCAGCGATTCCGTGAAGGCAGACCTTCGCGACGTGGCCGCCACCGCCCGCGGTCTCGGTCTCCGGGGTTGGTTGGTCGCGCTCATTGCCGCCATCGTCGTGGCATTCATCACCGGCATTCCCACGGCGGTCGTACCGAGCCCAATCTTCGGCCGGTCCGTCGAAGTCCGCCAGCAGGATTACGCGTTCTGGGCAGTAAGTTCGGTGCTGCTCGGCTTTGTCTTCGCGACGTTCCTCGCTGCTCCTGCGGACCGCGCAAAGACGCCGGCATTCGCGGGGGGCTTCCTCTCCTACGTCGCGGTCGGCTGCCCAACGTGCAACAAGCTCGCGGTGGTCCTGCTCGGCACGAGCGGCGCCCTGAACCTATTCGGCCCCCTCCAATTCTTCATCGGTGTGGCGTCCGTCGGGCTGCTCCTCTGGACCGTAGTCCTCCGCGCCCGGGCCCTGAATCGCCCCTGTCCACTGCCGCTGGTGCCCGCTGTCGTCGACGCGCTCCCGTCCTGACCGAGCGCCGGGCCCCGCTGCTCTCCGTATAGTGACGTGAATCCCAGCACTGGAGGCTGCCGCGCCTTGACCGACGAAATCGCTGTGACCGACTCCGGGGGTGTGCGCCTCCTCGAACTGAACCGCCCCGATTCCCTCAACGCGCTAACCGACACGATGCGTCGATCCATCGAGGAGTGCGTGCGTGAATTCGATGCTGACGATTCTCTCAAAGCGCTCGTACTCACCGGCCGTGGGCGCGGATTCTGTTCCGGCGCTGACCTCGCGAACGCCCAGCCAGTGGAGAAGCTGTCCCGGCGCCACCGCAAGCAGCCTCGCTTCTGGTGGCACCTCCCCTTCGATACCACTGAAAAGCCCACAATCTGCGCGCTCAACGGTGTCGCCGCCGGAGGAGGGCTCGGGCTCGCACTCTCCTGCGATATCATCATTGCCGGCGCCTCAGCGAAGCTGCACCCGGCGTTTCTCAAGGTAGCGCTCTCGCCTGACAACGGTGTCGCCCAGCAGATAGTCCGCCGCATCGGTTACTCGCGCTCCCTGCTGTTCTTCCTTCGCGGCGAACCCTTCACGGCAGAGCAAGCGGCCGCGATCGGCCTCGTCGACGAGGTCGTCCCGGACGCTGAACTGAATGACTCCGCCATGACCCTTGCGACGACGGTCGCCACCGGCCCCTCGGTCGCTATTGAGCTGACCAAGCGGTTGCTCAAGTCCGCGAATGAGCTGGACCGCAAGACAGCACTCGCTCTCGAAGAGATCTCCATCAATCTCAGCCGCGGTACGCTCGATGCCGCCGAGGGTGTGGCTGCCTTCCGGGAACGCCGGTCCCCGGTTTGGCGCGGCGAATAGGACCTGGGCGGCTACTCCATCACGCCGGAAGCGACCAGTTCCGCGACCTCGTCGTCGCCATAGCCGAGTAGCTGGCGATACACATGTTCATTGTGTTGGCCCAGCGTTGGTGCTGGGCGCGAAGGGTAGAGTGGCGTCTCAGACAGGTGCCAACTCGGCCCGTTCCAATCAACGTCGCCGATCACTGGATGGCGTGTCGGCCAGTAGTGGCCGCGGGCTCGAATCTGCTTGTCGTCTTGGATGTCCGCCATATCTGCCACCCCGTACGCGGCAATTCCGGCCGCCTGTAACCGCTCGACCAGTGCGGACTCGTCCTGTCCGCGCGTCCAATCCGCGATCGAAGCGTCGACGGCGTCCTCGCTCGCCTTGCGGCCGGCCACGTGGGATAGGGTGGGCGCGAGCAGTGCCGAGTCGCCCACCAGTGCTGTTAGCGCTTGCCACTCCTCGTCACAGGCGACAGCCAGGGCGACCCATCGGTCGTCACCGGCGACCGGGTAAACCCCATGCGGACTCATCGACTCATGCCGGTTCCCCAGCGCAGACCGCAGTTCCCCCGTTGAAGTGTAGCGAAGCACCTCCGCGTCAAGTGCCCAGCTGCACGCTTCGAGTTGCGAAAGGTCGATGTACTGGCCCTCTCCCGTCAGCCGCTTGTGTTCCAGTGCGGCGAGCATTGACGCAGCCGCGATGTGGGTCGCCACCCAGTCCGTGTACGCGACCCCCGTCCCCGTCGGCGCCCGATCCGGCCACGACGTAAAGTGCGTAAACCCCACCGTCGCCTGCAACACGAGGCCGAATCCACGAAACAGCGCGTGTGGCCCTCCGGCCCCTTCCATCGAGCATGACATCATCACGATGTCCGGATTGACGGCCCGGATGTCGTCGTACGAGAGCCCAACCGAATCCATGAAGCCGGGCGTGAAACTTTCGACCAGGACGTCGGAACGGGCGGCCAGCCGCAGTGCCATCTCACGCGCTCGCGCATGTTTCAGGTTCAGCGTCATCCCCAGCTTGTCCCGGTTGCAATTCGCCCAGTAGGCACTCGCGTCGGGGTACTCTCCCCGCTGGGGCCCGCCGGTCCGGAAGACGTCCAGTCTCGTCGCCGACTCAACCCGCACCACTTCCGCACCAAGCCATGCCAGTACCTGTGTCGAAAGTGGCCCCACACCAACCCACGAGAAATCGGCGACCCGCAGTCCGCGAAGGATCTGCCGTGAGTCCGTCGTGGTTGAGGCAGCAGCTGGCACCCCAGCTGGCAGACGGCGAGGCGCCTCCTGGTTTCGCGGGGAGCCGGTCTTCTTCCATGGCGTAGCGCTGAATCGCGCCGGTGCTCCCGGGACGCGGACCGTCCGTCCGAGCTGCTCCAGGAACGGTTCTTCGAACCACTCCCGGTGCAGCAGCTGGGCGTTCACAAGCAGGTCGGCTGGCGATGAGGCGGGACAGATCATGATCCCGCGCTGCTGTCCTTCTTCGTAGAGTGCCATCTTCCCGCGCGTTGCGAAGAACGAGATGACACTGCCCTCCAGCTCGCGTGCCTTTTCCGGTCCCGGTGTCCCAGGGCCAGACTGCGGCAGCTTCGCCCATTCCTCTGGGTCAAAGCCGGGCTCCATCCCGGACTCGTGCATCCAGTCCCAGAGCGGGCGCAGCGCGTCCGGTGTCCTCGCGAATGCGACGAAGCCGTCCGCGCACGGGTACACGAGGCGGGAACCATGTGCTCCATAGGCTCGCGCGCCCCCGGCTCTCTTGCTGACCACTCCCTCGAATTCGTAGAACAGCCGCGCATTCCCCAGGCATGTCGCGACGGCCTCCTGCATCGAAACGTCGACCAGCTGCCCGCGTCCTGTTGCATTTCGCGCATGAATCGCCGCCATCGTTCCGGCGAGCGCCTGCAGTCCAACCTGCGCGTAGCCCTGCTCCACAGACGGTCGGACCGGTGCCCGGTCCGGGTCACCGCAAAGGCTCAGCAGTCCGCCGCTCGCCAAGCCCGTGAGATCGGTCCCTTTGTAACCGGCCAGCGGCCCGGTTCGCCCGAACGCCGAAACGGATGTCCAGATCAACCGCGGGAAGCGTGCTGCCACGTCACCATAGTCGAGCCCCAGCTCAGCGAGCCGGCCCCGAGGCTGCGACTCCACCACCACGTCAGCGTCCGCGAGCAGATCGAAGAAATGCTCGCGGCCCTGGATCGATGCCAGGTCCAACGGCACCATCGTCCGGCCGTCCATCATTTGCAGCCAGTAGAGACTCACCGGCTTCCCATCCGCGCCCGGCGTCAGCGGTGGCCAGGACCGCAGCGGGTCGCCGCCCGGTGGTTCGATTCGCGTCACCGCGGCACCGAATCCGGTCAGCATGCGTACCGTGAGCGCGCCCATCTCTGTCGTCAGGTCGACCACCCGGAGGTGTTCAAGCGGTGCCCGAGTCCCGCCAGGTTCCGTCATCGCAGGTCTCCTCCCGGGCGACAGCGCCGCCACACGGGGATCCTGCATCCGCGGCAGCCGGGAGTCACGCCCGGTATCAGACAGTAGAAACCGGGATTTGGCCAAGCTTCCCGGAACGATAGTCCCGGAACGCTTCGCGAACCTCGTCCTCGGAGTTCATCACAAACGGCCCGGCCCACGCGATCGGTTCACGGATGGGGGCGCCGCCAAGGAACATAATCTCAAGGCTGGGCGCTCGCCCTTCCTGCACAACGTCGGCCGTTGCCGAGACGGACTGGCCGGCCCCGAAGACGGCGGCCTGGCCCATCTGGATAGGACGCCGTTCGCTACCGATCGTACCTCGCCCGGCGAGCACGTACGCCAGGGCGTTGTACTCAACTGGCCACGGGAGGTCGACGCGGCACCCGGGCTGCACGGTCGCGTGCACGAGCGAGATCGGCGTGTGCGTGATCCCCGGCCCGCCGTGGCCGTCCAGGTCGCCGGCGATGACACGAACGATGGCGCCTCCGTCGGCCGATGCAATCACCGTGAGATGTGCGCCACCAATGTCCTGGTACCGCGGTTCTGTCCACTTTTTCTCGCTCGGCAGGTTCACCCACAGCTGTAGTCCGTGGACAACGCCGCCTTTTTGGACGAGCACGTCCGTTGGTGCTTCGATATGAAGCACTCCCGCGCCCGCTGTCATCCACTGCGTATCACCTTCACCGATGACCCCTCCACCTCCATGAGAGTCCTGGTGACGAAACGCGCCCTCCAGCAGGTACGTGACCGTTTCAAAGCCGCGGTGCGGGTGCCACGGTGTGCCCTTGGCTTCGCCCACTGCCCATTCCACCTCGCCGATCTGGTCCATCATGATGAACGGGTCGAGGTGGCGAAGGTCGATCCCCGCGAATGCCCGGCGCACCGGGAACCCCTCGCCCTCCAGACCGCTCGGCGCCGTCGTCACTGTCAGCACAGGACGCTCCCGGGCGTTGGTGAGTTGTGGCCGAAGGCGCGTAAGTGTCGCCAGGTCATAGGTTGTAATAGATGCCATAAAATACCTCCCATCCGCTGCACAAGATCGTTGCACAGCGAACTACTGTAGGAACCAGCGTAGCGTATCCGGCCGCCCATTTGGCGAATCGTGCCCGAACCGCCAGTCGCGGACCGTTGGATGGGCGCGCAGCCACTCCCGAAGTGTCTTGAAGCCTGGTGCCCGTCCGTAGCGTTCCAGCCACGGGTAATGACCACACCGTGCCAGCGCCACATACTCCAGCCGGGGTAGTACCGGCAGGAGCGAGTCCCGGATCATCTCGCCCGGATGCGGGGGCTACGCGTTGTTGCTATCTGACGTTTCACGAGAGGGGCACCGGACCCGTGCCGGTGGAGGCAGTGCGCCTGGGCTGGTAGGGTGCCAATGCCGGGTTCATCCCAGATGAACCGGAGACACTCTCGTCCGGAAGCGAACCATGCCACGACTCCGCTGCCTCTGGTGTATGGACCCGCCGCTCGAAGAAGTGGCCGTCTTGAAATGGCGTGGCGAAGAACGTGAGCGTCTGACCGTCCAGCTCTGCCGAAAGCACCTTGTGAAGCTGAAGGAAGCCGGTGCACGAGGCAAAGAGACGAAGGGCTGGTCGTACAAGGTCGGCTGGTGGTAGACCGTCCCGGATGATCGATGTGCGCAGGTACGGCGGCGCTGCTGGGCGCGAAGTAATCATCCTGCACGCCGGGCCTGTACGCACAGCACTCCGCGAAACTTCGCGCAGATCCGCAACGTCCAAGCGCTGCCCTGGCCCGCCGTCTCTTCGGCGGACAGGATGGGAACGCGTCACTCCTGGAGCGTTGCTGGTGCCGCTACGCCGTCTCCGCCTTCTTTTCAGTCTTCTTTGCCTGGCGCTGCTTCGGCGTAAGCTTCGGCTTATTGGTCTTGGTTGGCTTTTCCTGACCCTTCGGCATGGCTGTTCCTGGCCTCCTGGGGCTCCCTGGTGCTTCGGGCAGGCGGCCCCGGCGAACCTCTACTCCTGCCGTAATGCAACGTAGCAGCGTTGCCACGACTTTCGCCAGCAGCTCATCCGCCAGACCGTCACAAGTGGTTCATGAGCCATGCCGAGCCGGTGAGACGGTGGGTGAGAAAGCCCACGCGCAGGAGCACGAATAAGCCGATCACGATCCAGATCTGCGCGAGGGTGCCACCCATGACGAGCACCAACCCCAGGGCAAGCCACGCCGGGGCCGATGCGGCGAGCATCGAGTCCCTTAGATAACGCCCGTCGCCCGCCCCGAGGAACACGCCGTCGAGCCCGAACGCAAGGGCGCTCAACGGCATCAGTCCAGCGAGGATCAGCGCCGCCGGGAGTACGGCAGTCCGCACGTCCGGGTCTTCCGTGAGCACGGCCACGAGCGGAACGGCAAGTGCCGCGAGCGCGATCCCCGCACCCAGTCCGATCAGGACCTCCAGCGTCGAAATGCGTGCTGCGATTGCTCTTGCCGCCGCGCGGTCTCCTGAACCAATTGCCGCTCCCACCATCGACTGTGCCGCGATCGCTAATGAATCCAGCGCGAGTGCGCTGAAAAGCCAGAGCGACGAAACGATGCCGTACGCCGCCGCAGTCACGCCCGAGCCATCCACGGAGGAGGCGGTTATTCCTGCGAGCGTGAACGTGCCCGTGACACAAAGCGTGCGCAGCAGGATGTCTCTGTTGAGCGCAAGGGCATTGCCCCATCCGTGGGCTGACGGCGCTGTCTCCGAATTGACCAGGCGCTGTCCGTCCCGCCAGGAAAGTGAGAACAGAGCGAGGGCGCCAAGAAACTCGGCGCCCGCTGCCGCAATCGCGATGCCGCGGAGCCCGAGACCGTCCAGGCCGTCCAGTCCAAACGCCAGGACCGGTGCAGCGATGACGCTGAGCCCGGACATCGCGAGCGATACGGCTAACGGCGGGAGCGTGTTACCACGACCCCGGAACCACCCGTTCCCGGCCCGAAGCAGCAGAAATGGTGCCGCGCTGGTCATTCGCAGGCGGAGGTACTCTGCTCCTTCGCTCGCCGTCGCACCTTCAGCGCGCATCACCGCACTCATCAGCCAGTCGGCGGCGAGCCAGACTACTATCGACATGACCACGCCGATCGCGACTGCGGCAACGGCAGCCGCGGCTCCGGCACGCTTCGCTCCGCGTACGTCACCGGCCCCGAGACGCTGGGCCACCACGGCCGTCGTCCCGTATTCGAGGAAGTTCGTGCTGAAAAGCAAGAATCCGAGCATGGCCACGCCTACAGCGAGTCCTGCTTGCTGGCCCGTGCCCAGTCGTCCGGCGATGAACACATCGAACAACGCGACCAGTGGCGGCGCCGCCAGCGTGAAGAGCGCGGGACCGGCCAGGTTGGCAATTTCGCCGTCGCGAAAAGACGACATCCTCCAGAGACTGCTACGCAACGACGCAGTTTCAGTGCCTCGAACGCTCACGAGCCGGGTTCCATGCCGCCAGCTTTGATGCACGGAGCAAAACGGGGAAGCAGACCAGGCTGCCCTTGGCTCCTGGCCGCGGGTAGAGTGCGGGCAGCATTCACTCCGAGCCCAGGCCATTCCGCGTGCCGGGCGGTGGTTGCTGCATAAGGAGACTCCATGAACGGCCAGTCCCTCAAGAAGACGCTCTCAGATGGCGGCCACGTTTTCGGCTGCATGATTTCCGCCATGGGTACCACCCGATTCCGGTCTGCCCTCGCCGGTGCGACGCTCGATTTCGTTGTTATCGACTCGGAGCACGGGTCCCGCGACCGCAAGGAGATCCAGGAGCTCTGCACGATGTTTCGCGACATTGACGTCACGCCCATCGTCCGCGTTCCCGTGCCGAGGGCCGAATGGGTGGCCATGGCCCTGGATGCCGGAGCCGCCGGCGTGCTTGTCCCCTATTGTGAAACCGTAGAAGAGGTGCAGGCCTGCGTCGCCACGGCAAAGTGGCACCCGCTTAAAGGAGAATACTTGCGCCGCGCCGTCGTCGAAGGCGTTCTTCCCAGCGACAAGTCCAGGGCCTACCTCGAAGCCCGCCACGCCGAGACCATCATCATCATCGGTATCGAGAGTGAGCCTGCCTACGAACGCCTCGACTCGATCCTCGCAGTCGGTTCCATCGACGGCATCTTCGTCGGTCCGAACGACATGACGACATCGCTTGGCATCCCGGACGAAGTCACAAATCCGCGATACCTCGATGTCCTGAAGGGCGTGATCGCGAAGTCCGAGGCCGCTGGTGTGCCCGTCATGATCCATCAGCAGACCTCGGAAACGTCGGCCACCGCAATCGAACTGGGGGCGCGATTCGTCATGCACTCAATCGACGCCCGGTTCATGCAGCTCGCCATGCAGCAGCACATGGCCGAACTCAGGGCTACAGCTCAACGGATATCCGGGCGCTCCGGTCAGGGCGCTCCCGGCGCCGACACCATCGAAACCGTGTGAGGGATCGCCGGGACCACGATCCCGTGCATGCTCGGAGCCCGGCGTTTTGCGACTTGCCTGCCCCCGCTAGAAGCGCAGCCCCTTCTTGCCCATCGCCCCCAGTACGGCTGAAATCTCGCCCTGGTGGCTCGTCAGGTGCCACAGGCCGAACCGGACGATGTATTCGCCCAGCGGCATCTTGCCGATCTGGCCAGCATCCACTAACCGGTCGAGGTCGGTGTCGGAGAGGCCCGCGACGTATGCGTCCGTCGCAGCGTAGACGGCCTTTGCATAGGCCCGGAAAGCGGCCACGTCCTCGATTCGCACGGCAGCATCCCACTCGGGAGTCTGCAGCGGCGTCGGGGGCATCGCGACACCCACCCTGTCTCCCCATTGTCCCGAAACGTACACGGGCTCCTTACCCTGCGCCGAACGCTGGATGAAGATGTCTTCGTCGAAGACCGCGTGTGCGTAGGTCGAAGCGGGGCTCCCGATCGTCGCTCCTGGAATGGTGGCGTGGAGCGTTTCCGCGTCCACGTCCTTGATCACGCTCTCCAGTACCTGGTGCGCAAAGCCGAACGCCGTCCGCAGAATATCCGATCCATTCATCTGGGTGCCCCCTCCAAGTCGAGTGCATATTCTTCACCCGCCGGCTGGGCTCGAGTCAAGGACGCCCGTTCGCACACGGCTGGCCGGGGTTCATGCTGAGATGGCAGTTGCTCCACCGCGACCAATCGTACGGACGGGCAAGGTTGCTCCGGACCTCTCGTTCCCACCGTCCGGAAATCACGAATAGACTCACCTCATCGGCCCGTTCGGATCCACCGGCCCAGCACGGGAGCCCAATGCTCGACGTCAGTGAACTCCAGGAGATCCTGCCAGAACTGCTGCTCCTCTGTGCCATTGTCGCGATCGCCGCCCAATACCTCCGCATACCGTACACGACGGCCTTGGCCGTCGCTGGCGTAGGCGTCGGTTCGCTTTACGGCTTTCATCCCCCGCTGAGCCGGGACCTGATCCTGCTCGCCTTTCTCCCTCCACTCCTCTTCGAAGGCTCTCTCAATATCGAGCTGCTCCAGCTCGGTCGACACTGGAAGCATATCGCGCTGCTCGCGGTGCCCGGCACCCTTGTCGCCGCCGGGACAGTTGCCCTTGGGCTCCATCTCGTTGTTGGTATGGCCTGGAGCCACGCGATGCTCGCCGGCGTGATCGTCGCGTCAACAGACCCCGTCAGCGTGCTCGCGACCATGAAGGAGCACGGCATCTCCGGCGGCCTGCGCGCGATCCTCGAAGGAGAGTCCATCTTCAACGATGTCGTCGGCATCCTTCTCTTCTCGCTTGCGCTCACATGGGCGTTCCCCGGAGCACACGAACGCCACGACATCTTCGAGACTGCCGCGGAGCTGGTGGCAGAGGTGGGTGTCGGCGTCGGAGTTGGGGTCGGCGTGGGTCTGTTGCTTCACCGGCTCATGACCACCGTGAACGATCACCTGATCGAGACGACCCTCTCGATCGTCTGCTGTTACGGCTCCTATGTACTCGCACACAGCCTCCACGGCAGTGGCGTGATTGCCGTCGTCGTCAGCGCATTGCTCATCGGCAATTACGGCGTACACGTCTCGATGTCGAAAGAGTCGCGGGCTCGCCTCACCGAGTTCTGGGAAGTGATCGCCTTCCTCGTGAACTCCGCCGTATTCGTCCTGATTGGTCTCGCGTTCGAGTTTTCGTCACTTCGCGATTGGAAGTTGCTGGGGGCAGTGGCAGTGGTAGCCTTCGCCTTGCTCGCCGGCCGCCTGCTCATCATCGCCGGCATACTCTGGCCGTCTGCACTCCGGCTCGATCGAGGCACATTCCCACGAAGATGGCTGCCTGCCGTCTACTGGGGCGGCCTCCGCGGAAGCATCCCGATCGCGCTGGTGCTTGGCCTGGCGCCGGCCGAACGTACAGTTGCCGGAATCAACCTGGTAACCCTTGTGTTTTCCGTCGTGTTGCTGTCGCTAATCGGACAGGGACTCACGTTCGGCCCTCTTCTCAATCGATTGGGCCTCGGTGCCGGTTCTTTCGCAACCGCTGACCCCGGTTCGGCTACTGAATAATTAGACCTCATCCATGCGGCAGGCCTTGGCCCGGATGGGTGTATGGAGCGGGCGACGGGAATCACCGCCGCGTATCCTGCTTGGAAGGAAGCATCTCAACAGATTGATATGACTCAGTTTCCGAGGTTTTTTGCGGGGATTCTGCGGTAAAGCTGCGGTGGAACTCGGCGTCGTCGAAACGCGCTTGTTAGAGTAAGTCGTGAGCATCCGCTACGGGTTTCGGCTGGCGAGGCCGTGGTCGTTCTTTCTGTTTTGCGTAACTCGGGAACGGAGCGTGAAATAGGCCAATGCCCCAGCTGATCGGCGTCGATGTTGGCGGGACCTTCACAGACTTTCTCTCGTTTGGCCCGGACGGCGTGCGGGCTTGGAAACGTCTTTCGACGCCGTTGTCACCAGAGATTGCCGTGCTTGCCGGACTCGACGGTGTGCGACCAGAGCGGCTCGTGCATGCGAGCACCGTCGCCACTAACGCACTCCTCGAACGGCGCGGGCCGCGCACGGTGCTCATCACCACCGAAGGCTTCCGGGACGTGCTCGAAATCCGTCGCCAGACGCGTTCCGAACTGTACGACCTCGAGCCCACGAGACGGCCCCACGTTGTTGCGCGAGGCGACACGATCCCCGTGCATGAGCGCATGGACGCCGCGGGACTGCCAGTTATCGAACTCGAGGAACGTGAAATTGCCGGCGTCGTGCAGCAGGCGCTCGCGATCGGTGCTGAGACCTTCGCACTGAGCCTGCTGTTCTCGTTCAGAAATCCAGCCCACGAACGACGGCTGGCTGCCGCCCTGCGAGCGGCCGGACTCGATGTTTCGGTCTCGCACGAAGTCCGGCCGGAGTATCGCGAGTACGAGCGGGCGAGCACCACCGCTGTGAACGCGTTCCTGCGACCGGTTGTCCGCCGATATCTCGGGAACCTTGCCGCATCCCACCCTGGCGTTCGCATCATGCAGTCGTCGGGTGGCCTTGCCTCGTCGGCGCTCACGAGTGAACGGCCGGTAACCATGGTCCTGAGCGGTCCAGCCGCTGGCGTGCTCGGAGCAATAGCGGTCTCTGCTGCTGCGGGATACAACGACATCATCACCTTCGACATGGGCGGGACGAGCACGGATGTAGCGCTCTGTACAGGTGGAGTGCCCCAATATCGTTCCGCCACCGACATCGATGGCCTGGCCGTTCACACCCCTGTCGTCGACGTCGTCACGGTCGGTGCTGGCGGCGGGTCCATCGCGTCGATCGACCGCGGAGGCGCGCTGGAGGTCGGCCCTCAGAGTGCCGGAGCCGACCCCGGTCCGGCTTGCTATGGTCGCGGCGGCCCGGCGACGGTCACCGACGCCAACCTTGCGCTCGGTCGCCTGGGTACGGCTCCGAAGCTCGCGGGGACGATGGCGCTGGATGTCACGCAAGCTCGTGCCGCCCTCGGGGAGTTGGGCGATCCGGCCGAGATGGCGAGTGCCATTGTTGAGGTTGTGAACGCGAACATGGCACGCGCGTTGCGCGCAGTAAGCCTCGAACGTGGGTTCGATCCCGCGCAGTTCACGCTCGTGGCGTTCGGCGGAGCCGGTCCGCTCCACGCCTGCGAGCTCGCCGAGGAGGTGGGTATCCCGTGTGTTCTTGTTCCGGGGCTCCCGGGCGTCCTCTCGGCGCTGGGCATGGTAACCGCACCCGAGAGCGTTGAACGTAGTGCAGGCATCCTGATGCGGCTCGATGCCGGCGATGCAGCGGCACGTCTGCGCGCCGCTGCAGAGGACCTTCGGCAGCGGACCATCGATGAACTCCGAAGCGAGGCTGTGCCGGTTGAACGCGTGCTCTGGGCGGCGGATGCCCGCTACGCCGGCCAGGCGCACGAAATCCGCGTGAATCTGGAACAGCCGGAGGCTGAAGCGATCGCCGCCGCCTTCCACGAAGCGCATGAACGGTCGTTCGGCTTCAGCGCCCCGGATCGAGTCGTCGAGATCGTCGCGCTACGGGCACGTGCCGTCGGCCCGTTGCCGCCATCCCCACTGAGGCCACTCGATTCTCCGCCGCGGCCACCGGCCCGGGGGGAAGCTGCTGACTCTCCTGTCACGGTCATCGAACGTGTGGACCTCGGCCCGGGATCCGTCATGAAAGGGCCAGCGGTGGTTACCCAGGATGACGCGACCACGTGGGTCCCAGCTCGCTGGGCGGGACACGTCGATGCGTATGGGAATCTCATCCTCGAGCCTTCGCCATGACGAGCGAACCGGGGCGCCTGGCTGTCTGGAATGCGTGGCTCGCCTCGGTTGCGGAAGAGATGGGTATCACGCTCGGCCTCACCGCCCACTCCCCAAACATTCGCGAGCGCCGCGACTACTCCTGCGGCGTCTTTGATGCTGAGGGCCGAATGGTCGCACAGGCCGCGCACATCCCGGTGCACCTTGGCGCTATGCCCGAGGCCGTTCGGGCCGTCCAGGCGCTGGCCCCCTGGCAGCCGGGCGATGTCGCCATCCTCAATGATCCGTTTCTCGGGGGTACGCACCTCCCGGACGTGTCGCTGGTGGCTCCGGTGTTCTTCCGCGGCGTGCTCGTTGGTTTCGTGTCCAACCGGGCGCACCACGCCGATATCGGCGGGATGAGCTCCGGCTCGATGCCCGTCGCCTCCGAATTGATCCAGGAGGGCGTCGTCATCCCCCCGCTGCGGTTGGTCAACGGTGGCATCTTCAACAACGAACTCTTCGCGCTGATTCTGCGGAATACCCGTACGCCCGATGAACGCCGGGGCGACTTCGAAGCGCAGCTGGCCGCCCTCCGGACCGGTGAACAGCGGCTCACCGGTCTCTGCGAGCGCTACGGCCTGGCCGTTGTCCGCGACATGATGGATACCTTGCTGCGCTACACCGAGCGCCTCACACGGGCGGCGATCGAGGACATTCCGGACGGCGAAGCACGTGCAGAGGATGTGCTCGAAGGTCCCGCTGGCGAACTCTTCCCGATCCGGGCGCGCGTCCGTGTCTCCGGAAGTGAAGTCGAGGTCGATTTCGCCGGCACCTCACCCGAACAGGAAGTTTCGCTCAACGCGGTCGCGGCCGTGACGCGCTCAGCGGTTGGCTACTGCATACGCTGTCTGCTACCGCGTGGCGCGCCTGCTAACGAAGGCTCTGCCTGGCCAATCACGATCCTTCTGCCGGAGGGTTCGCTCGTACATGCACGGTCCGGGCGCGCCGTGTCGGCCGGCAACGTGGAGACCTCGCAACGGATCACCGATGTCGTGCTGGCCGCCCTGCGCCAGCTCCTCCCTCGTACGATCCCGGCGGCGAGCGCAGGGACGATGAGCAACCTCACATTTGGAGGCCGCGGCCCCGGAGGGGCGCCCTTCGCGTACTACGAGACTATCCCCGGCGGTGCTGGGGCCGGGCCCTCCAGGGACGGGTTAAGCGGCGTCCAGACGCACATGACCAACACGGCCAACACCCCGGTGGAGGCTATCGAATCAGGTTTCCCGGTACGGATTCGGCGGTTTGAGTTGCGTGAGGGCAGCGGCGGGCGTGGTGTTCATCGTGGCGGCGATGGTGTCGTCAAGGAGGTCGAATTCATCGTCGATGCTAACTTTGCGCTCATCGCCAACCGGTACATCACGGCGCCGCAAGGTGTCGATGGCGGTGAGGACGCCCTCCACGGCCAAGCTGCCATCGTCAGCCAGGATGGCACCGAGCGGAACCTTCCGCCGCTGAGCCACGGCCGGATGCACGCCGGTGCGACGCTTAGGATCGAGACGCCCGGTGGTGGAGGCTGGGGGCCGCCACCGTCCCCACCTATGAGCGGACCGTGACGCAGTTACGGTGAGGTAACGAGACGCCCGAAGCACCGGCGCGTCACGAGAGCGCCGATGACAGCAGCCACGACCTGGATGGTTGCTGGATGTGAACGACTTTCTCGACGCGATGGAACGTGTCGTGGGCGGTGGGTCAGCTCTCGAGCCGGAGGTGGTCAGGAGCCTCGTCGCCACCATTCAAGCAAGGCCGCGCACTCGCGGTGCATCTGTCGTCGGCATGCGACAACCACGGAGCCGCGGATGGGTCCGCACGAATTGTAACGGTCGTCATGCAGAGCCATGTTCCGCCTGAGGCCGGGACACAAGCAGGGGCGGCAATGGGGTGGGCTGAAGACGCCACGACCGAACTCCGTCTTCAACTTCCCACCACGTTCACGTCAGCATGACATTGGCTCCAATAATTGATACAATAGGCAGGTCGAATCCCGCGATGCCCGCGGGAGCGGGGGACCCAATTCCCTGGGGTGCATTGCGCAGGTGCGCATAGGCGATTCCGACGCCGAACCCGACAGCTAACTCCGTAGACGATCGGGAGACGGACTGCCCTCACCGGGTTGAGGTCTCCAATGGCTTCGACCTGCCCGGTCTCTGAGATCCGGGCACAACCGGGAGGTGTCCGGTGGAAAGCTACTGCAGTCTCCTCAGCATGAGCGGTGAATTGCTGTCGAATGTGTGGGTCTCTGACGTGCCCGAGGTGGGCGGCCGGTTGGCGCTGAGATCCCGCAACGCCAACGGTGCCCTCCTGGGACAGTACTTCGGTCGCGGCGACCGCCGGGTCGTCGCCCTGCTCGGCGACTTCAAGCTTCCCTGTCTGCTCGGCACACGGTGGACCGGTGTCAGCCGGGAATGGTGGCTCGATTGTGTCCCTCTGGAGAGCACGTCCGGGGCCACGAGAACACAGGGAATAGAGGCTCGTGGGTCTGCCCAGGGGCCGCCCTGATTGGCGATGTGCGACCCAAAGGGGCAACAAGGAATCAGATCCTGAGCGTGGAGCGCCCATGCTCTAATGAACGAGCGAACCAATTTCCAGATACGGCATGGAGGTGCTGAAGATGCCCCGTCTGAGTGCGCTCACGAAGCGCGAGATTCTCGCAACCGGCGAAGGTAAGACGATCGGCCGTCCGGTCGATATCCTGGTCGATCCTTCTCGCCACCAGGTTTCCCTCGTGGTCATGAGTGTGGGGGTTGTTCCCGAGCTGTCGGTGGTCATCCCGGCGGCGGCAATTGGGAAGTTCGACCAGGACGCGCTGACTGTCCCGAGCCTGAAAGACGCGCACCTCGCTGTTCACAGCGAGTCGCTCGTGTCGGCACTCGAAGCAGGGCTGCAGCTGAAGCGTCGAACCGTGTTCACAAAGGATGGTCAGCGACTCGGCTCCATCGATGGGATCGATGTCGACGGTGCCGGCAATGTCACCTCGTACCGCGTCCGCAAACCCCGGCTTGGGCTGATCAGGCGTCGTCTGGCCCTCAGTCCGGCGGACGTGAGCGGGTTGGGTGCCGAATTTGCCGTCGCAGCGCTCGCCGAAAAGGAATCCCCGGCCACGGACCATCCCGCCCCTGAAGATGAGAGCGTCGCTCCGCCAGCCGCGTAATCGGTGGCCCTGGCGCGGTACGGGAGCCTCGACTGGAGGGACCAGCACCGCCGCCGCCTACCACTGGCTTTAGCGACGTGCCATGAGTAGGGACAACAACCCGCAGGCCGTTGCGTAGACGGCGCAGGGGATGGCCGTCTTGCGGAGCACTGCGCCTTCCTTGCCGGTGAGCCCGACGGTGGCTCCGCCGGCGATGATGTTGTGAGGTGCGACGACATTGCCAACGCCTGCCCCGGCGGTTTGTGCGCCGAGCATCTCCACGACAGGGAGATTGAGCCGAGCGGCGGTGTCCTGCTGAAAATCACTGAAGAGCACGTTCGACGCCGTTGCCGAGCCCGTCGTAAACGTCCCGAGCACCCCGACGAGAGGCGCCATAAGCGGCCAGGACCCGGCGCCGTAGGCGGCCGCTAGGATTGCGAGCGCGTCAATCATGCCGCCATGGACCATCATCCTCGACATTCCCAGCGTGGCCACGAGTGCCACGGCCGCGGGGCCTACTTTGATCGAGGCTGCGACAGCTGCCGACGCCAGGCCATACAACGATGTTCTCTGGAAGAGGCCGCCGCAAACGAAAGCCACGAGAAGCAGCGTGCCCGGATGGTAGAAGGGCTCCACGCTCCCCGAGAACTCTCCGAGCATGACCCACTCGACTGCAGGTCGCTGCAGCGTCTCCTTGATCCATGGCACACCGCGCGTGAGGGCGACCAGCCCCGTAAGGACCAGGTAGGGAGCTGCTGCACGTGCCAGTGGCATCGCCAATGCGTGATCATCGCGCGCTGCCGGTGACGCGCTCGCTTCGACCCGGGCTTTGGAACGCGGTGCGACAAGCGCCAATACACCGGCGAATACGGCCAGTCCGAGGATGGCCCCGCCCAGAGTGGGCAGCTCTGGTCCGAGCCAGACGGCGAGGCCGAAGTACGGTGCCAGGAACGCTGCACCCCCAAGGCCGAACCACAGTCCCGACCGGCCAGGTGCCGTAGAGGACATACTCGCGCTCGCCGAAAGCCGGAAGACCATCCAGACCATCAGTCCGCCGATGGCGGCATGATAGAGCGCGGTCATCCGGGCGATCGATGCTGCATCGACTCCTGTGATGGTGGACTGGGTAATGACCGGCGTTCCGATCGCGCCGAACGATACGCCGACGGCGTGTCCGAGGAGCGCGGTCGCCACCGCATCAACCGGGCGAAGGCCAATGGTGACCAGCAGTGGTGCCGCCAGCGCGATCGGCGTCCCAAACCCTGCCGCTCCCTCCAGGAAGAGAGCGAAGAACCAGGCAACCAGCAGCACCTTTATGCGCGGGTCGCCGCTGATGGACGCGATGGCATCCTGGATACGATCCATCCCGCCGCTGCGGAGCTGGAGTTCGTAGATGCACAGCGCTGCCACCACAATCCAGGTGATCATCGCGGCCGAAAAGAGCGCCTCGGACATTGTCCCCACGGCGAATTGGGCCACGCCGTCACCGGCCGCCGAGTCACCGAACCGGGTTTCAGCCAGCAGGAAGGCGGTCCCAAGTCCGAGTGCTCCTGCGGGTGCAGCCGGCCACTGCCGGCCTACCATGAGGAACAGTACGACCACCAGCGGCACCGAAGCCAGCACCCCATCAACCACCACGGACGCTGACTCAGCCTTGCGGGACGCGCACGAGGTCGCCGGTGCCGCGTTCCCACGCAGTTAGATTGGCAATGGTTGTTTCGGCGATGTTCTGCAGTGCCTCGTAAGTGAAGAACCCCTGGTGTCCCGTGATCAGGACGTTCGGAAATGTCAGAAGCCGTGCAAACGTATCGTCGGTCAGGACTTCAGCTGAGCGATCAACAAAGAAGAGGTCGGCCTCTTCCTCATACACATCAAGCCCCAGGTATCCGATCCGTCTCGACTTCAGGCCTTCGATGACCGCGGGAGCATCAACCAGGCCGCCGCGACCCGTGTTGATCAGCATTACTCCGGACCGCATCCGGCTTAGCGATTCAGCATTGATGAGGTGGTACGTTTCCGCCACCAGCGGGCAGTGAAGGGAGATGACGTCCGACTCAGCCAGGAGCTCATCGAGCGACGTGTACCGGGCCCCCATCGACTCCACATCTGGGCTCGGATACGGGTCGTGCGCGAGTACCTCGCAACCGAAGCCAAGCAGGATGCGGGCCACAAGCGCCCCGATTTTTCCAGTCCCCACGACTCCGGCGGTGCACTCGCTGAGGTCAAAGCCAAGCAGTCCGTCGAGCGAGAAATTGCCATCGCGAACGCGGGCATAGGCGCGATGCGTCTTCCGGTTGAGTGTCAGGATGAGCGCGATCGTGTGTTCTGCCACAGCGTTGGGCGAATAGGCGGGCACGTGCGCGACGATCAGCCCCAGCCGTGTAGCGGCGTTCAGGTCGACGTGGTTGAAGCCCGCGGATCGCAGGAGGATGAGTCGCGTCCCGCCGGCCTGCAATGTCGACAAAGTGTCCGCTTGCAGTTCGTCGTTAACGAACGCGCAGACCGCTGGGAAGCCTGATGCGAGCGCCGCGGTCCCGGCGGTCAGCCTTGGCTCAAGAAAACTGATGCGGTGGCCAGCGCGGCTCGCGGCTGCCTCGAAGGATGCGCGTTCGTAGCTCTTCGTGCTGAAGAATGCGAGTTCCATATCAGCCACGCTACTAGCTCTTCGTCATGCCCGCGATCCCGGCTCTCACGCCGCGCCTGGTCGCCCCTTCGGCCGCCGGACATCACCTCACTATTTTGCGTATGCTCCTAAACTCAACATCGTGGGCAGTTCGGACCTTCTCGCATTGATCGACACCGGCGAAAGTCAGGCGATTGAGTTCAAGACGAGCCTCTCCGAGTAGCCCAAGATCATCGAAACCGTCGCTGCCTTCAGGAACGCGGTGGGCGGTGTAGGTACGCGTGGGCGTCGAGGACGGAGGGAGGACCGTTGGCGGAAGCCTTGGAGCAAACACGATCGAGCGACTCGCTTGGGCAATCCTGGCAAGAACGCGACCCGCTGTGACTCCGACGATTGAGACCGTTGAAGTCTAAGGAAAGGCGATTTCCGGCAATTTGGCTACGCGACGTCCGCCGGGGCAGAGACAAATAGAACGACGTTCGAGTTCAACCTGAAAATCGCGACTGAATCTGCAAGGCCTTCAACGGCACTCCAGCTGACGGGCCGGGACGTCCCCTGGCAAACTCGCCGGGCCGAGACCGCCGATGGTGTCAACAAAGCCAGTGCCACCACTGGCAGGCTCAACAACACAAAGAAATATGCCGCGTATCGACGGTACCCAGCCTAAGATCGGCTCCGTGGCCGGGTCCAGGAACATCGAGGCAGGATGTCACTGGACGCCGTGAACCTCTCATCGCCATCAAGTGATGGGAGCGTTGACGGGTTCGACGACAGGTTTAGGCGGGTTTAGGCGACGAGTTAGGGTACCTGGAGCGGGCGGCGGGAATCGAACCCGCGTATCCTGCTTGGAAGG
>JAGQHB010000057.1 GCA_020432045.1 Dehalococcoidia bacterium | reverse complement strand
TTCACGATGGACGAACTGCGGGCGGTGGCGGCATCCGGGCTCGCTGCCAGCCCAATCACGCAGGTACTGGTCGAACGAAACCTGATCGGCTGGAAAGAGATCGAGTACGAGGTGATGCGCGACGGTGCGGGGAACTGCATCACCATCTGCAACATGGAGAACTTCGACCCGATGGGCGTCCATACGGGCGACTCGATCGTCGTGGCGCCTTCGCAAACGCTCAGCGACAAGGACTACCAGATGCTGCGCTCAGCGGCGCTGCGGATCATCTCGGAGCTGGGGATTGAAGGAGGCTGCAACGTCCAGTTCTCGCTGGCGCCGCGCAAAGATGTGCGCGATTGGGAGGGCGACCCAGACTCGCCGCTGCCGTACCACGTCATTGAAGTGAACCCGCGCGTCTCACGCTCATCGGCACTGGCTTCAAAAGCCACCGGGTACCCGATTGCACGAGTGGCAGCGAAGATCGCCTGCGGCCTGACGCTGGACCAGATCCCAAACGCCGTGACGCAAAAGACGACGGCTGCATTCGAACCGGCACTCGATTACTGCGTCGTGAAAATCCCGCGTTGGCCGTTCGACAAGTTCGCGCTCGGCAACCGGAGGCTCGGCACGCAGATGAAGGCGACCGGCGAAGTCATGGCAATTGATCGCACATTCGAAGCGGCGTTGAACAAGGCGGTGCGATCGCTGGAATTCGGCGGCCGGTCGTTGCTCTGGGAGAAGTCCGAATGGCGGGGATCTGAAGAGATCCCGCTGGAGGCGACCGACGAACGCCTCTGGGCAGTGATGGCGACCTTACGGCGCGGCGACACGGTGATGGATGTGGCGCAACGTACCGGGATTGACCCGTGGTTCCTCGACCGGCTCTCCAACGTGATCGCGATGGAGAGGCGGCTGCTGAACGAGCCGCTTCATCCAGACCTTCTCCGCGCGGCCAAGCGCCTTGGATTCAGCGACGAGATGGTGGGGCAGCTGGGGGACCGGCTCGGCGAGCAGATCCGCGCGCTACGCCAGGAGTGGAACATCCGCCCCGTGTACAAGATGGTCGACACGTGCGCAGCCGAATTCGACGCGGCGACGCCGTATTTTTACAGCACCTACGAGACCGAGAACGAGGCGGTGTTCGAGCCCGGGCGGGCAGCACTGGTTGTCGGCAGTGGTCCAATCCGGATCGGGCAGGGGATTGAATTCGACTATGCGAGTGTCCACGCCGCATGGGCGCTGCAGCGGGCCGGCTACCGGGCGGTGATGGCCAATTCGAACCCGGAAACGGTGTCGACCGACTTCGACACAAGCGACCGGTTGTATTTCGAACCGCTGGACGAGGAAGGGGTCCGGGACCTGCTGGAGAACGAGCAAGGCCCGAGCGAGACGGCCCCGGAGAGCATTGTGCAGTTCGGCGGCCAGACGGCGATCAACCTGGCACAACCGCTGCGACGCGCGGGGCTACCGATCATCGGCTCGTCGGCAGACACGATCGACACAGCCGAGGACAGACGATTGTTCGAACGGTTCCTGCAGGAACTCGGGATTCCCCAGCCCCCGGGCGCGGGGGTCACAAACCTCGAGGAAGCGATCAAGACGGCCGACCGGATCGGGTACCCGGTGCTCGTGCGCCCGTCGTATGTGCTGGGCGGCCGGGCAATGGAGATTGTCCAGAACCCGACGGAGATGGTGACATTCCTCGCGCAGGCGGCGGAAGCGGCACAGGGACGGCCGGTGCTGATAGACAAGTTCCTGGATGGGCGGGAGGTCGAGGTCGACGCGATTTGCGACGGCACGACGGTGCTGGTACCCGGGATCATGGAGCACATCGAGAAGGCTGGCGTGCATTCGGGGGATTCGATGGCGGTGTACCCGCCGCAGAACCTGGACCAGGACGAAATCCAGACGCTCGTCGACTACACGGAGCGGATCGTGCTGGGGATGGGCGCGATCGGGCTGACGAACATCCAGTATGTCGTGCTCCCGAAAGAGCCGGGCGGTGGCCCGCGGGTGTTCGTGCTCGAAGTGAACCCGCGCGCCAGCCGGACGGTGCCGTTCCTTTCGAAGGTCACGGGCGTGCCAATGGTGCAACTCGCAGTCTCGGCGATGCTTGGCAAGACACTGATCGAACAGGGCTACGAGGGAGGACTCTGGCCGGAGCGGCCGCTCGTTGCGGTGAAGGCGCCGGTCTTCTCGATGTCGAAGCTGGTTGGCGTGGATACGTTCCTCGGGCCGGAAATGAAGAGCACGGGCGAGGTGATGGGCATTGACCGGACGTTCGAAGCCGCAGTCGCGAAGGCGCTGCTTTCTTCCGACATGGCCGTGCGCGAGGGCCGGGGCGGTGTGCTCCTGAGCCTGAGCGAACGGACGAAGGTGGAAGCGCTGCCGCTCATCCGGACGCTCGCCGAGGCCGGACACGGACTCTACGCAACCGAGGGGACGAGCACGATGCTGCGCGGTCTCGGGATAGAGGTGACGACCGTGACAAAGGTATTGTCCGGCTCCCATCCGAACGTCGTCGACGTCATCCAGGACGGGACGGTGCAGTGCGTGATCAACACGCCGGAGGGGCGGCTGACCGGGTCATTGCGCGATGGCTTCTACATCCGGCGCGCGGCAGCGGAGCAACGGATTCCATGTTTCACGTCGATCGACACCGCGCGTGCCGCGATCGAGGCCCTGGCCCGTGGCAGCAGCTACGAGGTCGCAACGGTCGCGGAGTACGTCGCAGGATGATCATCGAGGACGTGACGCTGCTCTCGACAGAGCGGGCTTACGATGGCGGTTATGTCTCGTGGTTCCAGGCGCCGCGACTGAGTGCACGAAAGACGCCGGGCCAGTTCGTGATGGTGCACTGCAGCCAGGAGCGCACGGACCCGATGTTCGCGCGGGCGTTCAGCTACTACCGCGTTGACGGGGACCGCTTCGCCATCCTCTACAACGTGGTTGGGCGTGGGACGACATGGTTGGCAGCCCAGCCTGCGGGCACGGTAGTCAGGATGTACGGACCACTTGGCAACGGCGTGCGACTGCCACGGGACCCGTCGAATGTACTGCTGGTGGGCGGCGGGGTCGGGATCGCGCCGTTGATGGACGTTGCGGAGGTAGCGCTGAAGAAAGGCCACCAGGTGGTCGCGATGATGGGGGCAAGAAGCTCCGCACAGTTGCTGGACGCAGGCGCGTGGCCACGCGAGGTCGAATATATCGTGGTGACCGAAGACGGCTCGGCGGGCGCGAAAGGCTTCGTCACGGAGCAACTTGGCGAGTACCAGCAGTGGGCGAGCCGGATCTACGCGTGCGGGCCAAATCCGATGTTCGCCTCGCTGGCGAACACGCTGCGGAACAACGGCCGCCGTCAGCGCCCCGAGATCCTGATGGAAGAGAACATGCCCTGCGGCTGGGGGATGTGCTACGGCTGCGCGATCTTCACGAAGCACGGCGTGCGGCTGTGTTGCAAAGATGGGCCGCGGTTCAACCTGTTTGACGTGTATTGAGGGGCGTGGCCACAGGCACGGGGAGCCGGAACGGTTGCCAGCCGTGGCGCCCTCACCCCTACGCCCCTCTCCCGCTGTCGCGGGCGAGGGGAAGACGGGATCCGAATGAACGCATCGGAACGTAAACGTGCGGTGGCTGCTGCTGTTTCCGTTGCCTGCGAGTTGAACCTGACCGTCAACGACGCGGCCGTCCTTAGCGACTCGAACCGGATCGTACTGCATCTCACACCCTGCAACGTGCTGGCACGGGTGGCGCCCGTGGCGAAGCGGGTCGGGGCCGCTTTCGAAGTAGACGTCGCAGTGCAGCTGGCCGGGACCGCTTGCCCGGTAGCCGGGCTCGAACCGCGGGTGGACCCGCACGTGTATGAGCGAGACGGTTTTGTGGTCACGCTGTGGACGTACTACGCGACAGTGTTATCGCCGATTGTCACGCCGCGCGAGTACGCCGGGGCGATCGAACGTCTTCACGCGGGTATGCGCCAAACCAACCTGGCAGTGCCGCACTTCACAGATCGCGTGGCAGAGGCGCAGCAGCTCGTCAGCAGCCCTTCGCACTCTCCGGAGCTTGCGGATGCAGACCGGGATCTTCTCAGCAGCACACTGCGGCACTTGAGTCGAGAGATCGCAGACCGGGGCGCCCGCGAACAGCTCCTCCACGGCGAGCCACACGGGGGCAACGTCCTCAGGACGAAACAGGGGTTGCTTTTCACGGACTTCGAAACGTGTTGTCGCGGGCCCATCGAGTTCGACATCGCGCATTGTGCCAGCCCTGACTCCGCCCCGTGGTACCTCGACGCGAAAATGCCTGGGCAGATAGCCGAACACTACCCAGGTGCGGACCAGGAACTCGTCCGGATGGGCTTGATGTTGAAGCTGGCGATGGTCGCAGCATGGCGTTACGACCGCGATGACCAGTTCCCGGACGGACGCCGTATGGGCGTCGAACTCCTCAAAGAGCTTCGGGCAGCGCAGGACCGGCAGGCTGGATAGATGAAGTCAAAGCGAAACGGATGGAGATGCGAACGCGGGCGCTACGGTTTCAGTTCACGCCGGGCTTTGGCCTTTTCGTAGTTCTCCATCGCACGCTGGACCATGGGGCGACGACGCCCCTCGGGTTTCTTGAGGGCGTAGCCGGGGTCCTGTTCTCCGGTCTGGGAAAGCATGTGGAGCGCGAAGGCGCCGTAGATGTGGGGAGCGAAGCCCTGGCCGTCTTGCGCCTGGTTGATAGCGAGCTTGATCATCCGTAGCTGGAAGGGATCGTTTTCGGCGACGGTGCGGGCGTACTCCATAACCTCATCGCGGAGGGCCGCCGGCTCGACGACGCGATTGACGAAGCCGAGGTCGTGCGCCTCCTCGGCGTCGATGAAACGGCTTTCGAAGAGGATCTCCTTGGCTTTGCGGTGGTGCAGGTCCCAGGGGACGGAGAAGTACTGGAAGTTGGTCGGCAGGAAGAGCGCGTCCTTCGAGGCGAAGATGACGTCGCACGACGAGGCGATGATCCAGCCAGCGAAGATGCAGTAGCCCTGGACGGCGGCGACGGTCGGCTTGGGGAGATTCCGCCAACGCATGCAGACTTCGACGTTGAGGTCCCATGTGCGCTTGTAGCGACCGCGAAGGCCCTCTTCGTAGGGGCGTGCCTCGCGGTCGGCCAACTCTTCCGTTGTGCCAAGGTCATGGCCGGCGGAGAAATGGTCGCCCTCTCCGAGGAGGACGATCGCGCCAACGCTGTCATCTTCGGCGGCGCGGGAGAAGGCGTGGTCGAGCTCCTCGACAAGGATGCGGCTCTGGGCGTTGCGGTAGTTGGGGCGATTAAGGACGAGGCGAGCGACGCGCCCATCCTGCTCGTATCGAATCTGGGTGTAGTCCACGGCGTTCTCCGTCAGGTCAGGATGGGGGGCCCTCGCCGGAAATGTTCCGGCGGACGAGGTCGTCGTACTGCTCGCGGGTCATGGCAACAAGGTCGTGGAGGACCTCAAACCCGTGGGCGCCGAGCCGGGGTGCGGCGGTGATGGCCGGGGAGGCTGATACAGAGAAGTGGAACGGGCTCGCAACCTGCGCCCATGTGCCCGCTTCTGGATGCGTCACGTCCACGACGACGTTCCGGCGCCGAAGGTTTTCGTCGCTCGCAAGATCGGCGGCATCGAGAACCGGGGCCGCAGGAAGGCCGGCACCGAGAAGCGCGGCGAGTGCATCGTTTCGGGTTCGGGACGAAACCCAGTGCGCGACGGCGGCATCGATTGCGTCTTCCTGAGCTTTGCGGGCCGGCTGGTCCAAAGAGGAATCAAGGTCCGGCACGAGGCGGCAGAGGGAGAGCCAGTCGGCCTCGGATTCGCAGGCAAACGCAAGCCACGAACCTTCGGAGGATTCGTACATGCCGTGTGGGGCGAACGCCGGGTGACGATTCCCCATGCGGGCGCGCATCTGACCCGTTTCCATGTATTCGACGACAGCGTCTCCAAGGAAGGTGAGGTTCGCCTCCTGCATAGAAAGGTCGATGTACTGGCCCTCTCCCGAGCGGTTGCGCTCGTAGATGGCTGCGGCGATTGCGCCCGCTGCAAGCGTGCCGGCGACGGCGTCAGGGTACATCTGGCCGGAATTCATCGGCGGACCATCGCTGTACCCAAGAAGGGAGGACATACCCGACGTTGGTTCGATCGTCCCGCCGATGCCGGGGACGTTGGACCATGGGCCAGTGTGGCCATAGGCGGAAAGGCTACACACGACGACGCGCGGATTGAGCTTCTGCATTTCGGCGTATTCGAGGCCGAAGTTGCCGAGCACGCGGGGGGAAAAGTTCTCTGCGACGAAGTCTGCGTGCGGTATTAATTGCTTGAAGGTTTCGAGCCCAGCCGGGTCCTGGAGGTCGAGGGTGATGCAGCGCTTGTTGAGATTGACGGAGTTGTACAGGGCGTTGCAGTTCCATGAGTGTTCGGCGGTGGTGACGTCCGCCAGCGCGGCGGGCATCGGCGTATCGAACGAACCCCGCCAGGAATCTAGCCGCTTTCGCACCTCCACCTGGATAACGTCGGCACCGAGGAACGCAAGCAGTTCGGTGCAGTAGGTACCGGCCCAGGCCTGAGTCAGGACAATGCCCCGAAGGCCGGCGAGGGGGGCAGTCCGGGATCCGGTCGCCGGGATCACGGGGGGTGGCAATGCCGCCGATGGCAGTTCTGTGGGCTCCGGTTGCACGTTGCGGAGGGACCAGGGGGTTCGGGACATCCTGTACGGCGCGCCAGGGAAGATGCGGGATGGTTCGCCCGGGTGCTGGACCCAGAAGCCGCGCCCATGCAAGTGCTCGTTGGACGTGAGCTCTTCGACGGTGAGGACCGGACCAGCGATGACGCGGCGGACCGCCAACTCGTCAAAGAGGTCCATGCGATTCCAGGTAGCCATGCGCTCCTGGACGCGGTCGATGTAGAGGTCCTTATGCTTCTGGCGGAACCAGCTTTCATCCCAACGGCGGTCTTCAGCGAGGTCCGGAAGATCGAGCAGGTTCATGGCCTCGCGCCAGAAGTGGGCGCGGCTGATGGTGAGGGCGAAATGGCCGTCGGCGACCGGCACCGGCCCGGTGGTCATGTCCGCATGGCTGGGCCGGAGGAATGGCTGGCCTGTGTATTGGACACGAAGTAGACCGGGTGCAAACGTCGACGCCATGACGTCGGTAGCTGCGATGTCGATTTCCTGGCCGTACCCGGCATCGCGATTACGGGAGATGAGGGCGGCTACGATCGCAGCGTAGGCCGACGCGCCGGCGCAGTACGAGGAATTCCAGCCGCTCGGCTTCAACGGCGGGCGGGAGGCGAGGCCGTTGATGGAAGCCCAGCCGGACCGGGCGGCGGTCGTCAGGTCGTTGCCGCGCACTTCTGCGAGCGGGCCGAACATCCCGTGCGGTGTGACGTGTGCCATGACGAGCCGCGGGCTGGCAAGCGTCGCGTATTCGAGACCCCTCGAAGCCAGCAGCGATGGCGGAAGGTCAGAAACAACGACATCGGCGGAGCGGGCGAGCGCGAGAAGCTGTTCACGGCCCACATCCGAGTCCGGGTCGAGGGTCACGAAGCTCTTGTTGGCGAAAAGGTAGGTCGCGATGGCCGACCGGCCGCCGGGCAGCCGCGGGCCGAGGGAATCAAGCGGGTGGCCATCAGCCGGCGCGATGAATGTGACGCCGGCCCCGAAATCGGCGAGCAGGCGCGAGCACATTGATGCGGCCGCGGTCGTTGACCAGTCGACCACACGAAGGCCGTCCAGCGGGCCTGGGGAAGCCAATGCCTGTCCTCCACGGAACTGGAGTGTTGCCGAAGTGTAGAACAGCGGGCGCACAACCGCCGCTACAAGCGCGAGCCGGCGTAGACTCGCGGCCATGCTTCTGGAACACGATGAACTCGCCACCGCCGTTGGACAGGCTCTGCTCGCGCGCGGCGCACGACTTGCTGTCGCTGAGACCACTGCCGGCGGACTGATAAGTGCCCGGATCCTTTCGATCGCCGGGGCCTCTGCATGGTTCGACCGGGGCGTCGTCTGCTACGGCGGGCGTTCGAAGCAGGAGACGACGGGAGTGTCCATGGACCTGTTGCGTGAACATGGCTCTGTGAGCCCGATTGCGGTCGCGGCGATGGCGGAAGGATTGCGGGCGATGGCAGGAGTGGAGTATTCAGTTGCTGAAAGCGGGATCGCGGGGCCGCTCGGAGGAAGGCGTTCACCGAAGCCAGTAGGCTCGGTCGTCGTCGCGGTCGCAGGGCCGGCAGGGACCCGGACGGAAGAGCATGTATTCCCGGGGACGCGCGTGCAGGTGATGGAGAAAATCGCGGCGGCGGCGTTGGGATTGTTGCTCGCAACAATCGAAGGCCGGGATACGACCAAACTGCCTTCAGAAACGTAGAAGAAGAAGCAGGGCGCGGCGAGTGGGAGGGGGAACAAGCACTCGCCGCACCTTGCACCAGTCTTTCATACGGGGCGGGGTCGCGTTCGGCAAGACCGGCTAGGATCGGTGCATGGAAGCAACCCTTGCCGGAGTCCAGCCGTATGAGATCCACGGCACGCCCTACTACCGCATCGCCTACGCGACGAAAGCCGAGCCGGACAAGATCGTCGAGGGACGAGTCGCCTCGATCGGGCTCTATAAGGGTGCGAAGCCGGGCGACCGGGTGGATATCCGGATGTTGCTCGGAGTGATCGACGAAGTGAAAAAGATCGAGGGCTCGGTGGCGTAAGCGATCGCGCAAGCCGGGTTCAATGGGTGGAGGACGAGCTGCAACAGTGTGGAGAAGACGTCGCGGCTTCGAACCTGAGGCATCCACGAAGGAGACGTATTTGCGGCACGCGCGCAACTTTGTGCGATGGAAAGAGGGGACTTTGTACCGGGTAGCGGGCGCGCCAGGCCGCAAATCGCCCTCAATGTTGGCCGCCCGGTACTGAATCGCTCTCGCAGGAACACGCGGCAGAGATCATGCTCGTCTTAGGGCTGTGACTCACCATTTGCAGCCATGGACCGGGGTGCTGGCGGCTGGAGTTGGATGCGGCGCAGGAACTGGGCGTTCACGGCCACCACGATCGTCGAGATACTCATGAGTACCGCGCCAACCGCGGGTGGCAAAAGGAAGCCTGCCCAGCCGAACACGCCGGCCGCGAGCGGGATCGCTACGACGTTGTAGCCAGTTGCCCAGGCGAGGTTCTGGACCATCTTTCGGTAGGATGCTGCGGAGAGGCGGATAACGCCGACTACGGAGCGAGGATCGTCCGAGGCGAGCACGACGCCCGCTGATTCGATCGCGACGTCGGTCCCCGCCCCGATCGCCACGCCCACATCGGCCTGGGCGAGCGCCGGGGCGTCATTGACCCCATCACCAACCATTGCCACTCGCAGGCCTCGCCGCTGTAGCGCGACGACTTGCTCCGCCTTGTTTCCTGGCAAGACCTCCGCAAAAACGTCGTCAATGCCGAGGTCCCGCGCGATAGCATTTGCAACATTCTGGGCATCACCGGTGACCATGGCAACACGGATGCCCATGCGGTGAAGTTGATCGACGGCCTCGCGGGATTCCGGTCGAGCCTGATCTCCGAGGGCGAGCAGCCCCGCGAGGCCGTCGTTCCGCAACACGTAGAGCACCGTCGCCCCACGCTCTTCCCACGGTTGAAGCACGTCGTATGCCTCGTCCGGCATCTCAATCTCACGCTCGCGCAGGCGTCGCGGTCCGATGACCTCGACCAGTTCACCGTCGACCACGCCGCGCACGCCCCGCCCCGGGTCCGCTACGAACTCAGTTACCGTGCCGAGCGGCGCCTGCTCACGAGCCCTGGCAGCGATGGCGCGACCGAGCGGATGCTCAGACTCAGCCTCAACGGAACCAGCGAAGTGGAGGAGGGTTCGGTCGTCGCCATCGGCAGCCCACAACCCGGTCACCTGTGGCCGGCCGGCCGTAAGCGTGCCCGTCTTGTCGAACAGCACCACATCGAGTGTCCGCGCCCGCTCGAGGGATAGCCGGTCCTTGACCAGGATGCCGTTGCGCGCCGAGACCTCGGTGGAAATTGCGAGTACCAGGGGGATGGCGAGTCCGAGGGCGTGGGGACAGGCTATCACGAGGACCGTGACGACCCGGGCGATGGCCTCATCGACCTCGCCTAGCAACGCCCACGCGATGAACGTAACTACTCCCGCCGCGATGGCAACGTAGAAGAGAACGGCTGCCGCTCTATCGGCCAGCGACTGTGCTCGCGAGCGCGACTGTTGCGCCTGGTCGACCATTCGCTGGATGCCAGCGAGGGCCGTGTCATCACCAACGGCCTCGATCCGTACCCGCACCGACGAGCCAAGTGCGACCGTGCCAGCTGCCACTCGTTCGTCCTCTGATCGAACCACGGGGCGGGATTCGCCAGTCAGCATCGATTCGTCGAAGTCGGCCCGGCCAGTGGCTACCCTGCCGTCGGCCGGCACCCGCGTACCGGGCCGTACGAGGACGACATCACCCTTGTGGAGTTCAGCGATCGGGACCATTCGGGTCGAGTCGCCGTCGACGAGTTCCGCCTCATCCGGCAACAGCTCTGCCAGCGCGGCGAGGGCGCCCCGGGTCTCGCCGAGCGCCCGCATCTCCTGCCAGTGGCCGAGCAGCATCACCGTCACCAGAGCCGCCAGTTCCCACCAGAAGTCGAGGTCGAGTAGCCCGAATTCGTTGGCGACCGAAGCAATAAACGCAACGCTGATGGCGAGCGAGATGAGGAGCATCATGCCTGGCGCTCGCTCACGTATCTCACGCCAGCCGCCCTCTAGGAAGACGCGCCCGCCGTAGATGAAAATAATCGTGCCCAGAACAGGAGCGACGAATGCGTGGCCAGGAACCGCATCGAGCGAGTATCCCAACCACTCCTGGACCATCTGGCTGAAGGCTACTGTCGGGATGGTCAGGGCGAGCGAAAGCCAGAACAGTCGACGGAAAGCCTCGGGGTCATGGCCCGCGTGCTTGTCGTGGCCGCCATTATGTCTGCCGGTGTGCCGTCCGCCGCTGCCTCCCGACGGATGCTCCATGTCGTGCTCCGCAATGGCCGGCGAACCGGCTCCCGGCCCGGCCGGGTCCGGATGATGGCCGCCGTGCTGAGTCATCCGGTTTTCACTGGCTGGTCGAACGCCATTGAGTGCTGTTGGTGGCTCATCACCGATACTCTCAAATCTGGTTCAGGTGTGACGTCAGCAATGCCGGTCCCTCCCACTGTACCCCTTGAGGAAGGGTGGAATCTCGATAAGGACAAACGCAGGCCCCTCGACCTTCCCGGCTCTCGCGTGCGAAAGATGCCGCAAACAGTTGAGCCAGCTGCAAGCGGCGCTGCTCTTGTCGTTAGGGTGACGTAAGAGCGTGTCTCTTGCCCCCACCAAGCCGAAAGGCCAGCATTTACGTCGAGCCGCAGGTTCGAGCCGGGGTGGCGGAATGGCAGACGCTGCCGACTTAAAATCGGAAGCCCGAAAGGGCGTGCGGGTTCGAATCCCGCCCCCGGCACCAATGTAGGAAGTGGGCCAGTCGAGATGGGCGCCACGCACGGGCGGACGGCGGCCCCCGGCAATTCTCCGCGGTTTGATGAGGCATTGATCGGAGGGCCATACTCGCGGGGACGTCCTGGCGGGGTGCTCACTCGAATGCGGTGCCGGACGCGGGAGGTGTTTCGATGTCGCAGCCGCTGGCGGGTGTCCGGGTAGTCGAGATTGGGCAGGAGATCCAGGGGCCCTTCGCTGGCCTGCTGCTGAGCGACCTCGGCGCGGATGTCATCAAGATTGAAAACCGGACAACGGGCGATCTGAGCCGCTAGGCACTTGCGGGACGCGGAGCGACGGATGTCCCGAACCACGATGTCTCGCCGTATTTCATAGCGATGAACCGGGGCAAACGCAGCATCACACTCGACCTGAAAAAGCCCGAGGCGATCGAAGTGGTAAAGCGGCTGGCGAGAGATGCGGACGTTGTCCTAACGAACTACCGGCCGGGCGTACTTGAGCGCCTCGGGATTGGGTTCGAGGGGCTGAAGGCGGTGAATCCGAAGATCGTATTCGCGCAGGGGAGCTCGTTTGGTCCAACCGGGCCGTGGGTACAGCGTCCGAGCCGTGACATCCTCGCACAGGCGGCGACGGGGCTACTGGCGAAGGGCGGGTTCGAGGGTGAGCCACCGTTGCCTGCAGCGTTCGCGGTGGCCGATACATCGGGAGGGATGAGCCTGGCAATGGGCATCCTCGCGGGCCTGTTTGCGCGGTCGCAGACGGGAGAAGCCCAGAAGGTGGACGTTTCGATTTACGGGACGCTGATCGCAATGCAGAGCTGGGAGTTGAACTACACGGCACTGACGGGGCAGGAGCCGGGACGGGCGGGACGTGCCCACCAGTTTATCCAGGGGCTCTGGGGGGCGTTCCCGACGGCGGACGGCTACATCGCGTTCGCAGCGGTGGACGACGGCAGATGGCCGAGGTTCTGCAGGATTCTGGGGATCGAGGGTTTACAGGACGATCCGCGGTTCGACATCGGCAGGGGACGGCAAACGAATGGGGACGCCTTGAGGATGGAAGTGGAGGCGGTGCTGGTGCGGCGTACAACGGCGGAGTGGCTGGCGGAGCTGCAGGCTGCGGACATCCTCGCGACGGAAGTGGTGGACTACCGGGCGGTACTGGCGAGCGAGCAGGCAAGGGCCAACGGATACGTGCGGTCGATGCAACACCCGGTGGCCGGTGAGATCACGATTAGCGGGAGCCCGATCGTGCTCAACGATGAGGTCGCGGGAGAGGCCGCGCCACCACCTGAACACGGGCAGCACACCGAGGTAATTTTGTTGGAGTGCGGGTTCGGCTGGGATGAGATCGGGCAGATGCGGGACTCCGGAGCCATTTAGGCGGCTAGCGGCCGCCGCCGCCAGAACCGTGGGCTGGCATGACAGTGCACATGAGTGGGACAGCCGCGATGTCTACACAATGGACACCGGATTGCCCACAGGCTGTCACCCACCTCCGGTCGATCTTCTGTATATGGGATTTGTGCGGTTTCGGGGCCGCGTAACCGGCAATCCGCTGCTCGTCCAGCTTTCGAGCGTAGCGGTGGCGGCGCTTGCGGTGGGAGCGGTGAGCTTGCTGGCGCTGCGCTCGGTCGACAATTCCGGGCACTCGGCGAGACGGAACGCTGATGGTGCGGCCCTTGCCGCTTCGGTTGCGGCGGCGAGTACGGCAGCGGAGGGAGTCCTGCTGGTCAACCGGGACCCATCTGCTGTGGTGGAAGTGGCCCGCCGGCTTGATGAGACGCAGGCAGCGTCCAGCGAGCTGGCGGACATCGCGCCTTCAGCCGCGACGCTCGACCTTGAAGTTGCGAGCGGGAGGACGTATCAGCGATTCTCCGTCTACCTGGTCACCGGCAGTGCTTCGGATCTTGCAGAGTTCCAGACGTCGCTCCAGCAGTTGAGGGAAGCATCGGGAGCCCTCGGCCCGGAATTCGCAGATGCAGCAGCGAGCGACGCGAACGACGTCAGCAGTACATCGATGCTGGCGCAGTTGCTGATGCTTGGGCTGGTGGGCATCGCGGCCCTCTCGGTAGGGAGCACTACCTGGCTGGTGAGCCGGCGCCTGGCGGCAGCTTTGCAGGCGGTACGAGACGAGCGGGACGCGCTGGAGTCTGTCACGGCGAGCGCGGAGCGGCGGAACCGGCAGTTCGAAGCCCTGTACCAGGTAGTAAACGAAATCACGGAAAACCTGAACCTGCGTTACGTCGTGCAGACGACGGTCACAGAATCGCTCGGCCTGTTTGCGGCTGATAGCGTGGTGTTGCGGGTGCTGCGGAGCGGGTCACTGGCGCTCGAAGGAGCGGCGCCACCCGACATTCGAACATCGGTGCCGGCGGAAGTTCCACTGGGGAGCGGTGTCGCCGGCCGGGTCGCGCGGCGGGGACGATCGATCCACGTTGGCGACCGGTCGGGGCTCAACCACAGCACGGCTGAAGCGCCCGCGGGGGCCGTGGCGGCTTTGGTGGTGCCGCTCATCGTGGGAGCGCGTGTGGTTGGCACGATGGAGCTGTGGTCCTCGCGAGCGGGAGCGTTCACGACGGACGACGATCGGATGGCGGAGCTGATGGCATCGCAGGTGGCCACGGCAGTCGCGGCGGCGGACACCCACGAAGTTGCTCAGCACCAGGCCAGGCATGACGCGTTGACGGGGTTGCCAAACCGCCGGCAACTTGAGGACGACGTCGCCACAAGGCACGCGCAGGCGCTCACACACGCCAAATCGACGGCGGTCGTCATGATCGATATCGACCACTTCAAGCGATTCAACGACGATTTCGGGCACCGTGTCGGGGACGTGACATTGCAGCGCGTGGCCGAGGTGCTGCGGGCGGGAATCCGCGAACATGACAGCGTCTACCGGTATGGGGGTGAGGAGTTCACGATGGTGCTCCCAAATGTTGGCATGGATGATGCGTTGCAACTTGTGGATCGCATCCGCGCGGCCGTTGAACGGACGCCGTTGACGGGAGAAACCCTGGAACCGGTCGGTCCGGTGACGATATCGGCCGGGATCGCGGTGGCTCCGGAGCACGGGCGGGCGATGGACATACTTATCGAACTGGCCGATCACGCGATGTATGAGGCGAAGGCATCTGGCCGAAACCGGGTCGTTGGGTACCGCCCGCCCTCCGACGGAGGTTTGGCGCCCTGGCCACGCACAGACGGACCAGCGGATGCGGGCGAACGGGCGGCTTGATTGCCAGTGGGAATAGTCCATACTCCGCGCTGTCTGGCGTGACACGGGAGGCGGCCGGTGGCGAGCGAGAGGATTGAGGCGCCGGCCGGACAACCGGGCGCCGGGAGTGGCGTCTCAGCAACTGTCCGCGGCTGGTTCAACCGGACCTTCGACAGCCTGCGAAACCGCAATCTGCGGATCCTCTGGATCGGGACCTTGCTCAACTTCGCGGGCGTGACGATGAATCAGACGGCGCAGGGCGTGGTCGCGTTCGACCTGACAGGGAACAGCCGCGCTGTCGGCACGGTGATGCTGGGCTCCGGCCTGTCACTGCTGTTTATCTCACCATTGGCGGGGGCACTTGCTGACCGGGTCTCCAAAAGGACGATGCTGATCAGCTGCCAGGCGATCACGGCAGCCACATTCTTCTTCGTCGGATTCGCGATCACGGCAGGGTTCATCAACATCCCGCTGCTGGCAGTGGCCGCGTTCGTGAGCGGCACCATGTTCGCGATGATCCGTTCCGTGCGGAATGCCTACATCGGTGAGCTAGCGACCACCGCACAGCGAGGAAACGCAGTCGCCGTTCAGCAGCTGGCGATGACGGTGATGATGGTAAGCGGACCGTTCGCGGCCGGCATTCTGATCGGCTGGGATGCGTTTGGGTCGGCGGGAACGTACACGGTGATGGGCGGCGCTTTCACGCTGGCGATCATCACGATGTTGCAGCTCCCGGCGACCTCAGCACCGAAGCGTTCGACGGGTGCACCGAACCTACTGCGGGACAGCTGGATCGGGATGCAGTACGGCTGGAAGAACCCGGAGATTCGCTGGGTACTGGGTGGGTTCCTGCTGCTGACGATCGTGGGGAACCCGTACATCACGCTGCTTCCCGGATACGCGAAAGAGGAGCTCGGCGTCAGCACAGCCAACCTTGGGATGCTGCTGGGGGTTTCGGCGGTAGGCGGGTTCATTGTGAGCCTTGGCGCTGCGTCGATGGCGGACTCGCCGAAGGCAACGCACCTGCTGGGCGCATGCAACATCCTGTTCGGCGTATCGCTGGTGGGGCTTTGCTTCGCGCCAAACCTGGGCATGGCGGCGACAGTGATGCTGTTCCTGGGGGCCGGGGCCAGCGGCTTCCAGGTGTTGAACCTGGCCGTAGCACTACGAGCGGCAGAGGTCGCCTATATGGGCCGCGTCGCTGCGCTGACCATGATGGCGTCGTCGCTCAGCAGTATTGTTGCGCTACCGGTGGGAATCCTTGCCGATAGATACGGCGAACGCCCAATGCTGGGCACGATGGGTGTCGCCGTGTTAGCGGTGGCGTTTGTGCTGATCATCTGGCGAAACACTTCGCCCACACCAGACACGGCCATCAGCGCAGGCTAGTCCGCCAGAAAACGGTTGCAGGGGGCGGCCGGGACTGCGTAGTGTGCGCGCACGCCCGGCCCATCGCGCAGACGGAGGTCTCACTCATGCCGCTCGACCCCGCCGTACAGGCATTGCTGACGCAGATGGAAAACCCGGATGCGCCGAAGCTGAGCGAACTCGATCCGGCGGTCGCCAGGGCGGGATTCGCGGCGATGGCAGCGCTCCAGGGCGAGCCGGAGGCTGTCGCATCGGTGGAAGATCGCAAGGTTCCCGGCCCGGCCGGCGACATCCCGGTCCGGATCTACAAGTCCTCGAGCGGTCCGAACCTGCCTGCGGTCGTGTACTTCCACGGGGGCGGATGGGTAATCATGGATGTGGAGACGCACGATTCACTGTGCCGTGCGCTGGCGAACGCAGCGAAGTGCGCCGTCGTCTCCGTGGACTACCGCCTGGCGCCTGAGGCCAAATATCCGGCGGCGTCGGAGGACTGTTTCGCGGCGACACGCTGGGTGGCCGAGAACGCCGAGGTGCTCGGGCTCGACGTGTCGCGCATCGCGGTGGCGGGTGACAGCGCAGGCGGCCACCTGACCGCGGTCATCACGCAGATGGCGCGCGACCAGGGTGGACCGGACCTGGTGTACCAGGTGATGCACTGCCCGGTGACCGATTACGGCTACGACACGCCTTCGTATGCGGTGAACGGCGACGGGTACATGTTGACGCGGGAGAGCATGGGGTGGTTCTGGAATCACTATCTACCGACGCCCGAGCACGGCGCGGAGACGTACGCATCGCCGCTCCGGGGCCACTTGTCAGGACTGCCGCCGGCGCTGGTGCAGACGGCAGAGTTCGACCCGCTGCGAGACGAGGGCAAGGCGTACGCGGACAAGCTGAAGGCAGCAGGCGTGGCGGTGACATATTCGCAGTATCCGGGGCTGATCCACGACAGTTTCCTGTTCATGGGTGTCGTCCCCGGCGGGCGGAAGAACGTTGACGAGGCGGCGGAGCACCTCAGACGAGCGTTCGGCACGTAGGGGCCACGGCAGGTAAATGCTGCGGTCACGGCTGATCACGTTCGGTCTACGCGGCGTCCACGGACTCTCTACGGGCAGGTGTGAACCTCCGGGGGGCATGCCGCGCCTGGATTGAATCCAGCGACGGGCCTGGAGGGTGTTGTGGCCGTGGCCGTTGGAGAGGTGGCCGAACCATTCGCGCGCTGGATGGCCGGGCGCCGGCGGGCAATTTCAGAATTACTAGACGGGGTTCACCTCGAATCATCTGACCTGGTACTCGATGTGGCGGGCGGCGATGCGAGCCTCACGAGGTTCGTCGCAATGGAAACCGGTGGTTCCGTGGTCTCGCACGACCTCTCGTGGAGCGAGTGCCAGGCGGCGCGGGCCGCGGCTACCCCGTCCGTACGCGGGGACGTCCGCCATCTGCCGTTCCACAACGAGTGCGCCCGCCTGACGGTAGCGTTCGAGATCATCGAACATCTTCAGCCGTGGGAGGTGCCAGGGTTCGTGGACGAGCTCTGGAGGGTCACAGCACCGGGCGGGTTGGTGGCGCTTTCGACGCCGAACCGCTACTCGCTGCAAAGCCTGCGTGGCATTGCCCGATACTTCCGCGACGGGACCGTCTGGAACGGCGAAGACCAAACGCATGTCCAGCTGCAAAGTGCCCGCGCGCTGCGACATACGTTGAGGCGACGCTTCAACGTCACGCGGACGGTTGGGTATTACCTGGCGCCGGAACTCCACGGCCGGGTGAGCCGCTTCACGCATGTGATCTCTGAGTCGCCCTTGGTGGTGCCGTTGTGCCACAAGCTGCTGGCGCTGGCACAGAAAGCGGAATAGCCGGGAACTGCCAGATCGAGGCACGGCCCGCCGAGGTGTATATCCTGCCGGCTATTTCCGGCGGCTAGGTGGACGCTAGCCGGGACAGCCTTCTAGGTCGCAGGTGCGGACGTGGACACCGACGACGCTATCGAAAGCCGCCAGCGAGAAAAGCCCGGGTTGAACGTGGGCGTCGACCTGGAACTTAACCGCGTAGTCATCGTATTCATCGCCCTGCGAGCCCACTGTGTGCCCCGTGAGGTCGCTCGCGAGGACGACGAGAGCGGACGCGGGAATAGTGGTTTGAGAGGTTGGGCGGGGAGGGTCGGGATAGAGCGCGTCGGAGTGAAGATTGTTGACAAACTGGCCAATGCGGTCCGCGGTCGTGCCATCTTCGAAGAGGTAGACCGTCACTGAGAATCTGAAGTCCGTGCTATCAGCCGGAAACTGCACGCGCACCATCGCGGCGTCTTCAGCAAGGACATAGAAGATCTGCGTCGGGCCATACCGGTACGGGCTGAAATAGCGGTCAACGACCTGCTTCGTCACGCCAGCATCGGCCGTAATGTCGAGGGAGCGGCCACCTGCTGTATCAGCGGAGAGGAAGGGGATAACCGAACGGGCCGGGAGCGACGAGGAAGCACCGGCGGCCACCGCCAGGGGCAACACCGTAACCGCCAGGACCACGATAACCAGTGCTGGGAGGAAGGGCTTCGCACGGCGGTTCATACGAAGCCGTTGTACCTCCCTTGTACAGGCGTGTCACCTGTATTGCGTAAATTCTTCGATCGGGGCGGCGGGCACTCGAACTCACGGGGTAACGGCAGCGCAGCGCGCGGGCACACCCAAATCCGCGAAAGGAAGGCGGGAAGATCGTTGACACATTCGAATCATCCCTGTACACGATTGAGTTGAGCACCGTACGGGCATAAGCAAACGTGCGCCAGCAGCAGGAGTTCGCAGTGACAAGCACCCCGGCCCTTGAGCGACCTTCGAAGCCAGAGGCGATGAAGAAGTACTTCATCGTCTCTGCTGACTGCCATGTGAGTGAGCCGACAGACCTGTGGGAGCGGCGTATCGAAGCGCGGTTCCGGCATCGAATCCCACGCATCGAAGTGGACGACAACGGCGAAAAGTGGTCAGTCGTCGAAGGGCACCGGCCGGTGCGCGTACGCGAACTGAAGCTGGAAGGCGAAGACCTTGAGCGGGCGAAGGCGGGCAGCCGTGACCCGAATGAGCGTCTCAGGGATCACGCCCGCGACGGGATCGATGCCGAGGTGATCTACCCGAACAAGGGGCTGCAGCACTGGACGTCCCCGGACGCGGAGTTGCAGACGGCACTCTGCCGTGTCTGGAACAACTGGGCGTTGCCCGACGTGTTCAAAGGTTGGGAACACGTGATGGCACCGGCTGCATGCATCGCTCCGCTTGAGGTCGAGGCCGCTATCGAAGAGGTCGATCGGGTGACGAAGCTGGGATACAGGCACCTCTTCCTGCCCGTACAGCCGCAGGGCAACGCAGCCGTCGAGCGGCGAATTGGATACAACGACAAGATGTTCGACCCGCTATGGGCGGCGATCGCGGAGCGCAAGCTTCCGGTGAGCCTCCACGTAGGCACAGGCAAGGATCCGCGGACGTCGACGGGACGGGGTGGTGCAGTGATCAACTACGTGTGGAACGCGCTGGCGACGGCGATCGAGCCAGTCGTCCAATTCACGGCGGGCGGTATTTTCGAGAAGTTCCCGGACCTGAAGGTGATCACGATCGAGGCAGGAATTGGCTGGCTGCCGTGGACGCTGTGGGCGGCGGACGAAGGCTACCGGAAGCACCACATGTTCGCGTTCCCGAAGCTCAAGATGCTCCCGAGCGAATACTGGCGACGGCAGGGATACAGTAGCTTCCAGGACGACCCGCCGGGCATGGAACTGTACAAGTGGGTCGGATCGGAGCACCTGATGTAGGGGAATGATTACCCTCACCACGAAGGGACCTGGCCCCATTCCGACGAAGCGATCAAACGGACGATGTCCCACCTGCCGGAGGAGGACAAACGCAACATCCTCGGCCTGAACGCAGCGAAGCTGTATGGATTCGACGTGCCGGCCGAGTACGCCCGGTAGAAATCCCGGAGGCAGCGGTGGCAACGGAACTGAAGGTTGATTGGGGCGAGGCGGAGCTTGCCGAGAGCAACCGGCGCACGTGGCTTGGCGCATGGCTCGTGTCTCACGACGGCATCGAGGGCGAGTTCTTCTACGATGGGCCGGGTGGGCGTGTGACGAGCCACGAGATACCGAGTGATGCGGTGGGCCTGCGGCTGCGGTCGTGGCCGCCGGAATCAGAGGAACGGGCGCTCGGCCGGCAACCGCTTGCAACGAAGCCGTTCTACTTCGACGGATACGACGGGTCGGCCTTAAAGGCGCTGGAGCTGGCCTAGCTGTCCGGCCCAAGCCGTTCCCCTGAGGTGCTACCGCTAAGCGCAGCACCGGCATACCGTTCGCTGACGTTGGAAGCCGGGGGGTTTGGCGATGGACTTTGCATTGACGCCGATCCAGGAAGAGATCCGCGCGGGTGTCTCGCAGATCATGCGGGGTTTCCCGGACTCCTACTGGCTGGAGCATGACGAGAGCGGCGAATTCCCCGTCGAGTTCACCACAGCAATGGCCGAGGGTGGCTGGCTCGGCATTGCGATGCCCGAGCAGTACGGGGGGAGCGGGCTCGGCGTCGCGGATGCCGCCATCCTGATGCACACGGTGGCCAAATCGGGCGGGGCGATGAGCGCGGCGAGCGCGATCCACATCAACATCTTCGGTCCGAACCCGATCGTGGTGTTCGGCAATGAGGAGCAGCGGCAGCGCTGGCTCCCGCCGCTCATCAGGGGCGAAACACGCACATGCTTTGGTGTAACGGAGCCGACGGCCGGGCTCGACACTTCGAGCATCCAAACACGCGCGGTGCGCGACGGCGACCAGTATATCGTGAATGGTCAGAAGATCTGGACGAGCACAGCGCAAGAAGCGGACAAGATCCTGCTGCTGGCCCGGACGACGCCGCGGGAGCAGTGCGAGCGTCCATTCGACGGGATCAGCCTGTTCTTCACGAACCTTGACCGCGAGTTCGTCCAGATCCGGGAGATACAGAAGATGGGCCGTCACGCGGTGGATTCGAACGAAGTGTTCTTCGACAACATGCCGGTGCCGGTCGAAGACCGGATCGGCGAGGAGGGCAAGGGGTTCCAGTACCTGCTGCACGGGCTGAACCCGGAGCGCGTGCTGGTAGCGAGCGAGGCGATTGGTATCGGCGAGGAGGCTCTGTCGAGGGCGGCGAGCTATGCCCGGGACCGGGTGGTGTTTGGAAGACCAATCGGACAGAACCAGGGAATCCAGCACCCGCTCGCTGAGAGCTGGGCGGAGCTGCAGGCTGCGTGGCTGATGACGATGCGCGCTGCCTGGCTGTACGACCAAGACCTGCCGTGCGGCCCGGAAGCGAATGGGGCCAAGTACCTCGCGGCGGAGGCGGGGAAACGGGCCTGTGAACGAGCCATGATCACACACGGCGGACTTGGTTACGCGAAGGAGCTGCACATCGAGCGGCTGTACCGGGAGGTGCTGATCAACTGGATCGCGCCGGTGAGCCCACACCTCATCCTTTCGAACATCGCCGAGAAAGCACTCGGCCTGCCGAAATCGTATTAGGCGGAGGGGAACATGCCGCGAGCGTTCGAAGGCGTACGGGTGGTCGAGTTCGCCCAGGTGATCTCCGGGCCGATGGCGGCGTCGCTGCTCGGGTTCCTCGGCGCGGACGTGATCAAGGTGGAGACGCCGGGCGATGGCGACCAGGGGCGGCGGATGATGGACGCGGGGCCGCTCGCAGGGAAGAACATGTCGACCATGTTCCAGGGCCTGAACACGGGGAAGCGGTCGCTGGGGCTGAACCTGAAGCACGCGGACGCACGCGAAGTGGTGCGGCGGCTTGTCGCGCAAGCGGACGTCGTAGTCGAGAACCTGCGACCGGGTGTGATGGAGAGCCTGGGCTACGGATACGCGGCGGTCCGGGCGATGCGCGAGGACATTGTCTACTGTTCCATCTCCGGATTTGGCCAGACCGGACCAAAGAAGGGCGCCGCTGCGTACGACGGAGCGGTACAGGCGGCCTCAGGGATGATGCTGGTAAACGGGATCGACGGGCAGGGCCCGCTACGGGTTGGATTCCCCGTCGTCGACGCGGCGGCCGGGATGACGGCTGCGTTCGCGGTGGCATCGGCGCTGTACCGCAGAGCGCAAACGGGCGAAGGCCAGTACCTGGACATAGGGATGCTTGAAGCTGCACTTTCACTTATGTCGCCGGTAGTGAACGCGTACCTGATCTCGGGCGTTCCGCCGGCGCAGATGGGGAACACATCGGTGACGGGCCAGCCGACGGCCGATGTGTTCCCAGCCGCAGACGGATTCCTGCAGGTGACGGCGCTCACGGCACAGCAGCTGCGGGCGTTGTGGACGGCGCTGGGACGGCCGGAGATGGCGGACGACCCGAGAATGGCGACGGTTGAATCCCAGGCAGCGAACGCGGCCAGCATCCGCACGGTGCTGGAGGAGTGCCTTCGGGAACGTGGGGTGGCGGAATGGGTGACGCGGCTAGGGGCGGCGGGGGTGCCATGCTCGCCGGTGCTTTCGCTGCCGGATGCGCTGGCACAGGAGCAGCTCGCGTTCCGGGACGCCTTGACACCGATTGAGAACCCGCTAGGCATCGATGGCATGGCACCGGCGGTGGTGAATGCGGCCTTCATGGCAACACCCGATGGCCCGCACGGTTCGACGGCGGCCCCGCTCGTGGGGCAGCACACGGATCTGGTGCTGGCCGAATTGGGCTACGGCGCTGAGGAGATCGGGGCACTTCGCAACTCGGGAGTCGTCTGAGCGAAGCGCTTAGCTAGCGGGGCGACGGAGCATCATCGCGCTGCGCTTGCACCGAGCAACGACCTGGCCCCGCTGATTGATGCCGCGATGCTCGAACACAACAATGCCACGGTCGGGGCGGGACTTGCTCCCGCGGCGGGAGAGGACCTCGGTCTCAGCGGTGATCGTGTCGCCGATGAAGACGGGGGCGGGGAAGGTAGTTTCGTCGAAGCCGAGGTTTCCCAGGGTCGTGCCGAGCGTGGTATCGCCCACGGAGAGACCAACGATGAGGCCGAGCGTGAAGATGCTGTTAACGAGGACCTGACCGTGCTGGGTCGTCTTCGCGAACTCTGCATCGAGGTGGAGCGGCTGGGGGTTCATCGTGAGGGCGGTGAAGAGCAGGTTGTCGGTCTCAGTGACGGTGCGCGATGGCTGGTGCGTGAACCTGGCGCCTGGTTCGAGGTCTTCGAAGTACTTGCCGGGCATGGGCCGATCCTCGGGCGTGGAGTGCTCGGCAGAGTGTAAACGCCTGCCGAACACCCGGTTTCTCTGTATAGACGTAACGAAGGCTTCATATTGACTTTAACGGGGGTAAACTCAGCTCCTCGACCGATCTGTTGAAGCGACCGCGAGCCAGAGGAGGACAGAATGGCGCTTTCTATCCCTGCAGTTATGAGCGATGTAACGGCCGCGTGGCTGACTGCGGCCCTGACGGAAGGCGGAGCACTGACGTCGGCATCCATCGTGAGCGAATCGAAGGAGACGATTGGCGTAGGGGTCGGGATCCTTGGTGAGCTGGCGCGAGTGACGCTGGAGTATGACAGGGCCGAGGCTGGCGCGCCGAAGACCGTCGTGGTGAAGCTGCCGACGCAGGACCCCGGCGGACGGGGCGTGGCGCAGCTACTCGGGTTCTACGAGAAGGAAGCACGCATCTACCATGAGCTGGCCCCACAGCTGGCAGCACCGCGGAACTACTATTCGGCGCGGGATGTTGCGGCCGATCGCTACGTCATTGTGATGGAGGACGTTGGGAGCGTGCGCCAGGGCAACCAGGTGGAAGGGGCGAGCGCGGCGGACGCGGAACTGCTCGTCCGGGAGATGGCGGCGATGCACGCCCGCTGGTGGGAAAGAGCCGAACTGGCGGCGCTGGACTGGCTGCCCACGCTGAACGCACCGCAAATGTTGATGGGGCAGGGAGCCACAATGGTGGCCCTCGATCCGTTCCTCGAGAAGTTCGGACCGGACCTGACAGAGCGGCAACGCGGCATTGCGGTCAGCCTGGCGCCGCGGGTGATGTCGATGATGCAAAGCCTGGCCGAGGGGCCACGGACGTTCCTCCACGGCGACCTGAGACTGGACAACATCTTCTTCGGCAGCACCGACGGGTCGAGGCCGCTGACGCTCATCGATTGGCAGATTTCGGGTCGCGGCCGGGGGCCGTTCGACATCGCGTACTTCCTGAGCCAATCGATCGACGTGGACGCACGGCGGGCGCATGAACACGAATGGCTGAAGGGCTACCACGGCGCCGTGAGCCGAAAGGACACTGGATACAGCTGGGAGGAGTGCTGGGCAGACTACCGGGCGGCAACGCTGTTGTGCGCCGTCTATCCAATCATCGCCGGGGGCTCTGTAGACCTCGGCAACGAGCGCGGCGTGGAACTGGTACGGCAGATGGCGAGGCGGAGCCTGACGGCGATTACGGACCTGGACGCGGACGAGCTGCTTTCCAGTTACGCGGAGCAGGCGCCGCTGCTGCCGGGGTAACCCTCACCCCCTGGCCCCCTCTCCCTCGGTGAGGGCGAGGGGGAATAGCCCGGCTTGAGATCGTTGGGGACTGCGGGGAGCACGCGGGATGGATGCGATGGTTGGGCTGCTGCTCTCCCTCACCCCCTGGCCCCCTCTCCCTCGGTGAGGGCGAGGGGGAATAGCCCGGCTTGAGTGTCAATCGCCGGGGTGATGCCGGGTTAGATCGCCAGGGTGATGCCGGTCTCCAGAAGGTAAGCGGTGGGGTTGCTCGTCAGGGCATGGCGACCTCCATCTGAGGCG
>JAGQHB010000056.1 GCA_020432045.1 Dehalococcoidia bacterium | reverse complement strand
GCGCCGCTTGAGCCCTTCCCGGCTTCCTCGCCCCATCTGTGCTAGATTCCCCGCGCAAAGAGTTTTTCGCCCGGAGGCACCATGGCTCGTCGGCTCGCAGTTTCTGTTGGATTCAACGGCACCCCCGAACAAAACAAAGCGCTCATCGAGCGCATCAAGGTTGCTGAAGAGGTCGGCGTCGAGGCAATCTTCACTGCCGAAACCTGGGGCCGCGACCAGTTCTCGCTCCTAACCCAGGTCGCTCTTCAGACCTCAAAGATCAAGCTTGGCACCGGCATCGCCCCCGTCTACGGCCGCTCGCCGGGCGTTCTCGCCATGACCTATGCCACGCTCGACGAGATCTCAGGCGGCCGCGCAATCATCGGCCTTGGGACCTCCGGCGCCCGCGTCATCGAGCACTGGCACGGTGAGCCCTTCGAAAAGCCCATCCAGCGGACGAAGGAGTACTGCGAGATCATCAATATGATTATCGCCGGTGAGAAGGTCTTCTACGAAGGCGAAGTCTTCAAGCTTCAGCGCGGCTTCAAGCTCCTCTTCAACCCGGTTCGGGACCATATCCCGATCTACATCGCCTCCATCTCCCCCCGCTCGATGGAAGTCCTTGGCGAAGTCGCCGATGGCTGGATGCCAATCTACTGGCCCAAGTCGAAGTACCGTGAGGGTCTCGCCCAGGTCCGCGAATCGGCAAAGGCTGCTGGCCGCGATCCCCTGACCGTCGAGTGCGTCGCCTCCCTCACCACGGTGATCGAACCCGACCTCGCCAAGGCCAGGCGTATGGCTGCGGGACCGGTCTCCTGGTACGTCACCAACATGGGTGATTTCTATCATCGGATGCTCACCCGAAACGGCTTCGCCGACGAGGTTGCTGCTATGCGGAAGGCAGGCGAAGAGCACAAGCCCGCCCCCTTCCAGACGAATGACGCCCTGATGGCCGCGATGGGCGACCGCCTCCTCGACGAGACCGCAATTTATGGCGACATCGAGACAGTCGCCGCTGGGATCGAAGAACGCCGCCAGCTTGGCGTCGACCTCCCGATCATCGGCCTCCCCGCTGCCCCCGACCTGAAGACGCTCGAGCGCACGCTCGGGACCCTGGTCAGCTAACCCCGCTCACGGAAAGGAACCTGCCATTCATGACCCTCAACCCCCAGGCCAAGGCAGTCATTGATGTCTTCAGCCAGTTCGGGATCACGCTCACCGGCCCGAGCGCCCAGGCCGTTCGCGATCAGCTGGCTGGATTTCCGCGTCCTGAAGGCGAGCCCGTCGCCTCTGTCGTCGACCGTACGATTCCAGGCCCGGGGGGCGAAATCCCGGTCCGCATCTACGATCCCGGTGGTCCCGGCCCAAAGGGCGCGCTTGTCTGGTTTCACGGTGGTGGATGGGTCATCGGAAACCTCGACGGAGCCGATTTCGGCTGTCGCATGATGGCGAACGCCGCCGGTGTCGTTGTTGTGTCGGTGGACTACCGGCTCGCGCCGGAAGCGAAGTTCCCCGCCGCCGCCGCCGATTCCTTCGCTGCCACGAAATGGGTTGCCGGGAACGCCGCATCCATCGGCGTCGACCCGGCCCGTATCGCCGTCGGTGGCGACAGCGCTGGTGGTAACCTCGCCGCGGTTGTTGCCCAGCTGGCGAAGGCTGCCGGCGCTCCCGCGATCACCTTCCAGCTCCTCGTCTACCCGGTCACCGATTACGCCTCGAACACCGCCTCCTACCGCGACAACGCTGACGGCTACCTGCTCACGCGCGAGTCCATGGAGTGGTTCTGGGGCCATTACCTTTCAAGCCCGGCCGAAGGCGCAGACCCGAAAGCCTCCCCCGCCCGCGCGAAGGACCTTTCCGGGCTCCCTCGCGCTCTCGTCATCACCGCCCAGTACGACCCCCTACGAGACGAAGGTGAGGCCTATGCCGGCGCTCTCAGTGAAGCTGGCGTACCTGTCACGGCCATCCGTTTCAACGGCCAGATCCACGCCTTCTTTGCCAACGGTGCTATCGACGACGGCCTCGCCGCCGTTCGCATTGCTTCCGATCACCTCAAACGCGCCCTCGCCTGAGCCAGTTGATACGCGGGCGGCAGCGACCATCGGCCGCTCGCGGCCACGGATGAACCTGCATGCACTACCTCCTTCGCTACGAATACGTCTCCGACATCCTGACGCGGCGCGAGCCCCATCGCGCCGGGCATCTCTCAAGCCTTAGCGACCTGCACAAGCGCGGCATCGTCACCCATGCGGGTGCTGCCGGCGACCCGGTTGACCACGCCGTCATCGTCTTCAAGACCGAAGACCGCACTATCGTCGACGACTTCGTCCGCTCCGACCCGTATGTCCTCAATGGCCTCGTCGCGTCCTGGCGGGTCGATCCCTGGAACCTCGTGATCGGAGCCTGATCCCATGCCCGGACCGGATCCTTCCCGCCTCGCGATGCCCCTCGGCGAAGCCATCTTTACCCAGCGCGCCATCCGCAGGCTCAAGCCCGACCCCATCCCCGTCGAGGACATCCGCCTCATCCTCGAAGCGGCGGTCAAAGCCCCCAGTGGTGGCAACGGCCAGTTCGCCCGCTTCCTCGTCGTCACTGACCCTGCGAAGATCGCCGAATTCGGCGCCCTCTACCACGAAGCCTGGTGGGCCAAGCGCCGCGACTTCGAAGGATGGACGAAGCCCGAGGACATCCCCGCGGATCGCGCCGTCTCACAGTCAGCAATGCGCCTCGCCAACGAGATCGGCGCCGCGCCTTGCATCGTGTTCGTCCTCGCCACGAAAGGCGGGCCTGCGAACTCCGTCATCACCTGTGCGCAGAACCTCATGCTCGCCGCCCGTGCCCTTGGCATCGGTTCCGTCCCCACAACCCTCCACCCCCAGGTCATGGATCGCTTCAAGGCCATGTTCGCGATCCCGGAAGACATCGACTTCCACTTCTGCATCCCACTTGGCTATCCACGCGGCAACTTCGGCCCCACAAACCGCCGCCCATCTGCGGAACTCACCAGCTGGGACACCTGGGGCAACCCCGCGCCTCGCTGACACACCACGAACTGCTCGTACCGGGCCTCCGCCATCGTGAGTGTCACGCCGTCCTCCTGCATCCATGAATCCGGATTTCTGCCGTTCCCGGGCTCGCATCGTCCTGTTCAGCGGTGACCACTTCCTTCCCTTGGCGCATACTGTCGCGCACACACACGCCAGCTTTTCTGGCCGGATGACACCACGGAAGGCACGGTCCCGAACATGCCCAAGCACCCGTCTGAAGTCCTCACCGCCGGTGAGAAATCCCCGCCGATCATCCCCGCCGCCGAGCACTTCGCCGGCACGGAAGACCGTATCTCCAAGGCCTTCTCCCTCCAGGAGAAGATGAACGCCGTCTTCGACATCACCATGGACTGCGAAGATGGTGCCCCCACCGGTGCCGAAAAAGAGCACGCGGAAATGGTCGTCCGCATGCAGAACAGCGACCTCAACAAATACAACCAGGCTGGTGTGCGTATCCACGACCCGGCAAATCCCCACTGGCGCCAGGACGTCGAGATCGTCGTCCGGGGCGCGGGGGAGCGGGTCCGCTATATCACCATTCCCAAGAGCATGAGTGTCGCCGCCTGCGCCGAAGTCATCGACACCATCCGCAACACCACCGCAAAGGCGGGAATCAAGCGCGAGATCCCGATCCACGTCCTCATGGAAACCCAGGCCGCCCTGCGCGTTGTCTGGGATCTCGCTGCGCTACCGAACGTCGAAGTGCTTGACTTCGGCCTCATGGATTTCGTCAGCGACCACCATGGCGCCATCCCCTCTTCGGCGATGAAGTCGCCCTGGCAATTCGACCATGCCCTCCTCCGCCGCGCCAAGGCAGAAACCGTCGCAGCAGCACTCGCAAACGGCGTCGTGCCTGCACATAACGTCACGCTCGAACTCAAGGACATCGATTTTATCCACAACGATGCACGCCGTGCTCGCGAAGAGTTCGGGTTCCTCCGCCAGTGGTCTATCTATCCGATGCAGATTGAGCCGATCGTCCGCGCAATGGCGCCCGCCGCACCCGAGGTCGCCGAAGCCGAGGCTATTATGCTCCGCGCCTACGATGCCGATTGGGGCCCAATTCAGTACGAAGGCAACCTTCACGACCGCGCCACGTACCGCTATTACTGGGAGCAGCTTCAGCGGGCGAAGGTCATGGGCCTCGCGCTCGCACCACGCACGGTCCAGACGTTCTTCGCCTGACCCGTGTCGGTCCCCTCAACGCCCCGCCATCGAGCGGGGCCTTTCATTACTCGCTGAGCGCGTCCCGGAGCTCCGCAAGATGGCCGATAACCCGGTCGGGCACCGCGTGCCCGTCGTTCTTCATTTCCAACCGGTCTCGGTGGATCCAGACCGCGTGGATTCCCACGCTCTGCGCGCCGCCGATATCTGCGTACAGGTTGTCCCCGACGTGCCACGCGTCTGCTGCCATGAGGGCGGTGCGCGAAAGCGCGTGCTCAAAGACCGCCCGTTCCGGCTTCCCGCGCCCGAATTCGCCCTCGATCACGATGAAGTCGAAGTACTGCTCAAGCTCGAAGCGCGCGATCTTCTCGCGCTGCATGTCCTGCGGCCCGTTCGTCAGCAGCCCAAGACGTTTGCCGGTAGACCGCAGCCATTCCAGCGTCTCGATCGCGTCGTCGAACAACCGGTAGCGTGCTGTCACCTGCTCGTCGTACAGCGTTGCCAGCGGCTTTGCGAGGTCAACGTTCAGCTTTTCTTCGCGCAGCGCATTCTCAACGAACATCACCCGCGACTCCTTCAGCTTCACGCGCCAGTGCCCGGAAACTGCCTCGTCTCTCCAGAACTCCTGGGCTGCCTTGCGTATGGCCAGCCGCAGCTGTTCCGGCTCGATGCCGAGATGCGGTGCAAAGGTCGAGCAGGCGAGCTTCCACGATTCCTCGGCCCCTCCCGAGCTATCGAGCAGCGTATCGTCCATGTCCAGGAAAACGGCGTGCGGCATGTACTAAGCGTACTGCGATCTGATGTTCAATGGCGTATGCGGCAACCCATAGCCTGCGCTGATGCCCTCGGCCCGACCAATCGACAAACACCGATAACACAGCCCCTTCGCCGATCCGTAGAATCCGTTGTATACAGTCCATGGGGAGTAAACGTTGTCCGAAATTGCCCGCGGCCTTGAAGGCATTAACGTCACCGCCACAAAGCTCTGCCGAATCGATGGCCAAAAAGGGGAGCTTGTCTACGCTGGCTACGACATCTTCGACCTCGCTGAGAACTCGACCTTTGAAGAGGTCTGCTTCCTCCTCTGGAACAACCGCCTCCCGACCGCCACGGAATACGCTGAACTCGACGCTCGCCTCAAGTCGATGCGCCGGATGGATCCCATCGTCCTCAACCTGCTCCGCGAAATGTGGCCACACGTCCGCCCCATGCGGACCCTTGAGATTGCGGTCGAACTCGCCGGCGCCCTCGACCCGGCCTCCAGCGACCTCACCCTCCCGACCCTTCGCCTGACCGCCGAGCGCATTACCGCGAAGATGTCTACCTGGATCGCCACCTACCATCGCCTCCGCAGCGGCCTCGAACCAATCGAACCGCGCGACGACCTCAACCACGCCTCCAACTTCCTCTACATGCTCACCGGCGAAATGCCCTCTGATCTCCATCGCCGGGTGTTCGACGTTGCCCTCATCCTCCACGTCGAACATGAGATGAACGCCTCTACGTTCTCGGCCATGGTTACCGGTTCGACGATGAGCGACATGTATTCCGCCATCGCCTCCGCCGTCGGAACACTCAAAGGCCCACTTCACGGTGGTGCGAACGAGGCTGTCTACCACACCGTCGAGGCCATCAAAGAAGAACGCAACATCCCGACCTATGTCGAAGCACTCCTCGCTCGCGGCGAGCGCGTCATGGGCATCGGCCATCGCGTCTACAAGACCACCGATCCCCGCGCCATCATCCTCGAACGCCTCGGCCACCAGGTCGCTGAAGGTTCGCCAGACCGTTGGTACTTCGACCTCTCCCTCAAGCTGCGCGACTACCTTGGCCGCAAGCTCGCCGGTAAGCCGCTGTACCCGAACGTCGACTTCTTTTCGGCATCCGTCTACAAGATGCTCGGCATCCCCGCCGACCTCTACACGCCCATCTTCGCCATGGCGCGCATCGGTGGCTGGACTGCCCACCTCCTCGAGCAGTACGCCGACAACCGCCTCGTCCGCCCCAACGCCCTCTACCAGGGCGAAGAGAACCGCGAGTACGTGGACATCGCCGCTCGTTAGCGAGTCGCCCACTCCCTGTCGGCAGAACCCTCTCCCGCGCCAGTGGGAGAGGGCAGGGTGAGGGCGCCAAAGCCTGCCGAATGCCCGGTTCACCGTCGCTTCGCCCGTAGTCGCGGCCGCCCCTGGCCGCGGGCCTCTGAGCCAACCCCAGGGCAACACAACCAACGCAGGACCCTCTCCCGCGCCAGTGGGAGAGGGCAGGGTGAGGGCGCCAAAGCCCGCTGAATGCCCGGTCAGCCGCCACCTCGCCCGTAGTCGCGGCCGCCCCTGGCTGCGGGCCTCTGAGCCAACCCCAGGACAACACAACAAGTGCAGAACCCTCTCCTGCGCCAGTGGGAGAGGGCAGGGAACCGCCCTTTACTCCGGCTCTCCCCGCCGCGCCCAGAACATCAGGTCCAGGTCAGGCGCCCGGTGTCCCGCTGCGTTCAGGAATCCGGCCGCCTCCCCCCGGTACTGGCTCGAATGCAACAGCATGTGCATCAACGAGTCCTCGACAACGTCCACAAACTCGTTGCCCTTTGAATTCCGGTAGCGGAACTCCTCCGCTCCTCCACCGTCGCCGAGCTTCGCCGTCCGGCCCGCGAGTAGCGCTGCCGCCTCCGCCGTCCAGGCCTCCACCTGCGCGAGCGATACCTCACCCCACAGCGGGATCATCGGACGAGGGTCATCGTTGAACCGCCGGAGCCAGACGAGCTCCGTCTCCAGCACGTGCTGGTACGCCGCCAGTGCCTTTGATGGCTCGCCCTCACTCTCTCGCAACGTCTCCAGCACCTGGCGATTCGCCCACCGGTTCCACCGGCACACACGTTCGAGTGGATGGGCCACGTCCCTTTCCTCCGTCGCGCCTGCCCCTCGCGGTTATAGCTTCCCGGCGACCAGGTCGCCCATCTCAATTGTGTTGACCGTCTTGCTGCCCGTGCCGGCGATGTCCGGGGTCCTGTATCCCTCGGCGATTACGTCGTCGACCGCCTTTTCGATCGCAGCAGCCTCCTTTTCGAGGCCCATTGAAAGCCGCAACATCATTGCTGCGCTCAGGATCATCGCCAGCGGGTTCGCTTTCTTCTGCCCGGCGATGTCAGGGGCCGTGCCGTGGATCGGTTCATAGAGTCCGATGCCCAGGCCCTTGCGGTCCCGCTTCCCGAGACTTGCACTCGGCATCATCCCCATCGAGCCCGACAGCATCGCTGCTTCGTCCGTCAGGATGTCGCCGAACATGTTCTCCGTCACGATCACGTCGAAGCTCGATGGCTCCCGGATCAGCCTCATCGCACAGCTATCAACAAGCTGGTGTTCGAGCGCGACATCCGGGTACTCCTTGCCGACTTCCGTGGCGATCTCACGCCACAACTGGCCGGTCCGCAGCACGTTCGCCTTATCCACGCTTGTCAGCTTCTTCCGCCGCTGTCGAGCAAGGTTGAAGCCTACCCGCAGGATCCGGTCGATCTCCTGCTCGCTGTACTTCAGCGTGTCGACCGCTTGCCTGCCACGCGCCGTCTCCCAGCGCTTCTGCGGCTTGCCGAAGTACAGGCCGCCAGTCAGTTCGCGGATGACGACCATATCAGTGCCTTCTAGCACCTCCGGCTTGAGCGTGCTATCTGCTGCCAACAGAGGGTGGATCCGCACCGGCCGCAGGTTGGCGAACAGTCCGAGCTGTTTCCGCAGCCCGAGGATTGCATCTTCCGGACGCGCGATTGCCTGCGGGTTGTCCCACTTCGGGCCGCCAACGGCTCCAAACAAGACTGCGGCGGCCTTCTTCGCCTTCTCGACCGTTTCCGGGCGAAGCGCCACGCCGTGGGCGTCGATTCCCGCGCCGCCGACCTGTTCTTCGTCGAACTGGAACTCGTGCTTGAAGCGTTTCTGTACAACTTCGAGCACCTTGAGCGATTCAGCGATGACCTCGGGTCCGATGCCGTCGCCGGGAGTAAGCAGGATACGATAGCTTGCCATGTGGCGAGCGTACGCACGCGCGCCCAAACGTGAAAGGCTCCCGGCCAGTTCAGCTACCCGATCGCTTTTCGGTACGTCTCCAGCATTGCGATATGCCCCTTCGGATCGAGTCCGGCATTCATCGCGACCACCGAGAGGTGTGTCGCGCCCACTGCCCTCCAGGACTCCACCTGCGCACCCCAGGAATCCGGCCCGGACTGGTAGGGCACGATCCCCTCGATTCCGAATGAACTCTGCTCCCTCCCGGCTGCTGCGACCATCTCGCGGAGCTTCAGCGCTGACTCGGTCGATCCGCCACGGGAGGTGAAGATGAAGCCGTCGGCCATCGCCGCCGCCCGCCGATAGGCTGCATCGCTGCCTCCGCCCATCCAGATTGGTATCTGCTTCGCCGGCATCGGAAGGACGCCCGCCCGGTCGACGCGGTGGTACTTGCCCGTATAGTCGACCACCGGCTCAGTCCACAGCTTCCGCAGGACCTCGATCTGTTCCGCCTGGCGCCGGCCCCGTGTGTGGAAGTCTTCGCCCAACGCGTCGTATTCGACATAGTTCCAGCCGACGCCTACGCCCAGGCGCAGCCGGCCGCCCGAGAGCACTGCCACCTGCGCCGCCTGCTTCGCGACCAGTGCCGTCTGCCGCTGCGGCAGGATGAGGACACCCGTCACAAGTTCGATCGTCGTCGTCAGACCGGCAAGATACCCGAACAGTACGAACGGCTCATGGAACGGGGTTTCCTCTGTGTACGGACCTGTCAGTCGTGGCTCCCGGCCCTGGTGTACGGCCCCGAGTACATGGTCGTAAGCCAGCAGGTGCGTATAACCCAGCGCCTCGGCCGCCTGTGCGAAATCCCTTATGACCGCCGGGTCCGCCCCGATCTCCGTCTGTGGAAATACAACGCCAATCTTCATGTTCGTTCTCCTTCGTCGGTTCATCGTAGCCGGGCGGGCCGGTCGCCAGGGCCGCCGTCGCCCCGTGGAAAATCGTCCACGCGTCGAGCCGTACACTAACGTCCCTTGGCTACGAACGCTCCCGCTGACACGGCCGGTCGTGCCCCCGGCGCCCGCATGGGCGCCTTTGCTGTCCCCGGGTTCACACGCCTCTGGGTCATGGGCTGGATCTGGAACAGCACCCGCTGGATGGCCACGTTCCTCGGCAGCTACATCGTCAATGACCTCACCGGCTCCCCGCTCCTCGTCCAGCTGATCGGCGCCGCGATGTTCGCGCCCATGTTCTTCGGCGGACCGTTCGCTGGAGCCGTTGCTGACCGCTTTGATCGCCGCCGCACCGTCCTTCGGCAACTCGTTGTGCTGCTTCCTCTTGCCTCACTTCTCGGTCTCCTCACCATCTCGGGCCGCCTCGACGCCTGGATGCTCTACCCATTTGTACTCGCCGTAGGCATCGGCGGCGTCGTCGATTGGACGAGCCGCCGTGCCCTCCTCTACGACCTTGTGGGAGATGAGCGGGCGAGCAATGCCCTCGCCCTTGAAATGGTCAGCATGTCCGGCGGCACGATGCTGGGCGCCGTCCTTGGCGGCGCCGTCATCCGCTTCCTCGGCGAAGGCCAGGCATTCCTCGTCATGGCGAGCATGTATGGCGTCTGTTGGCTTCTCATGTCTGGTGTCCCATCCGTGCCCTCCAAACGCATCGCAGCCGAAGGTTCGGTCATCTCAGACACTATTGAGGGCCTCCGCGTCATCACGCGCAGCCAGGCACTCGTCGGTATCTTTGCCGTCACCATGGTCATGAACTTCTTCTACTTCTCGTTTATGCCGCTCGTCCCCGTCTTCGCTGACGACCTGGGCGTAGACGCCCTCCTCGCTGGCATCCTCGCCAGTGGCAACGGTCTCGGCATGTTCCTCGGCTCCCTGCTCTGGGCTGCCTTCAAGATCGAACGCCGTGGACTCCTCTACGTCGCTGGTTCCTTCGCCGGCATGGTCTTCCTCGTCTGTTTCGCTGCCATTCCCTGGTACCCGTCGGCCCTCCTTTTCGTGATTCTCGCCGGGATGGCTGCCTCCGCTTTCGGCACCATGCAGGGTGTCCTCACGATGGCTGCATCCCCACCGGAGATGCGCGGCCGCGCAATGGGCGCCCTCGGAATGGCTATCGGCACACTACCCTTCGGCATGGTCGTCCTCGGCCTCCTCGCCGAGTCGGTGGGGCCCGCCATCGCGGTCGTAGCCAGCGTCGCCGTTGGGTTCGTCGTCCTCGGGGCCTTCGTAGCCCGCTTCCCTGCGGTAGCCCGTCTCCGCTGACACGAGCCCGGACCTATCCTCGTAGTCGAGGCCGCCCCTCCCCACGGGCGCCCGAATTCCTCCAGGGCAACGCAACCCAATAACGCCATCACCCCTCGCCCTCCTCAGAGGGAGAGGGGCCGGGGGTGAGGGTCGCTACCGCCAGGAAACGCCTCACCCGCCGCTATCCACGTGCACGCAACAAGGCTCGAGCCGGTGCTCCGTCAGCTCCCGGTATCAACAGAGGCAGACAGAGCAGTTCATACCTACCGGCTTCTATTGAGCGCAGGTCGAGGCCCACAACAATCACCACCCCCGCTTCCAACAGCGCAACATGCACTGGGCTCGGGTCATCGCTCGGCGCCACTGAAAGCGAGTCGATGCCTAGCAGTCGCACGCCTCGCTTCAGCAATTCTCCAGCCGCGGCCATTGTGAGCACCGGTCCGCTGCTGCCGGAGTCAGCCACCGTCCGAAACAGCACACGTTCACAACCTGCCGGCATGAAACGTGCAACATCCGCGGCGGTAAGGCCTTCACCAAACCACCGCACATCGACGACGACAGCGTCGCCCAGCAGTGCATTGAGGTCGATCGTCTCGATCCCGCCACTCCCAGGGATGAAGTGCACCGGAGCCTCAACGTGCGTGCCGCTATGAAGTCCAGCCTCGATCGCCGATAGCGTGAACGGATCTCCGCGCTCCATGTCCAACACCCGCCGCAGCCGAACCTCCGGGTCGCCCGGATAGACCGCCATACCGTCCGTCAGCGGCGTGCTGATATCGATCCATGGTCCGTGCTCGCCCATCACGCGATTGTCTCCGCCATCGACCCGGTGTTGCAGATGCCGTTCCGAGCCGCCTCAACGGTGGCTTCATCCATCAGCCAACGCGGTACAACGGCAGTCCGTTCACGGTCGCCGCCCACCATGTGCACCGTCAGCAGTTTTAGCGCTACTGACCCGCTGTCGAACTCGACAGTGACCTCAAGCCGTGTCGCCATTTCGGAGACATCGGCGGGCCCGGGTATCTCGACCATCGCTCGCTCGGCGCGCACGACCCGCACGAGCTTGGCGGCCGGAGAAAACCGGCTCAGCGTCGCGTAGCAGGCACGAAAGCGCTCTGGCGACACCCAAAGCTGCTGCTCAGGATGCAGCCACTCGTAGGCCGCGGCGAAGTCGTTACTGTTCAACTGGCCAAGGAGTCGCTCGTATGCGCCGGCCTGGTCGTCTTTCGCACCACATCCGCTCAAGAGTGCCGCCACCGCCACGGTGGCCAGGGCCGAAGGCGCGAGACGCATCCGGCGCCCGCTAATTCATCCCGGCGCTACAGGCGCAGCCGCCACCGCCACCGCAACATCCGCCGCCACCACCCATATCCATATCGAGGCCGTCAAACGCGCTCGACGAACCGCCGGCGGTAGCGAACATGCTGATCGTCCGCTCGGCTTTGTGGCCGGCCTTGCAGACCGTGGCCGTGCTCACCTGCGACATCGGCTTGCGCTCTTCAAACTTTTCGCGACACGTGGGACAGAAGTACTCGTAAATTGCCATGCATCGAGTATACGGAAGCAAGCGCGGTTTCCGGCAGTCCTCGCGGTGGTTTAGGCCACCCGGCGTGAGTCTGCGGTCGGTTCGTTGGCCACGTCTGCCGGTTGCGATGCCGTTGCAGCCGTGTCCTCTGTGCCGGTTGGCGCCAGGGTCCTCGCCGCAGCGGGGATGGCCGTCTCTGTCCGTTGCGCTATCACCGTGCTCGCCCCTGCCTCAAACGGCAGGTGCACATCCTCGTACAGCGCGCGCATCGTGATCCCGTTCCACGGCCGCACCCAGTCGTCGTGGCGGCGGTGGAAAACCCGGGCAATCCATGTTGCCACTGCGCGCCAGCCGGCAGACATAGGACGGTGACCATAACAAGTGCAACCTCAGCCTGTAAACGGGAACAGGTGTTCGCGAGGATCAGTCAACATTTCCTACGAAATCCAGCACAACCCGGTTCCACTCGTCTGGTGCTTCAAAATACGCCGAATGGCCAGCACCCTTCACCTCGTAAAATGCTGCCCCAGCGATCAACCCCTGCGCCTCCCGGATCATCTCCGGCGACGTGATCATGTCGTGCTCGCCCACCACGAAGAGTAGCGGCTTGCCAATCTCGCTCAGTACCGGATGCATGCTTCCCGTGTAGGTCTTCGGCGGCCGGCCGAGGAACCCCTTCGGCCGTTTGGGATTTAGCGCATTGATCTGCCGGTACAGGGAGGCCAGCACAGGATTCGCTGCCTCGAATGAGTCCGCCAACGCGTGTTCGCGAAGGCCGCCATCCCCTCGCCGCTCCTTCAATACATCCTGCAGTTCGCGCACTCGCTCGTTGGTTGCTCCGGCCGTCGTCCCGCAGAGCACGAGCGAGCGGATCCGCTCCGGGGCCGTCCGTGCCAGCCCCGCCACTGCGCGCCCGCCCATTGACTGTGCCACCACGTGCGCCTGCTTGATGCCCAGTGCATCCATCAGCGCCACGAGGTCCTGCCCCAGGACGAACCGGTTCGCCATGTCGCCCCGCGAGATGCCCCAGCCGCGAGCGTCGTACACCGTCACCCGGTGGTGCTTTGCGAATACGGGCACCTGCTGCCACCACGAAAGGTGGTTCCCCCCAGCCCCGTGAAGTAAGACGACGTCTGGCCCGCTCCCGTGCTGTTCGTAAAAGATCTCGGCTTCGTTCACGTTGGCGTACGGCATGGCGGGATTGAAACGCACCGCTAGCGGCGCGTCAAAGGACCGCGTCTTTCCTATTCCACGCCGCGACATGAGTTGTCGCGCCAGGGCGCCACGCTCCATAAGCCACGTCGAAAGAGAAGACTCCCTCAACGAAACGGTCACGCGACGATAACGTGTTGAGCCGCTACCATCGGTCGTCTACGGTGCTCCTCCCGGATGGACCGCGAGGAGCGCATGTGCCGTTTGCCCGGCGCAAGTCCACTGGTACAACCGAGGTTCAATCATGAAGGTCGTCTTTCTCGAAGACGTTGAAGGTACAGCCCTCGTCGGCGACGTGAAGGAAGTCAAAGCCGGTTTCGCCCGGAACTTCCTCCTGCCGCGCGGCATGGCGATTCCTGCTACGAAAAACAATATCCAGCGCGCAACGTCCGTTGCCTCGCGCGAAACTGTCCGCCAGGCAAAGCTCGATGCTGAGGCCCGCGATGTCGTCGGTAAGCTCGAAGGCCTCGCTGTGACCATCGAAGCTCGCCTCGGCGAAAACGGCCGCCTCTTTGGCTCCGTCACCAACCGCGACATCGCCGCCAGGCTGGCTGAAGCCGGCCACGAGGTCGACGCGCACATCATCCAGCTCTCCGAACCCATCCGCGAGATCGGCGAGCGCGTCGTCGCCATCCGCTTCACGCGCAACGTCTCGACGGACGTCACCGTCACCGTTGTCCCGGATGAGGCTTCGAAGCCGATCCTTGAACGAATCGAAGCCGAGAAGAAGGCGCTCGAAGAGGCCGAGGCCAAGCGCCTCGCCGAGATGGAATACGCTGCCAACCAGGCTCGCGGCCGCCGCCGCCGGCGCGACGAAGAAGACGAGGACGACGACTCGGACGAGTCTTGATCCCGATCGGAAGGAGGTAGCAGGGGCCTGGAGTTCTGCCGTGCGCTCGCAACAGCACCCGGCCGCCCATTCCCGCCCCTCCTCCGCCGATGGCACTCGCGCCCTTCGAAAAGCTCCCCCCGCACGATATCGAGGCCGAAGAGGCCGTTGTTGCCTCTATCCTCGTGGATCCCGAGGCGATCTATCATGTCGCCCCCATCCTCAAGCCATCTGACTTCTTCCGTGAGAAGAACGGTTGGGTCTACGAAGCCTGCCTCTCCCTCTGGAGCCGCGACGAGGCGATCAACCAGATCACCGTCGCCCACGAGCTCGCCCGCCAGGAACGCCTTGAACAGGCCGGTGGCCAGAGCTACCTCGCCGACATCATTCGCACCCTCCCCACCAGCCTCGGCGCCGAGTTCTACGCTGGCCTCGTCAAGCGGGATTCCACGTATCGCGGTCTCATCCACGCCTCCACCGCCATCATGGGCATGGCCTACGAAGCTCCCGCCGATGTCGATACCGTCTTCGGCCGCGCCGAAGAGCTGCTTCATCGTCTTCGCGGTGGCGAGAACTTCCGCGACTTCGTCCACATCAGCCAGCTGCTCCAGGCCTACCTTGATCAGGATGCCGACGAACTCGAACGCCGCGACCTCGCCGCCATCCGCTCTGGATACAGCGACCTCGATACCCTCCTTGGCGGCATCAAGCGTTCGGATCTCGTCATCGTCGGCGCCCGCCCCAGCGTCGGTAAGTCCAGCTTCGCGCTCGGCATCGCCCGCAACGCGGCAGTCGTCCAGAAGGCCAACGTCGTCTTCTTCTCGCTCGAGATGTCATCCGAGCAGCTCGCCGTCCGCCTGCTCTCCGCCGAGTCCGGTGTCGACAGCACGCGCCTTCGCCTCGGTCAGCAGACGGAGCTGGAAGAGCGCCGCGTCATCCGTGCCACTGGTGTCCTCTCCGAAGCCAACATCTGGTTTGATGACACGCCCGTGCTGACTGCGGCCGAACTTCGCGCCAAGGCCCGGCGCATCCACGGCGAAAAAGGCGTTGATCTGATCATCATCGACTACCTGCAGCTCATGGCTGGCGAAGGCGCGAATCAGCGCCAGGAGAACCGCGTCCAGGAGATCAGCCACATCTCCCGCACCCTCAAGGGACTCGCCCGCGAACTCGATGTCCCGATCATCGCCCTTGCCCAGCTCAGCCGCGCCATCGAGAACCGGCACCCCCGTACGCCCATGCTCTCCGACCTCCGCGACTCCGGTTCGATCGAACAGGACGCCGATGTCGTCATGTTCCTCAGCCGCGAAGACATGTACGTCACCATCGAGCAGTGGCTCCAACAGAACCCGCAAATGCCCGCCGAGGCCTATCCCAAGGGCGTCGCCCAGGTCCACGTCGCCAAGCACCGCAACGGCCCCACCGGCATGGTCGAACTCCGCTTCCGCGAACGCCTTGCGAAATTCGAAGACTGGGTGCTGCGCGCCAACGAAGACCTGTGAGCGACTCAGACTTCGATGGATTCCCGGCCGTCGGCCGCGCAACCGCCATCCCCAACGCCTTTTTTTCGGCCATCCTCCCCTCTCTCGATGGCCCCGGAGACGTCCTCGCGTTCCTCTTCGCCGCGCGCGTCCTCCAGCAACGCCGGGGCGATGCTGCCTTCGTCTCTGCCGGTGACATATGGGCACTGGACGGAGCGCCCGACGCGTTCGCTCGCATTGGTGGTGGTCGTGCTGGTCTTGTTTCCGGGCTCGACCGCTGTGTCGCCCTCCGGGCGCTCCTCGCCCTCGACCTCACAGGCCCCGGCAGCGCCGAACGCATCTACGTGCTCAACGACCCGCGCTCCCGCCGCCTGATTGCACGTGCCCGCGCCGGCGAAGTCTCGCTGCGCCCCGGCGTCAGCGTCCGTGATGTCGCAATCGAAACGCCGCCCGGTGTCTTCCGCCTCTATGAGGAGAACGTCGGCACCATTACTCCGCTCATCGGCGAGCGTCTCCTCGCCGCCGCCGAAGAGTACCCTCGGGAGTGGCTCGAACGCGCAATCCGCGAAGCCGTAGAGCTCAACCGTCGCAACTGGCGGTACATCGAACGTGTGCTCCAACGTTGGGCAGTGGAGGGTCCAGATGAAGTCGATCGGCGAAGTTCTTTCGAACCCGGATCGCGTCCGCAAGGCGGCGCCGGCGTCCCTGCCCGGTACCGCTGAAGAGGTCGATGCCGAAGCCTGCTCCATCTGTGGCGGCGCCGGATTCGTACGTCGCGAACGCCCACTCGACGACCCCCGCTTCGGCCGCGCCGAACCGTGCGACTGCGTCCTCAACGAATCCGCGACGGCCCGGCACGACCGCCTGGAACGTATCTCGAACCTCGGAGCCCTCTCCCGCTTCACTCTGGACGCGCTCGATCCGGACCGTGGGACCGTCGACGTGCCAACGATCCAGGCGGCCCGTGACTACGCCGCCGCACCCGATGGCTGGCTCGCGGTCCGGGGCCCCAGCGGGGCAGGCAAGACACATCTTGCCGCTGGCGTCGCCAACGCCCGCGTAGCAGCCGGTGAGCCGGCCCTCCTCTGGGTCGTCCCCGATCTCCTCGATGCCCTCCGTGCCAGCTACCGTCCGGACGAAGGAGAGCCCGCCTACGACGATCTTTTCGAACTCGTGAAGACCCACCCGTTCCTTGTGCTCGACGACATCGACGCCGCAAGCGGCACGCCATGGGCGCGTGAGAAGCTCTTCCAGGTCGTGAATCACCGCTACAACCTGCAGCTGCCAACAGTCTTCACGCTGTCCGGCTCGACTGCCGTCGACGAGCGCCTCGCCAGCCGCTTCCACGACGCCTCGCTCACCCGGGTGATTGAGCTCGCAGCCCGCCCCGCCGACCTCTACGCCCAGGTGGGGGGGATGACGCGGGAACGTCTCGCGGAGTTCCAGTTCTCCGACTTTGCCGAGTCGTCGGCATGGAGTGCCATCGAGCGCGAATCGTTCCGCTCAGCCCTCGTCGCCGGCCGTGAATACGCCGAGGATCCGGACGGCTGGCTCGTCATCATGGGCGCCCACGGGTGTGGCAAGACTCATCTCGCCGCGGCCATCGCCGGTCGTGCGCTCCGCCACGGCGCCTCCGTGTTCTTTGCGGTCGTCCCGGACCTGCTTGACCACCTTCGCGCATCCTTCGCACCCACGGCGGAAGTTGTCTACGACGACCTCTTCGACCGTGTTCGCAACGCCGGTTTGCTCATCCTCGATGACCTTGGCGCTCACAAGAGCTCTCAGTGGGCCGAAGAGAAGCTCTACCAGATCATCAACTACCGCACCGTTTCCCGGCTTCCCACGGTCGTCACCACCGACCTCAAGCCGGAAGGGCTTCAGGAAGTCCATCCCCGCATCTACGCCCGCATCCTCGACCCGCACTTCGGCCACAAGATCGAAATCCTCGCACCGCACTATGCGCTTGGCCGTGGCCCAGCCCGCCCGCAGACCACGCGTCGCCCTCCACGATGACCTCGGTTGTCGCCTCGCTCTTCGCGGACAAGATCCTTCGCGCCGCTGAGCGCCTCGTTAGCTGCCTTGATGGCCTCGACGACGTCGCCACCTCGGCGATACCCCACGCGGGGGCCAACAGCATCGCCGGTATTGTGAACCACGCGCTCTCGAACATTGAGGACAACGTCCTTGCTGTCATCGGTGGGAGCTCAGCATCCCGCGACCGTTCAATAGAATTCGACCCTGAGGGTGGCCCCACCGGTGTCGTCGAACGATGGACACTCCTCCGGCCCCGCATCGCCGCCATCCTTGATGCCACCGACGATCCTTCCCTTTACCGGCTTGTTCATCACGAGCGTCGCGGCGAGATCACGGTCGCCGAGCTGCTGATGGTTATCCTCCGCCACCTCGGTGAGCACGAAGGCGAGGCAATGCTCACCCGCTCGCTCATCGCGAAAGCCTGACTCATACCGCGGTATTCGGGTCCCGCGCGACGCCGCATCCTGGGACATTCGGTCATGGTGAGCGCCCATGCCGCTGGGTACATTCCTGTCGTGTCTGGGACAGCGCACAGGTGGCTCGCCGCTGCCCTCGTCATCATGGCGGGCGGACTCGCGGCAAATTCGCTCATCGGCCCACTCGCATTCGATCTGATCGACTATCCGTTCTCTGAGACCGTCCGCAATCAGGGCATTGGCCTCGAGTTCGTCTCGATCTCACTTGTCGCCCCATGGAGCCTCGTCGCAGCTGTCCTCATCTGGGGCAGTCGCACCCCGTACGCCCCGGTCCTCGCCGTCGCCCCCGGCGGATACACGGCCTACATGATGGCCCAGTACATTGTCGGGCCGAACTACGTGGTCTACCCGCACGCCCTCCTGGTGCACCTGGCGCTGTTCCTGCTCGGCGGCGGCACGGCACTCGCTGGCTGGTCCCTTTGTTCGCCTTCCGCCTTTGCCCGGCCGAAACTGCTCTCGCGTTACGGCTACCTTGCTGCCGGGCTGGCCCTGTTCGTCGTCTCGCGCTACCTTCCAGCCTTCGCCGGCTCCGTAACCGAGGAGCCGCTTCCGGGCGAATTCGCGGACGACCCCGCCATGTTTTGGACTATCGTCCTGCTCGACATAGGCGTCGTCGTCCCCGCCGCCGTTGTAACTGCCGTTGCGCTCTTCCAGCGTCGTCCGGGTGCCGCGAAGGCGCTCTACGCCCTTACGGGCTGGTTCACCCTCGTCCCGGTCTCCGTCGCCGCAATGGCAATCGTCATGCTCATCAACGACGATCCGCACAAGTCCACGGCCTCCGCGGTCATCTTCGCTGTCGCGGCCACGCTCGTCACGTTATTTGCAGCCTGGGTCCACGTCCGGCTCGCCGGTCACCAGAGCTCCCCCGGGGGCGGCTAGCCTTCGGCCCGCCGCCTGGTCCAGTCCCGCAGCGCCCACTCCGTTGAGTCGAATGCCAGCTCCCCCCATGGGATCTTTTCCGGCTCGAACCACGCGATCTCGCTGGTCTCCTCACCCACCGCCGCCTCACCCACGGCCAGTGCTTCGTAGACGATCACGACTACGCCCGGCTCCGGGCGCGTGTATACGCCCGAGAGCTGGAGCTGCGTCACCTCTAGCATCGCTTCTTCCATCGTCTCCCGGATCGCCGCCTCTTCAGCCGTCTCGCCCACGTCCATATACCCGCCGGGAAACACCCAGGAACCGAGCCGTGGCTCAATGGCCCGGCGCAGCAGCAGCAAGCGCCCGTCCTCTCGTGCCGGGATAGTGCCAGCCACAGGCCTCGGGTTGATGTAGTGCACGAATCCACAGTCCATGCAGACCAACCGCCGCTTGTGATCGCCCTCAGGCACAGCCGTCGTGAGCCGCTGCCCGCACTGCATGCAATAGCGGCTGAACGAGTGCGGGTGGCTCGTCATCGCATCGAAGCCGGCGCCTGCTGAATCCCCAGGGACTCAGGCCCTTCGATCCACTCCTCGCCGTCTTCCCACACCTCTTTTTTCCAAACCGGCACGCGTTTCTTGATCGAGTTCACCAGCCAGTGGCCCGCTTCGAAAGACTCGCCCCGATGGCCCGAGCTGATCGTCACGAGCAGGCTCGCCTCGCCGATAGCCAGCTTCCCCGTCCGGTGGAAGATCGCGTAGTCCAGGATTCCAAACTTCTCGATCGCCTCTTCGCCCAGTTCCCGCATCACGCGCTCCGCCATGGACGGATAGGCGTCGTACACGAGGTGGCCGACGCGCCGCCCCAGGTTGTTGTCCCGGACCACGCCCAGGAACACGTTCACGGCCCCCGCCGAGGGCGTCTCAACCGCCGAGATGGCCTCGTTCACGTCGAGCGGCAAGTCCGTCACCCGCACCAACATCGCTACCCTCCCGATACCGGTGGAATCAATGCCACGGTCGCTCCCGGTGGCACAGGGTCGTCGTCTGTCGCGTACACCTCGTCGACCGCCACCATCAGTGTCGGCACGAACCGTGCGAGCTGCGGATGCGCCGACACAACACGGTCACGCACGGACGCCACGGTGTCCCCGGGCTCCGCGGCCAGCTCCAGCCGCCGTGTCCCTGCAGCCTCAGCCAGCGATGCGAACAGTAATATCGTCACAGTCATCCGTCTGATTGTAAGCGACCAGCCCGCTCCACTTGCCATCGCCTCCTTCTATGCCCTCTGATCGGCAGGTGTTGGCAGCAGCCAGGTCTTCGGGTTTGCGTCGCGCGGCTCTCGCCGTGCGCGATGTCCTCTACCCGCCACGTTGCGCCGCCTGCGGCCGCTTCGAACAGGGATTCCTCTGCGAACGCTGCCACGAGTTGCTCATCCCTGCTTCCGGCCCGGGCACGTGCGGCAACTGTTCCGCTCCGTGGGATGGCGCCGATTTCTGCCCGGCATGCATGCACTGGGACGCACTCGATGGTGCCCGGGCGGCCTATCGGCACGAAGGGCCTGCCCGCGCCCTCGTCCACGCACTCAAGTACCGCCGTGTGCGTGCCATCGCCCAAACACTGGCGCCAGATATTGGCGGCCTGCTTGCCGCCGAACAGCTCACCGTCGCATTTCCGGTGCCGCTCCACCGGCGCAGGGTTCGCTCCCGCGGATTCAACCAGGCCGAAGCCATCCTGGATCACCTCGCGCTCGAAAGGCCCGCTGGCGGGCTGCTCCGCTCCCGAAGGACCCGGAGCCAGGTCGGCCTCGACCTCGCCGCCCGCCGCGGAAACGTCGCCGGCGCTTTCGACTACCGTGGCGAACGCTTGGATGGTGCGCGGGTCGCGCTCATCGATGACGTCCTCACCACGGGCGCAACTGCCAATGAATGCGCCCGTGTCCTCAAGGACTTCGGCGCGTCCCACGTCGTCGCCATCACCTTCGCGCGAGCGAATCCTCCAGACAGGGCCTGGCCCACCGGTGGCGACGGCTGAGGCACGGTCCCTGCCGACCCGCTACGATCGCTCCATGGCCGCCTACGCTCCTCTTGTCATCGAACATTTCGAAAATCCCCGCAACAGCGGTGAACTCGACGACCCGGATGGCGAAGCCACGACCGCGAATCCCGTCTGCGGCGATCGCATGCGCGTCATGATTCGCGTCGAGGACGGCCACATCGCTGACGTTCGTTGGCTCACGCGCGGCTGCCCGCCCGCCATCGCCACGAGTTCGTTCGCCAGTGAAATGGTGAAAGGCTGGCCCCTGGAGCAAGTCGAAGCGCTCACGCGCGAGGCTATCGCCGAGGGCATCGGCGGCCTTCCGAAGGACAAGGTCCATTGCAGCGTCCTCGCCGCCGACGCCCTCCAGGCGGCCGTCAAAGACTATCGAAATCGCGCTGCTCAGTAAGTAATTGGCTGGGGACGGAGGAGTCGAACCCCCACGTACAGATCCAGAATCTGCTGTCCTACCATTAGACGAGTCCCCAGCGTGACCGGCGTCCCTCAGGGTACCGGCTCCCCGCCGCTCGGAAAACCCCGCTACTCCAGCAGCCCCCGCGCGCGTCGCAACCGATCCAACGAACGCTCGCGACCGAGGATCTCCAGCGAGTCGAACAGCGGGATCCCCGCTGCCCGGCCCATTGCCGCCACGTACAGCACGGATGCGAACTTCCGCAGCTTCATCCCCAGCGGCTCTTCCATCCCCCGGATCGCCGCTTCGATGCGCTCTTTCACCCACAGCTCCGGCGACACTGCATCCAGCGCCAGCAACGCCGCGTCCACGACCCTCAGCGCTTCCATGTGCTCGCCACCGAGCCGTTCGCTCAGCAGCTCCTTCGGATACTCCGGCGCAGCCCCTCCGAACAGGAACTCGATCTGCGGCGCCACCTCTGAGAGCGTGCCCACACGGTCCCGTAGCAGCGGCGCAACTTGACGGACGAGGTCTTCGTCCAGCGGGCGCAAGATGTGCCCGGGAAGGTCGCGCTCGGCCCACTCGCGGACCACCGCCTCCCACTGCTCGTCGGTCAGCTGCTTGATGTACTGCCCGTTCAGGAAGTTCAGCCGGTCGAGGTCAAACGCGGCGGGGTTCGGTACCACGCGCTCCACCGTGAAGCTCTTGAGCAGTGTCTCGCGCGAGATGATCGTCGTCTTGTCGTCCAGCGACCATCCCAACAGCGTCAGGAAGTTGAGCATTGCGTCCGGCAGATAGCCCTTCTTCGCGTAATCCAGCAGCGCTGTGTCGCCCGAGCGCTTGCTCAGCTTTTTGCGGTCCACGCCGACGATCAGCGGCAGGTGTGCAAACAGCGTCGGTTCGTACCCCAGCGCCTCGAAGATCTGCAGATGCTTCGGCGCGCTCGAAACCCACTCGTCGCCACGGATCGCGTGCGTAATCTCCATCTCGTGGTCGTCGACCACCACCGCGAGGTGATACGTCGGGAAACCGTCTGACTTCAGTGCGACAAAGTCATCCTGAAGCGCGTTCTCGAACACGATCTCTCCGCGCACAAGGTCCCGGAGCACCGTCTGCCCCTCGTCCTTCATCCGGAACCGGACCACGAACGGTTCTGATTTCGCTCTCGATTCCGATTCCGCCGCGTCAATCCCCCGGCACAGGCCGTCATAGCCCGGCGGCCGCTTCGCCGCGGTCTGCGACGCTCGCATCGCATCCAGCCGTTCAGCCGTGCAGAAGCAGCGATATGCTCGCCCCTTCGCGATCAACTCCGAGGCCGCGGCCTGGTACAGGTGCAGCCGCTCCGACTGTACATAGGGCGCGTGAGGGCCACCCACGTCTGGCCCTTCATCCCAGTCGATCCCGAGCCAGCGCAGGCTCTCGAAGATCGCATCCATCGAACCGGGGACCAGCCGCGCACGGTCCGTATCCTCGATCCGGAGCAGGAACTGCCCACCGTTTGCCCGCGCCATCGCCCATGCAAACACGGCGCTGCGGATGTTGCCGACGTGCGGATCCCCCGTCGGGCTCGGTGCGTAGCGGGTTCGGACGGTCATGCTTCCTCGTGGCCTTTGTCTTCGACGCCGTCAGATGGCGTGCGCTCCGGAGGCGTGATTGCTTCGTATCGTGAGGCTAATTCTTCCAACCCCATCTGGCGAACCGCGGCTGCCATGTCGGCCGGCAACGGTGCGGTCACTGTCAGCCGCCCGCCGTGCGGGTGCGGGAACACCAGGTGCCAGGCGTGCAACAGCTGCCTGCCGTCCCCTCCTGTCCCGTAGGTCGCGTCGTTCACCACGGGCACCCGTATCGCCGCCAGGTGCACCCGGATCTGGTGCGTCCGGCCCGTGTGCAACCGCAAGGCCAGCAGCGCCCGCTCGCCGTCATCACCAAGCGTCTCGTAGTCGGTCCGCGACTCCCGGCCGCGGCGCGTGACCGCCATCTTCGTCCGGTCGCCGCCATGCCGCCCAATTGGCGCGTCAATGCTCGCGCGCGGTTTGGCTGGCACGCCCGCGACGATGGCCAGGTACCGCTTCACCACGTCGCGTGCCTCGAACGCCTTGCTCACTGCGCCCTGCGCCCCGGGAGTCTTTGCCAGCACCATGATCCCGCTCGTGTCCTTGTCCAGCCGGTGCACCACGCCAGGACGCTCGACGTCGAAGCGCGCCGCCAGCTCCGGGTACCGTTGCACGAACCAGGCCACTACGGTCGGCGCCGTATCGCCTGGCCCGCCATGGACCACCACGCCTGCTGGCTTGTTGATCACAACCACTGAGTCGTCCTCGTACACGACGTCGAGCTCTGGCACACTCACGGGCGGCCGCCGTTCGAAGCGCTCGACATGGACTTCGATCTCGTCTCCAGGCGAGACCTGCGCCGATTTCCGCGCCGGCTCGCCGCCGATCGTGATGGCGCCTTCGCCCAGCATCCGCTGCACTCGGCCCCGGCTCAGGTCGGCGAATGCTTCGCTCACTACCACGTCGATCCGCCCGAATGATTCCGCTGTTAGTCGTCTGATTTCTTCGTTCCCTCGTTCGTCCATATCATCGCCGCGATCAGGAACACTACGCCTACCGTGATGGCCGAGTCCGCCACGTTGAACGCCGGCCAATGCGGTACCTTGATGAAGTCCGTCACCTCACCCATCCGTACCCGGTCAATCAAGTTCCCCACAGCTCCACCAAGCATGAGCGCCAGTCCCGCTCGTACGGCCGGGTGGGCAAATCCGGGATTGAACAGGTACACCGCGATGGCCACCATCCCGATGATGCTTGTGAGCGCGAGCAACGGCCCCGCACCCTGGAACATCCCGAACGCTGCCCCGCTGTTGGTGAAGTGCACAATCCGCAGGAGCCCGTCTTCTGGGATCGATTCCCCGAAGTCGAGATTCGTGCGGATCGCCCATTTTGTGAGCTGGTCCAGTCCGACGACACAGAGCGCCAGCCCCAGGAACCAGCCATCTCGCGCGCTCGCCTGTAGTGGCGGCAGCAACGGGATTCTTCGTGCGGGGGATTCACTCACGCCACCATCGTAGGTGAGTCGCCTCCCCCGCGACACTGCACCAGGCACAACACGAAAGGACCTCTTCACCGCCGCACAGCTGTGGCTGCTACGCTAGAGAGCACCGAAAGCATCCCCGACAGGAGCACGACCGATGGCAACCGCCATGACCAAAGAGCTGCGTCCCGATGGCAAACTCCGGCTCCCGCCCGGCCAGCATCTCACCCAGGGCTGGCCTGTACTCCACTACGGCAGCATCCCCCGGATCTCGCTCGATACCTGGAAGTTCCACGTGTGGGGCCTCGTCGAAGAAGAGAAAAGCTTCACCTGGGACGAGTTCAACGCTCTCGGCGAAGACACCGAAGTCAACGACATCCACTGCGTCACCACCTGGAGCAAGTACGACAACGAGTGGAAGGGTATCCCTTTCCGCGCGCTCCTCGACCAGCTAAAGCTCAAGCCCGAGGCCCGCTACGCCATGCTCCACAGCTACGGCGGCTACACCACCAACGTGCCGCTCAAAGACCTGCTCGAAGACCAGGTCATGTTCGCTCATACCCACAACGGCGAACCTCTCACGCCCGAGCATGGTTGGCCCCTCCGCCTCGTTGTCCCCCATCTCTACTTCTGGAAGAGCGCCAAGTGGGTCGGGGGCATTCAGTTCCTCGACGGTGATCGCCCTGGGTTCTGGGAGACCTACGGCTACCACATGTACGGCGACCCCTGGCGCGAGGAGCGCTACTCCTAGCCCTCGTTCTACACTGCCACGACGAAATCGAGGCCCGGATTCGTCCGGGTCTCGTCACACCACCGAGGAGTCCTGCCATGCCCGCCCGCACCGTCCGTCCCGCTAGCCTCCACAGCACCAACGGCTATTCGCATGCAATCGTCAAGAACGGTACCCCTGTCTTCATCTCGGGCCAGGTCGCCCTCAACGTCTCGGGCGAGCTGGTCGGCAAGGGTGATATCGCGGCGCAGGTCGACCAGGTGTTCAATAACCTCAAGGGTGTCGTCATCGCTGCCGGTGGCTCCATGGATGACATCGTCAAGACGACTGTTTTCGTGACCGACATCGCCTATCGCCCCGCCGTCGCCGCCGCGCGCCAGAAGCACTTCCGCCCCGGGCGCTATCCCGCCAGCACCTTCCTTGTCGTCTCGTCCCTCGCCACACCGGACTTCCTGGTCGAGATCGAGGCCGTCGCCATGATCGGGGACGTCTCCTAGGTTCGCGAAGAGACGCCCCCTCGCTCTGCCAGTAGCTCTTTCGCGGCCGCGCGCGTCGCATGGGTCACGCCGCCCAACATTGCGGCCAACTCATCAACGCGTGTCCCCCCGCTAACCTCGACGATCCGGGATGCTGGTCTCCCCCCGTCCTCCACCTTCGAAACCACGAAATGGCGGTCGCCGTACGCCGCCACCTGCGGCAGGTGCGTCACGCAGAGCACCTGCCGTTCTTGTCCAAGCCGCGCGAGTGCCTCGCCGACCAACGACCCCGTTCGGCCGCCGACGCCCTCGTCCACTTCGTCAAACACCACGATCGCCTGGCCTGCGGCCTTGCCGAGCACAATCGTGAGTGCCAGCAGGAAGCGGGACGTCTCTCCCCCGCTGGCCACCGAAGCCAGCGGCCGGGGCTCATCCCCGGCGTTGAACGACGCCAGGAACTCCACTCGGTCGATCCCCGTCTCAGAGAACGATCGCCTCACGTTCTCGCCCGCTGCGCCCGTGACTGGGTCTCCCGCCACGCGCTCGTAGTCCGGGAACGCAGCTTCAACACCGTCTGGATCGTCCTCGCACTGGAATCCCGCTGCCAGGCGTGCCTGGCCCATCCCCAGGTGCTCCAGTTCTGCGGTCAGTGCCCGCACCAGCGCTCCCGCCGCTGCCCGGCGCGCAATGGACAGCGCAGTGCATACCGCGCTCAGATCCAGGAGCAACGTGGACGCCCGGGCTTCCAGTTCGGCGCACCGTTCGTCCGCAGAATCGAGGCCCGTGAGCCGTTCCGCCGCCTGTCTACCGTGGGCGATCACCGCTTCAAGCGTCCCGCCGTATTTCCTCTTCAGGCGCGCCAGGCGGTCGAGCCGTTCGTCGATGGTTGCCAGCCGTTCCGGGTCCGCCTCCAGCGTCTCGCGGTACACCCGCACGGACCGTGCGAGGTCCAACGCCGCTGTTTCGAGCAGTGCAGCCGCTGCGGCGATCTCTGCCGCTCCTCCGTCGTAGCGCTCGATGTCCTCTGCGGCTGCGATGGCAGCTCCGATTGCCGGCTCCGCGAGTGCTGCCTCCACCGCCACAGCCGCCTCAATGAGCCGCGTGACGCTTCCCAGCCGGCTCCGCTCCTGTTGCAGCGCGGCATCCTCATCGACCGCAGCGATGCCTGCCCCAGCGATCTCGTCAGATTCGAAGCGCAGTTGGTCCGCGAGCCGCTCTCGCTGGTCCGCGTCTTCGCGCAGCGATCGCGCCTTCCGTCGCACGTCCCGAAGGGCGCGCACAAGCTCCCCTGCGTGCACCCTCTGGCCGTCCAACCCCGCGTACAGGTCGAGCGCCGCCAGCTGGACTGCAGGCCGCAAGATCGCCGATTGCTCCGCCTGGCCGTGGATATCGACGTTACCCGCCGCCAGGGACTGAACTTCGTCCAGCGTCGCTGCCCGGCCATCGATCTTTGCAGTGGACCGTCCAGCCGCAGTAATGGTCCGCTCGATCTCGACTTCGGTCCCACCGAGATGCAATCGCGCCCTCACGCGCGCGCGCTCCGCGCCGCCAGCGATGATCTCGCGGCCCTTCTTCGCCCCAAGCACGAACGCCAGCGCATCCACTACCAGCGACTTCCCGGCGCCGGTCTCGCCCGTGAACACATTCAACCCGGCGCCGGGCTCCAGCCGCACTTCTCGTGCGACCGCGAAGTCCTCGATCGTGAGTTCCTTAAGCACGGTGGTTGATTGGGCTCGAGATCTGGATGTCCAACTTCTGAGCCAGGTCGGCATAGAAACTAGAGGGCTCCCGGAACCGTACGAACCGCGTCCGATACGGGCTTATCCGCACCTGCACCGACGTCCCGCTCTCGATCTGGATGTCGTCCTGTCCGTCGATGCTCAGGACCGCGCCGTGGTCGGACGTTACCCTCAGCAGCACTTCTGATTCAGGCAGCAGCACGATCGAGCGGCTCAAAGCGAGGTGCGCCGAAACCGGCGTCACCACCAGGTGGTGTTCCGTCGGTGCAAGGATCGGCCCACCGGCGGCAAGCGAATAGCCCGTGCTCCCCGTCGGCGTAGCCACGATCATCCCGTCACATCGGTAAATCGCCATCCTGGCACCGTCGATCACAACCTCGACGTAAATCGGGCGTCCCGCCAGCCGCCTGCTTACCACGATGTCGTTCAATCCATGGTGGACACCTGCTGTGTCGCCGTCGACGGTCGCCTGGACCATCACCCGCTCTTCGATCCTCCATGACTCCCTGTGGATGTCATGGAGGTGCTGTTGCACCTCATCCGGCCCCACGTCCGTCAGGAACCCGAGCCGCCCCATGTTCACACCCAGGAGCGGCGTCCCGGAAAGCATCGCCAGCCTCGCCGCCCGCAGCACCGACCCATCGCCGCCCACGCAAACGATGAGTCCAACCCCATCCACTGCTGCCGGGGCGTCGGCGTGCCACACATCGCACAGGCGGACATCGATTCCCTCGCTGCGAAACCCATCCGCCATCCGCCGCGCGAACACCAACGCCCCCTCGCTCTGGGGGTGATGGAGGATGGCTGCCGCTTTCAGCATGGTTGCGTCCCTGGCGTGGTCACGTGCAACAGATACTCTACGTTGCCTTCCGTTCCACGTATTGGGCATTCCATGTCGTCCAGTACGCCCCAACTGCGCTCCATGGCCCAGGCCCGCACCTTCGCCCTCACCCGTTCACGCACCGCCGGGTCACGGATGACGCCGCCTCTCGGCACATCTGCCGCGCCCGCTTCAAACTGAGGCTTCACCAGCACCACGCCTTCCGTCCCCGTCGCCAACCGCTCCTGGATAGATGCGAGGATATGAAGCACCGAGATGAAGGAAACGTCGACCGCGAAGAACGAAATGCCGCCGGGCAGCTCCGGCAGCGCTCGCGCATTCGTCCCCTCCCAGAGGGTAACCCTTCCGTCCTCACGCAACTGCTGATGGAGCTGCGCCCGCCCGACATCGATGGCGAGGACATCCGCCGCCCCCGCCTGGAGCATGCAGTCTGTGAACCCGCCTGTGGAGGCGCCAACGTCCAGGCAACTGCGCCCACGCAGATCGATCGCCCAGGTATCCACGGCGGCCTGCAGTTTGTGCCCGCCGCGAGACACGAACCGCTCCTTCTCGATCAGTTCCAGTGGCCCTCCCTCGTCGATCAGCGTGGCCGGACGCACCAACACTGTCGTCCCCACTCGCGCCCTGCCAGCCATGATCAGCCGCTGAGCCCGTTCACGGCTCTCCGCCAGGCCTCGCTGTACCATCAGCACATCGGCTCGAACGCGTTTCACCGCTGTAGGCTAGTGGGCACAATCCTGCCTCCGCAACAGTGCCTGGCACGCCAATTAGCCTCCGGCAGGCTAGGCTAGCGTCCATGGCCCGCGCCGCATCCCTTCCGACCGGACTATTGGCTTCTGGCCCACTCCAGCTACGCCTCGTTCCCGGTCGCAGGGGTGCCGGATGAGCGCCGCGGCAAGTACGACATCCTCGCGCGGCGCGCTGCTGCACGGCCTCTGGTGGGCCGCCCGGCCGTATCAATGGCCCAAGAACGTCATCGTCTTCGCTGCCCTCGCATTCTCGGCGGGCGACGCGTGGACCGCGTCTGATCCATCGTCCTGGGGGCCCCTCCTCCGCGACGCAGCTGGCCTCTTTGTCGCATGGTGCCTCGTCGCCAGTGCCACCTACCTGGTAAACGACATCCGCGACCGCGAAGCCGACCGTCATCACCCTCGCAAGCAGTCGCGGCCCATCGCCTCCGGCGCCGTCACCGTTCAGCACGCATCGCTGCTGGCTGCAGTCCTCGCCGTCGCCGGTTTGGGCCTCGCCGGTGCCCTCGATTGGTCTGCGGCCGCCGTGTTGGCAGCCTACTTCCTCGTCATGGTCGGCTATTCCTGTGGACTCAAGTCCGTCGCCGTCCTCGACATCTTCATCCTCTCAACCGGCCTCGTCGCGCGGGCGGTCAGCGGAGGCCTTGTCATCGGCGTCACCATCAGCCCCTGGCTGTACGTCTGCACAAGCTTTGGCGCGCTCCTTGTCGCAACCAGCAAGCGATGGGCTGAATCTCGTCAGCTCGGCGAAGCCGCCATGCTCCACCGGCGCGCACTCGGGCAGTACTCGACCGAAGTCCTGGGCCAAATGGTCGTCATCAGCGCTGCCGCCAGCCTTATTGCCTACGCCGTCTACACCATCGAATCCGAGCACGTCCCTGCGAACGGTGCCATGGCACTCACCGTTCCCTTCGCCGGGTTTGGCCTATTCCGCTACCTCTTGCTGCTCAGCGGGCCACGTAAGACCGATGCCCCCGATCGGATCCTCTTCACCGACATCCCGATCCTCGTCGCGACGGCAGCCTTTGCCGTCACCGCCGTGACCGTCCTCCTGCTCACCTGACCTACCGCTGAAGTGCCGCCAGGTCCGCATCGCGTCCCGATACGATCCATGTATCACCAGGCTTCACCACGTCCCCAAGGTCGGGGTTAAAGCTCACCGAAGCCTCTCGCACGCGGGCCAGCAGGAAGACCTTGAAGCGGCCCTGCATGTCGATGTCGCCGATCTTGATCCCGTGGACCGATGCGGGCGCCCGCACCTTGGCAATCCCGTAATCCGCCTGGATGGACATGTAGTCCGCTACAGCCCGGGCCCCAAGCGTGTGCGCCAGCCTCACCGCCGCTTCTCGCTCAGGATTGACGACGACATCGGCCCCGGCCAGTTCGAGCGCGCGGGAATGATCCTCGGTCGCAGACTTCGCCGCCACGAACTTCAGGCGCAGCCGCTGCTTCAGCGTCAACGTGATGAGCACGCTCGCCGCGATGTCGCTGCCGATCGCCACCACAACGTAGTCGTACGAGCGCAGTCCCAGCGATTCAAGGAAGTCGACGTCGGTCAGGTTGCCCTCGGCCGCCAGCAACACCGTCTCCGCAAGTTCGTTGACGCGCGCGCTGTTAGAGTCTACGGCCAGCACGTCGACCCGCATCTTCACCAGCTCGCGTGCGAGCTGTGTACCAAATCGTCCAAGTCCCAGGATTGCAGCGTTCATTGTTTAGCCCAGCCGGATGCTATCTTCCGGTGCCCGGTAGGTCGATTTGCGCCGTTGACGGTTCATCTCCAGCACGATCACCAGCGGCCCAAACCGTCCTACCAGCATTGCCAGGATCGTCAACACTTCCACCCCCGTGTTGCCCCGCGCCGTGGGCCCTGTCGAAAGGCCCACAGTACCAAGTGCCGAGACCGTATCGAACATCACATCAATGAACGTCTCACCGTCCGACGCGATCGTGAGAGCCATCGAAAATGCGAACACGACGGCGATACCCCCGAGCGCGATCACCAGTGCCTGCCGGATCACCCGGTCCGGTATCTGCCGCCGCAGCACAATCGCTTCGTCACGGCCCCGGAACGTCGCCAGCATCGCCACGAGCAGCAACGAAAACGTCCCGACCTTCACGCCGCCCGCCGTCGAACCGGCCGCTCCACCGATGAACATCAGCGCGATCGTGAAGAACTTCGTCTCGTCGTGCAGCATGTCGATCGGGACCGCGCTGAACCCGGCCGTCCGCGGCATTACCGCCTGGAAGAATGCCAGGAATCCTCGATGGCCCGGGTCCACTGCGCCAATCGTCGCCTGGTTGGTCCACTCCAGCGCTCCGAACACGAGCGTGCCGCCAACGATCAGCGCACTGGTTGTCATGAAGATCAGCTTGTTATCCAGCGGAAGCCGCCTCCACGAACGGTGGCGCATCAACGTCAGGACCGGGATCGCACCTAGCCCTCCGAAGATCACTAATATCGCGATCGTCGATAGCGCAACATAATCCGTCTGGTAAGGGACCATATCGTTGCCGGTTACACTGAACCCCGCGTTGTTGAACGCCGATACCGAGTGGAACACGCCCCACCACGCCGCTTCCCCTACCGGCCGCCCATCCGCGAGGAATCGTCCCCACAGGATCAGCGCGCCCACACCCTCGAATGCGAACGTGTACAGCGCGATCGTCCGTGCGAACGAAAGCGTCTCGGTCATGCTCGGCGCACCGTAGTAGAGCCGCAGCAACTCCCGGTCGCGCATCCCCATCTGCCGGCCCATGGCCCACAGGATCACAGTCGTCCCGAGCATGTACCCCAGCCCACCCACCTGGATGAGCAGGAGGATGATCACCTCCCCTAGCCCGCTGAAATGTGCCTGGGTGTCGAATACCACGTGGCCTGTCACGCAGAGCGCCGACGTCGCCGTAAACAACGCCTCGATGAATGTGGTCGTGCGCCCGGCCGCTGCCGCCGTCGGCAGCATAAGCAGCCCCGTACCCACGGCTAGCGCGATTGCGAACCCCGAGAGCGACCGGAGCGAGCCGCTCCCAATCGCACGGGAAGGCCGAAGCTCCCGGACAATGATCTCGGTCGTCCCCATCCGCCGGCGGCGAATCGTGCGCGATTCCGGTGGCGGCTGTGGCGTCGTCATGGTCGCTGCCGAGCGTGGCGTTCGCGCCCAGCTGGGTCAAGACGCAAACAGGAGGGGCCGGCAGACGGCCCCTCCTGGCATGACTTCGAAGTCGTTCTCTCAGGCGGTCTCGCGGTTCTCAACGATCTCCGGGTCGGGCTCGATCGCCTGGCCCCCGCGCGTCAGCAGCAGCGGCGCTTTGCCCTTCGTGATGACGTCCGCATTCACGACGCACTTCTTCACGTCGCTTCGTGCCGGGATGTCGAACATCACGTCCATGAGCCGCTGTTCGAGCACTGTTCGCAATCCACGGGCTCCCGTTTTCTGCTTCAGTGCCGCCTCCGCGACTGCCTGCAGCGCGTCGTCCGTGAATGAAAGGTCCACGCCGTCGAGCGCGAAGTACCGCTGGTATTGCTTGATGAGGGCGTTCTTTGGTTCCGTCAGGATTCGCACGAGCGATTCCGCGTCCAGCGAATGCAGGCCCACGACCATCGGCAGCCGGCCCACGAACTCGGGAATGAGTCCGAATGCCAGCAAATCGTCGTGCGTCACGTGCGTCAGTAGTTGGTCCGCGCGCTGGTCACCACGGAACCCGCGGTCCGCCGTAAACCCGATTCGGACATGGTCCCGCGTCAGCCGCCGTTCGATGTGGTTCTCCATCCCTTCAAATGCCCCACCGCAGATGAAGAGGATGTTCTGCGTATTGATCTGCAGGAAGTCCTGGTGCGGGTGCTTGCGGCCACCTTGCGGTGGTACGTTCGCGACACATCCCTCGATGATCTTCAACAGCGCCTGCTGGACGCCCTCGCCCGACACGTCACGCGTGATGCTCGGGTTGTCCGACTTGCGGGCGATCTTATCGATCTCGTCGATATAGATGATCCCGCGTTCTGCTTTTTGTACGTCAAAGTCGGCCGCCTGGATGAGGTGCAGAAGGATGTTCTCCACATCCTCGCCCACGTACCCGGCCTCTGTTAGCGCCGTCGCGTCCGCAACCGAGAACGGCACATCCAGGTAACGTGCCAGCGTCTTGGCCAGCATCGTTTTCCCAACGCCCGTCGGGCCGACGAGCAGAATGTTGGACTTCTCAAGCTCTACATCGCCCGTATGTCCGGCCTGGTTCGTGCGCTTGTAGTGGTTGTACACCGCTACGGAAAGCACCTTCTTGGCTTGGTCCTGGCCGATCACGTACTCGCTGAGGTGCTCGAAGATGGCGCGAGGCGGGGGAAGCCGTTGCGCACTCGCGGTTGGGGGATGCTTCGCCGCCGTCGTCGTCGCTGAGCCGGTTTCCTCATCGATGATCTCGCGGCAAAGGTCGACGCACTCGTCACAGATGTACACGGCCCCCGGCCCGGCAATCAGCCGCCGGACCTGGTCCTGGTTCTTCCCGCAAAACGAGCAGTGGTATTGCACGCGATTCGTTCGGTTGCCGGCCAATGCGCTTCCCTCCCCGGGTGCTGGACTTAGTTCGACTTCGGGGCGTCACCCGGGCGTTCGAGGAGATCGTCCACAAACCCGTACTCCTTCGCCCCTGCTGCATCCAGGTAGAAATCCCGGTCGAAGTCTCGAGTCACACGTTCGACTGGCTGGCCGGTGTGCGTCGCGATGATGTTCCGGATGATCTCGTTGTTGCGCAGGATCTCCTTCGCAGCAATTTCAATATCGGTCGCCTGGCCCCGCGCACCACCCAGCGCCTGGTGCATGTGCACCGTAGCGTTCGGCAGCGCATAGCGCTTCCCCTTCGCTCCCGCGCAGAGCAGCACCGTCGCCATCGAAGCGGTCTGGCCCACAGCGATCGTCGAAACCGCTGGCGAAATCAGCTGCATCGTGTCGTAAATCGCCAGCCCGGCGGTAATTACTCCGCCCGGCGAATGGATGTACATGCTGATATCCCGCTCCGGGTCTTCCCGCTGCAGAAACAGCAACTGCGCCACGATCAGGTTTGCAACCTGGTCGTCGATCGGCGTCCCCAGGAACACGATCCGTTCCTTCAAGAGCAGCGAAAAAATGTCGAACGCGCGTTCGCTGCGCGGGCCTGATTCGATCACCGTCGGGATGACGGCCCGGACCAGGGGATGGATTACTCCGGTCTCATTCATTCCGCTGCCTCCTCGGCTGGCTCCGCCACCGGCGCTTCCTTCGTGACATCGCCGCTCAACGCAATCTCGGCGAGCCGGTCCAGTGTTCGCTGGCTGATGATGTTGCGGCGGATCGTCTCCAGGCCGTCCGGGGACGATGTGAACAGCTCCCGGAAGCGCTGCCCATCCTCGCCCTCCATCGGGCCAACGATCTTCTCGATCTCACCATCGATGTCATCCGGCGTGACTTCAATAGCTTCGGCTTCCGTCAGCTTGCTCAACACGAGCCCGCGCTTCAATCGCGCCACGCCCGCATCGAAAAACTGCGCCCGGAACTCTGCTTCGCTCCTGCCGATCCGCTGCAGCTGGGCCGCGTACTGGCGTGCTTCGGTGCCGGTTACGTCGCGGATGACATGGTCCACTTCGTGGTCGACCATCACGGCCGGGTACTCGATCGTAGCCCCTTCGACCAGCTGGTCGATGGCCGCCGAACGGATGCGCTGATCTTCTTCAGCCTGCTTGCTCGCCAATATATCTGCCCGCACCCGGTCCTTGAGCGCCTGCAACGAGTCGAACTCTTCCGCATTTACCAGCCCGGCGAGCTCGTCATCCTCCGCCGGAAGCTGTACTTCCTTCACTTCGAGGACGGCGATCTCGAACGTGGCCTGCTGGCCACGGACCCGCTCCAGCGCGAAATCCTCCGGGATCGGGAGCTCGATCGACTTTGTCGCATCTTTCTTCATGCCAACGAAGGCTTCCGAAAGCCCGTCCACGACGAGCACTTCGCCCTCGCGCAGCGGAAACTCCGCATCCTCGTCGCTGATGAACTCGTCCTCGCCGACGGTCCCGCGGACCTTCGCAATCAGGATGTCGTCCCAGGCCGCTCCACGCTCGACCGGGACCTGCGTCGCATGCCGCCTCCGAAGCGACAGGATCTGTTCCGCCACCTCTTCGTCCGTCACTTCCACTGGTTCTGCTGCCACGCGGATCGCCTGGTAGTCGCCCAGCGTCACCGTCGGACGCACCGCCACGATGAACTTGAGCCGCATCGGGTCCAGGTCCACTTTGTCCAGCGTCGGCTGGGCGACGGCATCCACCGGCTCCGTGTCGAGCACCTCGTTGTAGACGTCCGGCACGAGCTTATCCAACGCCTCCGCCATGATTCGCTCGCGTCCAATGTGTTTCTCGATCATGGCCCGGGGCGCCTTGCCTGGCCGGAAGCCGGGCACGCGCACCTTCGGCGCCAATCGCCGGAACGCCGCATCGAACTGCTTGTCGACACGTTCCTGGTCGACTTCCACATCAAGCTGAACACGGCTCTCCGGGAGCCGCTCAATCGTTACCTTCAAGTGCGCACGTTCCTCCGAATCGAGTATAGCAAGGGTTGGTCCGGCGTGATTCCGAGCCGCCTCAGCGGTGCGTTGTCGACCGCGGTTCCAGGATGTCTACCAGCGCATCGCCCAGCAGGTTCCAGGCGAGATAGAACAGGATCACCGGTATTGCCGGGGCCAGCAACAGGTGCGGATTATTCTTGAACGTCAGTGGCCCGGCGCCATCCGAGATCAGTGTGCCAAAACTCGCCGTCGGCGGCGTGATCCCCAGGCCGAGGAACGATAGCGAGACCTCCGCCATCGCGATCGCCCCCATCCCTCCGCTCACGCCAACTACCCACAGCGGCATCACCCCGGGCAACACATGCCGGAACAGGATCCTCCTCGTGGAGGCGCCCATGCTCTCCGCCGCCTGCACATACGCCTGCTCGCGAATCGATAACACAACGCTCCGCACGATTCGGCTTGAGCCCACCCACGCGAACGGTACCGACGCTCCGACCAGGATCAGGAACTGCACCGCCGCGCGCGCATCCTCCGTGCTCAGAAACGTGTTGTCGCCCAGGTCGAACGAAAACTGTGTGATCCGCGATCGGAACGCCGCCGTGATCGCCAGCATCAGGATCAACGTTGGCACGCCCGCCAGCACCTCCCCGATACGCATGATCAGAGTGTCGATCCAGCCTCCCCGGTATCCGGCCAGCAACCCAAGTCCAAGTCCGATAAACAGCCCGCCCGTAACAACGACGACGAACGTGAACAGGATCGTCGTCCTTGCCGCGTACAGGATCCGCGAGAGCAGGTCCCTTCCCAGCGCATCCGTCCCCAGCAGGTGATCGCTCGAAGGACCCGCGTTTCGCAACTCGATAGTGAGGGGGCGCGGCTGTTCATTTGGCCCGGGCAGCGGGGTCACCGCCACGATCACCGGTGCGAAGATCCCCGCGGCATAGAACACCACGATCACCGCCAGCGCAGCCATCGCGACCTTCTTCCGGACCATTGTCCGTACCATCCGCCAGCGCTTCGGCTGCTCCGCTGCCGCCGGCGCCTGCAGGTCCGCCACGATCGCCGTCACGGCTACCCTCCCCGCCCGGCGCCAATACGCACGCGCGGGTCGATGAAGCCATACAGCACGTCGACGAGGATGTTCGCCCCCACAAACAGCACCGATCCAAACAGCACGATCGCGAGGATCACGTCATAGTCCGGCGTCGTTGCCGCCGCGAGCGACTCGCGTCCGATGCCAGGGATCCCGAAGAACAGTTCCACGAACAGCGATCCGCTCGTCAGCCCCGGCAGCGAAAGTCCGATCACCGTCACCATCGGCAGCAGCGCGTTCCGCGTGATGTGCGTGATGATGACCGTCGACTCTTTCAGGCCCTTGGCACGCGCCGTCCGCACATAATCTTCCCCGATCACGCTGATCACGGATGCCCGCATCAGGCGTGCCACGCCAGCAACTCCGGGGAGCGAAATGATGAGGATCGGCAGGATTGCGTTGGTGCTGTACGGCCCCTCCCACGTCAGGCCAACGACCCCCAGTTGCGTGGCGAACAGCCATATCAAGATTGGTGCCATCACGAACGTCGGGATTGCATCAAGTAACAGCCAGCCGCCGATTGCGAGCGGGTCCAGGAACGTCCCCCGCGCCAGCGCAGCGTAGACGCCGACCGGTATCCCCAGCCCAAACACGATAACCAGCGCGAACATGTTGAGCTGCGTACTGGTCCAGATCTTCGGCCAGATCACCTCGCCCGCCGTGAAGTCCTGGTGCTGCGTCGAAAGCCCCAGGTCCCCCTGCGCGAGGTTCTTCATGTACTTCCAGTACTGGACGTAGATGGGGTCGTCGTAGCCGTATTTCTCTCGCAGCCGGTTCGCTACATCCTCCTGGTAGGCGTTCCGCCCAAGGATCGCGTCCACCGGGTCGTTCGGCGCCAGGCGCAACATGTAGAACACCATCACGGAGATCACAAACAGCACAGGGACCGCCCACAGCACCCGCCGCAACGTGTAGCCGAGGACGCCGGATCCCACCGCCGCGCTACTTCGTGGGGTCGATGTCGATGTAGCGGTACTTCGGAATTGCCATCGACACGGACGGATAGTTCACCACACAGGACTTGATCAGCGTGTGCTCAACGGGCCAGAACATCGGGATCGTCACCGCATCGTTCAGGATCAGCTGTTCCGCCTGCGTGTAAAGATCGGCACGCTTCGCATCGTCTGGCTCCGCCGATGCTCGCTCGATTAGACGGTCGACGTCCGCGTTCTGGTATTTCGTGTAGTTCAGCGGGCTGTCGCTTCCGAACAGCTTCTCGATGAAGTTGCCGGGGTCCGGGTAGTCGGCAATCCAGCCTTCGCTCAGGGCCTGGAATGTTCCCCGTCGCTGCTCTCGTAGAAGCGCCGCCGAATCGACAGCCTGCAGCTGCACATCCAGGCCAAGCTGAGTCCAACCGTCCTGGATTGCGACCAGCGTCTCTGGCGAATTCCCGCCGCTGCCGCCGTACGTCAGGATGATGCGCGGGAAGTTCCCCGCGTATTTCGATTCCGAAAGCAGCTTCTTCGCCGCGTCGATGTCGTACTTAAACCCGGAAACCGACTCCTTGTACCCCGGCATGTCCGGCGGCAGGATACCGTCTGCCACGCGGTAGTACCCGTACAGCAGCACATCGTTGATGCTCGCTTTGTCGACCGACATCGCCAGCGCCTGCCGGACCTTCAAATCGTCGAACGGCGCCTGGTTTGGGTTCAGCGTGATGTACGAAACGGCCATCTGCGGGACGGGAACATACTCCTTTGAGAGGTCGCTCTTCCCGTCTTCGATATCCTTCAGGTTCAGTGCCGGCACGAAGCCGATGTGGATCTCATCGTTCTGGTACCGCGTCGAGATCGACCCGCCGCCGAGTTCGAACACGACCTCCTCCAGCAGCGGTGCCCCAAGATGGTAGCGGTCGTTCCGCACAAGCCGGATCTTCTCTGCCGGCGAAAACTCCACGATCTTGAACGGCCCTGTCCCAATCGGCTTTCTGGTCCAGTTCCGCGGGTCCTGCTCGATCTGGCTCTGCTTTACCACGAATGCAACCGGGTACGTCAGCTCCTGGATAAACACAGGCTCCGGCTTTGCCAGCGTAATCTCGAGCGTCTGTGCATCGACCACCTTCACCCCGGAGACGTCGGTCGCTTTGCCCGAGAGCTTGTCCTCCAGGCCCTTGATGCGCCCCAGGTACGCCTTCACGGTCGGTGAAGCGTTCGCCGGGTCCGCTGCACGCTCCAGGCTGTATTTGAAATCGTTCGCGGTAACGCGCGTGTTGTCGTGGAACAAGGCATTGCCGCGCAGCTTGAACGTGTAGACCAGCCCGTCAGGCGAAACCGTCCAGCTCTCTGCAATGTCCGGCACTACCTTCAGGTTGCGGTCCAGCGTCACCAGCCCGCCGAAGATCTCCACGATGTACGCCGCTGTCGATTCATCCCCGACAAGGATCGGGTCGAACGGCGCCAGCGGCTCGTCGCCGGGCACGATCAGCACTTTGCTCTCGCAGATCTTGGCCGTCGAACCTGTCGAAGTGCCGCTCGCTCCCGGCGTCTTCTGCGTGCTCCCGTCCGCGGGCTGCGAATCGTCGTCTCCGCTACCGCCAAGCGCGACGACCAGGAACACGGCCCCGACCGCCAGGATCAGGAAGGCGACGAGGCCCATCATCAGCGTGAGGGTCTTGTTAGACATCTCCGGCCACCACCTTGGGGGATCGACTAACGGTACGTTGTGCGCTGATCAGACGATGTCTGACGGTTAATAGCCCGTAAGAGCGTACACGCCGCAACCATTCACCGGTACAGAAACGCACGTGCTCACGGCCGCAATGCCAGCCCAAGTTCCGCCAGCTGCGCCGGGTCAACTTCCGAAGGTGCGCCCATCAACGGGTCTCCCCCCGAAGACGCCTTCGGAAACGCGATCACATCGCGGATGTTGTCCGTCCCCACGAGGGTCATGATCAGCCGGTCGATGCCTGCTCCCACACCGCCCATTGGTGGTGCGCCGTACTCCAGTGCATCCAGGATCACGCCGAAACGCTCCTGCTGTTGCTCCGGCGAGTGGCCCATCATCGCCAGCACCTTTTCCTGGTCGGCGCGGTTATTGATGCGGACCGAGCCCCCTCCCAGCTCATCACCGTTGCAGATGATGTCGTACTGGTACGATCCCGCCGTACCGGGATCCTGGTCCAGCTTCGCCCGCTCGCTTTCCGGGAATCCGCAGAACGGGTTGTGCGTCGCATCCCAACGGTTCTCTTCCGGCCGCCATTCCAACAGCGGGAACCCGGTCACCCAGGCGAAATGCAACGTGTCTGCATCCTTCAGCCCCATCCGCGTCCCCAACTCATCTCGCACGCGGTGCAACGCCGTCGCCACCGTCGCAGGCTGATCTGCCACGGCGACCACGAGGTCCCCTTCCTGGGCCCCCGTCTGCGCCCGGATGGCTGCAACTTCCGCTTCGCTTAAAAACTTGGCGATAGGCGAACGCAACTCGCCCGCCGTGAACCCGATGTACGCGAGGCCTTTTGCCCCTCCGCTGCGGGCGATCTCTGTCAGCTCGTCGATCTCGCGGCGTGTCGTGTCCGCCTTTCCCGGGACCCGGATCGCCTTCACCTGGCCGCCTCCGTCCAGCGCGCTACGGAACACCTGGAATCCCGACCCCGCGACCGCACCGCCAATGTCTACGAACTCCAGCCCGTACCGCAGGTCCGGCCGGTCGATTCCGAACCGGCTCATAGCGTCGTGGTAGTCCAGCCGCGGGAACGGGCTCGCCGCCAGCTTCTTCGTCGAAAAGCGCCACGCGATCTCGGTGTACAGCTCCTCCACCAGGCCCATCACGTCTTCCGTATCGACGAAGCTCATCTCCATGTCGAGCTGCGTGTGCTCGGCTACACGATTCGCCCGCGTGTCTTCGTCCCGGTAGCAGCGGGCGATCTGGAAGTACCGCTCCACACCGCCCACCATCAGCAGCTCTTTCAGGATCTGCGGCGATTGCGGCAGCGCGAAGAACTGCCCCGGGCGCACACGCGATGGCACCAGGAAGTCGCGCGCGCCCTCCGGCGTCGACTTGATCAGCGTCGGTGTCTCCACCTCGATGAACCCGCGGTCCGAAAGGAAGTTCCGCATGTAACGCACGACCTCGTGCCGCAGGCGGATGACCTCTGCCACCTCTGGCCTCCGCAGGTCGAGGTACCGGTGCTTCAATCGGAGCTGCTCGTCAACGTCCACCGGCTCGTTGATGTAGAACGGCGGCGTCGGCGACTCGTTCAGCACCTCACAACGGCTCGGGAACACCTCGACAGCACCTGTGGTCAGGTTCGGGTTCACCGTCTCGTCGGAACGGCGCTGGACGGTGCCCTCCACGGTGATGCACCACTCCGGCCGCACGCGGTGGCCCACCGCGTGGGTCTCGACGTCATCGGGATTGAACACCAGCTGCACAATCCCACTCGAATCGCGGAGGTCAATAAAGATCAGCCCGCCGTGGTCGCGGCGGCGGTGGACCCATCCGGCAAGGCGCACGCGCTTGCCCTCGTCCGAGGGTCCGAGTGTGCCACAGTACGTATCCTTCAGCATTCCAGAAGGGTAAGCGCGCTCCCCCGCTCGGAACAGCGAATCAGCGCGGGCCCGGTCCCCGCAACATCTCCTCCGTGTAAACCCGTTCCAACGCCTCGTCCATCCGCTCCTTGAACCGGCGGTACGCCTCCACCAACTCGCAGCCTGCCGGCGTCAGTTCAGTTTTGCCGCCGCCCGCCCCGCCTACCGCCGATTCCACCAGCGCGTAGCCGAGGTTCTCCTCGATCTCCTTCACCTTGCCCCAGGCCCGCCGGTACGAAAGCTTCATCGTTGCTGCGGCCTGCGCCAGTGACCCGGTCTCCCGCACGAGCTCCAACAGCCGCAACCGGTAATCCGACATCACGACGCGGCCGTCCCGCTCAACCCATAGCTTCTGCCGGGGTGCCAGGTCCGTCATGCGCGCCACTCTACGCCACCACCTACCGCGAAGCGTTCAGCCCGCCGCGCGCCGTCTGGAACGGCATCACGTGCGAGTAGTCGTTGATGGTCAGCAGTTCCCGCCGCGTGTCGGCGGCTCGTACCACCGTGATCGACGTGTGATGCACCGCCACCAGGTGGTCGTACGCCGACTGCATCAGGTGACTCAGGTAGCTATTGATCACGCCGCCATGGCAGACCACTGCCACCCGGTGCCCGATCGAATCAGCCACGATCCGGTCGATCGCGGCCACAATCCGTGTTCTGAACGCGTCCGGGTCTTCGCAGTATGGGTAGGCGCTGTTCTTTCGTGTCGCAGAGACCTCCCGGAAGACAGCAATGAGCTCGTCGCGGCTGTAAATGTCCAGGAGCCCCTTGTCTTGCGGAGCTCGCTTCCACAGGTCGATTTCGCTCAGGTCATCGACCACCTTCACTTCCAGGCCGTGATGCCCCGCGATCTCTTTTCCAGTGTTGAGCGCCCTCTGCAGCGGGCTCGCGTACACCTTGTCCAGCCGTGCCGCTGCCAGGCGGTTCCCGACCGCTCTCGCCTGCATCCAGCCCATCTCCGATAGCGGCGCGTCCACCGCTTCGCCCAGCGGGATGTTTTCGCGGAACTGCTGCTCGCCGTGACGGATCAACAGCAGTTCGCACATGCCCTCGAACGATTCAGCAAACGGATTTTCGAGGTCCATCGTTCGGATCCGCCGCGTTTCGGCCATGATCAGCTCCCTGGCATCGCCATTAGCGCGAGGTCCGGCTCGATAGACGCGACGCGCTGTGCAGCTTCCACGAAAGCTTTCAGGCCCGCAATCAGCATCTCAAGGTCCCGGTCGTCCATCTCCACGAGCAACCTTCGCGTAAAGACTTCGCCCCCCCGCTCCAGCTTGGTGCATGCGGCTTCGCCCGCCCCGGTCAGCTGGTTGCGCACCAGGCGGCGGTCTGACTCGTCGTCTTCCCGGCGTACCAGCTCGAGCCGCACCAGCCGGTCCACGATCCCCGAGATCGTCGGAGGTGTTACCGACAGCCGCCCCGCGAGTTCGCCAGCAGTCACGCCCGGCTGGTTCCGCACCATGAATAGTACGCGAAGCTGCGCCGTCGTTAGGCCGAGGTCCGACCACGCTCGGAACCGGAAGGGATCGAAGACACCCATCGTTTCGCCGATCAGCGCTCGCGCCAATTCGACCGGACTCTGTGCGTTCGCTCTTGCCCGGGCCATGCGCGCAGCCTAGCGAACAAACGTGCTCACGCGAAACCCCACACGCTCACCTGAAGCTCGATCGTCATTTCCCGGTCCATGGCATCGGCCCGCTTCCTGCGGCACACTGGCCCTGTGGCCCTCGACCTCGACCCCGGCCTCGCTGCCCTCGGCGACCCCCAACTCGTTCGTGCCATCATCGACGAGATGGATGGTGGCGCCATTTCTTTCGAGCGCTTTATGGAGCTTGCGCTCTACCACCCCGCCCATGGCTACTACCGCAAACCCGGCCGTGTCGGCCCATCCGGCGACTTCCTTACCAGCCCCCACATGCATCCAATGTTTGGATGGGCCGTTGCGGCCTGGCTCCAGAACCTCTGGCAGGCACTTGGGAGCCCTCCCGAATTCACCGTCTTCGAGCCCGGCGCAGGGGACGGCCGTCTTGCCTCAGCCATCCTCGACTGGGCCGAGGGCCGCGACCCTGCCTTCCGCGCGGCAATTCGCTACGTCGCCATCGAGCCCAATGCCACCGGCGACGATCCACGCGTCCAATGGGCGACCCCGCCAGTCACGCCTGCACCGGTCGGCGCGGTGATTACGAATGAGCTGATTGATGCCTTCCCGGTTCGCCTTTTCGAAGTCACCAGCCGCGGCCCCGCCGAAGTCCTGGTGCGCTGGGACGGCGAACGGTTTGCCGAGGTTCGTGGCCCAATCGCCATCCTCGATGAACATCCAGAGGCCGGCCGCTTCGAAGTGAACACCCGCGCCTACCCGGCAATGCGCTCCCTCTGCTCGCTTGTGGAGCGCGGCGCCGTCCTCGTCTTCGACTATGGCTATCCCCAGGATGAGCTGTGGGCATCGTGGCGCACTACGGGCACGCTCCTCTGCTTTTACCGCCACACGGCCCACGAGGACCCGTACATCCACGTCGGTGAGCAGGACATCACAACGCATGTCAATTTCAGCGAACTCGCCTCAGCGGCGGAAGATGAAGGCTTCGCCGTCCTGGGGCCCGTGAGTCAATCGGAGTTCCTCTTCTCACTCGGCCTCGGATCACTTGTCGACGCTGCCCGAAACGACATGGGCGAGTACTTCACACGCCGCCGCGCTCTCGAATCGCTAACGGACGCCGCCGGCCTCGGCCGCATCCGCGTGCTTGCCGCCACTCGTGGCGTGGAGGGCGGCCTTCCAGGGTTCGAGGTGCAACCATGACCCGTGACCAGTCCGGTACGGTGCCCGTCCAGGCGGGCCAGGTCGCGCCGCCCTTCGAATTGCCCGCTATCGTCGATGGCGGTGGCCAGGTAACGGTCTCTATCCCGGGTGACCTGGCCTCCGGGCCCATGCTCCTCGTCTTCTATCAGGACGATGGCATGCCGATCTGCACGAGCGAACTCAAAGCCTTCGCCCAGGAGTTCGAACTCCTCCAGGGCGCCGGCATCCAGGTCGTCGGGATGAACACCAACGGCCTCGGGAGCCACGCTCGCTTTCACGAACGCGACCACTACCCGTTCCCGCTCGTCAGCGACTTCCATGGCGACGCCGTGAAGGCCTATGGCCTCTGGGACGCCGATGAAGGCAAGTCCCGCCGCGCCGTCGTGATCGTGGGCCAGGATGGCCTCGTCAAGTATGTCCAGCCCCACTTCAACCCCGGCAACGTCAACGCGATTGTCGAGGTTTTCAGCGCTCTCGGCCTGGCCTGAAGCCTGGTCCCGTCACGACAATCTGCCTCTTTCCCGGTTTCGCGGTCCCCAGCTAGGATCGATCCACACAACCTCTGATCCGGAGAACAGAAATGCCCGCCAGCCAGGCCGTACTCGACGTTACCGACGCAACGTTTGCTACAACCGTCCTCGAAGCATCGAAGTCCCGTGCCGTCGTCGTCGACTTCTGGGCCCCCTGGTGCGGCCCCTGCCGCGTTCTGGGCCCGATAATCGAAAAGGTCGCCGCCGAGTACGGCGATGACGTCGCGCTCGTCAAGCTCAACACCGACCAAAACCAGCACACGGCAACCCAGTACCGCATCCAGGGTATCCCGGCCGTGAAGGCCTTCCGCGACGGCAAGGTGATCGCTGAGTTCACAGGTGCCGTACCCGAGCCCCAGGTGCGTGCATTCTTCGCCAAGCTCGCCCCATCTCCTGCCGAAAAAGCAGCGAAGGAGGCCGAGCGCCTCGCCATGAGTGGTGACTCCGCAGCCGCCGAGCAGAAATTCCGTTCCGTGCTCGCCCAGTCGCCCGGCAATGCCGACGCCATCGTCGGTTTGGCGCAGATTCTTGTCGCGCGCGGTGAACGCCAGGAGGCCGCCACCCTGGTCGAACGTGCTCCCGGTGACCGCCGCGCAAAAGCGCTGAAGCACCGCCTCTTCCTCGACGACTTCGCCGAGCGCCACGGCAGCGAAGACCTCCGTGGCGAAGCTGCGAACGCCCCCCGAGACCCCCGTGCCCGCTACCGGCTCGGTATCATGCTCGCCGCTGGCGCCCAGTACGAGGCCGCGCTCGATGAACTGCTCGAATCCGTTCGCATCGACCGCACATTCGCCGATGGCGCCGCTCGAAAGGCAGCCCTTGCCGTGTTCGACATCCTCGGTCCGGATTCGCCGGCGACCCGCGAATATCAGCGAAGGCTCAGTGGCCTCCTCTTCTAGCCCCCACGACGCGCCAACGAGTGTGCGAACAGCGGGATGCCCGTAACTGTTCTGCCCCAGACAATGCCGGGACATAACCGTTTCCGAGGCTTTGATGATCATTCATATGGCGGAGGGCGCTACTCCCGACCAGACCCAGGCTGTCATTGACCGGATCGCGAACGACTACGCGCTCCGTTGCGAAACCATCGTCAGCGCGACCACCGTCATTGGTGTCAAAGGCATTGCTGCGATTGTTGACGAAGGCCGCATTGCCGAGCTTCCCGGCGTCGAACGCGTCATCCGCATCACCGAGAAGTACAAGGACGCCAGCCGCAACTTCCACCACGAAGACACCGTCATTCGCGTCGGAAACGTCTCCATCGGTGGCGACAACCTCACGGTGTTCGGTGGTCCCTGTGCTATCGAAACGGAGAAGCTCGCTGTCGATTCGGCGATGATGGCCAAGAACGCCGGCTGCGATGTGCTCCGCGCATTCGTCGACAAATCCCGCACCAGCCCGTACGACTTTCGTGGCCTTCCGATAGAGAAAGGCCTCGACATTGCCGCCGCCATGAAGGCAGCAACCGGAATGCCCACCGTCGGCGAGTTGATCGACCTCCGCCACCTCGATGCCTTCCTCAAGGCGGGCATCGACATCATCCAGGTTGGTGCTCGCAGCGCGCAGTACTCGCCGCTCCTCGAAGAACTCTCGCGAATCGATACGCCGATCGTCCTTAAGCATGGTTTCGGCAACGACCTCAACGAGTGGCTCTGCGCCGCCGCCTACATCATGTCGGGCCTCGACCGCCAGGGCCGGAGCGTCGGCCAGGGCAACAAGAACGTCATCCTCTGCTACCGCGGTATCCGCTCCTTCGAATCGGAGACACGCTTCGCCGCCGACATCTCGATGATCCCTCTCGTCCGCCAGAAATCCCATCTACCCCTTCTTGCCGACCCCAGCCACAGCTCCGGCGACAAGAAGCTCGTCGAGCGCGTCGCGTACGGGTTCGTGGCAGCCGGATCCAACGGCCTCGAATTCGATATCCATTCGAACCCGGCCGAAGCACTCTGCGATGGGAAACAAGCCGTGGGCGAAGTAGAAGCATCGAGGATCGTCGGCAACTGCCGTCAGATCCACGGGTCACTCCAGGGCATCGGCTACGAGACCGGCAAGAGCCAGCTCGTCGCCGTTCGCTAGGCGCCCGGCCGAAGCCAATGAACACCAGCTTCTACGAAGCCGATGCCTTCACCGGCAGCCGCGGCGATCATCTCGTCACCATCCGTTCCGACTACCGTTGGGAGAAGGGTGACGAAGTTTGGGTCGAAAGCCCGCGTGGTCGCGTCAAGCTCCGCATCACCTGGGTCAATCTCACGGTCCACGCCAATGGCGAAGTCGAAAGGGAACTGCTCGGCCTTAAGCTCTAACCCGCCGCGGCTTCTTCCCGAATTCGAGGGCAGCCCCGTCGTATGATGATCCCATGGCCGAACCGTCCCAACGGCGAACAAAAGCAGATATCGTGTACGAAGCGCTCCAGAGTGGGATCATGTCTGGCGCCATCGCCGAAGGCGAACACCTGCGTCAGCAGGAGATCGCCCTCCGCTGGGGCGTCAGCCAGACCCCGGTCCGCGAAGCCTTCCGCCGCCTCGAATCGGAGGGGCTCGTTGCCTACGAAGAGAACCGCGGTGTCATCGTTCGTGGCATTCCCTGGACACCACCCCCCTCGCCGATCGAAACGCTCGCTCGCCGCTGGAACGAGCTCGTGACCGATCCCGACGCCGTGCCCGGCTCTGATTTCCCCTGACCCATGCCGCTCGTCGTGAACACCTCTAAACGCTGCTCCGGCCCGTCCCCGTGTTACACTCGATCCACGTTGTTTGTAGGGTTCGAGCCTCGCTTGCCGACGCCGATTGCACTCCTCCGCAGCCAAATGCCCCCGTTCGCCTCTGCCCGGAGGTTGCGATGACTGCTGTCTCTTCCCCTCGCAGTGTCGGTGTGCTCGCCCTCCAGGGCGACTTCCGCGAGCACCGGGAAATGCTCGACCAACTCGGCCACTATTCCTATGAAATCCGCAAGCCCGAACAGCTCCGGGACCTCGATGCGCTCATCATTCCCGGTGGCGAAAGCACGACCATCGCCCGGCTCATCCTTAGCAACGGATTCCAGGATCCAATCCGTGATTTCTGTGCCAGTGGCCGCCCCGTCTGGGGAACCTGTGCTGGAGCCATCCTCCTCGCCAAAGTCGTCGACCGCCTGGACCGCCCCGGCATCGAAGTGATGGACATCTCCATCGCTCGCAACGCCTTCGGCCGTCAGGTCGATAGCTTTGAAGAGAACCTCGACATCAAGGGCATCGAAGGCGGGCCCTTCCACGCCGTCTTCATCCGTGCCCCGATCATCACGGAAGTCCGTCCTCCCGCTGGCGCCATCGCCCGCCTCGCCGACGGGAGTGTCGTAGCCGCACGCCAGGGCAACCTCCTCGCGACCTCGTTCCACCCCGAGATAACCGGCGACTCGCGCCTCCACAGCTACTTCCTCGGCACCGGCATATCCATCCAGCGCGAACCACGTGCCCCGCTTCCCGCCGGCGCCCCTCCTGAGCTCCTCCCGTTCCTCGATGCCAGCGGGCGCCTTACCGCCTGGCCCACTCGCGACAAACTACAGCGTGCCGCCATCTCCTATCTCGCCCCACGGTTCGATTCCGGGCAGCGCTATTCGGAGCGCGAGGTCAACACGCTTCTTGACCGGCATCACACGTTCAACGACTCCGCCCTCCTCCGCCGTGTCCTTTTCGATTGGGGCTACCTTGACCGCGAACGTGACGGCTCTCGTTACTGGCGTGCCGATGGCCCGGCCCCTGCACGGGAGACCGCCGATGCCTGAGCTCGTCGCTGAACCTCTGAGCCCGATCGATGCCGCCACGCTCTGGCCCCAACTCCGCCGTCTCTCCACGGAGATCGTTGCTACCCGTAGCGGCGAAAACCTGCTCGTCAGCTCTGGTTTGGCCGCAACCGGCCTCACCAACCTCCCCCCGATTCCGCGCACCGTCGTCCTCGGCCTCCGTCGTGGCCTCTCCTACCGTGGAGTGCTCGTTGGTCGCGAACTCGAAGGTGGGGCCGCCTGGGAGGCCGTCTCCCTGCGTATCGCCCGCGACAAGGACGACGACGCGGTCACTGCGCTCCTTGAAGGCGCTGCACCCGAGGTCGCACGCCGCTCGGGACACGCGCTGATCATGCGTTGCCCTGAAGGCTCCACACACGGTCCAGCCATTCGCCGCGCCGGACTCATGGCCGGACGGATCGAGCGGCTGTTTGCTGTCCCGCGCCGTCACGGGTCAAGTGGCGGCGATCCTTTTCGCGTGGCCACGCGTACGGACAAGAACAGCATCTTCCGCCTCTACTGCCGTGCCGTCCCCGAGCACATCCGCCGCAACGAAGCCCCTACTCTCCAGGACTGGCGCGCCCTGCTCGATTCCTTCGATGTCGACCGCGAATTCGTCGCCGAAAACGAGCGCGGCATCGAAGGATGGGTCGGGTTTGCCGAACGCGAATGCCGGGTCCTCGTCGACTCCGCCGCCTCGGCCGATCTGCTGGACCAGGCCCTCGACCTTGTCGAAACCCATGTTCACCGGCACGGTACGCTCGTGCTCGGAGAAGACCAGGTCGACCTCGAACGCCGCGCCGATGACCGCGGCTACAGTCCGCTCGGAGTCAGGCTGGTGTACACCCGCCGGCTCGCCCTGCTCAATCCCCTCAAGGAGGGCGTGCCCGCCGTAGAGCGGGTGATGCCGCAAATTACGTGAATCAAACCGAACGCAGCGACCTCCCATTCGAACAGGTCATCACCGACGACCTTGATCTGCTTCTCGATGCCCTGCCCCCATTCATTGGCGATAAAGTGCGCGAATCGGGCCGTCGCGAGGGCCTCCTGGAAGTCGTCCTCGATCTCGGCCGCCTTCCCGCTGCCCGCTATCCTGGCCGCGAAGTCATGCTCGCCGAAACCGAGGTCACCGAGGAGGACCTCCAGCACGTCGTCGACCACATCGGCAATTTCGGCGACGACAACCGTGCCGGCATCGAACGCACACTCCACCGCATCTCCTGCATCCGAAACCGGCGGGGCAAAGTCGTAGGTCTAACCTGCCGCGTTGGCCGCTCTGTCTACGGCACCATTCGTGTCATCGAAGACCTCGTCACCAGTGGCCAGAGCATCCTCTTCCTTGGCCGGCCCGGCGTCGGCAAGACCACCATGCTCCGTGAGGTCGCCCGCGTGCTTGCCGACGATGCCGGAAAGCGTGTGATCATCGTCGACACGTCCAACGAAATAGCCGGAGATGGCGACATCCCTCACCCGGCGATCGGCGGCGCCCGCCGGATGCAGGTGCCCACGCCCGCCCTTCAGCACGCCGTCATGATCGAAGCCGTCGAAAACCACATGCCCGAAGTTATCGTCATCGATGAAATCGGCACCGAGTTGGAAGCGCACGCCGCCCGCACCATCGCTGAGCGCGGTGTCCAACTCGTCGGCACGGCCCATGGCAACGCACTCGAAAACCTCATGTTGAACCCGACCCTCTCTGACCTCATCGGCGGCATTCAGTCGGTCACTCTCAGCGACGAAGAGGCCCGTCGCCGCGGCACCCAGAAGTCCATCCTCGAACGCAAGGCGCCCCCCACGTTTGATGCGATCGTTGAGATCCAGGCATGGCACCGTATTGCCCTGCATAAAGATGTTGCCGAGACCGTCGACACCCTCCTTCGGGGCTGGCAGGCGCCGCCCGAAATCCGTCAGCTGGCACCGGGTGGTCGTATTGAGATCGTCGAACATGCCGCTGAGTCCAGTGCCGGTGCATACGGCCGGTCGCCGCTGCCGCTTGGGCGTGGCGGAGACCGGGAACCCCACTACCGTGGTGGAGGGCGCGTGCGGCCGGATCTCGCGCCTGATGGCGACCCCGGCGTTTCGCCACAGCCGCGATTTACAGCCCCCCCGGCAGACGGTGTGACCCTGACGCGCCTCTACCCGTTTGGAATTCCACGCGGCCGGATCGAAGCTGCCGGCCGCACCCTCGGCGTCCCTATCGAGATCGCGGCCACCATCGATGATGCCGACGCCGTCCTCATCCTTCGCTCCCAGTACCGTGCCAAGCCCGCCGCCGTGCGCGAAGCCGAAGAACGTTCGTTACCCATCTACGTCCTCAAGAACGGCGCCCAATTCCAGATCGAACAGATGCTCCTCCAGTTGCAAGGTGGGCCCCCGGCCCTGCCCTCCGCCCGTCCCGACCCCGTTTCGGCTGCCTTCCGCGAAACTGAGGACGCGATCGCCCAGGTCATGGACCAGGGTCAGCCCATCGAGCTCTCGCCCGCCAACGCATACGTCCGCCGCCTCCAGCACGAAATGGCGAACCGTTTCAATCTCGAAAGTCGCAGTGCTGGCCGCGAGCCCTTTCGACGCGTGAAGATCCTGCCCCTTGGCGTCCCCGGTGGCCCCTTCGCCCGCAACGAGAACCGGTGACCGTCCGCGGTATCTTCCTTGCACTCGAAGGCGGCGAAGGGGCTGGCAAGTCCACTCTCGCCTCCGCACTCGCCGCGCGGGTGAACGCTGAGGGCCGTGAACCAGTCCTCACCCGCGAGCCCGGCGGTACTCCGGCCGGCGAGATCGTCCGCACTCTGCTTCACGAAGACCTCGTCCCATGGGCCGAGACGTTCGCCTTTCTCGCCGCCCGCGCCCAGATCGTTGCTGAAGTCATCCGGCCGGCTCTCCAACGCGGTGCCGTCGTCATCTGTGACCGCTTCGAGGCGTCCACGTTCGCCTACCAGGGCTACGCTCGCGGTCTCGACCTCGCGACCCTCCGCAATATCAATCGCCTTGCTACCGGTGGCCTCTCCCCGTCCCTCACGCTCCTCCTCGATATCGACCCGGCGGCCGGCCTCCAGCGAAAGCACGGCGAGGACGAGGCCATCCGTACCGGCCTCGAATCTATCGCCTTCCACAAGAAGGTTCGCTCCGGCTACTTCGCCATGGCCGCCGACGCGGCGCCCGGTGGCTGGCTGATGCTCGACGCCCGCCGCTCCCCTGAATCTGTGGCCGCCGACGCGTGGTCCGCCCTCGAACTCCTCCTCCGCGAGACATAACCGCGACTTCCAGCTTCGCGCCGCAGGTACCGAGGCGACGTTGTTCCATAAATCTATCGTGATACGATGCAACTCTTGGACACGCGTGAGCCATTCACCGACGGCGACTACCAGGCTTTGTACGCCTTTCGGACCGACATCCGCCGCTTCCTCAGCTTCTCCGAGGATGCCGCCCGTGCCGCCGGGGTTGAGCCCCAGCAGCACCAGCTGCTGCTGCTCATCCGCGCCACCCCGGGCCCTGTTCGGATTGCCGCGATCGCCAGCGGCCTCGGAATTCGCCACCACACCGCCGTCGGACTCGTCGACCGCACGGTTGCTCGTGGCCTCATCACCCGCGAACCATCGGAGACCGACCGGCGCGTCGTCCACGTCCTCCTCACCCCCGAGGGCGAGGCAATTCTCGCTGAACTTTCAATCCACCACCACCGCGAGCTGCAGGACGTTGGCCCGGCTCTCGTCCGCGCCCTCAAGTCGATCACCGACGGGCTCACTCAGCCAACTGCGTGGCCCGCGCTTGACCGGGAAACAGGAGCCTCCCGTTGACCCTCGCAACTGCCACCGGCGCGCACGGCGACTTCACCGCTACCCCACGCATCTTTCTCCTCGCCGGTCTGGCCGCCGCTCTTGGCATAGCTGCCGCCGGTCTCGCCTGGACTCTCCTCCGGCTCATCCAGTTCTTCACCAACCTGTTCTGGTTCCATCGTATCTCGGTGGCTGCCGTGTCCCCCGCTGAATCCTCTCTCGGCTGGCCCACACTCATCATCCCCGTCGTCGGCGGACTCATCGTCGGCCTCATGGCACGCTACGGCTCTGACAAGATCCGCGGGCACGGTATCCCCGAAGCTATCGAAGCTATTCTGATCAACCGGAGCCGCGTCCAACCCCGCGTCTCTGTCCTCAAACCGCTCTCCTCCGCAATCTCCATTGGCTCGGGCGGCCCATTTGGCGCCGAAGGCCCGATCATCATGACCGGCGGTGCTGTCGGCTCACTCGTTGCCAGCCTCTTTCAGTTCACCAGTGCCGAGCGTAAGACGATCCTCGTCGCCGGTGCCGCTGGCGGCATGTCTGCCACGTTCGGTACACCCGTTGCCGCCGTCCTCCTCGCCGTCGAGCTCCTCCTCTACGAGTGGAAGCCTCGTAGCCTCGTCCCCGTCGGCGCCGCCAGCGCAACCGCTGCCCTCACCCGCCACTACATCATCGGCGAGGGCGCCCTCTTCGCCGTGCCGGCTCATCACCAGTTCGTCGGACCGGCTGGCCTCGCCGGCTGCCTGGTTGTCGGCCTTACCGTGGGCGTCGCGTCACTCATCCTCACAAATGCCGTGTACGCGTCCGAAGATGGATTCCATCGGCTCCCGATTCACTGGATGTGGTGGCCTGCCATCGGCGGTGCTGTCATCGGCGTTGGCGGGATGATCGCACCGGAGACCCTCGGTGTTGGTTATGACGTTATCGGCCGCCTTCTCGATGGCTCTGCCTCCAACGAACTCGTCCTCTCCGTCATCTTCGTCAAGAGCACAATCTGGGCGGTCTCCCTCGGCTCCGGGACGTCCGGTGGTGTGCTGGCCCCGCTGCTCATGGTCGGTGCTGCGATCGGTGCCCTCGAAGCCAACATCCTCCCGGCCGAAGGCCCCGGATTCTGGTCCCTCATCGCCATCGCTGCCATCCTTGGCGGCACCCTCCGCTCGCCGCTTACCGGCGTCATCTTCGCCCTCGAAATCACCCGCGACGTCACCAGTCTCCTACCCCTGCTTGTCGCCGCCTTCTGCGCCTACGCCCTGACTGTCGTCATCATGAAACGGTCTATCCTCACCGAAAAAGTGGCTCGCCGCGGCTACCACCTTCACAGCGAGTACGGCCTTGACCCCCTCGAGCTTGTGCTCGCTCATCAGGTCATGCTCACCGCGCCGCTCGTCCTTCCCGCTGGGCTCACCGTTGGCTCCGCCACGGCGGAAGCGTCGCTTGCCGCGTCGTGGCAGCGTCTCTTTCCGGCCCTTGATGCATCCGGTGCCCTCGGCGGCGTCGTCTCCCGCTCCCAACTGGAGCTCGCGAACCTCGACGATCCCGGCGTCCCGCTCGCCGGTCTCCTCCAGACAGAGCCCGTCGTCGCCTACGCCGACGAGCCCCTTCGCGCCGTCGCGTTCCGGATGTCCGAAACCGGCTACACCAGCGTGCCGGTCGTCTCGCGGGACGCCAGCCGCACCGTCATTGGGATCCTCACGCCTCGTCAGCTGCTCGAAGCCCGCCGCATAGTCGCGAGCGAAGAGCGCGTCCGCGAAGGCGCGCTGCACTTCCGCAGGCCCGTGTCGAGGTCGCTCGCCAACGGCACAACGCCCACCGCCGGCTAGCGCAACTCCAGCCGCTCTTCTGCTACCCGTTGCTTTGCATACGCCGGCACTTCCAGCGGCAAGCGGCGGCTGTACCGGAACCCCGCCCGCGCCATCCCCCAGAAGTACCGCCAGAGGAACGGTATGGTCCCCATCTCCCGGAACTGCCGCACGTGCACGATCTCATGCGCCAGCAGGGGCACGTCTTCCAGTAGCCGCACCTCTCGCACCCATACATGCCGGCCCAGCGTGATCGCCCGCTTCTTAACGGCCCGGATGTACCACGCTGGCGGTCCACTCGTGTGCAGCCGCGCGCGTTCGAGGTCACCTGGCTCATCGACCAGCCCGTGCATCTCTAACAGCCTGCGAGCCGAGGCTGTGACCGCTGCCATCCGTGTCCTACCGCCCCCGCGGCAGTCCGAGAATTACCGCCGCCTCGTCCGGCGTCGCCACCGGGCGGCCGCACTCCTTCGCCAGCGCCACCAGTTCGCGTACCAGTTGGAGATTCCCTGGCTCTCGATTCCCCGCGTAGTCCTCCAGACCAACGCGCACGTTGCCTCCGCGCTCAATTGCTACGCGTGCTATGCCGCTTTCCACACAATCCCCTCCCAGCACGGCCACGAGCCACGGGAGCCCTGTCCCCTCGATCATTTCCAGGTACGCATCCAGCGCCTTCGTCGTCGGTGGTAGCCCGAAGTTCGAGAACTTGCCCCCGAAGTAGAACTTGATCAGGGCCCCCTTCGGCATGCGGCCCGCCGCCGCGTACCTCGATGCCACTCTCACGAAGCCAGGCTCAAAGCACGAGATGCTCGGCCCGAGTTGCAGGGCCGTGCACGTGTCGAACATGTGCCGCGCATCTCGCAGCGTGTTCGTATAGGTCGAATCCACCGCCGCCGGCAGGCCCTCGCTGTCGATCGGCCCCACGTTGACAGAACCCGGGTCAATCAGCCCCAGGCGCAAGACGCCCGCCTCCGCCAGCGCCGGGATGTGCGCATAGCGCTCCTCGATGTTCGTGCGAGGGCTCGCGCTCGCCATCGTTGGATATAGCAGCGCGTCCGGCCGTTTCGCGAGAATCGCGCGCCATGCCTCGATGTACGGCGCCGCCGCGTGAACACCGTTCTCACCCCCTATCACCTGCTCGTCGTTGTGGTTGTGGACGATCGACGCTCCCGCTTCGAGGCACGCCAGTCCATCCTCCACAATCTCCGCGACCGACCGCGGCACATTCCGGTTTCGCGCCTTGGGTGTCCCGCCGTTTAGCGCCACCTCGATGATCAGTGGGCTCTGGTCCGTCATGTAGTCACCTCCGGCGGCACCTCCGCGGCGAATCGGGTCAGCGCGGCTCAGCCACTACTTGGCCGGCCTGCAAGAAGGCGATTCTAGCCACTTCGATTCGTGGGCTGCGTACCATGGCTGGCTGGACCTTTACATCCGCGACCACAATCGGGTCCAGTACGTCAGCCAGCGCGCACGAATCGATGGCTCGCCCTCCCCCAGGTCGTATGCGGGCGATGTTACCGGGACCGCCACCTCAACCCGGATCAACACCACGGATTGCACCACCAGGGGATTGCCCCGGCTACTCCGCTCCGCCACGACGCGCTCAAAGATCGGCCTGTCCCTGTGCACCTCTGCTACGCCCCTGAACCGGTAACCCTTGCGTAGCAGCGGGTCCACTACATTGACTTCCACTGCCGCGTTCCGTTCCAGGTTTGCAGCCGTTTGTGGCGATCGGATGTCGACGAACATCAGCTGCTCGTCATCCCATACCGAGAGCGTGCCCTTCGGCGATAAATTCGGTGTCCCGTCGGCGTTCACGGTCGCCACGAACCCCAGCTGCTGCTCAGAAACGACGCGCTTCATGTCGTCGTCCAGGACCGGCATGGCTAACCCTCGTAACGCGCGACCACCAGGCAGCTGTTCTGCCCGCCAAATCCAAAGCTATTTTTGAGGGCGACCCGCACGTCTGCCTTACGTGCCACGTTCGGCACGTAGTCCAGGTCGCAGGTCGGGTCCGCTTCTTCCTGGTTCGTCGTCGGGTGGATCATCCCCGTCTCGATGGTCTTCACCACCGCGACGGTCTCCATCCCACCGCTCGCGCCAAGCCCGTGGCCGATCATGCTCTTCGTTGCGCTCACCGGGACCTTGTACGCCGCCTCGCCGAAAACCCGCTTGATCGCGGCCGTTTCGGCGGCATCGCCCAGGGGTGTGCTCGTCGCATGGGCGTTCACATAATCCACGGCCTCTGCGTCCATGCCCGCATCAGCGAGCGCTTCGGCCATCGCCCGCGCGGCCCCGTCGCCATCGTCCGGAGGCGCCACCACGTGGAATGCGTCGCAGGTACATCCGAACCCGGCGAGCTCCGCATAAATGCGGGCCCCACGCGCGACCGCGTGAGCCTCGCTCTCCAGGATCAGCGCCCCCGCACCTTCGGCAGGCGCAAAGCCGTCGCGCCGTGCGTCGAACGGCCGGCTCGCACGCGTTGGATCCTCTCCGCTTGTCAGTGCTCGCATCACGCTGAACCCGGAGAGCCCAAGCTCACTGATGCCAGCCTCGCATCCGCCTGTGAGCGCGATCTCGGCACGCCCCGTCCGGATGAGCATCGCGGCCTCGCCGATCGCCTGTGTTCCAGCCGCACAGGCTGTGCATATTGTGCCGTTGTAGCCTCGCAACCCGTATTGCAGCGAAACCTGTGCAGCCGCCATGTTGCCCAGGCTCTTTGCGAGGTACAGCGGGTCGATCTTCATTCCGCCACGCTCAAACAGCGTCTGTGCCGCTTCCTGCATGTCTGGATAGCCGCCGCCACCGTTGCCGATGAGGACTGCCACCCGGTCACGGTTTTCCCGTTCCAGGTCCAACCCGGAGTCGCTGATCGCCTGCCCTGCCGAAGCCACCATGAACTGCGCGAACCGTGCCATCCGGCGCGCCGCTTTGCGCTCGATGAACTTCGATGCGTCCCAGTCTTTCACCTCGCCCGCGACTTTGCAGGGGTACCCATCCGTCTTCGCGAGCGTCAGCGGCCCGATTCCGCTCCGGCCCTGCGTCAGCCCTTCCCAGAATGTGTCTACCGTGTCCCCCAGCGGGGTCACGGCCCCGAGGCCGGTGATAAGGACGCGTGTGCGTGAGCGCAGGGTTTCATTCATGGAGCGGGATCGTACCAGAATCAATCACACTGGCCATGAACCCGGTCGCCGCGCTGGCCCGTCCGCCACGTCCGCGATACGCTCTTCCAACCTTTACGTGAAAGTGAGTGTGGCAGGCCACCTGCTTGCCCCCATTTCATGCGTCGTACATTCATTGCCCTCAGCCATCCTCTCTATCGCACATTCTGGATGGGAACGCTCTTCTCCTTCCTCGGCATGCAGATGCAGGTCATCGCCCGCGGATTCCTCGCCTACGAACTGACCGGTAAGAACAGCGCCCTCGGCCTCGTCATGCTCGGGTTTGGCATTCCCCAGTTCATCCTCGGTCTCTGGGGTGGTGTCATTGCCGACCGGCTGCCCAAGAAGAAGACGCTCATCGTCGCCCAGCTGGTCATCGCCTCGAACTCAGCCTGGCTCGCCACGATGATTGCTACCGGCCACATCGCCTTCTGGATGCTCGTTGTCGCGAGCGTCGTCCAGGGAGCAGGCTTCGCCTTCGTCGGTCCTGCGCGACAGGCCTTTATTGGCGACCTCGTCGGCCGCGAACATCTCGGCAACGCTGTCGTCCTTCAGCAGATGAGCATGAACAGCACGCGCATCGTTGGCCCTGGCCTCGCCGGCGCCTTCATCGGCATCCACTTCATCGGCCTCGCTGGTGTCTACTACATGACCACCATCGGCTTCATCATCACCTGCCTGACGATGTGGGACCTCCCTGCCGGGAACCCCCGTGCCGGCAGGATCATCCGCTCGCCCCTCGCCGATCTCCGCGACGGCTTCAGCTATGTATCCGGCCGGCCGGCCATTCTCAATCTCATCCTTACCTCCTTCATCGTCGTGATGATCGCCTTCCCCTACCAGTCCTTCCTCCCCTCCGTCGCCAAGGACGTCTTCGATGTCGGAGCCGGCGGACTCGGCGGCCTCTCAACCGCCACGGCAATCGGCGCCGTCCTCTGCACAGTCCTCGTCGCTGCCTACGCCGGGCACCCGCGCGCCTGGAATTTCGCCCCGACACTCGCCGTCGGGTTCGGGATCAGCCTCATCCTGTTCTCTCTCACCAGCTCCTTCGTGTTGGGTCTCGCCGCACTGGTCCTGGTTGGGGGCCTCGCCGCTGCGTTCCAATCGCTCAACAACTCGCTGACGATGGCCATCACCGACGAGGAGTACCACGGGCGTGTCCAGTCCATGACCATGATGAGCTGGAGCCTCTTTGGCATGGCTTCCTACCCGCTCGGTATCCTCGCTGACCAGATCGGTATCCGCGAAACGCTCGCCCTCATGGGCGGGACAGCGGCCGTGCTGTCCGTCGGGATAGCCATCCTTGGCCGTGCCCAGGGTGCCGGTAACGACCGCGCCACGATCACTTCCGCCGGACCGGTCCCCGCCGGCCGGGGCACCTGACCCCGCCACCGATAGCCGCCGCGTGGTCCCTCCACTACCCTAGTCCCGTGAACGTACCCCGCCGTTACGCCGAAGCTGGCGTCGACCTCGTTTCCCGCCACGCCTTCGCCCGCGGCCTCCCTGCCATCCTCGGCCAGGCCCGCCGTCCCGAAGTTCTGAGCGATGCCGGCCCCTTCAGCGGCCTCTTTCAGCTCGGCCAGGGCTACCGCGATCCCGTCCTCGCCGCCAGCGCCGACGGCATTGGTACCAAGGTCAAGGCCAACCTTGCGCTCGACCGCCTTGATCTCTGCGGCTGGGACATTGTTGGCCACAGCGTCAACGACATTCTCACCTGTGGTGCCCGGCCGCTCTTCCTCCTCGACTATATCGCCGGCAGTGGCCTGACCACCGATCAGAAGACGTCACTCGTGGAAGGCGTCGCCCGCGCCTGTGCCGCTGCCGGTTGCGCGCTGCTCGGTGGTGAAACCGCCGATATGCCCGGCGTCTACGCCGAAGGCGAGTTCGATGTTGCCGGTTTTATCGTCGGTGTCGTCGAACGCGACAGCATCATCGATGGCTCGGCCGTGACCCCTGGAGACGTGCTTCTCGGCATTCCCAGCTCTGGCCTCCACACCAACGGGTTTTCGCTCGCCCGCAAAGCACTCAACCTCGGGCTCGATGAACCCCGCAAAGAAACCGCCCGCCGCCTCGAAGAGCGGCCCACAGCACTCGGCGGCCAATCCCTCGGCGAAGCCATCCTGGCGACCCACCGCCCGTACCACGACCTGGTCCTCCCGGTCATCGGCAAAGTCCACGGTATCGCCCATATCACCGGCGGCGGCTTCAACGAAAATGTCCCCCGCATGCTTCGCGACAACGTTGCGGCCGTCATCGACACCGATGCCTGGCCCGTCTTGCCGCTTTTCCGTCTTATCCAGCAACGCGGCGAGATCGAAACGGTGGAGATGTACGAGGTCTTCAATATGGGCCTCGGCCTCGTCCTCGCAGTTGCCCCTGCCGACGTGCCTGCCATTCGCGACGCGATCCCTGAGGTGCTGGAAGTCGGCGCCGTCGTCGAACGGACTGGGCCGGCGGTAGTCCTCACTGGGCTATGACGCCCCCCGCGGACGGCGTCCCTCCCTGCCGCTCCCGCGTTCGATCAATCACACGGTTCTGGTGGGTTAGCATCCCACTCGCGCTGGCATTCGGCGCTGTTGCTATCCGGCCCCTCTTCGCGGATGGGATGCCGCCCGAACCCCCGGATCTCGTGACGCTTTCCCAGCTCGCCGAGACGCGAACCGTCCCCGTTGCTCCCGATGCCCAGCTGGTCGTTCAGGTTGGCCGCGGGGATATCACCGTCACTGTCGGCGAGCCCGGCTTCGTCCACTTCACCGTTACCCGCTATGCGAACGCGGATACCCACGCTGCCGCGACCCTCGCTCTCGAAACCGTCCACGTCCTGATTTCGGGTGGGGATCCTGTGCTCAGCTTTGTCATCTCCGTCGACCGCGCCTTCGAGACCACGACGGCCGTCAGCATCGAAATACCTCCAGGTATGCCGCTGAAAGCTGAGACCCTCGCTGGCGATCTGACCCTCGACGGATCGTTCACCGGGCGCATCGAAGCCGGAACCGGCGCCGGGACACTGGAGATACGCCTCCCCGCCAACTGGCACATACAAATCGGCGCCGATGCGCGTGAGGTCCTCTCGGATCTCGCTCTCGAGCCCGTTGGCGACGCCCTTCCCACCATCTACCGCACGCCGGGGACCGATATTCCCGATCTCGAACTCGTCCTCCGGGCACTCGCCGGTCCGATTATTGTGCGTGAACGCTAGCCGCCCGCGTATCTGGTTGTTGGCCCATGTGGGAAAGTCGTTCGCGTGGAGCAATCCGTAGTTCAGAGCCCGCTGTTCCGGAATTACCCATATCCGCTTGGGCTTACGGTCTTTCTCTCCCAGGTCGCCCTCGGTGTCGTCCTCTTTGCCGTCTTCCAGGAATACGTTCCCGCCGGCCTGGGAGCCGGCGATGGTTGGGGAGGCTTCCTCCTCGCCGCGTACGGCGGTGCAAGGTTCCTCTGCGAAACACCGACCGGGATGGTCAGCGACCGCATTGAGCGAAAGCAGACCCTTCTCCTCGGACTCGTGCTTCTGCTGCCTGCCGTTGCCGTTATGAGCCGGCTGCAGGCACCAGGGCTGTTCCTGGTTTGTGCGGCCCTACTCGGTGCGGCTACCGCCTTCATCTGGCCCGCCACATATGCAATGTCCGCAGACCTCTACCCGCCAGCGCGTAGGGGCAAAGTGGTCGGCTTCCTGAACGTGTTCCAGCTCATCGGTTTCGGTGCAGGTGCACTCATCGGCGCCATCCTCGTTGAATCCCACAGCAGTTCGATGTTTGCCATCGCGCTCGCCGCCGTGGCTCTTGCGGCCATCGCCACCGTGGTGGCTCTTCCCAGCTACCGCGACCGATCGGTCCCTGAGATTGAATCCGAACGCCTCGGCTCCGTTTGGAGTGCCCGCCTCGGCAACCTCTCTGTCCTCGTCCTCGTTTCCACGACAGGCGTTTCCATGATCGTCCCAGCCATTCGACCCTTCGGCGAGGACCAGCTTCGTATCTCGTTCGCGCACCTCACCTTTGCCCTCATCCCGGCCCTGCTCATCGGCGCCGCCCTCTACGTACCGGCGGGCCACCTTGCCGATCGAGCCGGCCGCATGGTCCCGTTTCTCCTCGGTGAGCTCCTCCTGGTAGGCGGCTGCATAGTCATCAGCCTCACCACCTCACTTCCGGTCGCGATCATCGCTGCCGTGTTCATCTTTGGAGGCAATGTCACGATCGTGCCCGCGTTCAACGCCGCCGTCATGGATCTCGCCCCCGAGGACTACCGGGGCACGCTCATCGGGCTCATGGTCGCCATCAGCGGCCTGGGCCTGGCCCTGGGGCCGCTCATCGGCGGCTTCGTCCTTCAGCATGGTTCAGCGCCAGACCTCTTTCGGATTGCAGGGCTCGCCGGCATCGCCTCGGCTATCGGCGTAGTGCTCTATTCGCGCCGCTACGGCGGCCTGCCCCGCCACGCTGTCTTTGTCCAGCGTCCGGACTAGGCCGGCCCGGTAGTCGCGAGCGCCGGATCTCGCGGACTCATGATCCCTACGTGCCGTCCATCCGGATCGACCACAACGGCGTACCGTGCTCCCCAGAATGCGTCGTAGGGCGCCTGGCTTGCCGGGTACCCAGCCTCCATCAGTGCAGCGAATGTCGCATCCACCGCTTCCCGCGAAGAGACCCGGAACCCCAGCACGGACCCGCTACCGCCCGGCCAGCCGCGGTCCCACTTTGCCGCGAATCCAGCGCTATCGAAATCGAGGTCAATCCCGCTCCCGGTCTCAGCATTCCGGTGGTCCGGCGCCCAAACAGGAAGCGTATCGGGGATCTCCAGCCCCAATACGCGGTAGAACGCCACCGTAGCTTCCATGTCGCTCACGACAAGGTTCAGCTGGTCCAGCACCGGCCGTTCGCGTTCCATCGATCCCGGCCGTTAGCTCGCCCGACCCGCGATCTTCTTCTGCTTCTGGGCCACGTAGTCCACCAGGATGTACTCGCCCAGCTTGTCCGGCGTCGTGTAGAACACGCGGCCCTTGTTGATCCGGGCCACCTGGTTCACGAACTCCTTCAGGTAGTGGTTCCGGTCAAGCATGAACGTATTGATCGTGATGTTCTTCTGCGTGCAGCGCTTCACTTCCTTGAGCGTCTCACGGATCGTGATCGGGCTCGGCGGATAGGCGAAGTAGCTGCGCCCCTTTTCCAGGTGCGCCGTCGGCTCGCCGTCCGAGATCATGATGATCTGCCGCGTCCCCTGCGTATGCTTCGCCAATAGCTTTTGCGCGATCATCAGTGCGTGGTGCATGTTTGTGCCGAGCACCGACTCGTCCCAGCGCACGTACGGCAGCTGATCCGCCTTCAGCTCACGGGCATACGCGCTGAAGCCGATGATGTACAGGCTGTCCCGCTGGTACGCGGACGAGATCAGGTTGTTCAGCGCCAGCGCTACCTTCTTCGCCGATTGGAAGCTCCCGCGCAGTGCCATCGACCAGCTCAGGTCGAGCATGATTACGGTCGCCGTCTGTGTCAGCAGCTCCGTCTTGTTCACCTCGAAGTCATCCGGATGCAGCTTGATCGGTGTGCCCGGGCCCGCCCGTAGCATCGAATTGAACATCGTCTTCTGGATGTCCAGGTGGAACGGGTCCCCGAACTCGTACTGCTTGGTCACGTCCGTCCGGTCGCCGCCGTGCCCCGAATCCTTCGTCTCGTGCTTGCCGAACGTGTCCTTCTTCAACTGCCGGTAGATCTCCGCCAGCGCGCGCTGGCCGATCTTTCGTGTTCCCCGCGGCGTTAGCTCAAAGCCGTTGCCCTTCTTTCGGATGTACCCGGCCTCCTCAAGGATCTCGAGGAACTGCTTCAGCTGTTCCAGCGTCTCCTTCGCTTCAGGGCCGAGAATGTCCTCAAGTTTGTCGACATCGATATCCTCGATGTCCCCTCCGTACTGCGTCCGCTCCAGCTGCCGCTCGAGTTCATCGATCGACTGCATCTGGTTCATCAGCTGCATCGCCGATTCAAGGTCGATCTCTTCATCTCCCCGGAACGGATACTGGTTCCGCATATCCCGCATCGGGTACAGGTACTCAAGATTCTGCCCAAGCTCGCTCAGTGACTGCTGCAGCTCTGAATCGCCGATCTTGTCCGATAGCAGGTCCTGTAGCTGCTGGCGCATCTCTCCGGGAAGGCTATCCATCAGGCTCTGCATCGCGCCCATCTGCTGCTGCATGTTCTGGATTAGCTCTTCCAGCGACTGCGGCGGGTTGTCCCCGAACATATCGCCGTACTGCTGCATGAACTGGTCGAAGTTCGGGTCCTTGCCCGCCATCTTGTCCTGCAACATCTGGTTCATGTCGCGGACCATGTCCTTCATCCGCTGCATGTCTTCCGGCGACATGTTCTGGATCTGCTGCGACATGTCCTTGAAGAACGAGTCCATCATCGCCTTCTTTAGGCTCTCCAGCAGCTCGTTGAACTTCGCCTGCGCCTCCGGGTCCATGAACTCGTACTGCTGGAGCTGCTTCACCTGCCCCGCAACGTCCTCAGGCAGCTGCTCGATGTACTCCTTCTTCTTGTTCGCGATGTTCCGCAACATCTCTGCGAACTCGCTTCCGGGCTGGCCCTGTTTCCCGGGTTGCCTGCTTCCCTGCTGACCCTCGCTGCCTTCGCCACCATCCTGTTGCTGGCCCCGGCTCTGCTGGCTGACCTGCTGTGAGGCCTCGGCCCCTTCGGGCGAACCCTGCGGTGAGCCGCTCTGCTGGGGCTGGCCCTGGTCACCCTGCTGCCCGGCCTCGCCCTGCGGCTGCTGGGCCTGGTTCGCCTCGTCCAGGCGGCGGTCCAGCGTCGAGCGCTCCATGTCCAGGATCTCGTCTAGCTGCTTCTTCAGATTGTCGAAGATCGAGCTCAGGTCAAACTTATCCAGCTGTTGACGGCGCTGCTGGCGAAGCTGCTGCAGCAGGTCCCGGAGGCCATTCATCCGCTGGCCGTTCTGGTCACGCATGCCGCGCTGCATCATGTTCTTCAGCGCGTGCTGAAGGTCGCCGAAGTTCATGAGGTCGTCGCTCAGGTTATCGAGGATGTCATCCGCCCCGACATCCGGGACTTCCTGAGTCCCATCCCACATTGAATAGCGATAGCGAAGCGCCATCAGCACCCTCCGCGGCCCTGAATCCCCAGGCGCCCGTACAGGTACCCTAGCGGAATCGGACACGCTTGTCAGCGACAGCCCTGCCGGAGCCTCCCCTCTTTCCGGTTGTTGACCGCCTGTCCTCTCTCTATCGAACATGGCCGCCATGGACCACAGCCGCCTCAGCAGGCAGCTCGCATGGCGAATCGCGTTCGTGGCATCGCTGCTGGCCTGTGGAGCGGCTCTCGTCTTCGCCTTCGGCGTGTTCCTCACTTCCTTTGCTGAGAGCGGCGTCGCGCGGCCAGCGTCTACAAAGGCCGAAGCGACTGCTACGCCTCGCCGTGGTCTCTCCTACACCGGCACGCTCCCATCCGGCCTCGAAGACTTTGGCTTGAAGGCGGTCAATCCCGGCAAAACGCCGGACCTCATCTTCCAGGCCAACCCCATCGATGGTTCCGGGGTCACCGTCCGCACCTTCGTCCCGGTGGTCTCTTTCAGCGCGGGTATCTATGCCGTCACTCGCCCGCAACTGGACGATCTCGTCTCAGGCCGCATCGCCTTCGTCGCCCTCGGCGGATACGGCGGTATCCCGAAGTTCGTCACGGTCACGTCCGACGCTCCGCTCATCGCGCAACTACTCCCGGCCGCGGCACCGGCACTGAACTTCGACACTTACGCGGACCTCAGGAACGCCTTCGCGGACTCCGCAGCGGGGCCCTACGTTTCAATGCTTCCAATCTCTGAAGTGCGTCCCGGGACGCCTGTCCTCGCCGTCGATGGAGTCGACCCCCTCCTTACACCGAACCTCGCGGCCTGGCCATTTGCTGACCGCGTCCTTGTTACAGGCTCTACCCGGGCAGCCAGGGATACCGCGGACCTGATCTCCGCTCGCCTCGCTGAGCCGCCCCCTTCCATTACTCGCATCGTCGCAACCGGCGATATCCTCCTCTCCCGCTGCACGCTCGCCCGCATCGAAGAATCCGGCGACTGGGCGGCGCCATTTCGTGGTCCGGTCGGTGGCTTCCTCGCCGGTGCCGATCTCGCGCTCGGCTCACTTGATGGCAGCATCCAGGACATTGGTGAACCCTTGCTTTGCGAGCCCACGACAAACCTCACCTCACCGCCCAAGGTCATCGAAGGGCTGACTGTCGCCGGGTTCGATGTGCTTACCCTGGCCACCAATCACATCTCCGACTGTGGCCTCGGCGGCTGTGGCCTTGCTGCCCTCGAACGCACTATCGAGCTCTTGGAACTCGCTGGCATTCGCCACGTTGGTGCCGGCTCCAATCTCGAAGAGGCACTCGCCCCCGTGGTAGTCGAAATCAACGGCACCCGCATCGGGCTCCTCGGCTTCGATGACGTCGCTGCGGAGGATCTCGGCGCTGACGAAACCACCCCCGGCACAGCGCCAGTCGACGACAGCTACGCCGACGAACGCGATGCCCTCCCACGTGAGCCCGCGTTCTACAAGCCTGCTTCAATGCTTTCCCTCGAACGCTTCAGCGACCGCATCCGTCAACTGCGCGCGGAGGTCGACGTCGTCATCGTCATGGTCCAGAGCGGTTACGAAGACACGCATGACCCCAGTCCCCGCAGCATCAAGGCCCTTCGCGCAGCCGTGGATGCAGGGGCCGATATCGTCCTCGGCAACCAGGCCCACTGGGCTGGCGCCGTGGAAATGCGTGGCGACAGCTTCGTCACCTACGCCATGGGGAACTTCGTCTTCGACCAGGTGCACACGCCGGAACACACCCAGGGTTTTCTCGTCGAGTCCATCCTGCTCGACAAGCGCGTCGCGAATGTCCGCCTGCTCCCCTATCAAATTCTCGATCTTTACCGCCCCGAGTTCGCAGATACCGGCCTTCGCGCCGATATCCTCGCAGATGTCTTCGATGCGTCCGAGCGCCTCGCCGCGAGCGAACCCTGAGTCACGGACGTAAACTGAGGACATGCGTTGGACGAAGGTCCGCAAGCTAGTTGAAGACCGCTTCGCGCCGAGCGTCGGTCGCGTTCACTTCCATAGCACTCGCTATGGCCAGTGCTCCTGCGGCCGTGGCTGGATCACGATCGAGGACATGAGGTCGCGGACCTGAACACGCTCCTTGCCTGGCCAAACTTCGGCAGCGTGGGCCATCCAATGGATCAGCATGGCCACCCGGTCATCGATGATGCAGCGCGCGTGCCCGGGGCTCTTATCGAGCCCGGAGAGTTCACACGGGACGACCTGCACGAGGCATGTTGGGAGTTCCTCCACTCGTCGCTCAATTCATCTGTGTCCAGCACGAACCCGTTGGTGAAGTCGCTGGCCATCCTCGATGCGCACGTCGGCGCTCAACGTCTGAAGCGCATCCAATCAGAGGACCTGCATCCTCTGGCGCGAGCAATCCTGGAGTTCCGGATCTTGGCAGAAGACGAGTGCAGGGCTCCAGCGTCGACCGTGAAGTCCAGCTGATTTGGTGCAGCTCCGCCCGCCGCCCCAACGACTCCGCAAGTACCGCTTCTGCTAGAAGGGCAGGTAATCCGCCGGGTTCACCGGCGCGCCATCCTTGCGGATTTCGAAGTGAAGGTGCTCGCCCGTCGTGAAGCCCGTCACACCGGATACCCCCACGATGGTCCCCGCGGAAACCGTCTGCCCCGGAGTCACCAGGATCTGGCTCAGGTGCGCGTACCACGTCGTCCAGCCTCCGCCGCAGTCCACCACCACGTGGTAGCCGTAACTGTAGGTCAGGTACTCGGTACGGATGACCACGCCCGCACACGCTGAGAACACGTTCGAGGCCGGATAACCAGCGAGGTCAAGGTCGATGCCCGTGTGATACGTCCCACCACCGCGGTCCACGCCGAACCGGTCGCTGACCCCCCGGTAACCGGCTAGCGGCATCGAGAACAGTCCTGCCCCGCCCGGCAGTGGTGCCGCACCGGTCCCCGGTGACCCGCCGCCCTGCGCGGGGCTTGCTGGCACGACCGGCTCCGGTGGTGGAGGTGGCGGCGGAGGTGGGGGCTTCACCGTCGCTCCCGGCAGCAGCACGAACTCTCCCGGCTTCAACTCGTCCGGGTTCACGATGTTGTTCGGCTTGTACTCCAGCACCGTCCCGAGCGTGATGTTGTCGTACTGGTTCACGATCGAGTCCAGCGTCTCCCCGTGCCCGACCTTGTAGAGGATCCCGTCCTTGCGCGGCACGATCAGCTGCTGCCCAAGCTGCAGCAGGTTCCGGTCTTCGACCGTCGGGTTGTTTTCCAGGAGCGTGCGCAGGCTGATGCCGTAACGCTCGGAAATCGCTCCGACCGTGTCGCCCGGTTGCGCCTCGTACAGCACGAACGGCACCCGCGGGTCGAGGATGTCGGCCAGCGGCTTCACGCCCGCGCCGCTCTCGCCCAATGCCGCCGCTGCCAGCGCCACCCCCGAAGAGAACGAAGAAATAGGCGAAACGGCCGCCGTGGAGCGCAGCGACGTCGAATCCGCGACCGTTGTCAGTGCTGCAATCGAATTTCGCGTTTGCACGCTCGTGCCGGGGGCGAAGTACTTGGCGCCGGCCTGTTTCGCGTCGGCCATAGGGATGCCCGTCACCGAAAACACTGGTGCGACTGCTGGCTGTTGTGCCGATGTCGAGTTCGCGGGAGTCTGTGCCACGTACGTCAGGACGCCCGCCGCAAGCGCCACGATAAACAGGTGCCCGGCAACTCTGCGACGCCCGGTCTGCCTGTGAAAACGCTGTTCCCGGCTTCTTTCTGTCCGCATACAGTTCGCCTCAGCACAGTCGCTCCGGCGTTGAACCCCCTGTGCTGCGTTCCGCTCCCGCGGTCTCCGGCCCCTAAAGGTCCGTCTTGAGGCTGGCGATGAACTCTTCGTTCGTCGCAGTCCGCCCGAGGCGGTCGAGCAGCCGCTCAGTGGCCTCCATCTGGTTCGGCGAATTCTGCGAGATCATAGCTGTCATCCGCCGCACCAACCAGACACCGCGAAGCGTCTTCTCATCCAGGATGAGCTCCTCGCGCCGTGTCGAACTCGCCTGGATGTCGATCGCCGGGTAGAAGCGCCGCTCCGCGAGCCTGCGGTCAAGCCGCAGTTCCATGTTGCCGGTGCCTTTGAACTCTTCGAAAACGACTTCGTCCATCCGGCTCCCGGTATCAACCAGGCAGGTAGCGATCACTGTCAACGATCCTCCTTCCTCGCACTTCCGGGCCGCCCCAAACAGTCGTTTTGGCGGGTAAAGCGCCACTGGGTCCACGCCACCGGACAGAGTCCGGCCGCTCGGCGGTAGCGCCAGGTTGTACGCGCGCGTCAGCCTCGTGATCGAGTCCAGCAGGATGACCACGTCCTTGCCGCACTCTACGAGCCGCTTCGCCCGCTCCAGTGCCATCTCTGCCACGCGAGTGTGGTCCTCGACCGGCTCGTCGAACGTGCTGCTCACCACCTCGCCTCGCACCGTCCGCTGCATGTCCGTGACTTCTTCCGGCCGCTCTCCGATGAGCAGCACGATGAGATGCACGTCCGGGTAGTTCTCGGTGATCCCGTTGGCGATATTCTTCAGCAACATCGTCTTGCCGGCTTTAGGCGGAGATACGATGAGCCCGCGCTGTCCGCGGCCGATCGGTGCCACGATGTCGATGAGCCGGTTCGTCAGGTTGTCCGCCGTCGTCTCCAGCTTCAGCTGGTCCTTCGGGAAAATTGCCGTCAGGTTCTCGAAGTGCGGGCGCCGGCGTGCTTCGTCCGGGTCCACTCCGTTCACAGCCTCGACCTTCAGCAGGCCGTAGTACTTCTCGTTGTCGCGCGGCTGGCGCACCTGGCCTGTCACATAGTCGCCTGGCCGCAGCGCATACCGTCGCAACTGTTGCTGCGACACATAGATGTCGTGTGGGCCGGGGAGCATTCGCTCGCCACGCAAGAACCCGTAGTTCCCGTCGTCCGAAACCTCGAGGAAGCCGCCCGCGAAGATGTTCCCGCGCGCCTCTGCCTGGCCCTGGAGCAGGCGGAAGATGAGGTCCTGCTTGCGAAGCCCGGACGCATCTGGCAGGCCCAGTTGCTCCGCCAGTTCCGTCAGCTGTTCCGGCGGCATGACCTGTAGTTCAGCGAGGTTCAACGAGGGAAGCGCCGTCCGCTCGGACGCCGTCCGCTCCATTTCACGCTCGTAGGCCTCATCCGCCTGGTCATACGAACCGTTCGCGCCGAATCCATCCCGCTCACGCCGGACAAATGGCCGTTCCTGCTGCCGCCCTGGGCGAAAACCACGATCTCCGCGGTCGCGCTCCCGGCGGTCACCTCGTCGTGCGTTCCGGTCGCCGCCGCCGCGTGAGCCCTCGAACTGCCGCGACTGCTGGTCGCCGCCCTGGCGTCCTTGTTGCTCGCCGCGCTGCTGCTGGCCGCCGTCCCTGCCTTCGCGGGACTGAGACTGGTCGCGCACCGGTGCTTTGGCTTCTGTCACGCGCGCCTCTGGGTTTTCTGGCTGCCGCTCCGGTTTCCCGGCGTCAACATCCTCTGATCTGGGCCCATCCGCCGCAGCCGCACTCTCGGAAGAATCCGTATCTGTGGCCGCCGGCCGGGCCCGTGTTCGCCGTCTTCGCGGAGCGGGAGTCTCGGCAGCGTCGGTAGCAGGTTCTGCATCCGGCTTTGGTGGGTGCGGTTCAGCGTGCGCAGCCTCGATCGCGGCGGCGATGGCGTTGTCGGAGACCGGAGCTTCGGCCTCGACTGTTGCCCTCCGTCGCGACGCGGTGCGCCGCACGGGGGTCGGCGTGGGAGTAGGCGTCTCGTCTGTCAAAGTAATCCAGGGGTGTGGTGAAAGAGTGGAAAGCAACGTCGAGAACTGCGAACTGAGTCCCGCGGCGCTCCGAGATTAGTCCCAGGATGCCCTGAGGCGCAACGCCCGGGTCACCCTGTACGCGTCAATAATACATTCGTCCGGGCCTCCCCGTCCAACAGCCCCCCCAAACCTTTCGTGTGGGCCGCCCGCTGGGCGTCAATTGATCGCCCTTTGCCCGGATGCGCCTGGACAGCTACCGTTAGCGTTCGACTCCCAAATTCTGGAACAAACGATATGGCTAACACCAAGTCCGCAATCAAGCGGTGGCACCAATCCCTTAAGCGGCGCGATCGCAATCGCTCCCGGCGCACCGTCGCCCGTAGCGCGATCCGGACCGTCCGCGAAGCCGCCTCCACTGGTGCTACCGAGGCCGAACTCAGCGCCCTTCTCGCCACGGCCTACTCCGCTCTTGATACGGCCGCCAAGTGCGGCGCCATTCACACCGGCAACGCCGATCGCCGCAAGCGCCGCCTCGCAGCAGCCGTCGCGCGCGCTTCGGCTTAGCGCAGGGCACGCACCCCTGGCTTCGAAACACGGCGCCGCCGAAGGACCTCCTTCCGGCGGCGTTTTCCGTTTCACCCGGCCGCCCAACAATAGCGGCACATGAGCCAATCCCCGGTTCCTCACCCTCGCGTTGACGTCGTCATTCCTTGCCTCAATGAAGTGGGCGTGCTTCGCGCCAGCGTCGAGACCACCCTCGCCCTGTTCGATGCCAATCCTCGCTTCCAGTGGCGCCTCGTCATCGCCGACAATGGCTCTACTGACGGTACCGGCGAGCTTGCCCGCGACCTTGAACGCGCAGACGGTCGTGTCCACGCCCTGATCATCCCTCATCGCGGCCGTGGCCTCGCACTTCGAGAAGCCTGGCTTGGCAGCGATGCCGACATCGTCTCCTATATGGATGTCGATCTCAGCACCGACATCGCCCATCTCCCGGACCTCATTGCCATGATCGCCGACGGCCAATGCGATGTCGCCATCGGTACCCGCCTGGCCCGCGGTGCAAACACCCGCCGCTCGCTCAAGCGCGAAGTCACTTCACGGGGTTACGTCGCCCTCATCCGGCTCACCTTTCCTCGTCTCCGGATCTCCGATGCTCAGTGCGGGTTCAAAGCCTTGAATCGCAAAGCCGTCGATGCCCTTGTCCCGCGCATCCAGAACCGTATGTGGTTCTTCGATACCGAGTTGCTCATCCTCGCCCACCGGCATGGATTCACGATCCGCGAACTACCGGTCCGCTGGATCGAAGACCCGGACACCAAGGTCAAGATCCTCAAGACTGCTGCCGAGGACATCCGCGGGCTTCTGCGAATGCGCTTCTCCCGTGTTTGATGCGGCCTCCACATACTCCCCCGGCACTCTGAATGACAGGTATGAAAGGTGCTCTGACACCCTCCGTTCGTTTGATTCAGGTCCGGGCCAGTGGTATAAACGCGCTCGCGATAGCTTTCACAAAGTACCGCGACGGTGCTGAAGATTTCCCGTTCAGCGGGCATGAAGACGAGGGGGACTTGCGTGGAATGGGCTAACTTGCCGCACGACTTCGCTGAAACGCTCGAGCTGGTGTTCGTTGGCATAACCATCGTCGCCAGCCTCGGGATCATGGTCGCCTTCGGGCATTGGTGGCAGCGCTAGGAGGATTGGGTCCGAACTATGGCCGTTGAACACCCCGCCAGTCCCACGATCGCGGATAAGATCTACGACAAGCTCTTCCATAACTATGTTTGGAAGTCGATCTTTCGTACCGGTTATCCCAACACCCCTCGAAACCAGATGCTCGTCGTTGCGACGAACGTCTTTCTCCACCTCCATCCGACGCGTATCCACCGGACACACGTCAAGGTTACCCATACCTACTGCCTCGGTGGCCTCTCGTTCTTCATGTTCCTCGGCCTCACCGTGACCGGCATCCTCCTCATGTTCTACTACGTGCCCAGCGTCGACCGGGCTTACCTGGACATCCAGAACATCCAGACCAACGTCCAATTTGGTCAGCTCATGCGAAACCTGCATCGTTGGATGGCCCATGCGATGGTCATCCTCGTCTTCTTGCATATGATGCGAGTCTTCTACACCGGCGCCTACAAGCCGCCGCGTGAATTCAACTGGGTCGTGGGTGTCGTCCTCCTGGTCCTCACCTTCCTCCTCAGCTTCACTGGCTACCTGCTCCCCTGGGACCAGCTCGCGTTCTGGGCCATCACCGTCGGCACCAATATCGCCGGCTCCGCCCCAGTCCTTGGCCCCAAGAGCCGCTTCTGGCTCCTCGGCGGTCTCCAGGTAGGCCCCGATGCACTCATCCGCTTCTATACGCTGCACGTGATCGGCCTTCCGCTGCTTGCCGCGATCTTCATGGCCGTGCATTTCTGGCGTATCCGCCGTGACGGCGGCCTCGCCCGGCCGCTTTAGGCCGACTACTCCAGGAGGAAAGGTTCGATGGCAACCGCTGTAGTAGCTCGGCCCGTTGCGCGGCCACAGGCTCGCGCCCGCGACGAAGAAGTCCTCGTCTGGCCCGATCTCGTCTTTATCGAGTTCATCGCCGCACTCGTCTTTACCATCACCCTGTTCGCACTGGCGTCAGTCATGAACGCTCCCCTGCTCGACCAGGCCAATGCGGATGTCACACCCAACCCGTCCAAGGCGCCGTGGTACCTGCTCAACCTGCAGGAACTGCTGCTCCACATGAACGCCGCAATGGCCGGCGTCATTATCCCCACCATCTGGCTGGTCATCATGGGAGCATTCCCATACTTCGACCGCGACAATGACGGCCAGGGTGCCTACTTCGCTACCGAAAACTCGGTCAAGATCACGGTCGTCGCCGGCGTCATCGGTATCGTCGGCACTTGGGCCCTCATCCTCTGGGACTCGGGCAAGATCGCCTTCTTCCTGAACGACTGGTTCGGTCTTTCCGGTGGTGACCGCCTCCGGTTCCTCGAAAACGTCCGCTCTTTCCAGAGCCAGGTTCAGTGGCCCGACTGGGCATCGGATATTCCCTACCTGCCCTTCAACCTGAAGATTCTCGCCAGCGACGCACCCGGCGGCCCAACCGAATTCCAGCACATCGATTTCCCTGGGTTCATTGTTGAGATTGCCATCCCGATGCTGGCGATGGTCGCCCTCCCCACGATCATGATTTATGCGATGTGGCGCCTCGGCTGGGTCCAGACGCGACGCGACGCCCTCCTCGCCCTCTTCAGCGGCTTCATCGGCGCCTATGGCGTCCTCACGCTCGCCGGCACTGCCTTCCGCGGGCAGGGTCAGGAGCTCGTCTTCCCGTGGGAACTCAAGGTCAGTGAAGGTATTCCGGGTCAGGAGGCCCACTAATGGCACAGATGGACACCGTCGGCCCGGCCCGGAACGCTCCGCGTGTCGAACAAGCCCGCCAGCGCGAAGCTCGTAAGATCGCGCGGCGCTCGTTCCTCCGCGTGAGCACGTTCGCCGGACTCTCCCTCTTCGTCGGAGCGATGCTCGCCAGCTTCCTCGGCTTCTTCAACCTCCGTCATCCACGGGGATTCGGCGGCGTCGTCAATGTAGCCGCCAACCAGATCCCGTCGGCTGGCACGGACCCGGTCCGTGTCTCCGCCGGTAAGTTCTGGCTCGTGAACTTGCAGGGCGCCGAGGGAGATGTCCTTGGTGTCGGCGGCACGGGAGGCCTATTGGCTCTCTATTGGAAGTGCCCGCACCTCGGTTGCTCAGTCCCCTGGAATGCAGCCTTCAACGGTGCCGCTGTCAACTTCCCCGGGGTCGTTGGCTGGTTCCGCTGTCCATGCCATGGATCTACGTATTCGAAGGCCGGTATCCGCGTCTTTGGCCCGGCCCCGCGTCCGCTCGACACGATGGATATCGCCATCAACACCGACGGGTCGCTTGGCGTAAACACCGGACGTATCACGTTCGGAAACACCGATAACCCGCTCCGCGCGGTTTCTTACAACGCCTGATCGACGGGGAGGGGCCGGTTGAATACCCAGAAGCAGATCGGGCTCATGGTAGCCCTTGTGTTCTTCCTTACGGCCGGTTGCGCCGCCTACACGGTCATCGATCTGCCCGTTCGGGCGGTAGATCAGGCCACATACCAGTACGATGGCTCCATCGAACGTGGTGCGTTGCTTTACGCAAACAACTGCCGCACCTGCCACGGACTCCGTGGCGAAGGCTTCGTTGGTCCCGCCCTGAATGGCAGCATTCGCGAGCAGCAAGGCCTGGATAACTGGCAGGACCAGGATCCGCTCGTCCTGGCCAAGAACAAGGCGCTGCTCACACGTACGCTCTATTGCGGGCGCGCCGGCACCCTCATGCCCGCCTGGCTCGATACAAACGGCGGCTCACTCAATGTCCGCCAGATCGAGCACCTTGTGAACCTGATGACCCAGCCCGCCGACATCGAGACTGCGGACGGCGAACTGGTCAGCCCAGGTTGGGAGCACACCGTAGAGTTTGCCCATAACCTCAACGGGGAGACCTCTCTCGTTGTTGGCGGCGACACGCTCGGCATCATTGCCCAGTCTCATGGCATCGGCATCAGGGAGATCCTTGGGCTCAACCCGTCCATCACGGACCCCGAAGCGTTCCTGGAAAAAGGCACGAGGGTAAACCTCCCGGCAACGAACGGTGCAAAGGCCCAGGTCTACGAAATCAAGCGTGACCGGGAGAATGTCGCGAAGATCAACGACTCCCAGTTCATCGGAGCCATGATCCTCGCCGATTTCAATCGCATCCCCTATGACGTCAACTTCAAGAAGGGCACGTTCACCATCGGTGCCAACCCGGACCTGAGCGAGGCCGGTATCGGGCTCTATCCCGGCGCCAGGCTCCAACTCCCAGCCGGGACTGTCTACGTTGTCCGCCACGGCGACACCGTGCAGTCCATCGCCGATTTGCACGATGTCCTCACAGGACCGCTCGCGAACCTCAACCGCGCCCTTCTGACTTCTAACGATATCGCTGCGGAGATCGCGATCCCCGAAGGCGAAAGGCTGGTCTTTGCGCTGCCCGAAGGTGCCGGCTATATCGTCCAGGGTCAGACGCTGGACGATATTCGGCGGACGCTCGGCGGCGTCTCGCTTGATCAGCTTGCCGAAGCACAAACCCCCCCCGTCGCCGGCGACCATATCTATGCCGTTGGTACCACTCTGCACACGCCACCGGAGGCGTACGGCTCCACCCCTCCCGACGCCACTAATCCGGGGACCGCCTGTGTTGAACATGCCGTCACGGCTGGCGCCTTCGAGACGATCTTCGGCGGCGGTGGTGCACCCGAGATTCCTAGCGAGATCTCGGAGGACGTCAAGATCACCTCTGGAGCCAACGACTGGACCGTCGTCGCGGACGGTGCGACGTCAGATCAGAACAAGGGCATCGTCAAGATCGCGAAGGATGCAAAAATTCTATTCGAGAATCTCGCGGGCTTCCACACCATCACGATCAACGGGGTCACCGAGGTGGCAGAGTTTGGCCCGCAAGCAGGCGTGACGTTTGAATGGACTTTCAACGAAGCGGGTGAGTTCAAAATCACGTGTGACTTCCACCCCGACATGCTCGCCTGGGTGTACGTCGAGTAGCCAGGAATCGTTGCAAGGACCGCGTGCGGGGCCCAGTGACCCCGCGTACGGTCCCCGTCCGATTGACCGGCACCCGCCGGGTGGTAGGATCCCACGACACAAGGCCGGGCAGGGCGGAGGCGCCCATGTCCGTTTCGTTCTGAGGAGGGGAGCATGGCAGTCCAGACAGGCAAGCGTTACGTGTGCCCGAAGTGCGGGTCTGAATTCATCGTCACCAAGGGTGGCGACGCGGAGATTACTTGCGGCGGCACGCCGCTCGAACTCAAGAAGTAGACAGCGATTCAGGAGGGGCATCATGGCAGTACAACTGGGAAAACGTTACAAGGACGAAGAGACCGGCATCGAATTGCTCGTCATCAAGCCCGGGGCCTGCGAATTGAAGGTAAACAACAAGGACATGGAGCTTATGCAGCCCAAGGTCCTTCCGTCCGCGGACTGAGCACCGGCGACATGCACACTTAACGGAAACGGGGCCTCACAGGCCCCGTTTCTGCTACCCTCGTCGCCGCCCGATGTCGCTCGACAAACTTATCGAATCGCGCATTCAGGACGCCATGGCCGCCGGTGCTTTCTCGCGCCTGTCCGGCGAAGGACGTCCACTCCCACTCCTCGAAGGAGACCTCGTCGCCGGCGAAAGCTGGGCGGGGTACAAACTCCTCAGCAACTCCGGCATGCTTCCCCCGTGGCTGCTCCTTGCCCGCGAAATCGAGGTCGACCTTGAACAGTTGGACAGGATTGAAGTTCGGTTCCGGGAATGGGTCGACCTCGCCTCCACCACTGGGTGGCAGCACCACGCCGCCGCCATTCGCCGCCTCCGCGAACAGTTCGCGGAGCGAGCTGCAGCTGTGCGCCGCAAGCAAGACCAGTTCAACTTCGATGCCCCCTCACTTGCCCTCGAACGGCCCGGAATCTGGATCGACTACCGCCTCGGCCGCCTTGATGCCTGTCTCCGCAACGCAGGCTCTCCTCCCCGCCTCTTCGAGTGGATCGACGATGACCAGGGGCAAGGGGGTCCGGCGCCCACCGCAGACTAGGGCTGCGCACGCGTCTGGCACGGTTCCCGGGCTCATGGACTGGTATCGGGACTCGGGCCGCCACTCGTTGCCCTGGCGCTTCTCTCGCGACCCCTACGTCGTGCTCGTATCCGAGGTCATGCTCCAGCAAACCCAGGTTAGCCGCGTCATCCCGGCATACGGCGCCTGGTTGGTTCGCTGGCCGCATGTTTTCTGCCTGGCCGCTGCGTCCCAAGGCGACGTCATACGCCAGTGGTCAGGCCTCGGCTACAATCGCAGGGCGTTGAACCTCCAAAGGGCGGCCAGCGCCCTTGTGGCCGCCGGTGCAGAATCGGTGCCGGTTGACCCCGCGATCCTGATCACGTTGCCCGGTATCGGCCGCTATACCGCTGCGGCTGTGGCCAGCTTCGCGGGCGAGATGCCCGTGCCCGTCGTCGATACCAACATCGGGCGGGTCCTCGCTCGGCGCTACCTTGGGCTTGGCTCAGTTCGGGACGCTTCCCCCTCCCGGCTCTGGCAACTCGCCGCAGAGCTCCTGCCAGCCGCCGGCCCTGCGGCGCGCGAGCACAACCTTGCGCTCATGGACCTCGGTGCGACGCTGTGCCGGTCAGCGGCCCCTTCGTGCGGCAGTTGCCCTGTTGCAAGTTCCTGCAGCTGGCTTCTCGCGGGCCGCCCTGTGCCCACAGCAGGCACCAGCGTTGGGCCGCGATTCGAAACCACCGACCGGTTCGCCCGCGGCCGCATCATTGATGCACTCCGCCGCGGGCCGCACTCCTTCGACAGCCTGGTGGCACTGCTTCCGTCGCCGCACAGCGCACAAACTGGCCGTCTCCTCTCGGGCCTCGAACAGGACGGCCTCGTCGTCCGTGCGGTCCGCGGATTCTGGACGCTTCCTGGGGACGACTAGGGCAACAGCAGCATCGCGTCGCCGAAGCTGTAGAAGCGGTATCGATGCGCCACTGCCTGGCGGTACGCTTCCCTTGTCAGCTCAAGCCCCGCGAACGCCGACACAAGCATAAGCAACGTCGACCTCGGCAGATGGAAATTAGTGATCATTGCATCGATCACGCGGAAGTCGTAACCCGGTAGGATCTTCAACGCCGTCCACCCGTCGTAAGCCAGCACATCGTTCGATTTTGCGGCCACGTGCTCCAGTGTGCGCACCACAGTCGTCCCGACAGCCACGATCCTTCCATCGGCTGCCCGCGTTCGCCGGATCGCTGCTGCCGTCGCTTCGGTGAGTGTTACGTGCTCTGAATGCATGACATGGTCGCGCGGATCGTCCGCCGCCACCGGCACGAACGTTCCAGGCCCCACATCCAGCGTTATTGCTCCACGCTCGATGCCCAGGCCCTGAAGCCGCCGGAAGAATTCGTCCGTAAAGTGCAGTCCGGCCGTCGGCGCAGCTGCGCTGCGAGGATCACGTCCGTAAACCGTCTGGTAGCGCTCTGCCGGCCCCTCGTATTCCGTGATATACGGCGGCAGGGGTACGGAACCCGCCCGCTCCGGGTCGACGGCCCGGTCAAACTGGAGAGTGACTGTCGCACCGTCCCGATCCACCACCGTCGCCTGGCTCTCTTCGCCGGCCACTGTGAAAACGAACGTTCTTCCCTCCACCGCCCGTCGTGCTGGCCGAAAGAGCACTTCCCAGGCGTTGCCTCCCGTGTGGCGCAACAGAAGCGCTTCGACGGTCCCGCCCGTCTCGGGTCGCACTCCAAAAATCCGGGCGGCCATCACCCGCGTGTCATTCACCACCAGCAAATCGCCTGCTCGCAGCAGCCCGGGAAGCTCACGGAAGACCCGATGCTCGATCACGCCGGCAGACCGTCGCACCACCATCAGGCGGGCACTGTCCCGTGGCTCCGCTGGCTGCTGCGCTATCAGTTCCGATGGCAGCTCATAGTCGAAATCAGCGGTTCGCATCGCACCACACCGTCGTTTGCGCCTTCATCCCTGCCAGACTACGGTGCCTTTCGGGTTGATAATGGCAGCAACAAACGGGTCCGGCGCATCCAATGGTGGGCACGTTCCAGACGCCGATACGGCGCTGCTCGAGCGCGCCGCTGTCCGGCGCCTCCATGCCCGCGAATTCACTGTCGAACGCAGCCTCGTCGGTGTCATGCGCGCCGAGCGCGCTACACTCACGGAGAGCAATGCTGCCGTCGTCATCGCTCGTTCGCTCGCCTGCGACGAAGTCCACGCGGGCATCCTCGTGTCACCTGTCGTCCGTGGCGAAGTCCACACCTGGCTGGACATGCGCTCAGCCATCGCTATTGGCCTCGGGATGGCCCTGGGCCGAGGGCTGATTGCCGGGGCCCGCGGACTGGGGCGGCGCTCCCAGGACTGATAGTCACGGTGTCTGTCCGCAGTTGGCCGCACGCCGCCGCCATCTCGGCCCCCTTCTCCACTCGCACGGTTGTCGTGATCCCGGCGTCTTGCAACACACGCTCGAAGGCGATCACGTCCTCGCGTGCCGGTCGTCTGAACCCACCCGCCGTCGGGTTCACCGGGATAAGGTTCACATGTACCGGCTTGCCCGAAAGTCGCGATGCCAGCTTTCGTGCCTGCACCTCGCCGTCGTTCACTCCCGCCAGCAGCGCGTACTCGAACGTTACCCGCCTGCCGGTCACGTCGAAGTAGTCACGTGCCGCCTCGATTAGGTCGCCAGCCGAATGTGGCGATGCCGTTGGCACCAGCTGCTGTCGTAGCTCGTCGTCTGCCGTGTGCAGCGAGATAGCCAGTCCCACCTGTAGCCCTTCTCGGGCCAGGCGTCCGATCGCCGATACAAGTCCCACCGTCGAAACCGTGATTGACCGCTGCGCCAGGCCGAACGCCCGCGCATCCGTCAGCAGGCGCAGGGCTCGTACGGTTTCCGTGTAGTTAGCGAGTGGTTCGCCCATTCCCATGAACACCACGTTCGTCACATGTTGACCACGCTCCCGAAGGAGGCGTTGTACGTGCACCACCTGAGCGACAATCTCCTCCGCGCGCAGGTTCCGTTCGAATCCCATCTGGCCCGTCGCGCAGAACACGCATCCCATCGCACACCCGGCCTGCGTCGAAACACACACGGTCGAGCGCGGCATCCTGCCCTCATCCGCCGATTCGTACTGCATCAGCACGGTCTCGATGAGTGTCCCTCCCGGCATCTGCAGCAGTGCCTTTGTCGTGGTCCCATCCGCGCTCACCTGCCGCGTTACCTCTCTCACCGTATCGAACCCGTACCCGTCATCGCCGAACCGTGACCGCAGCGCTCCCGGTAGCGTGGTGACACCTCGGATGTCCTCCACGAGGTCTTTCCATGCCGCGCGCAGCACCTGGTCGGCCCGGTATCGAGGCAATCCCATCTCCCCGATGAGTGCATCCATCTCGGTTGGCAGCAGCCGGCGTAGATCTATCACTGCAATCCCACCGTACCGCTCCAGTCGCCCCTGAGCCCGTTCAGATACTGGGCACCCGTTGTCCGCCGCGATCCCGGCCGTTGCACCTCATCGAGGATCAGCCATCCACCCCGCAATGCGATCGCTGGTGCCTTCCCCGCTGCCCGGGCGGCACCGGGCATCTCCGCCTGGTCGTCGTGCTCGACATGCGCCCGCCAGATCGCCAGCCGCTCGCCGCGGAATTCGACGTATGCGCCGGGCCACGGGTCGAACGCCCGCACCGCTCGCTCCGCTTCCTCGGCCGTCATCGCCTCGCGCAACTGCCCGTCGCCCTTCGTCAGCGTCCGGCAGTAGGTCGCAAGATCCTCATCCTGGGGCTGGGCCCTCAGCTCTCCGGACATCCACGCCGGGAGCACCCGCACCAACTCCTCTGCCCCTAGCGCCGCCAGCACTGGTTCGAGGCTGCCGGTCGTGTCGCTCGCTCCGATGCGGATAGCAGCCCTGGAGATAACCGCACCCGCGTCCATCTTCACCGCCATTTCCATGATCGAGATGCCGGTCTCCGCATCGCCCGCGAGGATCGCGGCCGAGATCGGCGATGCTCCGCGCCACCGTGGTAGCAGCGACCCATGGACGTTCAGGCACCCCGTCTTCGGAATGCCGAGCACTGCCCGCGGCAGGATCTTCCCATATGCCGCCACGATGAAGAGGTCCGCGGCCGCCTCCCGCAGCCGCTCCTGTACACGTTCGTCCTTCATCGTCTCCGGCTGGAGCACCGGGATTCCGAACGTTTCAGCCGCGGATTTCACCACGGGCGCCACAACGCGGCCCCCTCTCCCGGCCGGCCGGTCCGGCTGCGTTACCGTGAGGACGACTTCGTACCCGCCCCTCACCAGCGCTTCAAGCGACGGCACCGCGAAATCGGGTGATCCCATGAATACGACTCTTGCCGGCATGTTCATCGGGGGGCGACAGCAACGGGTTCGCCACGCCGAACATGCAGTGCGTCTGCTGCACTTGCCCGGTTCATCGCAACAGCCACGTAACCACTGCTGTCGAGATAGCAAAATGGCGCGTCTGCCGGAGCGTTGGCGAAGGTACGCACGTGCCGGTCCACGATGGTCCCTCCAACCCGCAGCTCAAACTCTGGGAATAGCTGGGTGGCCTTCACCGTCGTGATCAGGTTCCCGAACCGGTCGATATGCACCACATAACCATGGATCTCTCGCGCTCCTTTGGCTGGCTGGCCGCAGCATGCCGGCAGGACGACTGCCTCCGATAGTGGCGTCCCCAGCAATCTTGGGTCGATGCCGTCCGCCACGTGCGCGGCGACGGGCGCGAAGATGTCACGACCGTGGAACGTGGCGCTGAGGTTCTGCGCCCAATACTGCGGTGAGCACAGTTCGATCGCCTGGTCCGTGTGCTCAAGTCTGACGACGCTCCCTCCCGGCATCGCCCGTTCGCGCGTGGCTTCGGCGAAGGCGGCCGAGAGCAGACCGTTGTCCGGCCCTACGAACGTCCGTCCGCCATCGCGAACACAGAGTGGCCGCCGTCCGGTGCCTACCCCTGGATCAACCACAGCACACACCACGGCATCCTCTGGGAGGACGCCGAGCGCGATTTCGAGCTGCCACGCGCCCTCATCGATGGCGAATGGCTCCACCTCGTGCGTCAGGTCGTGGATCGCCACGCCCGGCGTCACCGACGCCATCACGGCCCGCATCTGGCCTGCGAAGCTGTCTCGCGTCCCAAAATCGGTCAGCAGAAAGATCGGTCGAGTCATTGCTTCCAAAGATACACGTGTGCAAACCGGTCGGCCGGGACAGCCAGCGCACCCGCTACCGGACCTTCCAGGCCGTGCCGCACCGCGTACAGGTACTGCGGATAAAGCAGTACCACGCTCGGGGCCAATTTCGCCCACTGCTCCTGAAGCTGCCGGTACAGCTCCTTTCGCACTTCCATGTCTGTGCTCTGCCGTGCTGTCGCAATCAGTTCGTCTGAGACAACGTCCCGGAAATTCGCAAGGTTGAGCCCTGCCGTCCCCAGCTGAGAACTGTGCCAGCCAAAGTACGGGTCCGGGTCGCCCCCCTGGTCCCAACCGGCCAGTGCAGCGTCATACCGTCGCTCGCGCAGGAAGTCCCGTTGCAACACAAGGAACGTTGTTGCTGCTACCGTCGCCCGGATGCCAAGTCCGTCGAGGCTTTCGGCAATCGCCGTTGCGATCCCGGTGCGCTGCGCGTCGTTGTCTGTCCGGATCGTAAACCGGAGTTCGGAACCCTCCTTTGTCCGTATGCCTGTTGCGGCACTCACCGTCCAGCCCGCGTCATCGAGCAACTGCCTCGCTGCGCTCAGGTTTCGCGCCCGCTCGTCATATAACCCCGCATAGGCCCACGTTCCGGGCGCAATCACGGAAGCCGAGGCCGTCGCCACGCCCGCGAACTGGTCTGCTGCCAGCGCCCGCCGGTCGATTGCCAGGCTGATCGCCCGCCGTACCCGCGGGTCAGAAAATCGGGCGTCATCGTTGTTCAGGTACAACACCAGATACGCATCCCGCTGATACGTGAGCAGGTCGATACCTTCGATCGATTGCATCTCCGCCAGCCGGGTCGGCGTCAGCGGCTCCCGAAGCATCAGCGTGTCCAGGTCGCCGGCGGCCAGTGCCGACGTCGCCGACGGGTAGTCCGGGAAGAATCGGAGCCGGATGCGTTCAATCGCCGGTTTCCCCTCGTAGAACTGTGGAAACGCTTCGAGCAACGCCTCCCCCGCCCCGAGCCTTGTCAGCCGGTACGGCCCCGATCCAATGGGTTCCTGGTTAAATGGACCCTCGAACAACGCGGTTGCCGTCAGGCCGCCAAGCACATGTTCCGGCACGATCCCGATCGTGGCGTATCTTGCCGCGAAGGACGCCAGCGGCTGCGGCAGCACGAATACCACCGTCCGCGCATCAGGCGCCTGTACCTCGATGGCGGACCATGGCTCCGCCAGCGCTGGATCCCCGTGGAAGTCCGGGTCCGTGATCGCATCAATCGTGAAGGCCACGTCGGCCGACGTTACCGGCTGTCCATCGTGCCAGAAAAGCCCATCGCGCAGGTGGAAGGTGTACGTCCGGCCGTCCGGCGATATCTCCGGTAGCTCCGCCATCCCGGGCTCCACGGAGCCGTCAGGCGTGCGCACCAGCAGCCCGGCAAAGACCAGTGCCGAGATGTCCTCATCCACCTCGTTCAGGTTGGCGAACAGCGGGTTTATTCGCTGCCAGGTCCCCGCGAGACCCTCGACCAGCGCACCCTCTTCGACTGGTGGCTGCTCGTCGTTTCCCGTGAGTTTCACATACGCGGTGATTCCGGCCACGACCGCAAGCAGCACCGCCCCCGCGAGGAGAAGCCGCCGCCGCGAATCCGCGTCAACCGGGAACAAGGCTACCGTTGCGACTCGACGCTGAGAAACGAAATGAAGATGAAGACGATGGACAGGATGATCGTCGCCTGGAACAGGGTCTTCTCAAGGCCCCGCTTCGTCCGGAATGTCCCGCCACCGCTCATCCCGCCAAGCGCTGCACCAAACCCGGAGCCCTTCACCTGCAGCAGGACGATAACGATCAGGATGGCAGAGATTACGATCTGAAGAATGTTGAACATCGAGCCTACCGCGTTGCCAGTGCTGGAGTTTCTTTCACCGGCTGAGCCACCGGCAAAACGAGCATATGCCGCTCATCGTAGACCCGCAGGATCATAGCCGCGAGCTTCGCCGGGTCGTGCCGATACCGGTTTTCACTCGCAACCACGTCGCCTTCGACGAGCCGTACCCCCGTCTGAAGCGCAGGATGTGGGTCCTTCCGTAGCAGCACCGGCGCCGAATGCCAGGCCTCTGGGAGGTCCTGGACGATGTTGTTGTTCGCAATCACGGCATGGACGATGTCCTGGCCGGCATGCCGCTGCAGCGCACTCAGGTGGTCGCCAACAGAGAAACCATCCGTTTCCCCCTGTTGCGTCGCCACGTTGCACACGAACACTTTTACCGCCTGCGTCGCTGCCATCGCCTTTTGAATGCCGTCCACCAGCAGATTCGGCAACACGCTCGTGTACAGGCTGCCCGGACCGATCACGATCAGGTCCGCATCAAGGATCGCCCGCACCGCATCGGGGTGGGCCTCAACTGACGCCGGGTTCAGGAATAGTTCCCGGATGCTGCTCCCGCGTTCCGTGATGTTGTGCTCGCCATGCACTACTTCGTTCTCATTCGTGACCGCCGACAGCGTCACATCCTCAAGGGTCGATGGGAGGATCGTCCCTCGCACGTTCAGGACCCGGCTCGTTTCGTGCAGCGCCTCCTCAAAGTTCCCGGTGACTTCCGCCATCGCCACCAGGAAGAGGTTGCCAAACGAATGGCCCTCCAGCCCGTTGCCGTTGTTGAAGCGGTATTGGAACAGCTTTGACATCAGAGGCTCGGCTTCCGCAAGCGCCGCGATGCACTGCCTCAGGTCGCCTGGCGCGATCACCCCAAACTCCTGCCGCAGCCGGCCCGTGCTGCCACCATCGTCCGCCACTGTCACGATCGCAGTCAGATTGGACGTGTGCACTTTCAGCCCGCGCAACAGGTTCGAAAGGCCCGTCCCGCCGCCGATTGCCACCACTCGAGGTCCCCGCTTCAGCACCCGTTGGTTGTAGATCGTCTCCGAGATGCTCCGCTCCCGGTCGGGCCGGACGAATGCGTACAGCAGCGATTGGTTCAGCTTCCACGTCGCCACACCCACAGTCGCCACAGAGAGCCCCGCAAACAACACACCCCGGCTCCACCGCGGGATGAACTGCAGCGTCAGGTAATAGAATACCCCCGGGAAGTCGTACTGCAGGTACGCCTCCCTCAACAAGTAGGAAATCCCCAGTCCCATCAGGACCACGCCCACCATCAGCAGCAACAACCAGCGCTTGATGTGCATGCCCGGGTAGAGCCACTTGATAACACTGTGTTCGCGGAGCTGTTGGAAACTCATCGAACCCCGGCCCCTCGCTGGCGGTAGCCGGATCCTCGGGCGGCCGTCATTCCGCAAGCTCCGTCGCTATGAGCTCCTGCGCTACCTGGGGCGTCGCGCGCCCCTTCGTCTCTCGCATCACCTGCCCGAGGAGGAATTTGAGCGATGCCTCCTTGCCCGCACGGTAATCAGCCACCGCCTTCTCGTTCGACGCGATGACCCGCCGCACAATGCCGGTTAGCTCGTCAGCGCCACTGATCGCCCCGAGTCCCTGCTCGTCGACGATCTCTTGCGCGCCCTTGCCCGATGCGGCCATGGCCTCGAACACATCCTTTGCTACCTGGGATGTGATCGCTTTGCCTTCCACCATCAGGATCAGCTCCGCCAGCTGACCCGGACCGATTGGCAGAGCGTCGAGATCCTTGGCGTTCACGTTCGACCAGCGAAGCGCCTCGCTCAACACCCAGTTCGCCGCCAGCTTGGCTGCACGGGGGGTGTCGCCAAGCGCAGCGTGCGTCGCGTCGTAGTACTCGGCCCGCTCGCGGCTTTCCGTCAGCGTCACTGCTTCATCTTCGCTCAACCCGAGTGCCAGGAGCCGCTCTTTCCGCTTCGCTGGCAGCTCCGGCAGCTTTGCCCCAACCCTGGCCACCCAGTCGCGCGAGAGTCGCAACGGAGGCAGGTCCGGCTCCGGGAAATACCGGTAGTCATGTGCCTCTTCCTTCGAACGCTGACTCACCGTCACCGACCGCTCATCCACCCAGCCACGCGTCTCCTGCGGAATCGTGCCGCCAGAGCGCAACACCTCCGCCTGGCGCGCTTGTTCGAAAACGAGCGCATCGTGCACGGCCCGGAACGAGTTCATGTTCTTGACCTCAACCTTCGTCCCGAACGCGTCCGCCCCGAAAGGCCGGAGGCTCACGTTCGCGTCGCAGCGAAAGTTACCCTCCTCCATATTCGCATCGCTCACCCCGATGTACCGCAGGATCTGCCGCAGCCGCACGAGGTATTCGCGTGCCTCCGCCGGCGTGCGCATGTCCGGCTCCGACACGATCTCCATCAACGGCGTCCCGGAGCGGTTTACGTCGATCAGGCTGTATCCCTCACCCGTGGACGCATCCACGCGGTGGAGCAGGCGGGCTGTGTCCTCTTCCATGTGTACCCGTGTGATCCCGATGCGCCGGGGCTCTTCACCTGGCACCTGGATATCCAGCCAGCCGTTCTGGCAGATCGGCAGGTCGTACTGCGAAATCTGATAGCCCTTCATCAGGTCCGGGTACGGGTAGTTCTTGCGGTCGAACTTCGAGAACCCGGCGATCTCACAGTTCAGGGCGAGCCCCGTCATCGAGATATATTCGATTGCCCGCTCGTTGATGACCGGGAGCACCCCTGGCATTCCCATGCAGACCGGACAAACATGCGTGTTTGGCTCCGCGCCCGAGTATTCGGTGCTGCAGCCACAGAACATCTTGCTCTTGGTCATTAGTTGGACATGCACTTCGAGCCCGATCACGGTTTCGAAGTCAATCGCCACGGTGCTGGTCACGTGCACCTCCGCCGCCGTCCCCCGAGTGTAGGCCGGTCGCAGCCGTAGGGAAACGCCACGGTTAGCACGCCCTCAGCGTCGGCACGCGCTCAGTCGACCTGGATTCCGGGTGTCCCACTCCTCACCCGGCCGATCACCCAGAAGGGCTCACCATCTTTCGCGAACGCAGCCCGCAGTGCTTCTACCCGTCGCGGGCTGCACGCCAGGAGCAGGCCGCCGGAGGTCTGTGGGTCGAAGAGCAAGGCCCGCTGAGCGTCGGATACTCCGGGGCCGAACAAGATGTTGTCGCCGGCCCACTCCATATTTCGTATCTCGCCCACCGTGTGCACACCCATTAGCGAGCACTCCTCCGCGCCCGGAAGGAAGGGCGCCGCGTTCGCACTGATCTCCGCCGCAACCCCTGACCGCTCGCACATCTCCCACAGGTGTCCCAGCAATCCGAAGCCCGTGACGTCCGTCGCAGTCGTCACCTTTGCCGTCCGCGCGAGATGCATGGCGTGCCGGTTGAGCCGAAGCATCGATTCCGTTGCCGATTCCACCCACGTCGCTTCCGCTCTCCCGTTTTTCGCCGCTGACAGGATAGTGCCCGTCCCAAGTGGCTTGGTCAGGCACAGGACCTGCCCCGGTTTCAGACCCGCCTTCCGCATGATCCGGCCCGGGTGCACCCTTCCGAACACGCTCAGCCCGAACTTTGGCTCCACGTCCCAGACCGTGTGGCCACCCGCCACGATGCCGCCCGCTTCGCGAACCTTTTCCGCTCCACCTCGCAGGATTGCTGACTGCACAGCGGTGGGCAGGTCTTCAGGGAACGCGGCGATATTCAGTGCCAGCACCACCTCGCCACCCATAGCAAATACATCCGACATCGCGTTCGCCGCGGCGATTGCGCCAAATGTGTACGGGTCATCCACCACCGGTGCGAAAAAGTCGAGCGTTGCCACCACGGCCGTCCGGGCATTCACCCGGTACACGGCCGCATCGTCCGCGACTCCCATCCCGACCAGCAGGTCCGGGTGTGCGTCGCTATCGAAGATGTCAGAGAGGGGAGCGAGTACCTCGGCCAGGGCGCCCGGCCCTGCTTTCGATGCTCACCCGCCGCAACTGGTCATCTCCGTCAGCCGGAAGATCTCTTCCTTCGTCATCCGAGTTCCATCGTAGCCGCGCCTCGTTCGCCAACGCGAGCGCGACGTACCATTGCAGAGTGACCTCGCTGCGGCCCCAGGTTAGCGTCATCATCCCGGCCTATGGCCCGGCCGCACCCGTCGTCGAGGCTGTCCAACGCCTGTTGACTATCCCGGACCTCCACCTCGAAGTGATCGTCGTCAATAACGACCCGGCGAACGGCCTTGCCCTTCTCCTGCCTCTTCGAGCGCGCCTCGTCGTCGACGACGTTGGCTGGAACTCCGGCTTCACCGGTGCCATCAACCGTGGCTACGCGCAGTCTCGTGGCGAGTTCATCCTTTTCCATAACGCCGACCTGGTGGTCGACGGCAGCTATCTCGGACCCCTTTTGGACTTCATGACCGCGCACCCGGCCGCCGGGTGTGCATCGGGGGTGTTGTTTCGCGGAGTCCCGGAGACTTCGGTTACCCCGCGCATAGTTGATTCAGCCGGCATCATCGTCCGCCGTGATCGCGGCGCTCACGATCGCGGCGAAGGAATGGCGTACGACGCCCTTGATCAGCCTGAAGAAGTCTTTGCTGTTAGTGGCGCTGCGCTCTTCCTGCGCCGCGCCGCCGTCGAGGACGTAAGCCCCGATGGGCCGGTGCTCGATCCCTCGTTTTTCATGTACAAGGACGACATAGACCTCGCGTGGCGGCTACGACTTCGAAGCTGGCAGTGTTGGGTCGTCCCGGCAGCGTCCGGCTACCACGCCCGCACCGGCCGGGGTCTCGGCGGCTCCGGCTATATACGCAGCCTCAGAGACTACCTGCGCAACGAGCGGCACAAGCCAGCCCACATCCGGGTCCACTCCCTCAAAAACGAATGGATCCTGCTGCTGAAATACGAGTCACTCGCCACGCTTGCGCCCGACCTGCCCCGCATCGTCTTCCGCCAGGCCGGGCTCGTGTCTGTCACGCTGCTCGTATCTCCGGTCCGCTTCGTTCGCGCCGTCCGGCTATTTGTTGCGGCGGCGCCTGCCGCCCGCGAAGCGCGCCGTTCCCTCGCCCGTCGCCGGACCGTTTCGCCGTCGTCTATCCGTCGTCGCTGGTTCGTCCGATGAAGGCAGTAGCCCGGTGACGAACCCCGAAAACGCCGTTCGCTGGCGCGGCCTCGCTTCCGTCACCGTCGGCACTGGACTCCAGCGTGGCCTCGGCGCACTGCTGCCGCTTCTCGTCGTCGTCGTCGCCACGCGCCAACTGGGCTTCGAGGCCGCGGGAATCATCGGTGTCTCGGCCTCCGTCGCACTCCTCGTGGCAGCCGCCGCAGACCTCGGAATAAGCCAGGCAGCACTTCGCGAATTTCCCGTGACGCCGCCCGGACGCCGCGAGTTCCGGCAGCTCGTACTTCTCAAACTCGGCCTCGGCCTGGTTGCGTGCCTCGGCCTCGCCGTAGCAGCTGCGGTCGCCGCCGATCCCGCCTGGCGTCAGCCGCTCGCCGTCGCCGCCGCCATGATTCCCGCATTTGCCGCGACAGGCCTGCTCACGAGCAAGCTCGCGGCCGATGGCGATGGCACCGTTCTCGCTGTCGCTGCCGGGTTTGGATTCGTCGCGGGTGCGCTCGCTGCCGTCACCGCGGCGGGAGTCAGCACCGAACCAGCTGCACTCCTCGGCTCACTCGCCCTCGCCCGCACCGTCGAGGCCGTGCTTCTTTACGGCGCCGTCCGCCTCCCAAGGTTCGCCACTCGCGGTCGTTACGGGTTCGCCTGGGTCCTCCGCTCATGGCCCCTCTCCGTCATCGGGCTGCTCCAGATCGTTTACCTCCGTGGCCAGGTCATCGTCCCCGGCGCCATCCTCAACGCGGAAGCCACCGGAAAAGTTGTCGATGGGTTCAACCTCTATTCGGCTGCCACGCTCCTTCCGGGCGCGCTCGCGGTTGCAACATGGCCAGCCATAGCGCGCCGGGTTTACCAGTCACCCGAGGCCGCCGTCCGGCTCGCAACGCGCTTTGCTGCGGTCAGCGTTGGACTTGTCTCCCTGCCGGTGGCTGCCCTCCTCCTTTTCCCGGGTACGTTCTCCGATTTCCTTTTCGGTGCCTCGTCGCCCTCGCTCGATGCCTACCTCCGCTGGGGTGCCCTCGCGACGCTCTTCGTCGCCCCCAACGCGATCTTCCTCAGCCTTGCCCTTTCGCTCGGCCAGGAACGCCTCGTCGCGGCAATCTGGGGGATCGCCACCGGCGCAGCCCTCTTCCTGATCTGGGCGTTCACAGACGAATACGGTGTCTCCGGCGCAGGTTTTGCAGTCGCCGTAAGCGAGCTTCTGCTCGCGGCACTCATTCTCTGGGCTGTCCTCCAGGGCCTTCGTGCCCACCGTGGCGCGGGCCCACTCCTCGAACCTCGTGTCCGTACGGTTGCACTCGCCGCCGTTGCCGGTGCCGTTCTCGCCTTGTCCATCGCCAATTTCTCCTTCACGACACCCGCGACCGGTTTCCTCCCGCTGCTCGCGGTCCCCATCGCGCTCGTTTTCGTACTCCGTTCCTGCCGTTACGACTTCATGGCGCCCGCCGCCATCTTCTCCCTCACATGGACCGCTGCCCTGGGCATCGCCCAGTTTCCACTCTTTCCCGTGTTCGAATGGAACGCGGAGATGTGGTGGCTGGTCTCACTGCCGCCTGCCGCCCTCACACTTGGCGCCGCAGTCACTGCAGGACGGACAGGGTTCAATGAACTTCGGTCCCCGTTTCAGCGCCCGCCCGTTCCCATTGCCCTCGTCGCGGGCTGCGCCCTCGTTGGCGTTGCCGCATGGATCCGCTATTTCTCGCAACTCGGCGTCATCCCCCTCCTGTCCGATCAAATCGACGTGGCCCGCTTCGAGGCGTTCGGCCTTTCGTCGCTCATTGGTACGCGCCTGGGATACGTGGCCCTGATCGTTGCGATCCCCGGGATCGTCCTCGCACCCACGTGGCGCCAACGCCTCGTATTCGCTGCCGTCGCCTTCGCCGCACTGGTGCCCCTGGTGCTCAGTGGCGGACGCCTCTACCCATTCTCCGCATGTGTCATCGGCGGATTTGCCGTCATCCTGTACCGGGGTGTGCCGCGCCGCTTGGGCCTGCTCGCGCTTGCTGCCACCATTCTCCTGGTCGCCGGCTCATCGACAGTCTTCTTCATCCGTGTTGATCAGCAGTCGGACAATCCCTTTAAGAGCCATCTCGACACGGAGCTCCGCCCCGGCAGGCCATACGCGCTCCAGTGGACGATCCCCGTGCAAATGGCCACGTCCGTTAGCTTCCAGACTCTCGCCGACCTCACCCGCTCCCATGCGTATGAGCTCGACCCCACCCCTGGCCTGTACTCCACCAAGTTCGCCGACCGGTTCGTGCCCGCAAAGGACCTCGAAACCGTTACCCGTCCGACGGCCCAGTTCCAGCAGGTCACGACCACCTACGTTGGCCCCTGGTATGCCGACTTCGGCCTTTCCGGTGTAGTGCTTCTGTCGCTGTTTTTCGGTGCTGCCAACGGCCTGGCCTGGCGATGGCTGCGGTATAGCTGGTCGCCGACGGCGATTGTGCTCTATAGCTACGCCGCCTTCTGGCTCGTCTACGCCATCTACCTCAACTACTGGACTGTCCACGGCGTTTGGATGGCCGATGTACCCTTCCTTATCGTCCTCACGACCCCCCGCGCCCGCTGGCTGTCGCTCTGGCGGCGTGGCGTAACGCTGCTCGGGCCTCGACATCCAGTTGCTGGCGAGGCCCTCAGCTAGCGCGCATTCGCCGCTTCAGCCGCCAGTTCGCCAGCGGTCTCAGCAGTTCTACCGACCCATGCACAGCCCATTTCAGTACGCGCGGGTGATTATCTGCATAGTGTTTGTCGTAAAAGAGCTTGGTTGAATCGTAGAAAGCGTTGAGCGCCCGCCTCCGCGTCTCCAGGTTGGCCCGTGAGATGTGGTCCGAATGCCGCTTGATCCCGGTGCTCGTCCCTTTGATATGCACGACTTCTTCGCGCGGGTCGTAATACACCAGTCCGCCATCCCGTTTCGCGCGCATGCAAAAGTCGACATCCTCCGCGTACATGAAGAACCGTTCGTCCAACAGCCCGATCCGGTCGACAAGGTCCCGCCGGAACAGCATGAATGCTCCTGAAACCGCATCCACCGGATGAACCTCGTCCAGCGCCAGGTCCCACCGGTGGTACCTGTTGAACAGCCGCATCTTCGGAAACAGTTTCTCCAGCCCGGCCAGGTATGTGAATGATGCCCATGGCGTCGGGAATCCACGGTGGCACCCTGCGTCGATCGTCCCGTCTTGTAGCACCAGTCTCGGAGACACGATCGCGGCATCCTCCCGCTCTTGTAGAAACGTCACCGCCGAACGAATCGCCGTCGGTGAGACCACCGTGTCAGGGTTCAGGAGCAACACGAACGCTCCACGGGTTTCCCTGAGCCCAACATTCACGGCCGTGGCGAACCCCAGGTTTCGTTGATTGCGTAGCACGCGTAACCACGGTTCTGGGCGTGCCTCTGCCAGGTCCGGCGTCCCGTCTGTCGAAGCGTTGTCCACCACCAGGACGCGCACATCTATCCCTGGCGCCATGGAACAGCCGATCGAGTCCAGGCACTCACCCAGGAAATCACCGGAGTTAAATGAAACGATGATGATGTCGACCGTCGCCGGCTCACCCACCTGCGGACACCCGCGTCGGATCCTTCACCGTGCGCCTCGCATCGTCACGACCGTCCACGGAGTGCGCGCCAGCAACGCCAGGTCGAACGCGAGAGACCGTTTGCGAAGGTAGGCGCGATCCATCGCCATCCATCGCCGAAACGGAACGTCGCTACGGCCGCTAACCTGCCAGATCCCGGTCAACCCCGGCTTCACAGAGAGTCGCCGGGCTTCGGCGTGCGTGTACTGTCGAGCCTCATCCGGCAGTCCTGGCCTCGGACCAACAAGTGCCAACTGGCCGAACACAACGTTCGCAAGCTGTGGCAGTTCATCGATGGAGGTTCTGCGGAGCCACTTGCCAATCGGCGTCACCCGTGGGTCAGCCGTGGATTTAAACGTCGGTCCACCCGTCTCGTTCAGCGTCAGTGGTACCTCGCGGTCGGCCCCGGGACGCATCGTCCTGACCTTGAGCATCGCGAACTCCCGCCCGCCCTGGCCAACTCGCCGCTGCACATAAAACGGCCATGATCGCGTTGTTACCGCGACCACAGCCGCGGCGCCGGCTACAACCGGCGCTGCCACCACGAGTAGAACAGTTCCGCCCGCCACATCCACGGCCCGCTTGCTCAGGTTGTACCCCTTGTGCGGCTCCGGCGCCGGTCTCACGTCCCACGGTGTAAGGCGAATCGGCCGGCTCCCTGTGCTGGTACGGGGAACAGGTCCCAATCCGCGCGGCTCTGCTGCGCTCATCGTCGCCTGTCCCCGCCGTTCTAGTGCCACATTGCAACCAGGGTGTGCGCTCGGGCGCAGATTCGATGTAACGGTAGCCCAGCCGTCATTCTCGTACTACCCCGTCCCCCACCACCATCGCGCCCTCCTCCTCGTGCGCTAGCATGCACCCGTGACTCGATTGCTCCGCCTTCCGGCCGTGCCCGAATCGTTACACGAAGGCTGGCTCTGGGCGCTCATCGGTTCCGGCATCGGCGGCGCCGTTGCGGCCGTCATGGTCGCCGTCCTGATTCCCACTCCATATCGCGCGGAAGCCACGCTGGTCGTCGTCGGACCTGCGCCCACGCGTGAGCTCCAACTCACCTACGTCGACCTCGCACTCGCGCCAGGTGTCGTCGAGAGAGCGTCCGCGATCACCGGCGTCGCCCCGGCCCGCATACGGGACGATGTCCGGGTCGTCCCCGCGCCGCAAAGCCTCCTCATTCGCGTGTTCGCTACCTCCAAACGCCAGGGTGATGCCACGGCCATGGCGAATGCCATTGCCCGCTCCCTTCCCGCCTATTTGCAGGACACCGGACTCGACAATACCCAGAGCTTGCGACTCGCTCGCACAGCTTCCACGGCCGATCCTGTTGCCCTTCCGCTTGGCGCTTCGGCTGCGTTCGGTGCTCTCGCCGGCCTGGCCCTCTGCTGGGTCACCATCAGGCTCCGGCCGAATTCTCAGTCTCCGGATCCCCACTTTGAGTCGAATTTGTCACGCACCACCCTTGCGCCGCATTCGCTGAGCGACGATTCTGATGACACGCACGTAAAGACTGCGCCGGTAGGCCCTGTGGACTTGTAGTGTTCACTGGCCCACCGCTACCATGATCCAAATCTATTTGAGCGGGAGGGGATCCAATGAAGATCGCCCGGTTTTTCGCAATCATCGCCGTCGCAGCGGCCGCGCTGCCGTTTGGCATGGCGTTTGCTCAATACCCTGAGCCGCTCGGCGTCTGCACCGTGGTGCCCACGTCAGGCTCGGTGCAGCCAAACTCCGTCGCCAGCTTCACTGTGAGCACACGCACGGCTGCTGGCAACGCAGCTCCTGGCGTCAGCGGCACCGTTGCCGTGGCATCCGGTAGTGGAACTGTCCTCACTCCTACCTTCACCACCGCTGGAGACGGCACCGCTACCATCTCCGTGCAGACCGGCGCCAACCCGGGTGATCTCACCCTCAACGTCACTTGTGGGGCCCTTCAGACAAGTGGTGTCGTCCGCGTCGCTCAGCCGAGCGTTCTTCCCAAGCCACCTGATACCGGCGAAGGTCTCGCCACCAACAACCAATCGCTTCCGCTCCTCTGGATGCTCGCTGGCATCACCCTCGTTGGTGTTGCCGGTGCTGCGAGCCTCGCGACCGTCACCGCCCGCCGCAAGTAGTCCACCGGACTCCCATGCAAATTCCCGGAAAGAGGGCCAACCGCTTAGCGGTTGGCCCTCTTCTCGCATCCCCGCGCCAACGCATCGTTCCGTTCCGCTAAGGTACCCGCATGAAACCGCTAGTCATTGGACATGCAGCCGCGGCTGGTGAAGCGCCCGCTAACACACTCGCCGGTGTCCACCAGGCAATTGGCGCGCGTGCCGATGCAATGGAAATCGACATCCAGCTCTGTGCTGATGGCATCCCCGTCCTCATGCACGACCTCACGGTCGACCGCACCACGAACCTCTCCGGCGCCGTCCGGGACCTGCCGCTCGCCGCGCTGCAAACAGCCGACGCCGGTGACGGCCAGCCCGTTCCGACGCTAGACAGCGTCCTCGACCTCGTTGCGGGGCGCCTCACCGTCCTGTGCGAGCTGAAGGTCGACCACCGATCCGGGGAAACCGAGACCGCTCTCGTCCACGCCGTCATGGAGGTTTTCGAACGCCGTAACGCTCACGCGTGGGTTGCTGTCCACTCTTTCGACCCGGAGATCGTCCGGGCGGCCCGCCTGGCGGACCCGCGCGTCTCAGCAGCGATCATCTCGCCACCGGTCGACGCCGGCGGGATGGAACGTCTGCTCGAAGGGCTTCTCAGGCGGCACGGGCAGGCCGTGTCAGTCGAGCATCACTGCCTCACACCCGGCCTCGTGATGCGCGCCCGACGTCGCCAGGTCCGGCTTTGGGCGTGGACAGCTGACGAGGAGGAAGACTGGGCACGGCTTTGCGACGCGGGAGTCGACGGCATCATTACCAATGTGCCCCATGCCCTGCGCGCCTATCTCAACGGCTGACTACCAGCTACCGCCACCGCCACCGCCGCCACCGCCACCGCTGGATCCGCCGCTGAACCCGGACCCGGAAGAACTCGGTGTACTCGCCACCGTCGACGACACGTTGGATGAGAACCCTTGCACGCTGTTGCTGAAGCTCACCGCGTTGAACACCGCCGCTCCCGTGTACCAGGCAGCCGTCTCCCGGCCCACCTGGTCATCCAACCCCTCGAACGCTTTCGCCCACTTCTCCACGCATCCGAACACGATCGCGTAGGGGAGGTAGCGCGCGAAGATATTTCGCTGCTCGTTGAACTCCTGCCGGTGCGTTTCAGCCGTGGAAACGTACAGCCGGAAGCCCAGCACGCGGCGTAGTGCCTCGCTTCCAGTTGCTGTTCTGCGGGGCATCGACGGCGCGAGTGCCGCGAGCGCCAGTCCCGCCACCACGAACGGGATACCAATCGCGGCCCGCGCAAAAACTGCACCCACCACGAACGCGAACCCCGCTCCGAGTACCGCCACGCCGATCCCGATAGCGACCCAGATGCCCTTCGTCGCTGCCGGCCGCCTCGGGAACCAGCGCCTCGCGAGAGCGTCTTCGTACAGGTCATCCTGAGCTTTCTTCAGCGTCTTATAGAACTTGTTCTTCAGGTCAGAAAGCTCTACCTCGTCACCAGAGCTGAACAATCCCACCAACACCTCACGCTCATACGGCGCCAGTTGCCCATCCGCTGACTTGAGCTTCGTCAGCTTCCAATCGCCCTTCGAAAAGATCCCGGTAAGCCCCTTCCCCTTCTCAATCTCAGTGATGTGGAGGTAGCCGCGCACTGCCAGGTCGATAATCGTCGCCGTGATATCGACCGGGTCCGCCCGTTCATCCAGGATCACCCCCATTTGCGCCGGCTTCAGGTCGTCCGGCGGCAGGTACTCGACGACGACATCGTCGTGGCCGAACAGCGGCTTGGTGTGCTCCGCCGCGTCCTCGTTCAAGTAATAAATGGTCCGGTAGCGCCGATCCCGGCCGTGCCGCCACCAGAGCATGGCCACTCCTACGAACCCCAGCGCCCCCGCTCCCGCGGCCCCGCCGTATTCCAATGCATCCCCGGTGAAAAAGTCATCGATCCCTTTGATGTCCTCAAGGAACGGCGGCGGCACCTCCACGATCCCCTTGTTCCACCCGGCCACGATCGTGAGCTGCTGGCCGATCTGCACCAGCGTGGCGCTTGTGTAGGTCGCCACGTTCCCGTCCACCTCGAATGGACAGGTTGAGGTTGATCGCGTCGCCCCCTCGTAGCAAGCGGCGCGAACCTCAGTGCCCTCGGGGAGCCGTACGTCAATTCGTACGGATTGCACGCCATACGTCCACGTACCCAGCGCGTTCCAGTACAGCTCATCGTGCCCACTGTACGCATCCAGCGCGCCCTTCAGCGTGTATGAAACGAGATATACCCATGTGCCGCTCACGGTGACGTTGCCGTCGCCGATCTTCAGCCGCAGTGCGTCGTCTACGCGTTCCGACCCCCACTTTACGGTTGCGGGCGTCTGGCCTGCCGGTGCCGCCTTCACGTCAAACCCCGAGTACTCCCAGCGCCTCCGCATTCCGTCCTGGCACGGATAGAGCGGCTGTTCAGCACCGGCCCTCGGTGCCGCGCATTTTGTGCTGACGATGAGGTCCCGAAAGATCCCGTGCCGGTCAGTAGCTGTCCCAAAGTCCCAGGTGATCTCCTCCACCACATTGATCGTCCCATCTGCCTGGACGTTGTAGGTCGCTACGAAGCTTCGGATGCTCTCGGCCGCCGAAACGGGCCGAAGCACGGCGAACGCGCTCACCATCACCAGAGCTATCAGCCCTGCGGTGCGAATTGATGGCCACATTTTCGATATGTTCACGACAACCGTTCGACAGGTCTTTATGATTAACCTCGCTCTCCGGAATCCCCGGAACGCGCGGACTCGCGCAGACAATACCAAAGGACGGCGCATGGAGAACTTTGATTACGTGGCGCCCCGCTCACTTGCCGAGGCTTATGCCACGCTTGGGAACGGGCGCTCTAGCCTCATGCTGGCTGGCGGGACCGACGTTATCGTCCAGCTTCGCGAAGGTCGCAAGCGTTGCGACCAACTCATCGACCTGAAGCACATCCCCGATCTCATGACATTCCAGGTCAATTCAGACGGAAGCCTTGAGATCGGTGCGGCTGCCCCACTTGCGACTCTCTACGAGAATGCTGAGATCGCAAGGCGCTTCCCAGCCATCGTCGACGCTGCCACCATCATCGGCGGCACCCAGATCCAGTCTCGTGCCAGCCTGGGTGGCAACCTCTGCAACGCCAGCCCCGCCGCCGATTCGTCGCCGGCGCTCATGGCACTGGGCGCGCGTCTCGTGATCGGTTCGAGCAGCGGAACGCGTGAGATCGCCGTCGAAGACTTCTTCGTTGGCCCCGGTCGCAGTGCCCTCCAACCCGGCGAATTGCTGGTCAAGATCGTCGTCCCCGCACTACGTGAGAACGCCGGTGCCTTCTACCACCGCTTCATCCCCCGGAACGAGATGGACATCGCCGTGGCAAGCGCCGGCGTGCTCCTCGAACTCGATGGATCCGGACAGATCACCCGTGCTCGCGTAGCGCTCGGCGCCGTCGGGCCAACCCCCATAATGGTCCCTGCGGCTGCACAGGCGGTCACCGGCAAGGCTGCTAACGCCGACACCTTCGCGCTCGCCGGTGCTGCCGCCGCCGAGGCCGCCACGCCCATCACCGACATGCGCGGTTCCATCGCCCAGCGAAAGCACCTCGCGTCCGTCCTCACCGTCCGCGCCTTCGAAGGCGCCCTCGCACGTATCAAGGGGGACAGCTAGCCCATGCGACGTACCCAGGTCCAGGCAACAATCAACGGTGAACGAGTCGAGTTCCTCTGCGAACCCCGCCAGAGCCTCCTCGAAGTGCTCCGTGAAGAACTCAACCTCACCGGCGCCAAGGAAGGCTGCAATAACGGCAACTGCGGTGCCTGCTCCGTTCTTCTCAACGGCCGTGTCGTCAACTCCTGCTGCGTCCTCGGCGTTGAGCTCGAAGGCGCCGACCTCACCACCATCGAGGGCATTGGCCAGGCCGGCTCCCTCCACCCGCTTCAGCAGACCTTTCTTGAAGAAGCTGCCCTTCAGTGCGGCATTTGCACGCCAGGCTTCATTGTCTCGGCAAAGGCCCTGCTTGATAAGGAACCGCATCCCGATGAGCACCGCGTCCGCTGGTGGCTCGCAAATAACCTCTGCCGGTGCACCGGCTACGATAAGATCGTGCGTGCCGTCCTAAAGGCCGCCGACCAGATGGAAGAGGTGAAGCCCGTATGACGACAGTCGACCGGCCCAGTTACAAAGTCATCGGGACTCGCCCGATTCGCCCCGATGGTGTCGAAAAAGTCACCGGCCAGGCGCAGTATGGCGCCGACATCCGCCCGCCCGGCCTCGTCTACGGCCGGATTGTCCGCAGTCCCCACGCCCATGCGCGTATCCTCAGCATCGATACGAGCGAAGCCGAAGCGATGCCCGGCGTTCTCGCCGTCGTAACCTCCAGGGACCTGCCCACCGCGGCCGACAAGGTCGAGGAACTGGGCGAAACCGCCGTAAACCTCCGCGAGCTAAGTGAAAACATCCTCGCTCACGACAAGGCCCTCTATCACGGGCATGCCGTCGCGGCCGTCGCCGCAACTTCCTCGCAGATTGCCGCGGAAGCCGTCACGCGCGTGAAAGTCACCTACGAGGTGCTGCCCCCGGTCCTCGATGTACGTGACGCGATGCGCCCCGACGCGCCGCTTCTCAACGAGAACCGCCACACGAAGGCCATGGACGGCTCGCTGAGCGAAAAGCCCAGCAACATCGCCAGCGTCGTCCAGTTCAAGGGTGGTGATGTCGAGGCTGCCTTTGCTGCCGCCGACCACGTGCTCGAACGTGAGTACAGCACATCCATGGTCCACCAGGGCTACATCGAGCCCCACAACTCAACCGCCAACTGGAATTCGGATGGCACCCTCACGATCTGGACCAGCACCCAGGGCTCATTCGTTGTCCGTGCACAGGTTGCACAGGTCCTGAAGCTTCCCGTTTCCCGTGTTCGCGTCATCCCAATGGAGATTGGCGGCGGCTTCGGCGGCAAGATTCCGATTTACCTCGATCCGGTCGCCGCGTTGCTTTCCAAGAAGAGCGGCCGGCCCGTCCAGATCACCATGAACCGCACAGAGGTGTTCCAGGCGTCCGGCCCCACCAGTGGTACCCACATCAAGGTCAAAGCCGGTATCAAAGACGGCAAGCTCACAGCCGTCCAGGCCACGCTCAGCTACGAGGCCGGCGCCTATCCTGGCTCTCCAGTGGGCGCTGGCTGCATGTGCATGATCTCGCCCTACAACGTCGAGAACTTCGACCTTACCGGCTACGACGTCGTCGTCAACAAGCCGAAGACATCGGCCTATCGTGCACCAGGCGCCCCCGCTGCCTCCTTCGCCATCGAGTCCCTTCTTGACGAGTTGGTGAAGCGAACGGGTAGCGACCCGCTCGAGTTCCGCCTGAGCAATAGCTCCCGTGAGAACACGACTATGGTCACTGGTGTCCCCTTCCCGCGCATTGGAGCGGAGGAAACGGTTCGTGCCGCCCTCGATTCGCCCCACTACAAGTCACCCATGGAGGGTCCAAACCGCGGCCGAGGCGTCGCCAGCGGCTTCTGGTTCAACGCCGGCCTCCAGTCCAGCGTCGCCGTCTCCGTCAATCCCGACGGCACCGTCAACCTCATCCAGGGCTCCATCGACATCGGTGGCACGCGTGCCTCGCTCAGCATGCAGCTCGCCGAGACCCTCGGCATCGGCTATGACGATATCCGTGCTACCGTCGTCGACACGGACTCCGTCGGCCACAACGATGTCACCGGCGGTAGCCGCACTACTTTCGCCAGCGGTCTGGCCGTCCACGAAGCGGGCCTCGATATCCAGCGACAGATGGTTCAGCGCGCATCTGCTCTCCTCAACGTCCCAGAAGACAATCTCGAGTACGTTGGCGCCGAAGTGCGCTCCAAGAGCGACCCATCCAAGCGCATCTCCTTCACGGAGATCGCCTCCAAGTCCGGCCAGACCGGTGGCCCTATCGTCGGCAAGGCATCGCTCTCCGCTCGCGGCGTCGGTGCCGCTTTCGGCACCCACATCGCCGATGTCGAAGTTGACCCCGGCACGGGGAAGGTCACCGTCCTTCGCTATACCGCCGTCCAAGACGTCGGTACAGCCATCCATCCCGCCTACGTGGAAGGCCAAATCCACGGCGGCGTCGCTCAGGGCGTGGGCTGGGCAATCAACGAGGAGTACTACTACGACGAGCAGGGTCACCTGCTGAATTCGAGTTTCCTCGATTACCGCATGCCCACCACGCTCGATCTTCCAATGATCGAGACTGTCCTTGTGGAAGTACCGAACCCTGGCCACCCCTACGGTGTCCGGGGCGTTGGCGAAGTCCCGATTGTTCCGCCGTTGGCCGCCATCGCAAACGCCGTCGCCGATGCTACCGGGCACCGGTTCACCGTGCTGCCGTTGTCTCCCCGGCGTATCGTCGAGGAACTCTACGGACTCTAGGCCGGAGCAGTAGCCCCGGCACGTCACGTGAGGGCTGGCAATTTGCCAGCCCTCACGCTCTTATGGGACTGGCAATGGTCGTAATCATTATCCCTGCTCTCATGCGTCCCTACTTCGACGGTGCCAACCGCCTCGAAGTGGAAGCCTCGACGCTCGACGCCGTCCTCCGTGCCCTCGACGACCGCTCGCCGGGATTCTACGAACGCCTTGTCGAAGACGGCCGCGTCCGCCCTGAGCTTGCCATCGCTGTCAACGGCGAGGTGTACCAGATGGCACTCCACGAGCGCCTCGCCCCCGGCACGCAGCTCACTATCGTCCCCGCCATCGGCGGCGGCTAAGGGCGTTCACCCGGTCCAAGAGAAGAGCCCGGCGAAAGCCGGGCTCTTGGCCTTTGTGGCGTGGCTCGTCCGATGCTACCCGCGCGGCAGCCCGAGACCGCGCGTCGCAATAATGTTCCGCTGGATCTCGCTTGTCCCCGCCGCGATAGTCGCCGACACCGTCGTCATGTAGTCCATGGCGGCCCGCACCTTCAAGTCCCCTTCGATGCCGCTTGGCCGCCGCAGTTGGCCCGCCATCCCCGTCAGGTGCATCGCCGTCGCTGCGACCCGCTGTTGCAGCTCGGAGCCGTACATCTTGTTCATGGATGCCTCCATGTTTGGCACCCCGCCACGTGCCTGGATAGACACGACCTGGAATGACAGCAGCGCACAGACCGATGTCTCCACGGCCCGGTCCACCATCTCGAGCCGGAAGGCATCCCGCACCGGCTGGCCAGCTGTTGCCCGCGCCTTCACATAGCGGTTGAGCCGTCGCACCTGCTTCTCAATGTTGACCACCCGCGCGATGTTTGAGCGCTCGAAGTCCAGCGTCGTCGTCCCGACGTACCAGCCGCGATTCTCCTCGCCAATCCGGTTCCGCACCGGCACCCTGACATCTTCGAAAAATACTTCGTTGAAGATGTGGCCGTTGGCAAGGTTCGTCAGTGGCCGCACCGTCACGCCCGGGCTCTTCATGTCCAACAGCAAGTAGCTGATTCCCCGGTGCTTCGGAGCATCCGGGTCCGTCCGCGTCAGCACAAACATCCAGTCCGCGCGGTGCGCGCCCGACGTCCAGATCTTCTGCCCATTGATCACGTAATCATCGCCGTCGCGTACCGCCCGCGTTTGCAGCGATGCAAGGTCCGAACCAGAGCCAGGCTCGCTAAAACCCTGGCACCAGGCCACTTCGCCGCGCAGCATCGGCGGCAGGTGCTCGGCTTTCTGCTCATCCGTGCCATGCAGCATGATCGTCGGCCCCACAAGGTTCAGCATCTGCCGGCTCGTCGGCGCTCCCGCCTCGGTGAACTCCTGGCTCAGTACGAACTGTTCCAGTACCGACATATCGGCGCCGCCATACTTCTTCGGCCATGCGGGCGCGATCCAGCCACTATCGGCCAGCTTGTCCAGCCATGGCTTCACCCGGCTCTCGTCCGGAGCCGCCTCTTCCATCGGGTTGTCTTCGTCATCATCCGTCCGGCCCTGTTTCCAGTTGTCGTCGATGAAACCCTTGACGGTCGTCCGCCATTCGGCAAGTTCGGGAGTATCAGTAAAACGCATCGGTCGCGGTGCTCCGGCTGTAATATGCGCCGGGAATCCTACACCAGAGCGTCCGTGTCCGCCGTCTGCCCCCTACGCCATCGCTCCCCAGTTCTTTCCGCGCTTCACATCGATCTTGAGCGGTACAGCCAGCTCGCGCTCGCCGGGCATCAGGCGCGTTGCGATTTCCGCCACAGCATCAGCCTCCTCCGCCGGGCACTCGAAGATCAGTTCGTCGTGCACCTGCAGGATCATCCGGCTTCGCAGCTCCCGCTTCGCTATCTCCTCGTCGATCCGGATCATCGCAAGCTTGATGATGTCGGCCGCCGTGCCTTGGATCGGCATATTGATCGCTTCCCGCTCGGCCGCGCTACGCACCTGGAAGTTCGATGAATGAATCGCCGGTAGGTAACGCCGCCGCCCGAAGATCGTCTCGGCGTATCCCTTCTCCTTCGTCAGGGCAAGGGTCTCCTTCTGCCAATCCGCGATCCCGGGGAAGTTTGCAAAGTACGACTTAATGAACGCCTCCGCCTCTTCCCGTGTCATACCGGTCCGGCTCGCCAGCCCGAACTCTCCCATCCCATAGGCGATGCCGAAATTCACCATCTTCGCCGTGTCCCGCATCTGCCGCGTAACCGCATCCGGCTCCACGGCGTAGACGGTCGCCGCCGTCGCCCGGTGGATGTCCTGGTCAGCAAGGAACGCCTCGATTAACCCACGGTCCCCCGTCACATGGGCCAGCACCCGTAGCTCGATCTGTGAGTAGTCAGCCCCCACGAACAGCGGCTCGTCGAACCCCTTTGCCACGAACGCCTGCCGAATCTCTCTCCCGCGGTCTTCCCGTACGGGGATGTTCTGCAGATTTGGGTTGTTGCTCGAAAGTCTCCCCGTAGCAGCCACGGCCTGCTGAAAGTCCGTGTGTACCCGTCCGTCTGCTGCCATCGTCCCCGGCAACGAATCCAGGTACGTGCTCTTCAGCTTCGTCAGTCCTCGATACTCAAAGATCAGGTCGATAATCGGCGCCACAGGCCGCAGTGCTTCAAGGGCACGCTGGTCCGTGCTGTATCCCGAAGCGGTTTTGCGGCTTTTCGGAAGCCCGAGGTCCTTGAACAGGATGTCGCTCAATTGCTGCGGACTGCCGATGTTGAACTCGTGCCCGACGATCGCGTAGATCTCCTCCTCCGCCTGCGCGATGTCCCCCGTCATCGCACGCGACAGCTCACGCAGCACGCTCGGGTCCAGCGCGATTCCCCACCGCTCCATCCGGAACAACACCGGGATCAGCGGCATCTCCATCTCCCAGAATAGGTCCCATTGCCCGCGTTCCCGGAGCTGGGCGTCCAATTGCGGTGCGACGCGGAGCAACATCTCCGCCTGCTGGCAGCCGTACTCTGCTACACGCTCCATCTCCACCTCGGCCAACGAAACCGCCTTTCGGCCCGTCCCCGTCAACGTTTGTGCGCTCACCATCTCGATCCCCAGCCGCTCCCCTACCAGGGCATTGAGCGTCGAAGAAGTCTCCCCCAGCAGGAATGCCGCGATCGAGACATCGAATGCATTGCCGGCAAACCCAGAACCCATCCGGTCCAGCACGTGCATCAGGTATTTAGACCCATACGTCGTCTTCTTCAGGCCCTCGTCCTCCAGCAGCGGACGTAACACCGTGAGGATCGTCTCCCGCTTGAGCTGCACCGCTGCCTCATCCAGCCGCGGCGCGTGTCCAAACGGCACGTACCACGCGGTGCCCGGCTCCGTCGCAAACGCGAGGCCCAGCGGCAATGGGTGCATCGCATCGCCTGCCGTCGTCAGTCCCGCCACGGCGAATGATCCAGCGGTCTTCAGGCGCGCGGCCATCCCGGCCAGTGCCGCCTCGGTGTTAACGATCTCGTACGACGTCGTCGCTTCGTCCGCCTCCAGTGGCGCCGTCGCTCCAGGCTGGTCCCCCAGGACATCAGCCAGTCGCTGCGCCAGCACCCGGAACTCAAGCTCCCGGAACAGTGAAAGCACAGCCTCGCGGTCATAGTCCTGTAGTCGGCAGGCCTCCAGGTCGAACTCCACGGGTAGATCCGTCCGGATCGTCACCAGGTTCTTGCTCCGCAATACCGCCTCGCGCTGGCCCTCCAGCTTCTTTCGCACCGCTGGCTTCAGCTCGTCCATCCGCTCGAAGATCTGCTCGGCTTCACCGAACTGCCGGATCAGGTCTGCCGCAGTCTTGTCCCCGATCCCCTTTATCCCCTCCACGTTGTCGCTGCTGTCGCCGCGAAGCGATTTGAAATCGATCATGTACTTCGGCGAAAAACCCCATCGTTCGGCGACCTTCGCTTCGTCGTACTCGACTGTGTCGCGCTGGTATGGCCGGAACATGAATAGCTTCACGTGCGGCCCCACGAGCTGCACAAGGTCCGTGTCGAGCGTCGCGATGTACGTCTCCATTCCCTCGGATGCCACCATCTTGGAGATCGTCCCCGCGACGTCGTCTGCCTCGAACCCCTTCATCTCGTAGATCGGGATCTTGAAGGCCTCCAGCATCTCGCGGACGCGCGCCATCTGGACCAGCAGTTCGGGTGGGGTTGGTCGCCGTGTTGCCTTGTATTCCTCTGCTGCTTCATGCCGGAAGGTCGGCCCGCCGGCATCCCAGGCAGCGCAAATGTGCGTCGGCTTCAACATGTCCAGCACCCGTATCAGCGTCTCCGCATACCCATGCGTCGCAAACGTCAGTTCGCCCTTGCTGCTCATCAGCGGTGGCTGATTTGAATTCGCGAAGGCAAAGAACGCGCGGAACAGGATCCCGTGCGAATCGAGGATGACGAGGCGGGGTTTCTGGCTTGCTGGCACGCCACGAGTATACCCGCCATCTCCGTGCCCCCGAACCGGACATGGGGCTCCCGTGCTCACATGCGCCACGTCCTCTCCCAGTTTGAATGCGCAGGCAAACTGGCGGCGCGACCACGCTCATTCCTGACCCTGCGATCGTTGGCTGCTTCCACAGGGGCGCCGTCCGCATCGACTGTTGGGCGAGGCGGGCCACCGCCGCTGTCATCTGGGTTCGGCCACACATAGAGGCGCCCGGCGGATATTCCCGCCGGGCGCCTCTATGTATTCCTGGTGCGGGCGATTAGCCCCTCGGCAACCCGAGTCCCCGCGTCGCCATGATTCCCTTCTGGATCTCGCTCGTGCCGCCGGCAATCGTCGAGGACACGGCCTGTACGTAACCCGTCGAAGCCCGGTTCCACACCAGCCCGTGCATCCCGAACAGGTGCATGGAGAGCAGGGCGATCTTCTGATTGAGCTCGCTGGAGAACAGCTTGCACATTGATGACTCGTGGTTGGGAATCTTCCCGTTCGCCTGCATCGAGATCACCCGGTAGCTCAGCATCTTCGCCACCTCCGCGTCGATCAGGCGGTCCGTAAACTCGTGCCGCAGGCTCCTCCGCTGGTCGAAGCTCGCAGGGGACTTCTCGCTCTTCGCCTGTCGAATGAGGCTGTCCAGCGTCTTTCGTACACCGATAGCCGAACCGATGGACGATCGCTCGAAGTCGAGCGTTGTCGTCCCCACATACCAGCCGCGGTTCTCGTCGCCCACCCTGTTCTTCACCGGCACACGCACGTCTTCGAAAAACACCTCGTTGAACGACTGCATGTTCGCCATCGTCGTCAGCGGCCGAACCGTCACGCCCGGGCTCTTCATGTCTACCAGCAGGTACGTGATGCCACGGTGCTTGGGCGCATCCGGGTCGGTCCGCGCCAGCATGTACATCCAGTCCGCGTACTGCGCTCCCGTCGTCCAGATCTTCTGGCCGTTTAGCACGTAGTCGTCGCCATCGCGCACCGCCCGCGTCTGCAGCGATGCGAGGTCCGAACCAGCGCCCGGTTCGCTGTATCCCTGGCACCAGATCACCTCCCCCCGGAGGATGCGGCCCAGGTGCTCTTCTTTCTGGTCTTCCGTGCCATGCTCAATGAGCGTCGGCCCGATCATCATCACGCCGAAGCCGCCGACATTGCTCGGTACGCCCGACTCGGCGAACTCCTCGTTCATGATGAACTGTTCTTTGACGCCGAGGTCCGCCCCGCCGTACTTCGTCGGCCAAGCCGGTGCCACCCAGCCTTTTTCAGCTACTTTATCGCGCCATTTCTTCACTGCGCCCATGCGCCCAAACAGCCCGCCTTCACCGCCCTCATCCGCCGAGGCGTTCGCGAAGATGCCCTTATTGTCGTTAATGAACTGGCGGACTTCCTTCCGCCACTCGAGTTCGCTTTCGGAATCGGCGAGCGTAATTGGCATTGCGCTGATGCTCCTGACCGGTTGGTAAGTTGTTTGGAATTGTCGCCCACCGGTTCGGAAAGGGCCATCAGGCCGCTACTGTCCCCCGGCTGCCTCCCGGATCAAGGCTGCCAGTTCCCGTGCTCCCAACGCCTCCAGCGCAGTGGCGACGCGGGCCTGGTCCGCGGGCCGGTTCTGTCCCAGCTTTGCCTTCGCGTCCACCCTGGTGATCTCCACTTCGAACGCAACAATGCCCCCCGCCATGGTCCGCACCCAGTCCTGGTCTTGCGTCCCCAATGCCCACGGCCGCTCCATCCCCTTCTCGTACTGTGACACCAGGGCATTCAGCATCGACAGCACCTGCGCCTCGTCGTCGACTACCCGTGGCCGCCCGTAGGCGTGGACCGCGACGTAGTCCCACGTCGGCACGGCTGGCCCTGCCTCGTACCACGAAGGCGAGATGTAGCCGTGCTGGCCCGCAAAAATGAACAACGCTTCCAGCTCCCCATCGAACGATTCCCACTGGCGATTTGCTCGTGCAATGTGCGCCCGCAATGTCCCCAGTCCGGGCCCATCGGTACTCAGTGCCACCGGCAGGTGAGTCGCCTCCAGGCCCGAAAGCCCACTTGTCACGAGCATCGCGAAGCTGTTCTGTCGCATCACTTCGTGGATGACTGTCAGGTCCTCGATTGCGAAGGCGCGAGGTACATACACAACGCCAGTATCGCACTACCTGCTGTGCCGTCCCCCATGTTTACTGTTTACCGGCCGGTAAGTGGCTGTGCTATGCTCCGCTAATGCCGCGAACCCTTGACGAGACACGCGCCGAGATCCACGCGCGGCGCGCGGAAATGGCCGCTCGTTGGGAAGAACGGCGCCCTGCCCCCTTCCGCCTCACTCGCCAGGTGGTCCCCGGGCTTTTCCAGGTCCGGACGCGCGGCTCCCGCGCCTACCTCGTCGTCGAAGACACCGTCACAGTCATCGATACTGGCAACCCCGGCTCGGGCGAACGCATCCTCGCTGCCGTGCGCGAAGTCGGAAAAACGGCCGACGACGTCCGCCACATCGTAATCACGCACGCGCACATCGATCATGTTGGCGGACTCCCGGTCCTCCAGAAGCATGTCCCCGCCCGTACAGCCGTTCACCTTGCCGATGCGCCCCACGTCGCTAGCGAGCAGCCACTTCCCAATCCATTCGTTAACTCGTTTCTCGCCCGGCTCGTCGATCCCTTCCTGCAGTGGACCGACCCGGGCCCTGCGCGGGTCGATGTCATGCTCAACGATGCCGACGAAATCCCGGTCCTTGGTGGTCTCCGTGTCGTCCACGCCCCCGGACACACCGACGGAAGCATCGCCCTCCACTTCCCATCTCGCGGCGTACTGATCGTCGGCGACGCCATGCAACATAAGCTGGGCCGCCTCATGCTCCCTAGCCGCATGTTCAGCAAGAACCTCGATGAAGCTGCGAAGTCCGTCCGCAAAATCGCGGCGCTGGACTTCGAGACGCTCTGCTTCAGCCACTTCCGTCCGATCCTCTGTGGCGCCGACGGGCGCGTGCGCGAATTCGCGCGCTCCCTTGATGGGCAGCGCCTCGACGAGGCCACTGGCTAGTACCATTTGCCATGTGCCAACCCCGATCACTCTCGCCGACGTCCTCACCACTGCGGCGGCGGTCGCCAACTACCTCGCTGCCCCGAATGTTGCGCCCGCACACCTGGACGGCGCACTCGAAGTCCTCCTCGGCGACATCTCGATCGATGACATCGGCCGTCCGCTCTCTCCACTCGTCCGTAGGCCCGATCCGGGAGCAGCCCTGCCCCCCGTGCGTGACCTTGCTCAGCGTTGGCTCGCCCGCCTCGGTGGGGACCCGTCCCGCGAGCTAACGGACTCCGAACTCCAGGCACTTCGCATGGATGTTGCAGCACTCTTGGACCACGAACCGGCCAGTTGATCGACTCCTATTCCCCACACAGCCGCGTGACCACAGCAGTCAGCACCTGCATCCCCAGCCGAAGGTTCCCCACGCCGATCCGCTCGTCATGGCCGTGAATCCCCGAAAGCTCACCCGCCGGGATGAGGCAGGGGATAAATCCGAACGATGCCACCCCTCGCTGCCGGAAAATCCGCGAGTCCGTGAAGCCGCTCGTCATTTCCGGAACCAGCCGCGCCCCCTCTACCATCTCCCCAATCACATCGTCGACGACCTCGACGAATTCGTGATCCATCCCCGTTGCCGCTCCCTCGGAACGGTGCAGCACCTCAATTCCAATTCGGTCATCCGCCAAAGTCTTGCGCAATGCCGCGATGAACCGGTCCACATCCACGTCAGGCAACAGGCGGCAATCCAGCGTCGCAGCCGCCTCGGACGGGATCACATTGACCTTTACGCCCGTCGAGATGCTCGTCAGAACCACGGTGTTCGCCAGCCTTGCTCGCAGCCCCGGGCTGCGTTCCGCAGCCGCGTGGATGTCCCGGTCGTTCTTCGCCCGCACGAGCCCGGCCTCGGCCAGCGCCATTACATGTGCGCGCATCACCGGTGTTATCTCCAGCGGCTGCTTCCACGCCTCCAACCGTGCCAACGCCCGCACCAGCCGTTCGACGCAGTTGTCCTCGTGCGGCACAGATCCGTGGCCCGGCCGTCCCTCTGCCGTCAGCCTCAGCCACAGAGGCACCTTCTCCGTGGGCGCCACCTGGAACAGTTGATTCCCGCCCGGCAGATTCGCCATGCCATAGGCGCCCTCGTTGATCACGAGGTCGGCCTCCATCCATGCCGGTCGATGCTCTTGCACCCATGCTGCGCCCAAGGTACTCCCGGCCTCTTCGTCTGCCACGGCCAGGAACGAGAGCCCGCGCCGCAGCGCCAAACCCTGTCGCTTCAGAAGCATGAAGGTCATGAGCTCGATGATCGCCATGCCCTTCATGTCCAGCGCACCCCGCCCCCAGATCGAGCCACGCAGCAGCTCTCCCGCGAACGGCTCGACCGACCAGTAACGCCGTTCCACCGGCACAACATCCGTGTGGTTCAGCAGGCAGACCGTCGGCCCTGGTGGCCCGATTCGGGCATACAGGTTTCCTCGCCCGGGAAGTGCCTCCGCCACCGAAACCTCGATGCCACTCTCCTGCAGGATGCCAGCGAGGAAATCCGTCGCACGCGTCTCGTTTCCCGGCGGGTTCGACGTGTCGATGCGGATATACTCCTGAAGCAGCGAGGTCGCCTCCGCCGTCGCGTCGTCCCAGTCGATGTCAGTCACAGCGCGCGAGTGTAGCGACTCTCTCCACTCCACGGCACCTTGCCTTGAGGCTGATGTCGCCCGGCCCGATAGTGACGGCAATGGATCTCCTCGCTCCCGCTGCCGGCGCCATCGTCGCGGCTGTCGTCGGGTGGTTCGCTGCGGCCAACCAGCATCGCCTCTATTCCGAACCCCTGTTTCAACAGCAGCCGATGACTGGTGCCCGTGCCCGTAATTGGCGCATGGCCGTCGCCGCTGCATCGGCCGTTATGGCCGCGATCGCATTGCGACCGGACCACTACGACCTTGGCCCGGGGATTCTGACGGCTGCCTTCGGCTTCGTCCTCGTGCTCATCTCCAGCACCGATTTCGAACGTCACCGCATCCCGAACGTCGTCAGCTATCCAACCGCTGCCGCCGCCGCAGCCCTTTGCTGGGCCTGGCCAGACCGCGATGCAGCGGATATTGCCGTCGGCGCCGGCTTCGCCCTCGTTGCGGGGGTGATCTTCTTCGGCCTCGGCCTGCTCGCCAGCCGTGGTGGTACCGGCCTCGGCCTGGGCGACGTCAAGCTAATGCTGGTCATTGGCCTGGTCGTTGGCTGGCCCACCGTCATGTTCTCGTTATTTCTCGGGGTGATGCTTGCCGGCATCCCGGCGGTCATCCTCATCGTCCGTGGCAAAGTCGGTGCCCATTTCGCCTACGGCCCCTACCTCGCCGCCGGTGGCCTCGTTGGAATGCTCTTTCCGAACCTTCTTACGTAGAACAGGTCCCCGTCACGCAACGAATTCCAGTTCGTGCCCGGCCTCAACGCCGGCCGCGCAGCCCGCCGGCAGCTCGACAACACCCTTCGTCCCCCTGCCCCCAAAGGCAATGCCAATCCACGGCCGCAAACTGTGACGAACCCGCGTCACACGCCCGTCTTCCGCGTAAAACACGGCATCAATCGGGAAGCGCATGAACATCATGTGGATCGATGAATCTCCACGAATGTCCAGCCCTTCACCCTCGTCCAGGCAGCGCCGAAGCATCAACCCTCGAAATCGCGTCCATGGGTTTGAGGCCTGCCGCGCGTTCCGTGCCAACGTCACACCCGATGTCACATCGATGATCTGCACGTTAGAACGCCTGCATCAGCTTGATGACCGCCGGGCCGCCGATCACGATCATGATGCACGGGAATACGAAGAATACGAGCGGAAACACCATCTTGATTGGTGCTTTGAAAGCCTGCTCTTCCGCCTTCTGCTTGCGCCGCGTCCTGATCACGCCGGTCTGGACGCGAATGACCGATGCGATTGATATACCCATGCTCTCCGCCTGGATTACCGAGTTCACCAGCGAGCGCAATTCCTCTACGCCCGTGCGGTCCGCCAGGTCCAGTAGTGCTTCCCGCCGCGACCGGCCCATCTGCATCTCTCGCAGAGTCCGGGTCAGCTCCTCCGCAAACGGCCCTGTGACTTTGCCCACGATCCGGTTGAACGCCGCGTCAATACCCAGGCCTGCCTCGACCGACGCCGTGATCAGGTCAAACGCGTCTGGCAGCGACCGCCAGATCAGTTTCTGCCGCTTCTTGATCCGGCCAAGCAGCCAAATGCGTGGGCCGTAGAGCCCCATCGCCTGCACGACACCGTACATCAGCAGCAGGTTGCGCCCCGAAACCCCGGCACTCAGGAGGAGCATGAAGACGAGCATCGGCACGCCGACGCCCACAACTGCATAGATGATGGCGAAGTTCCCGACCGTCAGCTTCAAGCCCGACCGCGTCAGTGCCGCCTCCAGCTTGTCCGACTGTGTCGATGGCAGGATGCCGCTCGCCCGTTTCGTCACCCATTCAACAAATGGGCGCAGCACGCGCGATTTGAACGCCGCTTCCGGGTCTGGCAACGCTTCCCGCTGGGGGCGCTTGTACTGCAACCCGCCGAGTCTCGCTTCCATCGAGTCATCGGCGGCCGTTCGGTACAGGAAACCGTACGCCAGGAACATGACCGCGAGCATGGTCGCAAATGAAATCACAAACTCCACGGCTACACCTCGATGTTGACGATCTTCTGGATGATGACGAAGCCGGTGATCCAGAGAGCGGTCCCCACGGCCAACATTCCCCGGCCCAGCGGCTCCGTGAACAGGAGGCTCGTGAATTGCCAGTTGAGGAACGCAAAGAGCACGCCGAGGCCGATCGGGATCCCGCCAATAACGTAGCCCGTCATGCGCTGCTGCGAGGTCAATGTCCGGATCTCACCCTTGATCCGTTCCCGTTCACGCATTGTGTGGGCGACGTTATCCAGGATTTCGGCGAGATTCCCGCCGACGCTTCGCTGGATCATGATGGCCGTGATCACGATGTCCCAGTCCGAACTGCCGATCCGCTCGTTCATTGATTCCAGGGCGGCTTCGATACTTGCGCCCATCGCCGTGTCCCGCATGAAGCGGCGCAGCTCCACGGATACCGGCGGCGACAGCTGGTCCGTCGCTGCCTCCATCGCCTGCAGGAGTCCGAAGCCGGCCCGTAGCCCGCTCGCCAGCATCTGCAGGAGCTCCACCAACTGGCTCTCCAGCTTCTGCTGGCGAGTGCCGATTCGACGCTTCACCCAGAACCCGACCGCCAGGAACCCGATGGGGGCGCCACCGATCGCAAGGATCTTGACTGGTGCGAAGATGAAGGCCAGCAACATTATCGCTACGGCGCCGGTGACGCGGAGGATGAAATACTCCCGTACATTCAGCGTCAGCCCCGCCCGTTCCAGGTCTCTGGTCCAGTTCGCAACAACGTTCGAGTTGACGACATTGATGCCGCCGAAATTGACCCCCTTCGCCCGCTTCCGCAGCGCGAAAATTGCAGAGAAGGCACTTCCGCCTTCACCATCGTTCTTCAGTTTGGAAAGCCGGATGGCGGCAGCCTGATCGGCCCCGCCTGCTCCTGTGATCCAGAGCACCCCTGTTGTCATTGCCCCGCCGATACACAGCGCGGCCAGCACCATGATGATCATCACCACACCTTCCCGTCGGCGGCGAAGAGGTCCGAGGGGACCTTGATCCCGAAAATCTCGAATTTCTTCAGGAAGCCCGGCCGAATCCCGGTCGCCTCCATCTTTCCGTGCACCTTCCCGTCGTCGTCCACGTGGTCCAGGTTGAACAGGAAGATGTCCTGCAGGGTGATCATGTCCCCCTCCATCCCGGCTACCTCCGTCACATGCGAAACCCGCCGGCTACCGTCCTGCATCCGTGTTACCTGGATAAACACGTCGATCGCCGATGCCACCTGCTCGCGGATAGCACGTGCTGGCAGGTCCATGCCCGCCATCAGCACCATGTTCTCCATGCGGGCGACGGCGTCCCGTGGGGTGTTCGCATGAATCGTCGAGATCGACCCATCGTGGCCGGTGTTCATCGCCTGGAGCATGTCGAACGCTTCCTCGCCGCGAACCTCGCCAACGATGATCCGGTCCGGACGCATGCGCAGCGTGTTCCTCACCAGGTCGCGCTGCTTGATCTGGTTCTTGCCCTCCATGCTTGCCGGCCGTGCTTCGAGCGTGATCACGTGGTCCTGCTGCAGCCGTACTTCCGCCGGGTCCTCTACCGTCACGATTCGTTCCGTATTCGGGATGAATCCCGACAACGCGTTCAACAGCGTCGTTTTCCCGGTACCAGTACCACCGCTGATGATGATGTTCAGATGCGCCCGCACACACATCGCCAGGAACTCCGCCGTCTTATCCGTCATCGCCCCGACCTTGATCAGGTCCTCGATCTTCATCTTGTCCGCACGGAACTTCCGGATCGTGATGGACGGAGATTTCGGCGATGCTGGCGGTACCGTGATGTTCACGCGGGAACCGTCAGGTAGTCGTGCATCCACCATCGGGCTGGACTCGTCGATTCGCCGCCCCAGTGGAGCCACGATCCGTTCGATAATCCGCATGATGTGCTGCGTGTCCCTGAACCTCGCAGGGCTGCGGAAGATACGCCCGTCCCGCTCAAAGTAGATCTTGTCGAGGTCGTTCACCATCACTTCGCTGACGCCCGGGTCCCGGAGCAGTGGCTCCAGCGGCCCCAGGCCAAGGACCTCGTCCGCCAACGCTTCCAGGACCTCGTCCCGGCTTGCGCCGCCAAGCGTAATCCCCTCCTGCGCGATGAGCTCACGCGCGGCCCGCATAACCGCCTCGCGCTGCTGCTGAGGCGGAAGCTTCTCAATCGCCCCGTGCTCCAGTTCCTCGATCAGCAACTCGTGTAACCGCAGCTTCGCCGCCTCAGCCTGCGGGTTGGCCCGCGTCTCGAGTGGCTGCTGCGGCGGCTGCCGCCGCTGCTGGATATCGATTGGCGACGGCTGCTGTCCTTCCTGCTTCGCCGGCGGGCCGCCGGGGCCCCCTGGGCGCAGCGCGGGGCGGGACCCAATGCCTGGCGGGCGGTTCGGGATTGCCTCGGATTGGTCGCCCACTCCCCAGCGGCCTCGCGGCGCCTGCATCTGCCCGGACGGCCGCAAACGCCCCAGCGGTGGCTGCGGCGCGCCTGAAGGATGCAGCTGACCGGCCAGGTTCCCATCGACTGGTGGCCGGTTCGCAGCCGGTCTCTCCTCCCGGCGTGGCCGCTCCTCGGAGTATTCGTCTCGTTCGCCGTCGTTCATCGTTCGCCTCCAGCAGCGTTACGCGCTCTTCTTGAACAGCGATGGGAAAAGCTTCGTCATGATTCCGCCCCCACCGCCCTTTCGGGCTGCAGCGCGGTTCTTTGCTCGCCGTACACCGGCCAGCGCCCGGGACATCTCCCGGACCTCCGTCGCAACCTTGCTGTTCGGTCGCGACATCACGATCGGGCGGCCAAGCTGCGCCGCCTTCACCACGTCGTTGTCCTGAGGGATTCGCCACCAGAGAGGGGCATCCAGCGTCGCTTCTACGTCTCGCTCGCGGACACCCGTGTCTACACCCGCACGGTTCAGGACGATCTTGATCCGCTCATCGTCGTTTCCGAATCGCTCGTGCAGCATCTCCAGCGCCAGCACCGTGTCCTTGATGCTCGCCATGTCCAGCGTCGTCACCAGCAGCACCATCGTGCCCACTTCGATCGCCGCCGCCACGATCTCGTTGAACGTGCCCGGCGTGTCCAGGACCACGAAATCGTGCGTCTGCGCGAGGACGTCGACCACGTCCCGGATGTGTCGCGCGTTCAGGTTCCGCCAGTCGCTTGGCCGCGTCGGCGCCGGGAGGATGAACACCCCTGATTCGTGTTCCACCATGTAGTCCCGCAACGTTGACCGGTCGACGTTGTCCAGGTTTCTTGCCAGGTCGGCGATAGACCGCTCCACCGGGATGTCCATCGTGATCGCGACATCGCCGAAGCGCGTGTCCATGTCCACGAGGGCCACTGATTGGTGCGCTTCCGTCGCCAGCGCGATCGCCAGGTTCGAAGAGATCGTCGTCTTACCGATGCCACCCTTCGCTCCGAAGACGGTGATAATCGTCCCCGTCGGCACAGGATCGTCGAGTTCTCCCCGCCGCCGCATCCCTTCGCGCTCCTTGCGCTCCAGGACCCGGATCAGTGCCGATTCGAGCTCGTCCGAATCCAACGGCTCCTGCAGGTAGTCCGACGCGCCCGATACCATCGATTGGCGCATGCTTCGGAGATTCGCCTCGCTCGAAAACACGACGATCGGCATGTCGGGCAGGCCATCGTTAATGCGGGAGAGTGTCTGCACTGGTCGCACCAGTGGCTCCTCCACCCGCATCAGGACCAGGTCCGGTCTCATCTGGAACGCCAGTGTGAATGCCTCGACGCCGTAGCCTGCGCTCCCGATAACCTGGAAGCCGAGCTGCACGAGCAGCTTGCCGACCTCCGCCGCACTCTCGCGGTCCGGGTCGATGACGACGATCTGTGGGACCCTTGACATAGAATTCCTCCCCTTGTCGCCAGGCTGCGCGGTATGCCGCGCAGCCTGGCTCTGTACCTCCCGGTGTGCTCCTTAGCGCTCCGGGAACAGGTCTTCCCACGACCATTGCGTCTTGCCGGCCACCGGGTCGGTGTCGCCCTTCTGGCGGACGAGGATGCGGTACTGCGCCGCGTCGTCTTTCACCGCGTCCAGCATCGCCACTTTCGCGGCCAGGTCTGGTGTCAGCGCCAGCGTGATCGAGATTGAACTCTCGAATGTCTTGCCACTGTCTGCCGCCACTGGCGCGGTCGTCTCTACCTGGCCAGTCGTTGGCGTTGCGGCCGGGTCCGTGGTCGAGCCACTCGTCCCCGCTGGTTTCGCGTCCTTCACCGGTGTCACGCTATTGATGAGCGTCTGAGACACCGCAAGGATCTCTACGTCCTGTGCCAGGTAAGCCCCGGCAAGGTCAGGTCGCTCTTCACCCGTCAGCGGGTCCACGCGGCTTAGTGTCGCGATCGCGAGCACGTCAATCCGGTCACCCGGCTGCGGCAAGCCCGCAGCGATCCATGCTTCGTGTGGTACCTGCAGCGAGATGGCGCGCATGCCCTTCGGCACCTTGAACGCCAGCGTCTGTTCGCCTGCAAGCGGCGTGATCTTGTTCGTCGTCACCTGCTCACGCGGGTAAATGGGCGAAGATGCGATCTGCCCCTCGACTCCCGTGATCGTGTTGAACCGGCCGTCCAGCAGGGCAGCCCCGGGGATCGTCTCCACCTGGAGCATGTCCGCCGTGATCTTCTCGCCCGGTTGGATAATTCGTGCCGCCACGACGACTTCCTCGGCGCCAGGCCCCGATAGGGCCCGCTCGACGTCGCCGTTCCCGCCGTCGCGGCTGTTCAGGAATGCGAACATCAGGGCGAAGCTGGCGATGCCGAGCACAATAGCCAGCATGAGCATTGCCCTGTTTCGATTTGATGCGGTAATTGCGGTTGCTACTGGTCGTGCCACTCGTAGTGCTCCTCCCTTCCGATATATCGGCGCACATCGCGCTGGCCACAGGTCGTCTACGCGTTGTCACCATCCATTTCCCTGCACCCTCCTTGACCGCCGCGCTTCATGGACCGCCGGAAAGCCATTTGAGGCACTCTGCTGCCCGTGGGTCCGCCACAAGGCCCACGGAGACGCGCAGAGGCCCGGCTCTCCTCGGAGCCGGGCCTCTGCTTGTTTGTAACCAGGCCGCAGGTCAGCCGGTGAGGCCGATGTGCGTCTTCTTGGCGATTGCATCGAACGCCTCGTCCAGCTGCGCTGTTGTGGGCGCCTTGTAGTACTCGCCTCCGCCCGCTGCCGCGATGTCTTCCATCACGCAGTCCAGCACGCCGTCGCCGAGCCCAATCGTGTACACGATCACATCGGATGCCGCCGCTGCCGCCGCACGCGCCGTCGCATGGCTGATGGCGGTCGTCGAACTTGCCGGGCACGTAGCGGGCGTGTTGCTGCTCCCGGTCGAACAGCTGCTGCTGCTGTACCCGTTCGTGCAATACGTGTTCGGCACACCGTCGGAGAGCAGTACCAGGATGCGGACCGAGTTCGCCCGCTTACCGGTCCCGTCCAGGATCGACATACCTCGTGCAATCCCGTGCGCGATGTTCGTGCCGCCCTCGGGGTAACCGAAGCCGTTGATCGCGGAGTTGAGCGAGCTGAACGAACCGCCCGTCAGGTTGGCATGGATGTCCGCCGTGCTTGAATAGGAAGCCACGCCCATCTTGTCGAACGCCGGGTTGAACAGCGAAATGAAGTACTTCGCGTTGTCCAGCGCCCCGTCGAACGGCTGGTGAGGCCCTTCCTGGCTTGATGTCCGCGCGTAGTACGCGGCCTTGTCGCAATAGCCCTGCGAGCCGTATGAGCCGCGGTTCGCCCACACTTCAGCGCCCACCGAGTGCGCCTGTTTCGTGGTCGTTGTGCCCGGCGAGGTCCGGTTGTTTGTCTGCGCCCGGGTAACCGTGAGCTTATTTTGGGACGTATTGACCGCCGTGATCTTGAAGATCTCATCGTCGATCATGATCATCCCGGTCCGTACGCCCCCTCCGGGGCTCCGCTGCCAGTATGGCGTCGAGCTGTTGTACCCGGAGCCAAAGTTGTTGCGGTTGTTGGTCGAACTCGTGCTCGTGAAGATGTCGATGTCGTTGAGCGAAATCGTGATCGAGTTGCTGCCACCCGCCGAAATTGGCTGCGTCAGCTTCGGGAATGCGTACCCACCCGAGGGGCTGAGTCGCCCCGGGCTCATCACGTACCCGGTCCAGTTCGGGCCATCACCTTCCACCGGCGGATAGCTCGTGAAACACATCGACCCGGAAACGTCGAGCACCACCGCGATGTCCAGCACCTGGCTCGCCGCCGTCGCCGAGGCTGACACGCTCCAGTGGTCCACGCCGAAGAGCTTCACGAACCAGGTCGGGATGTCGGCATCACCCTGGATCTTCACCGCCTTGTTGCCGCCCGGGAACGTCACGTTGAACGAGACGTTCTCCCCCTGGCTAACGATGAAGTCGTTGTTCGCGTCCCAGTACTGGTTGGCGTAGGTCGTCGCCTCGGTCGTGCCGTTCGGCATGCTTTGCGCCGCCGCCAGCGCCGCCGCGTCCACTGCCGACTGCATCTGGCCCCGGGCCCACATGTAGCGCCCCACGTCCACGCTCATGCCAACGAACCCGAGGAACAGGATTAGGCCTGCTGCAAAGATCACAAGCGCCTGGCCCGTGTCCCCATCCTGCCGTATGTGCCGCAAAAGCGAGCGAATCATGTCTCGCCTCCTCATCCCGGAATCCGCCGGGAACCCGTCTGTCAGTTGGGCGGGGGACCATCCCGCCTGGCCACCTCGCTCGCCCCTGCACTTCATTGGCGCATGGGACGAACGTCGCTCCCGGCAGGCCGGGTGCGTTCCTCTGTAGCATCGGCCCCGATCGGCGGCTGTGCGGTTTCGGCACGGTGGAGATTTAGGTTCGACGTTCACCAGCGCCACGGGAAAAAGAGAGGCCCCGCCGTTGTTCTTGGCGGGGCCCCTCTTTGTTCAAGCTGCCGTGCGACTCAGCCCGTCAGCGCAATGTGGGTCTTCTTGGCGATTGCCTCGAAGGCATCGTCAAGCTGTGCCGTCGTTGGTGCCTTGTAGTACTCGCCGCCGCCCGCTGCCGCGATGTCTTCCATCACACAGTCCAGGACGCCATCGCCCAGGCCGATCGTGTAGACGATTACATCGCCCGCCGCTGCTGTCGCAGCCCGTTCTACGGCATGAGAGATCGCCGTCGTGGATGTTGCCGGGCAGGATGCCGGCGTCGTGCTGCTGCCCTGGGAGCAGCTACTGCTGTTGTACCCATTCGTACAGTAGGTGTTCGGCACGCCATCGGAGAGCACGACCATGATCCGGATGGCGTTGGGCCGCTTGCCCGAACCATCAAGAATCGCCTGGCCCCGCGCGATGCCGTGCGCGATGTTCGTCCCGCCCTGCGGGTAGCCGATCCCGTTGATCGCCGAGTTGAGCGGACTGAACGATTCGCCCGTCAGCCCCGCTTCCACGGTGCCGTCGCTCGAATACGAAGCCACGCCGATCTTGTCGAACGCCGGGTTGAACAGCGAAATAAAGTACTTCGCGTTGTCCAGCGCAGAATCAAACGGCTGGTGTGGGCCGTCCTGCGATGACGTCCGCGCGTAGTACGACGCCTTGTCGCAGTACGCCTGCGAGCCTTGCGATCCACGGTTTGCCCAGATCTCCGCGCCGGTCGAGTGCGCCTGGTATGCGGTCGCGATGCCTGGCGAGGTCCGGTCGTTCGTTTGTCCGCGGGTCACCGTCAACGTGTTGTTCGCTGTGCTCACCGCCGTGATCTTGAACAACTCATTGTCGATCATCACGATTCCGGCCCGCACTCCGGATGTCGGCACCCGCTGCCAGTATGGCGTTGAGCTGCTGTAGCCCGAACCGAAATTCGACTGGTTCGTACTCGAACTGGTGCTGGTGAAGATCCGCACATCGTTCAGATGAATGGTGATGGAGGACCCCGAGCTGGCTGCGATTGGCTGTGTCAGCTTCGGGAATGCAAACCCACCTGCCGGGCTCAGCCGGCCTGGGCTCATTACATAGCCCGTCCAGTTCGGTCCGTCGCCCTCCACCGGCGGATAGCTGGTGAAGCACATCGAACCCGACGTATCGAGCACCAGGGCGATGTCCAGCACCTGGCTGGCTGCCGTCGCCGACGCTGAAACTTCCCAGTGGTTCAGACCGAAGAACTTGGCGAACCACGTCGGGATGTCCGCATCCCCCTGGATCTTCACCGCCTTGTTGCCTTCCGGGAACGCCACGTTGAACGAGACATTCTCGCCCTGGCTCTTGATGAAGTTGTTGTTCTTATCCCAGTACGCCGTCGCGTACGACGACGCCTCGGCAGTCCCGTAAGGCATGCTCTGTGCAGCTGCCAGTGCTGCGGCATCCACCGCCGACTGCATCTGGCCCCGCGCCCACATATACCGCCCTACGTCCACGCTCAACGCGGTGAACCCGAGGAATACCACGAGCCCCGCGGCGAAGATCACGAGCGCCTGGCCGTGATCCTCTCTGCCCCGGCAGGGGAACCGGTTCTTCAAGGGAGACATTGCTGCCCCTGTCCTTTCTGGTTGGTGCTTCCATAGCAGGCATCATTCCAGTCGCATTGACGTGCTTGAGGAGATCGTCGGTGCCGCGAGGGTCCCGCCTCCAATAAGCGCAAGCATCGGTCCGATTGGTGTCGCGTAATCGAAGTCGAAGCTCATTGCGACCGTCACCTCGCTCCCGCGAGCCCCCTGTACGTTTGTCTTCGTGATCGACACCTTGGTTGTATCCAGGGCGCAACTCGAAGCGTCCGGCCAGGAACTGCAGAAGGATTGGTAGATCTTTGTGTCGATCGTCGCAGCGTCGCTCTGAACGGCCCCCGCGCGCGCCCCTTCGCGCGCGGCGTTCGTCACTATCTGCCACGAAAAGAAAGCACGGCCAAAATCGACCAGCGCAAAAATCAGGATCAAGAACATCGGAAGGACCAGCGAAAACTCAACGAGCGTCTGCGCTGCCTCCGAACCTCGGATGCCTGCAACCGCCTGCCGCACTCCCGGAACGCGGGAGAATGGCTTCCTTATGAGTGTTCGCATTTCCGTTCCTCCGACCCTGCTATCGCTGGGTGAACGCGCGAAAGGGGCGAGAGCTTCTTGCGCCCTCGCCCCTCTCGAATGTGCTGATGGCGATCTAGAGGGCGCCGTTGATGCTCTGGAGCGTGGACGAAACACTGGTGCCCAGGAGCGTCAGGGCAGCGATGCAGACGACCGCGATCAAGGCGAGGATCAGACCGTATTCGGCGAGACCCTGGCCTTCTTCCTGGCGCACCTTCATCTCGATGGCCTTGTTGACTGCCCAGTTGCGAAGCTTCGACATGTTTTCCTACCTCTTCTTTTTTCGGGTGTTCCCGTTTTGCTTTCCACTTCACTTGCCCGGCTGTTCGACCGCGTGGCCTGACCTCACGTCCTGGCCGGTGGTCCGCCGGCCGTTTCGTTCGGCCAGCAGGGCTGCTTTTGTGGAAGCTACTACCACATTCGCCGCCTCTCCCGCCGTCGAAAGGGCTTAAGGCCAGTCGTCACCCCACCGTCACCGGGCTGTCCGAAAACCCGCCTGTTTCGACCCCTTGTTCACCGCCCAACACGTCGGCGAGCTCCCGCTTGTCTTCAGATTCGACGTTTGCCCGGCCACTGCTCACAAGCTGACCAACCGGTCCTCACCGCCGATATCTAGATCGAAGCCATGCCATCAAAACAATCAGCGGCCAATTCGGCCGGCATCTACAATCCCGCTTCGGCGGCCGTCGCCAGCCGTTGGGCTCGCCGCCTCAACTCTTTGCAGGACGCCCTGCTCGTCGTTGTTTCCGCTGTCTTCTTCTACTACCAGGCGCTCGGAGCCATCGAGGGGAGTGCCGTCAACGCCGGCTTTGCAGCCGAGCAGGCCATCCTTGTCGCGATGTTCCTCACGCGGCGCCGGAGCCGCGCCACGTCCGCCCGCCCCATTGAATGGCTCATCGCCGCCGGCGGGTGGTTGCCGCTCCTCGCACGGCCACATGAGGCCGATAGCTCCCTTGCCATCGCCGGAGCCATCACTCAGGTCGGTGGCCTCGGCCTCACCTGCGCCGCCATGCTCTCGCTTGGGCGCAGCTTCGGCGTTGTCGCTGCCAACCGCGGGCTGAAAGTGCACGGCCTCTATCGACTCGTCCGCCATCCCGTCTACCTGGCCCACACCGTCACGTTCATCGGCTTTGTCATGGCCAACCCCACTCCGTGGAACGCCAGCATTGGTGTCACCACGCTCGCCGTCCAGGTCTTCCGCATGCGCGCTGAGGAACGCGTCCTCGCCGCCACTTCCGAATACGACGATTACCGCAAGCAGGTTCGCTGGCGGCTCCTTCCAGGAGTCTACTAATGACCGTTGCCGTTTCTCCCGGTGTTCGTGCACGCCATCGGACGCTCGGCCGTGCGGGCTACCTCGTCCTCCTCTGGGCCGTCTGGTTCGGCCTCACCCTCGCCTTTGAATTTATCCGCGGCGTCGGCGACGAAGTCTCCCCCGCTCACCGCGTCGCTTCGATCGAAAGAGCCGTCTTCTTCGGGGCCGTCCCGTCCGAAAAGCTCCAATCGTGGCTCTTCGCCCGTGACCTACCCTGGCTCGACTACTTCGCCTTTCTCATGCACGGACTCTGGTTTGGCGTGCCCTTCGCCTTTGGCCTCGTCGTCATGATTTATCGCCGTCAAATCCTCCTTGAATTCTTCTCCTGGATGCTCACCACCACCTACCTGGCCGGAATGTTCTACCTGCTGTTTCCGGTAGAACCCCCCTGGATGCAGCTCGGCGTCCCGCGCATCCTTTACGTCCGCAACTTCGGCGACTACCCCGCCAACATCGATCCCAACCCTCTCGCTGCGTTTCCGAGCCTTCATGCTGCAATTCCGATGGTTGTCGGCCTCTTTTTTCTCCTGCGAGGTGGCCCAAAAATGGCACTCTTCGGCAAGGTCAGCATCGTCTATGCGCTCGCAGTCGGCTTTTCGATCGTGTACATGGGCGAACACTGGGCGATCGATGTCTTCGCTGGTTACCTGCTCGCGGGGGCCGTTGCCGGAGCATTCATGAGTCAACGTGTCCGGTCGCTAGTGACCGCAATCCCGGGCGACCCGATCGGCGCACTCGCCCGCTTCGATGCCCGCTTCTGGGCCCAGCCTGTTGCTGTCGTTGCCTCCGTGCCAGGAGAGGAACCGCTTCGCCGCGCAGCGTGACGCTACGTCCGAAGCCTCTCCACCAGCGCAGGGAGCACTTCTCCGGCTGTCGCCCGCGCGACGACGTCCGCAATTCCTGTCAAGGCCGTCTCCTCGGGATTGATTTCGATCAGGGGCACTCCTCGCCGCTTCGCCATTACCGGGAAGTCCGCCGCCGGATACACCACCGCCGATGTCCCGATCACCAGGAAGGCGTCCGCAAGCGCAGCCTGCCGGTAGCACTCCCTCAATGCTGGTTCCGGGATCGGCTCGCCGAACATCACGGTGTCATTCTTCAGCACGCCTCCACACGCTTCGCAGAGCGGCGGCAGCTGCCGGATCTTGATCTGTGCGAGCAGCGACCGCTCGCCACAGTTCATACATCGCACGAACGAACGGTTCCCATGAATCTCGGTGAGCTGTGTCGTTCCGGCCCTCCGGTGCAGGCCGTCGATGTTCTGCGTGATCACATGTGCCAGCTTCCCCTCCGCTTCCAGCGCAGCCATCGCGATATGGCCCGCGTTCGGCTCCGCTCCCTCAACCGCGCGCGCAAAGTCGGTCAGCTGGGCTTCCGGGTTCAGAGCCGCTTCCCACCAGGCGGCTGGGTCCTCCTGAAAAAGCTCCCAACCGTCGATCGTCGGCTCACCGAACTTCGTCCAGACTCCTCCGCTCCCGCGATACGTCGGGATGCCGCTTTCCGCTGAGAGGCCCGCGCCCACCAGCGCGACAACGTGGCGCGACTCGCTAATGATCGCCGTCATCCGGGCGATCGCCGCATCCAGCGTGCCGTGGGCCGTCATGTGAGGACCTCATCCAGGGCCGGCAAGTTCCGGCGGACATCTTCGTGGAACTTCTCCAACTGCACCGCGCTTTCGCCAGGCGCCCAGCCCAGGTGTTGGGCCGCCAGCCCGGCAACGTCCTTCGCGCAGCACAGTCCCCGCCCCGCCGTCCACCCCAACCCCGTCCGCCGCAGGATGATGTCCGAAAGCGTCGTCGCCATCTCGTTCTGGATTGCATGCCGGACCTGGCCAACCGTGAGGCCCTCGTGTTCACAAACGAGATCCTCTCCGAGCGCCGCGACCTCTCCCGCTGCCGGTCCGTAAATCCGTAGGTTTCGGCTTGGCCCTGCAAACGCATGCCTCGGCAGGCTGGTCAAAGGTGCTCTCATCTGCCTTCTCCTGTCGACCCTGTCCGCAGCCTCCCGGGCCAACGGCCGGAATGTGCTCAGCTTGCCGCCCACGACGCTATACAGGCCGCCCGGCCCGCCACGCTCACCGTGGTCGAGAACGTCATGCCGTCGGGAGATTGCGGCCGCCGGAACCTCTTTCCCCCGTATCAACGGCCGGAGCCCCGCGTACGCGTAGCGAACCTGCTTCCTCCCGAGTCCTGCAGCAGGAAACAGCTCCTCTGCTTCCGCCAGCAGGTAATCCACCTCATGTCTCGTTGGCGCCACTGAGCCCGGCTCGCTCTCGGATCGCTCGTCGGTCGTCCCCACCAACAACAGCCGCCCCTTCGGGATCGCGAAAAACACCCGCCCATCCGACCTCGCGGTCGAAAGCACGGCCGCCTGTGTTGGAAGCACCTCTGGCTCAAGGACGAGATGTGTCCCCCGCGTCACGCCGAGGATCCCCCTCTCTTCCGGCTCCGCGAGCCGGGCCACGGCATCGACCCACGGCCCTGCTGCGTTGATCACGCGTTTTGTGGGCACCCGCCATAGTCCCCTGCCAGCTTCCACGCCGATCCCCACCACCATGCCGGCCTCACAATCGATCGCCGTCACGCTCGTATGGTTGAAGACCGCGGCACCCATCGCTCGCGCTTCCATGGCCAATTCCAGGGCCAGACGTTCCGGCGCTAGCGCCCGTGCGTCATAAAATGTGAACCCGCCGCTGTTTTCGCGGATTCCCGGCGCCAGCTCCGAAGCTCGCTTCGCACCCACCCGCCGGTGAAATGGAAGTCCGCCCGCGGCCGCCAACACGTCGTATGCGGTCAACCCGAGCCCCACCTGCCATGCCGGCCGCCGTGTCCACGGCAACGTCGGGAGCAGGAACCGCAGTGGCCGCACAAGATGGGGCCGCGTCCTTAGTAACCATTTCCGCTCACGCAGCGATTCAAACACGAGGCGCACGTCCCCATGTTCCAGGTAGCGCAGCCCACCATGGATGAGCTTCGTTGATCGCCACGTTGTCCCGAACCCGAAGTCGTCTTTCTCGAACAGCGCCACGCGCATCCCCCGCGAAGCCAT
>JAGQHB010000055.1 GCA_020432045.1 Dehalococcoidia bacterium | reverse complement strand
TCTATTTCCCGCTCACGCCATGATCCCCAGGACGACCAAAAACCCTCGCCCCCGGCAGGGGGAGAGGGCAGGGTGAGGGGCGCTCGAGAACCCGATCCTCAACGCCATCCAGTCCACTTCGGAGTCTCCGCCGCATCCATTTCCAGCTCACGCCGCGATCCTCAGTACGACCAAAAAACCCTCGCCCCCGGCAGGGGGAGAGGGCAGGGTGAGGGGCCAAGACTGTTTGGCCCCTTAAACGATCCCGATCGGCTGCGGCTCTGGCTCCTCGTCCGATGCCTCAGCCTCGCCTTCTTCGCCCTTCTTCACCAGCTGCATGTGCTCGAGACCCTGGATGCTGAATCCCAGGTCCCCCAGCTCGCAGAGGAAACTGCAATACGTGAGCTTCAGCGCGCTCGTTGATTTTGCCGGCGCATATGAGAGCTTGCACCGCGTGCATCGGATCAGCGAGCTAAGATCAGCGTCGCGTTCGCCTGGCGGATTCCCGTGCTCGTCTGTGGTTGTACTCATCGAACTACTCCACACCTCGAACCCATGGGGTCGAAGCGTGTCTATACGCTACACCCGGCTCGCCGCTCCGCGCGAATCAGCGGCCGCCGCCTTTCCGTGTTCGCCTACAAAAAGTCCCGGTGCTCTACCTTCGTGCAACGATCCTGCGTTGCCACCAGTCCCGCCGCCCGTGCCCGCTCCAGGCCCGCCTCGTTGACGATCCCTTGCTGCAGCCAGACGGTGCCCACGCGTGCTGCGATCGCATCATCGATCACTGCGTCGGTCTGTTCCGATCGCACAAAGACGTCCACGAAGTCGACCTTTTCCGGGATGTCCTGCACCCGAGCGTACGCCCGCTCGCCGAGCACCTCGTCCGCCTCCTGCTGGAACCAAACCGGGATGATCCGGTAGCCCGCGCCCTGTAAATAGCTCGCGATCTGGTACGCCGTACGTTCCTTCCGTGTATCAAGCCCCACCACGGCGATAGTCTTCGCATCCCGCAGTGCCAGCAGCGCGTCGTCCATTTCAACCTCCCTGGCAACGCACCTCGGCGCGTTGCCCCCGTTGATCCTAACCCTTCTGGGCTCGCTGCCGCACAACCTCGTACAGCAGCAATGCCGCGGCAGTCGCCACATTCAGCGAATTTACCCTGCCGGCCATGGGGATCTTTACCGAAAACGCCGCCGCCCCGCGCCATGCCGTCGAAACCCCCGCATCTTCAGCGCCGACGACCAGCGCCAGGCTACCCGGCAGCGACGCCTTCGTGTACACAACCCGGCTCTCCGGTGTGGCCGTCGCGACCGTGACCCCGCGTTCGTGCAGCCAGCCGATCCCCTCGTCTGGCCCCGCTACCGCCAACGGCACGCTGAATACGGTCCCTTTACTGGCCCGCACGACGTTCGGATTAAACGGATCCGTGCCCGCATCGCTCAGGATCACGCCGTGCACGCCCGCCGCGTCGGCCGTTCGCAGCATCGCCCCTAGATTTCCCGGTTTCTCCACGCCATCGATCACGAGCACAAGCGCCTCTGCTGGCAGCTGGAGCCTTTCGAGCCCCGTTTCCGGCGTCCTCGCGACCGCCAGCCATCCATCCGGGTGCTCTCGGTACGCCAGCTTCGCAAACACATCCTTGGTCGTCTCGAACACGTCCGCGCCGAGGCTCGCACACTGTCGTGTCAACGGCGTTTCAATATGCGCTGCCGTCACGAACAGCGTCACCGGCGCCAGCCCTGCTTCGATGCCCAGCGTCAGCTCGTCGTGGCCTTCCACCAGCATCAGACCCTCGGCGTCGCGGTGGCGCCGCTCCCGCAGCCGCACGGCGGCCTTCACCCGTGGATTCTGAAGGCTCGCGAGGATCATTTCCGGCGGCGCGGCCTCGGCGTCGCCCGGTCGGCTTTCGGCCGCGGAGGCGCGGCGACCGGTTCGAGCGTCTCGCTGTCCACTTCCATCAGCTCCCAGCCATCGGGGATCCGTACTTCCGCGCCAGTCAGCGCCGCAACTGCGTGGCCGACCGCCAGCGCCCGGTCCATCCCGTCTTCCTGCGCGTGAGCTGGCACCGGGATCTGCGCCAGCGTCAACCGTTTCCCGCTCACCTTCACCAGTGAAAGCGTGAACTGGCGGACGTCGTCGCGGTTGTCCCGCCAGCGGTCCGCCTCTTCGCCTTCCACGCTCACCTGCAGGTAGTCAATCTTCCCGAACGGCACCAGCTCTTTCGTCCCGATGCCCATCCCGAGGTACCCCTGCTGCCAGGTGGCCGAACCCTTCTCCGCATCCACTACTACGTCAGCGCCGACGATCCCGCCCACGAGCCCCATCACCGATACCGGTACTGCCATGAGCGAAAACAACAGGATCGTAATCAACGCCCAGAGCGGCGCCGAACTTGTTGTTGCAACCCACGCCAATAGCCCAGCGCACAGCAACAGCAGGCCAAGTGGCAGAAACACGGCCGACCGCGCAGCCTTGATTTCGACCTTTCGCTCGCCAACGACCGCCACCGAACGGTGCAGCAGGATCTCCCGCCTGCCATCGCGGCGTTTTGTAAACACGTGCCCGGGGATCGGTGCTTCCACCATTCCTACAGGGTATGGCGCGCGTGATCGATAGGCTACGTGCCCGGTCGAGCCCGTTGCCGTGATTCCCGCTCCCGGTCCAGGAAGGCCCGCGCCAGGTGCAGCTGTTCGTAGCTCACGTCGTCCCCCACCTTTTCACGTAGGGGACTCAACGCCCCGGCTGGTCCATCTCCAATCACGTTTCGAATCCGTGCCAGGGTCACGTTGTCCACCCACGGTGCCGGGTCCTCTATCGCGCCACTGGCCAACAATTCCGCGAGGTGCGTCGTAATCGTCGCCGATGAAAGCCCGCGTTTGGCCGCAATCTCCCCCAGCGAAGCACCATCGCGCGCCAGCTCCAGGGTCACCTCTGCGGTCGGCGAGAGTGTTCGGGGCCCGCGTTCTTTCCGGGCTGGGGCTGCGGCCCGGCCCATCCTTCCCGGCGCTGGTTCGGCCCCCAACCCCGATGGCCGCAGGAGCGCCAGGAACGCATCCCCATAACGCTCCAGTTTCACCTGTCCTACTCCGCTGACCGCCAGGAACTCCGCCCGGTTCCGTGGGCGACGTTGCGCGATGTCGTGCAACGTCGCGTCGCTGAAGATCGTGAACGGTGGTACGTTCTGCTCATCCGCGAACTGCCGCCGAAGCGCCCGCAGCTCCCGGAATAGTTCCAGTTCTTCGCCTTCCGCTTCGGCATTCGCATATCTCGCCGGCGGAGCCAGGCATGGCCCGCAGTTGCCGCAGTTTCCTTGCGCCCGTCCGTCCCCAAAGTACTTCAGGATGCGCACCCGCAGACACGTCATCGACTGCGCGTAACGCTCCATCTCATCCAGCTTGCGGGTCGCATGCTCGCGATGCTCGTCCAGCCCGGCGGTGTCGATGTCGTCGATCCCGTCCGGCCGCGTCGCCCGCACCATGTAGCCTTTTCGCTCGGCCAAACCTGAATCCACCAGCGCCTGCACGGCAGCGTTGATTCCAGGCTCGTCTTCTTGCTCCATCAACTCGCGGACATGTACCCGGTTTCCGCCATCGTTCACGAGCGCCCGGTATACCCGCACCACCGTCTCGGCCGGAGGATGCGAGAGATCGATGAAGAACTCCCGCAGCTGCCGGTCGCGCGGCGAGTACAGCAACACGCACTCCGCCGGTCCCCCGTCGCGTCCCGCCCGCCCCGCTTCCTGGTAATAGGACTCCAGCGATTCCGGAAGGTCGTGGTGCACCACCAGTCGCACGTCTGGCTTGTCGATGCCCATCCCGAACGCGTTCGTCGCCACGATCACCCGCAGGCTGTCCCGCGCGAACGCTTCCTGGATACGCCGTCTGTCCTCGTCGGGCATGCCCGCGTGGTAGCGCGCCGCTCGGATCCGCTGCTTCTGCAGCGCGTCCGTCACTTCTTCCACCCGCTTTCGCGTGCCGCAGTAGATGATCGCCGATTCGTCGGTTCCCAGTTCGCGCAGCCGGTCCGCGATCTGCTCACCCTTCGCCTTCAAAGACTTCACCGGGACAACATCGAACCGCAGGTTCGGCCGGTCGAATCCGGCCACGTGCACCACCGGCCGCTTCAGCTTGAGCCGGGCCACGATGTCGTCCCGGACGCGCGGGTCGGCCGTCGCCGTCAAGGCAACAATCGGCGGATTGCCAATCCCGGCCCGCACGCCCCCGAGATCGCGGTAGCTGGGCCGGAAATCGTGGCCCCACTGCGAGATGCAGTGCGCCTCGTCGATCGCCAGCAGCCCCACCTGGCAGTGCCGCAGCCCGGTCATGAAACTGCCGTCGGAGAACCGTTCCGGCGCGACATACAGCAGGCGAAGTTCGCCGCTCTGGGCCTGTGCCAGTACCGCCGCCTGCTCGTCCCGCGCGACGGTTGAGTTAATAGCGGCAGCCGCCACCCCCGCTTGCCGGAGCGTGTCCACCTGGTCTTTCATCAACGCCAGCAGCGGCGAGACCACCACGGTCAACCCTCGCTCTCGCGCCAGCGCCGGCACCTGGTAACAGACAGATTTCCCGCCGCCCGTCGGCATCACCGCGAGCGTGTCGCGTCCGGCCAGTACCGCCGCGATTACCTCCGCTTGCCCCGGCCGGAACTCCCGGTAACCGAACACGTCGGCCAACGTTTGGCGGGCGTTCTCAAAGGCAGCGTCATTCTTGGGTGGGGCACTCGTAGACATCGTGTCGGAGTATAGAACATTTGAGCGTATCTGGCGGTCGTTCCGCGTAGCTCCTACGCCGGCTGAGCCAGCCGGTCAGCTATCGAGCCAGGTCACCCGGTGCGTTCGTAGTACGCGAACACCAGCGGCCGCCGTGGACCTTGGAGAGCCTCCATCGCTGCGTGTCCGTTCGCCCCGGGCTTCGGCATGTGGCCCGGGCTCCTTGTCCGTGCGGCCCCGGCCGGCTTGCCCAACGCCGTGCCGTCCATCCCGTATCGCTCGCATTCGCGTCCGCATCTGACTCTCTCCCGTGCATCCCCCGGCCTGTCACCGGTGAGAGCACCATTCTCCGTCCACCCGGCAGGCCTCGCCGGAGCAGATCGGTGACATCCAGGTGAACCGGTCACCCGCCATTCGCACACGCATCCCATGAATTGCAGGTCCGTGCTGTTATTCCCTGCCGCCGCGACCCGCTGCTAGCAAGATCGCATCCACCAGCCGTTCGCAGGGTTCACTTTTCGCGACAAACGACGCTGCCCCCGCCTCCACCGACTGCGCCCGCGTCCTCGCATCATCGTGCATCGAAAGCACGACGACCTGCGTCCCCGGGTACCGTTCGCGAAGGATCTCCGCTGCCTCGATGCCTTCGATTCCCCGAGGCATCCGCACGTCCAGCACCACCACGTCTGGCAGCAACGTCGCCGTGAGGGCTACCGCGGAATCACGGTCCCACGCCTCGCCGACCACCTCGATGTCAGCTTCCGTCTGAAGCTGCATTCGCAGCCCGCGACGTACCGACGCTTCGTCGTCCGCAACCAATACCCGTACCCGTGCATCCATCACGCTCCCAGTACACCCCCCGGCAGCGCGTCCCGTCGTCGGCTATCGGGGAGCCCTCCTCTCAGCCTTTCGGCGGAACAACAGGGCCGCGTCAACTTGATACACTTCATCGCCTCAGGCTTCTGCCGGGGGAGTTGGAAATGCCAATCCGGGTGCTCATCGTCGATGACCACAGCGTCGTCCGTCAGGGCCTCCGCATGTTCCTCGGCCTCGACGCTGGCCTCGAAATCGTTGGTGAAGCCGCTAACGGCGCTGAAGCTATCGACCGCGCCCGCGAACTGTCGCCAGACGTGGTCTTGATGGACCTCCTCATGCCTGTAATGGACGGCATCACTGCCATCGGCCACCTCCGCAAGGAGCTCCCCGAGATCGAAGTGATCGCGCTCACCAGCGTCCTCGAAGATGCGTCCGTCGTCGCTGCAGTCCGCGCAGGCGCCATCGGCTACCTCCTCAAGAACACCGAATCCGACGCCCTCTGCAATGCCATCAGGGCAGCCGCCGAGGGCCAGGTCCAGCTCAGCCCCGAAGCTGCCAGCCGCCTCATGCGCGAAATGCGTCAGCCTGAAAACCCCGACGCCCTCACCGAACGCGAAACCGAAGTGCTCGCCCTCATCGCACGTGGCCGCGCCAACAAAGAGATCGCTCGTGACCTCCAGATCGGCGAGAAGACCGTGAAGACCCACGTCAGCAACGTCCTCAGCAAGCTCGGCGTCCAAAGCCGCACCCAGGCTGCCCTCCACGCCGTCCGCACCGGCCTCGTGCCCGCGGCCGACCTGGCCCGGAGCTAGCACTGTCGTGGCTGTGTCCCGGAGCCGGCCCAGCCCGGAAGCATCGCCCCCCGGTACGGCTGACGCGGCGACCGATGCTGTTGCCGGAGAAGCAGAATTCCGCGCCATCTTCGAAGCCGCCTCCGATGGCATGGTGATCGCCGATCCCGAGACGAGCGTCATCGTTGAGGCCAACCTGGCAGCCTGCCAGATGCACGGTGTCACCCGCGACCAGATGATCGGGGTCGCTGCTGGCCATTTCGTCCACCCTGACTATCGCTCGTCCCTCGCCGCCATCGTCCCGGCCACCCTCGCTGGGGAGACGTACCGCCAACGTGCAGTGACCCGCCGCCAGGACGGCACAACGCTCACAGTCGAGATCACCGGTACCACCGTCCGCTTTCGCGGCCGCGTCCATGTCCTCGCCATCCTCCGTGACATTTCCGCCCAGGTCGCCACCGAGCGGGACCTCGAACACCGCGTCGAACAGCGGACCCGCGAAATCGCCACACTCCTCGATGTCAGCCGCGAAGTTGGCGCCACCCTCGCCCTCGAAGGACTCCTCGGCTCCATCCTCGAGCATCTGCACAACGTCATCGATTATGAGGGGGCGTCACTCCTCCTCTTCGATCCCGGCGACCCCGGAAGCCTCCGCGTCGTCGAAAGCCGGCGCTATGTGGGAGGCACTCGCCTCGCCGCCTCCCCATCCCGTGCCCCCAGCCTTCGCCTCGACCCCACCGCCGGCGCCTGGCAGAAGCTCCTCGCCGGTGAACACGTCCTGATCCCCGATATCTATGGGGTGGATGGTGGAGTGGAATCACTCGAACTCGGCCTGACCTACACGCCATTCGATGCACTCGCCCACGTACGCTCTCTGCTTGCCGTACCCCTCATCGCCTCCGGGCAGTCCATCGGTATTCTCACCGTTTCGCGTAGTGAACCCGGCTACTTCCGGCCCGACCATGCAGCCCTCGTCCGGGCATTTGCCGCACAGGCCTCCGTTGCTTATGCCAACGCCCAGCTCTTTGGTCAGCTCGAGCGCAAAGCCCTCCAGAGCGAGACACTCGCCGGTGTTGCCGCCCGATTCGCCGTCGCCGGCGATATCGCTGCCACGCTCGACATGGTCTGCGAAGACCTCGCCCGTGCCACCGGCGCCCTGGCTGCCAACATCGTCATCCCTGAGGATGCAGCCTCCGGCAACCTTCACACTCACGCCCTCGGCTCGTTCGGTCATCCTCCCGGGTTCATGTCCGCATCGTCAGAAATCGTCGAGGCAGGCGGCGCCACACCCATCTTCGCCGCCATCAGTAGCGGCAGGCCATCCACCTTTCGGGGTGCCCGCCGTCTCATCCTTTCATTGCCCGAATGGCAACCCCTCGCCGCCTACTTCGAGCACGCGCCCTGGGATGTCCTGGTCACTCTCCCGATGACCTGTCGCGGCGACGCCGTCGGCGCCATCAACCTCTTCTTCCCAGAAGGCCAGCAGTTCCCCGAAGAGACCATGGCCTTCCTTCGCGCCGTCGCCGACCAGGCGGCCGTCGGGACCCAGAACCTCCGCTTATTCGAAGACGTCCAGCGCTCTGCCCGCGAGTACGCGACCCTCGCCGGTGTCGCGTCGGACCTAACCCTGGATCGCCCTATCGAGGACACCCTAACCAGCATTGCAGAAACCATCTGCCGCGGGACCGGTGCCTTGGCCGCCTCGATATCGCTGCTGGACGACGATTCGGGCCGACTCGAGACCGGTGCAGGCCATGGCGTGCCCCCGGGCTACTTCGACGCCGTCGCCCGCTTGCCTGTCCTGCGCCTTGCCGGCCGCCGCCTCCTCTTCGCCGATGGCCGTCCCGTCGTTATTGGGGACCTGACCGCCATCGCCGCCAGGCTCCCCGATGCCTCTCCCCTCGTCCCCATGCTCCAGGGAATGGGCGCCAACGCGGCAGCTTTCCTGCCGCTCATCGCTCGCGGCCGGCCCCTGGGGATCATGGCTGTGCTCTATGCCGGCGGCCGTGCTCCCGGCTCCGGCGAACAGCGCTTCCTTTCGGCACTCGCGAACCAGGTCAGTGCCGCTGTCGACAACATGCGCCTCTTCGCCGTCACCGGTCAGTCTGCTCGCGAAAGTGCGGCCCTCGCCGCCATCGCCGCCAACATCACCCTCGGGCAACCCCTCCGTACCACGCTCGATACCGTCGCCACCAGCGTCGTCGCCGCGACCACCGCTGTGAGCTGCACTATCTCCATCGCAGATCCGATGTCTGGCCGCATGACGATGGTTGGCAGTGCCGGCCTGCCTGAAACGTTCGTAGAACTCGCACAGGCATTCGCTGAACGCCCTGGAAGCCAACGCAACGAAGCAGTTTCCACGGGGCGTCCAGGCGTGCGCCACGGTGTCCGGACCGGCCTGCTCGCTGACGACGCTTTCGCCTCAATTCACGATGCCATCCGCGAAGCTCGTTGGGACACCGTCGTTGCGCTCCCCGTTAGTTTCGGTGGCCGGGCCATCGGCGCCCTCCAGGTCGGCTACGAAGGCGACTGTGAGCCATCCCCTCCCGAGTGGCGGCTGCTTTCCGCCATCTCCGACCAGCTCTCCGTCGCTATCGAAAATGCCCGCCTCTTCCTTCGCGCTGAACGGCGGGCGCGTGAAGGTGCCGCCCTCGCCGAGATTGCGCGAGCCGTCGTCCTCGATCAGCCCATGCGCGAAACCCTCGACGTGATCACCAGGAACGTCGTCTCTGTCACCTCCGCGGCCGGGGCAGCACTCTTCCTCGTCGACATGAAGAGCGACCGCGTCACCATGGCCGGTGGCGCCAACCTGGCGCCCCAACTTCTCGAAGCTATCGAAGCCAATCTTCCCGCGACTGCTGCCTTCACCCGTGAAGCCTTCGCCACCGGCGAGCAGATACTCGTCGACGACGCCCGCACGAAAATGCTGCGCAATCCGGTCTTCGCTGGCGTCAACCACGAGATCGAAAAAGTGCAGTGGGATCACGTCCTCGTCGTGCCGGTCCTTTATCGTGGCGCAGCGGTCGGTGCCCTGTACGTCACATACTTCGATGGCGATGTGCCCTCAGCTGAAGAGCGGGCGCTCCTCGCCGCTGTTGCCGATCAGGCTGCCGTCGCGATCCAAAACGTCAGCCTCTTCCAGCAAACCGCCAGCCGTACCAACGAACTGGCCATCCTGCTCGATGCGGCTCGCGAAGCAGGCTCCACGCTCGATCTCGACCGCCTCATTGCCACCCTGCTCGCGCGCCTCAGAAAAGCGATCCCCTGTGCCGGGATCTCCCTCGCCACATTCGAGCCGGATGGGTCCGTCGCGATCGTGGGTCACGATGCTGGCCACGATTTCTTTTCGGATCTCGGCATCACCCTCCGCCACGGCGAGGGCACTGGCGTTGGCCGCCTCCTCCACGCCGGTCAGCCCATCATCATCGCAGACCTCCAGGAAGACTCTGAAGGCAGCCGTGCCTTCCGTCAGAGTCTCGCTGGCGCGGAATCCAATGCCTTCGAAGGTGCCCGCTCCTGGATGGCCGTCCCGCTCATGTCCCAGGCCCGGGCCGTCGGCGCGCTTTTCTTCTCGGATCCTGCTCCCGGCCGATTCGACGAACGGCAGGCAGACCTCGCTCTTGCCTTCGGGGCGCAGGTCAACGCCGCCCTCGAAAACGCCCGCCTTTTCGCCGAGACCAACCGCCGCGTCGCCGAATTCGAAACCCTCTCAGCCGTTGCCGAAAGCTTCACCACCGTCCGCCCCATCGAAAGCACGCTTCAGGATCTCGCCCGTCGCGTCACCGAAGCCACCGAACTCGTGGCCTGCGCCGTCACCATCTCCAGCCGGGCCGAACGCAGCGCCGTCGCCTTTGCTACCGGGTATGGCCTCCCCGACGGGTACCTCGATGGTATCCGCGAGATCTTCGGCGATCCCACTCTCTACGAAGATCCTGAGTACCTCTATAGGGACGCCACAGATCACCCTTACTTCATCCGCAGCCGCGCCGGCCTACTCGCCTCCAGGCGCTACCGGCCCATCTGGGATCATGTCCGCGCCGCGGCATTCGATGCCGTCGTCCTCGTTCCCATCCGCTACGAACATCTGGTGCTTGGCGCCCTCACCGGCTACTTCCCGGAGGGGAAAACGCCCTCCGAATCCGACCTCAACCTCCTCCGCGCCATCGCGGACCAGGCTGCCGTCGCTATCGAAAGTGCCCGCCTCCTTTCCGAAGTCACCCGGCGTGCCCGCGAACAAGAGGCGCTCGCTGCCGTCTCCGCCGCGTTCTCCTATGGGCGTCCGCTCGGTGAAGCGCTTGATGTCCTTGCCGCCACGATCGCCTCGCAGACTGGCGCCTCCGGGGCCATCGTCCGGCTCATCGACAATTCGGCGGCGGGAGGGCCACGCGGCGCGTTTGGCCTTCCCGATGGCTTCCTCGCCGCCGTGCAGGATGCCCGCATCGCTTCGCCGGAGTTCTGGAACCACTTCGAACGCTTCGACGAGCCACACGTCGTCACCGGTCTCGCCGAGTGGGTTGCCAGCGATGCTGCACTCGCCCCGCTACGCCCGTTCGTCGGACGGCTAAAGTCAGACTGTATGGTCCGTGTGCCGTCCGCATATCGCGACCGCACCCGCGCCAACATCGTCCTGTTTCTCGAAGGCGACGCGGCCCCCTCGGCCGATGAAATGGCCTTCTTCAAGGCGCTCGCCGAACGCACCGCGATCGTCCTCGATAACGCCCGCCTCTTCGAGGAGGTCCAGGCCCGCACCAGTGAGATCACGGCCCTCTACCGTGCCGACGAGATCCTCCACCGTTCGCTCGTCCTCGACGATGTGCTCAATGCGCTCCTGGAAGTTGCCGTAGATCTTCTCGGCGTGGACGGTGCCGCCCTCCAGCTCTGGGAGCCCGATACCTCCCGGCCCCGCCTTCTTACTGCCGGCGCCTCAGAGGACTGGGCAAAGGCCGCCGTCGTCGCCAATATCACCGCTGAAGGTCGCGCACGTTTCGAAGACCGCGCCCGCCGCCGCGCAGAGGCACTCATCGCCCTCGCAGAGACCACCGGCAACCCTCTCGCTTCCCAGGAACGGACCCGCGCTGTCGGCATTCGTTCGATCATCGAAACCGGCATCCTCGTCGGCGACGACGTCTTCGGTTTGCTCGCCGGTTACCAGTTCCAACCTCACGCCTTTAGCGACAGTGATCGCCGAATCTTTGAAGCCGTCGCCCGCCGTGCCTCCCTGGCGATCGAGAACGCCCGCCTGTACGAAAGTGCCCGGGCCCGCACCGAACAGCTTGCAGCCCTCTATCGCGCCGACGAAGACCTCCACCGTTCCCTCGTGCTCGAAGACGTATTCGACGCCTTGCTCCATTCGATTACCGACTCGCTCCACCTCGATACCGCCGTGCTCATCACCTGGGACCCGGACATGCCGAGACCCACGCTTCGCCTTGCCCGTCCCGTCGCCGAAGAACACGTCGCCCTCGTCATCGATGCCCTGGTGCGAGCAGGCCGCCAGGGATTCCTCGAATACCTCGCCCGCGACAACGTGGACGTCGTCATCGCCGGCGAAGGTCTCCCCGCCGAAGAACGTGAAAGCCTGCTCCAGCTGCGCGTCGGTGGCCTCGTCCAGTTTTCGCTCCGCGCCCACGATGATGGCTACGCCTACGTCGGTGGCGTCTCCTTCCGCCCCAGGCAGTTCTCGGCCGAGGAACAGCGCCTCTTCGCCGCACTGGTCCGCCGCGCCGAAGTCGCCGTCGAGAATGCCCGCCTCTACGAGCGGGCTCAGTCCCTCGCAGCCATCGAAGAGCGCCAACGCCTCGCCCGCGAACTCCACGATTCCGTTTCCCAGGCACTCTATGGCGTCGCACTCGGTTCCCGGACCGCTAGAACGCTCCTGGACCGTGACCCCGAGAAAGCCAAAGAACCCGTCGATTACGTCCTTTCGCTCGCGGAAGCCGGACTGGCCGAAATGCGCGCCCTCATCTTCGAGCTACGCCCCGAATCCCTGGCCCAGGAGGGCCTGCTCGCGGCCATCGAAAAGCAAGTCGCCTCCACCCGTGCCCGCTATGGCGTCGCCGTCGATGCCACACTCGAAGGCGAGCCCGGCGTTCCGCTCCCAATCAAGGAAACACTCTACCGCGTCGCCCAGGAAGCTCTCCATAACGTCGTCAAACATGCGCGCGCCACGCACGTCGATATCTATCTCGGCTCGACTGATGCAGCTGTCATCCTTGACCTGCGAGACGATGGTCAGGGCTTCGATCCAGGCGGAGACTTCCCCGGACACCTCGGGCTCAAGTCCATGCGTGAACGTGTCACACGCGTCGGTGGTGTCATCACCATCGAAAGCGAGCGTGGCCACGGTGCCCACCTGCGCGTCGAGATCCCGGTTGAACCAGGCGACTCTACGGACTGACGATCCAGATGGTCCCCTCGGCACTGTCCTTCAGCTCAACGCCCAGCTCCTTCAACCCATCCCGGATCTGGTCACTGAACGCCCACTGTTTCGCCGCCCGCATTTCAGTCCGCACCTGGACCAGCAAATCAATGAACGGGTCCGCATCGCGCGAACCTCCATGCGCCGCCTCCAGCCCGAACCCGAGGACACCTGCCAGCTCGCGCAACAGCTCCTGCATCGCGCGCGTGTCGTGCCCCGCGTCCCGTTCCCGGTTGATCAGCCGCACAAGGTCGAACAGCACCGCGATCGCCTCTGCGGTGCCAAGGTCGTCGTCCATGTGGCCTTCGAACTGCTCGCGCAGTCCCGAGACATCCGGGCCAGGAATCGTCCCCGAAGGCGTTGCAAACGCCGCTGCCCGCATCCGTTCAGCTCCGCGCCCTGCCGCTTGCAGCGCCTCTTCGGAATATGTCAGCGGGCTACGGTAGTGGCTGCTCAGGATGAAAAGCCGGATCGCGTCCGCCCCCCAGCGGTCGATTACCGCATCCAGGTCGACCACGTTCCCTGTTGACTTCGACATCTTGTCGCTGTCCATCTGCAGCAGCGCGTTGTGCATCCACACCTTTGCGAATGGTGCCTTCCCGGTGAATCCCTCCGTCTGCGCGATTTCGTTCTCGTGGTGGGGGAAAATCAGGTCCGCACCGCCGCCGTGGATGTCGATCTGTTCGCCCAGGTGCCCGTACGACATCGCCGAGCACTCGATGTGCCAGCCCGGCCTTCCCGGCCCAAAAGGCGAATCCCATGAGGGTTCGCCCGGCTTGGCGCCCTTCCATAGGGCGAAATCGAGGGGATCTTCCTTCCGCTCCGTCGGGTCGATGCGTGCCCCGCTCTTCAGGTCGTCGATCTTCCGGTGCGAAAGCTTGCCGTAGTCGTCCTTCTTGCGGACCCTGTAATACACGTCCCCTTCGGATTCGTACGCGTACCCCCGCTCTATCAGCCCCTGCGTAATCTCCACGATCCGCGAGATCTCTTCCGTCGCCCGCGGGTACACGTCCGCCGGGCGCGCGTTCAGCCGCTTCAGGCTGCCGAGGTACTGGTCGCTGAACTTGTCCGCCAGCGCCTTCACCGTCGTGTTCTGCGCTTCCGCTGCCGCGATCAGCTTGTCGTCAATGTCCGTGAAGTTCGTGACGTGCCGCACCGCGTACCCGCGATACCGCAGGTACCTCACGAGCGCGTCGAACACGATAATCGGCACCGCGTGGCCGATGTGACTTGATGAATACGGCGTAATCCCGCACACGTAGAGTTTCACTTCGTACGGCGCAGGTGGCAGCTCCTGCAAGGTACCCGTCAATGTATCGAGCAATCGAACGGACATAGCGCACCTCATAGCGGCCGCGTGTTACCGCGGTCCGTCAGTATCAATCCAGTCCCCGTGAAGGGGACAGCCCAACGAGCAAAATGCGCCGCTATCGGCGCTGCATACACCGGCATGCCGGCCTCGTCCCGAAGCGGAAGCCCATGGTCCAAGTATACCAACCGCCAGATCCCGCAACGATACTGGAGCCGCTACGCTGCTCCCCATGACCGGAATCGAACTCCACCCAGCCGTCCTCGCCGCCCTCGAAGCCCACGGCATCGCGTTCGAACCAATGGCCTGCGATCCCGATCTCGCGGACACGGCCGCCTTTTGCCAGGCTTACGGCATCCCCGTCGAGGATTCCGCTAACACCATCCTCGTCGCATCCAGGGCAAACCCGCCGGATTACGCCGCCTGCCTCGTACTCGCCCACACCCGTCTCGACGTGAACCGCGCCGTCCGCCAGCGACTCGGCGCCCGCAAAGCCTCCTTCGCTTCCGCCGGCGACACCGTAGGGCTTACCGGCATGCTCATCGGCGGAGTCACGATCTTCGGCCTTCCCCTGGACATGCCCATCTGGGTTGACAGCCGCGTGCTTGGCCGCGACCGCGTGATCGTCGGGGGCGGCAACCGCAGTTCCAAAGTCATCATCCCGCCCGCGGAACTTAACAAGATCCCCGGGCTCGAATTCGTGGAAGGGCTGGCCGTAGAGCCGCCAGCGCAATAGATCGCCGGGCTTTTATCGGCCCGGAAGGTGCCGATCCAGGAAGCTCACCGTACGGCTCCACGCCAACGCGGCTGCATCGCTCACATACGCCTCCGGTCGGTCCCACTCGAAAAACCAGTGACCGGTCCCCGAATACCGGAAGAACTCCGCTTGGCGGCCCCCGGCCACCAGGTCCCGCTCCAGCCGGCCTGCAGACTTCTCGCTGACGAATGGGTCCGTCTCAGCCAGGTGGAACTGGAAAGCAGTCGTGCTCTGGGAGTAGTCCCCGCCACGCACCGCGTAGAACACAGACGTGGCTGAGATCGGCGGGATCTCCGGCTGAGACTGCTTCGCCAGCCACAATGCCCAGTGACCGCCCATCGAGAATCCGACTTGGCCCAGCGCCTTCGCGCCATGCAGTCGTTGGGCAGTGCCAATCGACTCCACGATCTCTCGCCACATTGGTCGAGATCGCCGTCGCCCGCGAAGCACCATTGCTTCTGCTGCAGTCGTCGCGATCTCGCCGCCGAACAAATCCGGAGCCACGGCAACATACCCGAGCCCCGCGAGGTCGTCGCACACCCGCCTGATGACCGGAGTCACACCCCACCACGCGTGCAACACCGCGACCGTCGCCCGCGGCCGCCCGTCGGGCTCCGCGACATAAGGGTCACCCTTATGGGCCGGTTCCACCACTAGAGCGGGATGTTCCCGTGCTTCTTCGGTGGATTCCTGTCTGCCTTGTTCTGTAGCATTTCCAGCGAGCGGATTACCTTCGCGCGGGTCTGCCGCGGGTCGATTACATCGTCGATGTAGCCACGTCCCGCGATGATGTACGGGTTCGCGAACTGCGCGGAATACTCCGCGATCAGCTCCCGCCGCCGTGCATCCGGGTCTGCTGCCTTCGAAAGCTCATCCCGGTACACGATGTTCACCGCGCCGTCCGGGCCCATCACCGCCACCTCGGCCGTCGGCCAGGCGATGTTCACGTCGCCACGCAGACTCTTCGATCCCATGACCACATAGGCCCCGCCGTACGCCTTTCGCAGGATGATCGAGATCTTCGGCACCGTTGCCTCGCTGTACGCAAACAGCAGCTTGGCCCCGTGCAGGATGATCCCGCCATACTCCTGTGTCGTCCCCGGCAGGAATCCCGAGGTGTCGACGAGCGTCAGGATCGGGATGTTGAAGCAGTCGCAGAACCGCACGAATCTGGCTGCCTTGCGGCTCGCGTTGATATCGATCGATCCAGCCAGCACGTTCGGCTGGTTCGCGACGAATCCCACCGGCCTGCCGCCCATCCGCGCGAATCCCACCACCATGTTGGCGGCGAACAGTTCGTGGACTTCCATGAAGTCGCCATCGTCCACGATCCGCGTGATCACGTCCCGGATGTCGTACGGCCGGTTTGATTCCGCCGGCACGATATCGAGCAGATCGTCGTCGGCCCGTCGCGGGTCATCGCCTGTCTGGATGATTGGCGGATCTTCCGCATTGTTCGATGGCAGGAACGAAAGAAGCCGCCGTACTTCCATCAGCGTTTCTTCTTCGCCCGCGATCGCGAAGTGCGCGACCCCGGAGCGGGAGGCAAGCGAATGTGCGCCGCCCAGTTCTTCGTGCGAGATCTCCTCGCCCGTCACGGCCCGGATTACGTCCGGGCCCGTGATATACATCTGTCCCGAACCCTCGGTTGCAAAAGTGAAGTCGGTCAACGCCGGGCTATACGCTCCGCCCCCCGCAGCCGGCCCCATGGTCACCGTGATCTGAGGTACCACGCCGCTTGCAAGTGTGTTCCGCGCGAAGATCTCACCGAAGCCCTTGAGACTCACCGGCCCGTCCTGGATGCGTGCGCCACCGGTGTCCTGGATCCCGATCACCGGCGCGCCGGTCATCATTGCCAGGTCCATCACCTTTACGATCTTCTCGCTGGCTGTCTCGCTCAGGGAGCCGCCCACAACCGTGAAGTCGTAGGAGAAGACATAGATTGGCCTCCCATCGACCTTCCCCCAGCCCGTCACCACCGACTCGCCGGGGATGTCGCTCCCCCGCGGGCGCAGCAACGCATCGATCTCGTCGAATGTGCCTGGATCCAGCAGTAGCTCGATCCGCTCACGGGCCGTCAGCTTTCCGCGTGCGTGTTGGGCATCAACGCGCTTCTGCCCACCGCCCAGGGCCACTTGCGCCTTTAGCTCCTCCAGCTGCTTGAGCTTCTGTTCAGCGGTCAGTTGCTCGGCCATCTTGGCTCTCCGTCCTTGAATGCTTCATCTGGTCTTCGCGCAGAAAACCCGGCCACTCGTGCGTGCCGGGATCGTTCTCAACGCCGTACGAACCGTGGCAATCCTATCAGCAGCTAGCAGTTGGGGCTATGAATCGAGAGTCCCGCCGCATACCCGGCACGGCGATTGAACCTGTCGCCGGGTCCCCAAATACTTCGCCCCGGCAGATTCCGTCCCTCCCCGCCATCAACGCCGCGACCGCGCAGCTAATCGCGTCGAGCTGATCCTCGACTGCTTTCAGCGCCTTCCCTTTCGCTTTCAGCGCATCCGGCGCCAGCAGTTCCCGCACCCTCGCGTCAGCCGCTACCTCCGGCGCCCAATCGTCCAGCAACGCTCCGAGGAGCGCCTGGTACCGTGCCATCCCGGCCAGCCGCGTCGCTCGGCGGCCCTTCTTATAGAGGATGCGTTCGTCCAGCCCAAACGCCGCCACATGGAACGCGTGCGGGTACATCTCGAACGCCCGCCGCCCGCCCCCGCCGGCTAGCACCAGTAGCGGGTCCAGCGTGAAGCCCACCCCACTCAGCGCGTCCCCGAGCCGCGGCCCCGCATCTAGCGGCGGCTTCCGGCTCTCCAGAAACGCCATGCTCGCCATGTATGCCGATGCGTGAAACCTCCCGAACACGCGCCCCAGCTCCCGTTCCGCCATGCAGCCGTCACGCCGTATCAGCGGTGCGTCCACAGCCACGATCGAATCTGGTCCGAGGTCCCGCATGTCTGCCGCCAGCACTTCCACAGGCGTGATCTGCGAAGCAATCTCGACCAGACGCGCCGTTCCTCCGATCGTCTCAAGCACACAAACGCCCGAAGGGTGAGTCGTCGTCCATGCGAGGTCGAGGCCTGCGAATGCCGTCATCGCCGCCAGTCTATGCGCCTGGGCCGCTGGCACGATCACGCACTCCCTGCCATCTTGCGGGGATGGAACTTCCCGTTGGCTCATCCGGCCGCGACGCCGTCACCATTGCCCGTGCCTGCGCCGAACGTGCGGTCGAACAGATCCGTGCCTCGTTTCGCAGGGTCACCGTTACCGCCAAGGGCGACAAGAACGTCGTTACGGAGGCCGATGTGGCAGTCGAACGGCTTGTCACGGCCATTCTCCGCGAGGAATTCCCGTCCCACGTCGTCCTCTCCGAAGAAGAGGCCTCCGGCTCCTGGTCCGATGACTGGATGTGGGTTTGCGACCCGATCGACGGCACCAAGAACTTCTCCCAGGGTATCCCTCACTTCGGATTTAGCATCGCGCTCTGCTTTGCAGGCAAAGCGGTCCTCGGGCTCACCGTCCACCCCCTCCTCGGCTGGGAAGTGCTCGCCGTTCAAGGGCAGGGATGCACGTTTAACGGCGAACCAACGAGCGTCTCCTCACGCCAATCCATTCGCGACTCCGTCCTCTCGTTCGACCTTGGCTACGATTCCGATGCTGGTACTGCCCAGCTCGCACTTGCCGCTTCCATCTGGCCCAACGTCCAGTCCGTCCGAATTACCGGTTCCGCCACGCTCGGCTTTGCCTATGTTGCTGCCGGTCTTTGGGACGCCTACTCTCACGCCGACCTTTGCCCCTGGGATATCGCCGCCGGACTTATCCTCGTTACGGAGGCAGGTGGCCTTATCTCGGCGATGGATGGGTCACCGGCCAATCTCCACACCCGGCACTCGGTCGCCGGGGCGCCCGCTGTTCAGCGCGAACTTGTCTCGATCGTGCAGGCACGCGCAGCACGTGCATAATCGAAACGCGACCCCCTGGCGGGTCGGGGCAAACCGGACATGTTAATCGTCCTTCCGTCCATCATCTCCGCGATAGGCGTCGCCTTCGTCGTCGTCGGCGTCGTCGTCAATCAGGAGATCATCCGTGCCGTCTTCCTCTCGGTCGGCCTCCTCCTGCTCTGGCTCGATGTGTTCTTGACCATGGCACTCATGCGCCGCGCTCTCCGCACCATCGACCGCCGCCTTCGCCGCATCGAAGCCCGGCTCGGTTCCGGCGACGATTAGTTCGGCGCTCCTGTCACGTTACAATTCCTGTTCCGGAGGTATCCCATGCCCAAGCGACGCTCGCAGATCGAACTCACGCCTGATGAGCAAGCCGTCCTGCTCGATGAAGGCAGGACGATCCAGATCGCATCCAACGGCCCCGATGGCTTTCCCCACGTGGTGGCCATGTGGTACGCGGTGATCGATGGTGCCATTTGCTTTTCCACCTACGGTGCCAGCCAGAAAGTGGTCAATCTCCAGCGCGACCCACGTGTCACCGCGATGGTTGAGCTCGGGACCGCCTACAACGAGCTCCGCGGACTCGCGATGAAAGGCAAGGCCGAGATCATCGATGCCGCTCACCCCGGTCGCGAAGCACTGGAAGCCCAACTGTCAAAAGGAATGGGCCCCCGCTACGGTGGCGGCTCCGGTGGCGGCCGCCTCTCGCCGAAGCGCGTCATTATCCGCATCGTCCCCGAAAGCACCTACTCCTGGGACCATCGCAAGCTGCCGTCAAACGTTCACTAGCAGGGTGCCGCGACAGCACTGATATTCGCCGGGTTCGACACGGACGCATCACGATGGGTGATCACTGAACCTGTCGAGTTCAGCCGGGATCGCGGCCTGTGTTCTCAACACCCCGCTCGACAGCCGGGCCACGGCCTCAGCTTGCAGCCGACACGAAGACGACGCCCAGCATCGCCGTCGTCATCGTGACGACGCCGAACAGCCCATTGCGGCCAAGGACTTTCGTCGCCCGTGGTGCGCTGATGAAGGCGGCTGCCCCCACGATCGCCGCGACCCCCGCCTGGAACGGTGCCGTGAACGCCAGCGCTATCACGCAGACGGAGACACTCGCCCCGAGTGCTGTCATTGCAGCGCCGTAGGCCCGGCGCACCCCCATCCTCTGGACAGCGCCACCGTGCTGCGCTCCTGCTTCTGCGTCCGGAAGTTCGTTCGCCAGGTGCACCGCGATCCCCGCAAGAATTCCTGCCGGGAACAACCACCACAGCACCGAATCCCATGCCCCGAGCGACGTGAACACCCACGCCGGCACGAGTGGGAGCGCCACCGACAGCGGCAGCCAGCTCAGTCGCGTCCGCTTCAACCAGAAGTCGTACGACAGACCGCACAGCAGCCCTCCCACGCCGATCAGCCACGGCACGAGCGGCAACGAGTACGTGAGAGCCAGTCCCAGCAGTGCAAGCACCACCGTAAATCGCGTCGCCTGTTCCATCGTCAGGTCGCCACGTACGAGCGGTTTCCACGGCTTGATGGACGCATCCTCTGCGACATCCATGATGTCGTTCGCGGCCCCGATCGTGAACTGGTAGAGCAGCATCCCCAGCCCCAGCTGTAGCAACACGCCCGTGTCGGGGCTCCGGTCGGCCACGAAGGCCATCGCCACCGTCGTCGCTGTCACCAGCAGCGAAGGAAACGGGTGGACGAGCCGCAAAAAGCCCCGCACCGCGCTTCCGGGCGGAACACGTGTCGCCGTACTCGCCGCCGCCGCATTCGCCCGGGCGCCGCGCTTCGGCTTTCCTGCGCGCTTTGTCTTACTGATAGACGGGTTGCCCCTGGGGCGCCTGGTCCCGCGCCGTCTTCAAATCCCGCGCCGCTCCCGCGGCGATTGATCCCGAATCGCTGCTGATCGTGATCATCTGGTAGCCAGCCGCGGCATGCTTTGCGGCGAGCGCAGCACTCGCGTGGATACCGGCCGTCACCCCGTGCCGCTTACAGGCCGCGGCGATAGCTTTGCGCGCTTCCTCGAACGCTCCGCCGTTGTCCATGCCCGGCGGCAGCCCGAGGGTGATGCTGAGGTCCGCCGGCCCGACGTACACCGCGTCGATTCCCGGCACCGAGAGGATCTCGTCCAGCCGCGCCACGGCCTGCTTTGTTTCGACCATCGGGATCACTGCGATCTCGCGGTTCGCGCCGCCAAAGTAATCGGCCCCGCCGTAATAGCTCGCCCGCGCTGGCCCGAAACTCCGGGCCCCGTCGGGAAAGTAGCGGCATGCCGCCACCGCCGCCTGCGCTTCTTCCGGGCTGTTCACCATCGGGATGATCACGCCATACGCGCCTGCATCCAGCATCTTTCCGATAATCCCCGGCTCGTTCCATGGCACTCGTACGAATGGCACCGTGGCCGTTTGGCTGATCGCCTGCAGCATCTGCACGGCCACCTGGTAGTCAAGCAACCCGTGCTGCATGTCGACTGTTATCCAGTCGAACCCCTGGTGCGCCATGATCTCCGCTGAAAAGCTGCTCGGTACCGACAACCACGCACCGTGCGTGACTTCGCCGGCCCTCCACTTCGCCTTCGCGCTGTTCTCTCGCATGAGTGGCTTACCTCGTGAGTGACCGTCTGTGGCTGGGCCCGGACGCATCGTGCCGCCGGATGTTGAACCTGGCGATCGCTTTCCAGATCGGCTGGCAGCCGTGCAGCACGATACTCACGTTAGGGGCTCACGAAAAGCGAAGCTGGCGCGTTAACCGTCCGCGTCCGCTCCCATGTGCGCCGCTTAGATCTTTAACTTCGACACTGCCCAGATCAGAATCGGCGTCCCGATGACAAGTGCACTCGCCATTACCGCGATGAGGGCGTATTCCTCTGCCATGCAGGCCATCCTCCGGGTACGGCAGCTCCCGGCTGCCAGTTACCACCTTCAAGTAGCCTAGCAATGGCCCCCGTTAACGCGAAGGCGGGATCCCAACTCGTAATGCAGGAGACTACAGACGCAGCTTTGTCGTCACCAGGAACAGGCTTGTGACACCTACGACTGAGACCACGGCGAAAAACGCTATCAGCGCGAACTCCTCAGCCATCATCGACATCCTCCATCTGGCGCCAGGATGCACCACGTGATATTGGGTATAATCGATGGGCCGAATAGGACACGTCAATAGAATATCTTCCGGTCCTACATCCGCTCCGGAGCGTCCACCCCCATAAGCTCAAGCACCCGTGCCAGCGCGATCTTCGCCGCCTGTACAAGTCGGAGCCGTGCCCGCGTCAGCTCCGCATCTTCCGTAATCACCTTCATCGACGAGTCCCCGGCCTGTTTGAACGCGTCGTTGAAAACATGAAAGGCCGTTGCGAGCGTCATCGCGTAGTGCGGCAGATGCTGTGGCTCGAATGTCGTCGCGACCTGCTCGATCGCTTCCGGCAGACGCAACATCTCCCGGATTAACGCCAGTTCGTGTGGTGCTGTCAGCCGCCCTACATCGCCGCCCTCGGGCGTCACTCCCTGCTCTGACGCTCGTTGCAGGATGCTCGCCAGCCGGGCGTGCGCGTACTGCACGTAGAACACCGGATTCTCGCTCGACTGCTTCACGGCCAGGTCGATGTCGAATTCCATCTGCGATCCCGGGCTCCGCAACAGGAAGAACATCCGTGCCGCGTCCTTCCCCACCTCATCGATTAATTCATCCAGCGTGATGAAATCGCCGCTGCGCTTCGAAAGCCGCACGATTTCGCCGCCGCGCTTCAGCGTCACCAGCTGGTACAGCAGGATGTGCAGGTTGTCCGCATCGCCGCCAACCGCCCGTGTCGCCGTCTTCACGCGTGAGACGTGGCCGTGATGGTCCGCCCCCCAGACGTCGATCACGAGCCCGAACCCGCGCCGCACAAACTTGTCGTAGTGGTAGGCGATATCGCTCGCGTAGTATGTCGGCCGCCCATCTGAACGCACGACGACGTTGTCCTTCGCCTCACCCAGTTCGCTCGATGAGAACCAGAGAGCGCCTTCCCTCTCCGCCAGCTGCCCGTTTGCCCGAAGGATGCCCATTGCCGTCTCGTACGGCTTCTCACCTTCATACAGCGACCGCTCACTGAACCACTCGTCGTAGTGGACGCCGAAACGCTCCGCTGTCTCGCCGATTTTCTTGACCATCAGCTCGATGCCCAGCGCACTCATGTCGGCCGGCGCGGCCTCGCCTTCGGGTCGCAGATAGTCCTCGCCATGAAGCCGCGCGATCTCCTCGGCCAGCTCGGCCATGTATTCACCCGGGTAACCATCGTCCGGGATAGGCGCCTCGCGTCCGAAGATCTGCTGGTATCGCGCATACAGCGTGTCGCCAAACGTATCCGTCTGCGTCCCCGCATCATTGACGTAATACTCCCGCTCCACCTCATACCCGGCAGCAGCCAGCGCCGAAGCCAGCGAATCCCCGATCGCCGCGCCGCGCCCATTGCCGACATGCAGCGGGCCCGTCGGGTTCGCCGATACAAACTCCACCTGCGCTTTCTTCCCCGTGCCAAGCGTCAGGTCCGCATACGACCCGCCGCGGCTCACCACCGCGTCTACCTGTGCCTGCAGGTACGAAGCCGCGAGCCGGAAGTTTAAGAACCCTGGTGGTGCGATCTCCACCGGGTCCAATGTCCCGTCCGCCGGCAGGTGCTTCACGATTGCCCGCGCTACATCCAGCGGCGGCATCAGCGCCGCCCGAGCCAGCCGTAGCGGGAGCGTGCTCGCGTAGTCCCCGTTCGAAACGTCCTTGGGCCGCTCAATCCCTGGCCCCGGGATGGCCACGTCCGGCAGATCACCCGTACGCACGGCTTCCTCCACCGCCTCGGCCACCAGGTTCGAAAGATGCGTACGGATATCGCGAATCTCAACCATAGACCGCCAACTCTAGCCGTAATCCCGGCATCATTGAAGCAAGGCGGGCCGAATGGTCTCCTTCCTTCTCCGATGGCTCAGAACATCTACGACGATCCAGCCTTCTTCCAGGCATACAGCCGCCTCCCGCGTTCCAAAGGCGGCCTCGATGCCGCTCCCGAGTGGCCATCCCTCCGTGCCTTGCTGCCGGCCCTCAACGGACTGCGCGTGCTCGACCTCGGCTGCGGCTACGGCTGGTTCTGCCGCTGGGCGTTGGCATCCGGCGCCACTGAAGTCACCGGTGTCGACCTGTCCGCCCGAATGCTGGACCGCGCCCGGGACATGACCCCCGAACCGGGGATCACGTACGTACAGGCCGACCTCGAATCCTTCGGCCTTCGCGACGCTTCCGTAGACCTCGTCTACAGCTCCCTGGCGTTCCACTACGTCGAGGACCTGCAGGGCCTCTTCCGGCGCGCTGCTGCCTGGCTGACGCCCGGCGCGAGCTTCGTGTTCTCTGTCGAGCACCCGATATATACGGCCCCGCGTGCGCCTGGATGGGCAATAGTCGACGGCCGCGAAGTCTGGCCGCTCGATCGCTACCTGCAGGAGGGCGTCCGGACTACGAATTGGCTGGCCGATGGCGTCGTCAAACAGCACCGCACCATCGGGACCTACGTCCGGCTGCTGCGCGAAGCGGGATTCACGCTGCTCGCCATCGACGAATGGGGTCCAGGTGAAACCCAAATCCAGCACAATCCGGACTGGGCCAGGGAACGTGACCGGCCGATGTTTCTCCTTATCGCCGCCCGTCGCGACGCCTGAACCCTATCCCTCGCTGAACGGGAACCCCTGAACCCGCGCAAGTTCCGCCACCTCGCCTGCCGCCCGCTCCGCGCTGCCTATCACGTCTGCCGGGTATCCGTACCGACGCCGGTGCGCCGCGAACTCGTCCGCGTCCAGCAGCTCGATGCAGCCGTCGGGCCGCACCGCAACGTCCAGGTCGAGGTCGACGTAGTTGATCTGATTCCCGTCGAACGTCGGTGGCGTTGTCACGTTGCAGTACCAGAGCGCCACCGAACATCCCGGCTTCCACAACCGGAACACGTTGTACCAGCGGTCGCGCCAGAAATAGACCCGGCTGTTGTATGGCGAGCGAAACTCCCCGCGGCTCGTATAGATCGGTGTTCGCGCCCGGTATTCCGTCACCAGGAGCGTGCCATCGTCTGAAACGACGCGGAACGGCTGAATCCAGTGGGCCGCCCCGTCGTACTTCGTCGCACGCAGCAGCACACGTTCTCCGGCATGAGCAATGGTGTCCTGCTCCATCTCCGGATGATACCCGCCGCAATGACTTAGCGGCCGGACCTTACGTGAAGTCTATGAGAAATGACCCCTTGTGCTTTTCCTGCCGACGCTCAGTCGTTTATGAGCACCAATCCCAGCACAATCCCCGCCACCGTCGCCCCCACGCCAAGGAATCCCGCCAGCCAGACATGCACCGGTGCAAACCGCCCCACGATGTCGTGATGCATCGGCGGGTCGTTCGGGTTCGTTGAATCTGCCATGGTGCCGTGTCTCCTCGTCGCACATTCTGTCTGCTCCCATCACTTCGCGCACGCTCGCTTTCGCCTCCCGCTGCTCTGCTAGGCTGAATGCGTGAGCCAGCCCCAACCCACCGAACGCCCACGCCGTGGCTGGGTGACGAAGCACATCACCGTCCCAGCGAACCTTGCCCAGGCCTGCCGCGAGTTCAACAGCCGCAGGTATTACGAATGCCACGAGACCCTCGAAGAGATCTGGCAGGAAGAAGAAGGCGACGTTCGCGACCTCTATAAAGGCCTCATCCAGATAGCCGCCGCATTTGTCCACATCACCCGGGGTAACGACCGCGGTGCCCGCCGCCTCCTCGGCACCGGTGCCAGTTACCTTGAACCCTACCGGTCCGAAAGAACACTCGGCATAAACGTCGATGAAATCTGCCGCGCGGCGTCGGCCGCCCTTGCCGTCGTTGAATCAGCTGGAAGCCTTGCGGTCCCCACCGATCCCGCCCGCGTTCCGGTATACCGCTTCGATCCCACCGGCCTCGCCGCCCAGGCCATCCACTGGCGCGCCTGGGGCTTCGACCGCGAAGGAGCCCCTCTCACCATGCCAATCCAGGTGCCGGACGAGGGCTAGTACCCTACAGCCGCTCTTCGCATTCCAACCGGACGATGTCCTCGAACGTCTCCGGCCGCGAAATCAGCGTCGCCTGCCCGTTCTCCCAGAACACCTGCGCGGCCCGCCCCAGCGAGACGTAGTTCGATCCCATCGCGGCCCCATACGCGCCCGCATCGTGCAGCACCAGCAGATCGCCCGGCTCCGGTCGCGGCAACGGTCTCGGGTCCAGCAACTCTTGGTCATCGCGCGTGAACACGTCGCCGCTCTCGCACAGCGGCCCCGCCACCACCAACGGCTCCGGCTCTCGCCCCGCCCCCTTCCCCACGATCGAAATGTGGTGATACGACCCGTACATCGCCGGCCGGATGAGGTCATTGAATCCCGCATCCACCATCACGAATGTGTGCCCCGGGCCCTTGCTGTTCGACCGCGTGGTCTTCACATCCGTCACTCGCGCCACGAGCAGGGCCATGCCCGCCACCGGATAGCGCCCCGGTTCGACCTCCACCCGGATCTGCCGGCCGGCCGTCTCCGATAGCATCCGCTGAGCATCCCCCAGGAACCCCGCGTACGGCCCAAGGTCGATCCGCGGAGCCCCCGGGCGGTACGGATGCGGGATGCCTCCGCCGAAGTTGACTCCCTGGACCCTCGGGAACTGTGGCAGCAACGCCCCGAACACGTCCCCCAACTGCCGCATGTTGGCTTCGAATTCGCCAATTTGCGGGCCTGTGCCCACGTGCGCATGCAGCCCCACGATCTCCAGCCCTGCGTCGCCCGCCGCACCGATCACCGGCGCCAGGTCCTCGTGCCATATCCCGTGCTTCGAAGACGGTCCCCCCGTGTCGCAGGCCTGCACGTGCCCGTGACCGAACCCCGGGTTCACCCTCAGCGCGATCGGCCCCCGATACCCGGCCTCGGCCAGGTCCCGGATCTGCCCCGGCGAGCCAATGTTGGGCAGCACCCCTTCCTCAACCACGACATCCCGGCCGTTATCGCGGAACACGTCACACGTCAGCATCACCACCGGCGGCTCGTGGCCCATCGCGAACCCCGCTCGCTTCGCCCGCAATACCTCGTTTCCGCTCACCGCATCGATCCAGAGGCCCGCCGCGCGAGCCCTCTCCAGCACTTTCGCAGCCGGGTTCGCCTTCAACGCATACCGCGCCTGGAGTCCCGTGCCCGCCGTCAGCCGCGCTATCTCTGCCATCCGCAGGTCGAGTTCGGTCCCGTCGTAGAGAAAGAACGGCGTGCCAGTTTTCGCGGCAATTTCATCGAGCGGCAGTCGGGAGAGGTCCATCTCACGATCATAGGGTCGTGTCCGCGAAGGCGGCAGCCTTCCCCACCGCTGCACTGAACGTACACTGGTGGCCGTGGCACGCCCCACCTCGCCCCTGCGCCAGCAGTTCGAAACCGAGCGCAAACGCTCGGCCTTCTTCTCGTTCCTGGCCGGGACGGGCATCGGCATCATCGCCGCAGATACGTGGGTCTCGCCCTGGCTTGGCGTGCCCGGCGGCCTCGCCGTGGGCGGTGTCGCCTACCTCCTCGTCTTTGGCTACGAAACCCTCATGTGGCGGAAACACAATGGCTGAGTCATCACCCCTCTCCCATCTGGACGAACACGGCGCCGCTCGCATGGTCGATGTCTCCGCCAAGGCCGACACCACCCGCGAAGCCACGGCCGAGGGCTATGTCCACATGGAAGCGGCCACGCTCGCACTTATCCAGCAGGGCGGCATCCCAAAGGGCGACGTCATCGCTGTTGCCCGCGTCGCTGGGATTATGGCAGCCAAACAGACCAGCACGCTCATCCCCATGTGCCACCCGCTCCCCATCACCGGCGTCACGGTAGATCTTGCTTCAACTACCGAAACCACCCTGCACATCACAGCTACTGTGAAAACGACCGGCAAGACCGGTGTCGAAATGGAAGCGCTCACCGCCGTCTCCGTCGCCGCCCTCACCGTCTACGACATGTGCAAAGCCGTCGACCGCGCGATGCGCATCGAAAGCGTGCGCCTCCTCGCAAAGTCCGGCGGCAAGTCCGGCACCTACACTGCGCCAGCCTGAGGATCTTTCTCCCGCAGCCACTCACCATGGGCTCACAGCCCTTTAACCAAACCCGCACGCCAAACCCGCGACCCCCAGGAACCCTCGCCCGCGACGGCGGGAGAGGGCAGGGTGAGGGTGCCACAGCCCGGGAAACGCGGCGGGCACCCCTGGCCGCAGGCCCCCGCACCAGCCCACGCCAAACCCGCGACCCCCAGGAACCCTCGCCCGCGACAGCGGGAGAGGGCAGGGTGAGGGTGCCACAGCCCGGGAAATGCCCGGCTTACCCTTGGCTGCAGGCCCCCGAACCAGCCCTGGCCAAACCCGCGACCCCCAGGAACCCTCGCCCGCGACAGCGGGAGAGGGCAGGGTGAGGGTGCCCGGCTAACTCCCGGCACTCCGCCTGCTACCCTGCCAACACTCCTTCGCTCCTCATTGCCACCAGCGACGCCTCCCACGCCTCCAGCGTGTGCGCGATGTCCGCTTCCGTATGCACCGCCGAAACAAACCCCGATGCCCCGAACAGGTGCACGCCCCGGCTCAGCATCGCCAACTGCAGCATCCGCAACGTGTTGCTGTCGTTCCCCTTTTCCAGCACATCCAGCGACAGCGATCGAGGGTGGTAGTCAGCCGCCTCCGGCACAGTTCCCGTGCCCACGATCACGTGCAGGTCACTCGCCTGCCCGTATACAACGCCGGGGATGCCCATCCCGCAAAGCACACTGTTCATTCCCGCTCTTAGCTGCGTTGCTGTCACTGCCGCTTGCGACTGCACGTCCGGGTTCGTCACCACCCCCAGGCATGCCACTCCAGCCGCTGCCGAAAGCGGATTGGCGTTGAATGTTCCCGGATGCCCCACTTTCGCCCGGCTGCCGCCGTCCGCCGCGAACGCCAGGTGGTCCATGATCTCCTTGCGTCCTGCCACCGCGCCGCCCGGGAACCCACCCGCCAGGATCTTGGCTAGCGTCGTCAGGTCCGGCGTCACGCCCTCGACCCCCTGGACCCCGCCGGGCGACCAGCGGAAGCCCGTCACTACCTCGTCCATGATCAGGACGACGCCGCGCTCCCTCGTGAATGCCCGGAGGTCCTGCAGGAAATTCGCCGGAATCGGTACCGTACCGCTGCTCGCCCCAGCCGGCTCAAGGATGATGCAGCCGATGTCGTCCCTCGTGTCGAACGTCGCGCGCACCGCGTCCATCGTCGGCGGCACAACCGCGACGCTGCCGAGTGTGGCGTCCGGCACGCCCGGCGGGACCGCCCCACCTGCATACGACGACCCGGAGATCACGTAGTCGTGCCATCCGTGGAAATGCCGCGTGAATTTCAACAGCCCCGGCTTTCCCGTAAACGTCCGTGCGAGCCGGAGCGCCATCAGTGTCGCTTCCGTTCCCGAACTCGTGAACCGGACCATTTCGGCCGAAGGCACCAGCCTCACGACCTCCTCCGCCCACCGCACCTCCATCTCATGGCTCGCCCCAAAATGTGTGCCTCGCGCCAGCTGCGCCGAGGCCGCCTCGATCACCGCCGGGTGGTTATGCCCGAGCAACAACGATCCATGGCCCATGACGTAGTCCACATAATCGTTTCCATCAACATCCCACTTGTGTGAACCAGCCGCCCGCTCAACCGCGATCTGGAACGGACGCAGGTACCGGCTGTCGTGCGTGACGCCGTTGGGGAGGACCGCACCGGCCCGCGCTGCGAGGCGTGCCGACCCGGGGTGTGTGTCGATATAGTCCTGTTCGATGGCCATTGTCCGAATCATACCCGCGCGCGGGGCGCTGGAAGCCCAATGCCTCCCTAAAATGGCGTGGTGGAACAGCATTCGATCCTGCAGATGGGGAACCTCCTTATGGTGCAGGAAAGGGAGAGGCTGCTCTCGGCCATCTTTCGGCGAAACAACATCCGCTCGCTTGCCGGGCTCAAGACATTTGAGGCCGGCTGTTCCACTGGCTACCACCTCCGCCTCATGGTCCAGTGGGGTGCCGAACCTGAATGCCAGGCCGGCATAGACCTTGATCCGGATGCCGTTAGCTACGCGCGCGCACACAGCCCGGGCATGCGCATCCATCACGGCAGCGCCGACTCAATCCCCGAATCGAGCGCCGCATTCGACCTTTCACTCGCCTTCACGCTGTTCAGCAGCGTCCCCGGCGAACAGATTTCTGCTCGTATCGCCAGCGAGCTCTTCCGCATTACTCGCCCAGGCGGGCTCATCCTCGTACACGACATGCGCCGGCGAAACCCGCGAAACCCTGCCGTCCATCCCATCGACGCAGACGACATCCGCCGCTGGTTCCCGTCCTGTCCGGTTCGCGCCCACACCTGCACCCTCGCTCCGCCCATTGCCCGGCACGTTGGGCGTTGGGCGCCGTGGCTCTACGGGCCGCTGACTGTGCTGCCCCTTCTCCGGACCCACACCCTCTACGTAATTCGTCGCCCCGCCCTGCCCCCCGGTGAGACGGATGTCAACCGCTCCGTAACCAACTAGCTGCTAAGACTATGGTAGTCTAGGCTCACGCTATAGCTTGTCTCCCGCACAACGCCGAAGGAGTAGCAATTGCCAACCTCACAAACGGTCGCCCGGCCCGTCGAAGATGGCCTCACCGCTGACCAGCTGCACTCGTTCCTCCATCAAATGCTCTTCATACGCCGCTTCGAAGAAAAGTGCGGCGAAATGTACACACGCGGCAAAATCCGCGGCTTCCTCCACCTCTACACTGGCCAGGAAGCCTGTGCCGTGGGCTCCTTTGCCACTCTTGGCGAACAGGACAAGATCGTCACCCACTACCGCGACCATGGCCACGCTATCGCCCGCGGAGTCGACCCGAACCGCATCATGGCCGAGCTCTTTGGGCGAGTCGATGGTCTCTCCTCCGGCCGTGGTGGCTCCATGCACCTCTACGACACCTCCAAGGGCTTCCTCGGAGGCTATGCGATCGTTGCTGCCCACCTGCCGCTCGCTGTTGGCCTCGGTATGGCTGCGAACATGAAGAAAGACAACTCGCTCGCCTTTTGCGTGTTCGGCGACGGCAGCGTCGCCGAAGGCGAATTCCACGAGGCGCTCAATCTAGCCGCCCTCTGGAAGACGCCCGTTATTTTCTTCTGCGAGAACAACCTCTACGGCATGGGCGTCCCTATTTCCGAATCGCTCTCGACGGAAATCACCACCCTCGCTGCCGCATACAACATGCCCGCCGTCAAGATCGACGGCATGGACGTCCTTGACGTCTATCGCGAGACCCAGAAGGCCGTTGAACACTGCCGCTCCGGGCAGGGGCCGTACTTCATTGAGGCCATGACCTACCGCTACCGCGGCCATTCCATGGCTGACCCGGAACTCTACCGCCTCAAAGACGAGGTCGAAGACGCCCGTCGCCGCGACTGCATCGCGCGCCTCCGCACGCACATGCAGGAACTCGGCCTCATCGACGATGACTCCTTCGCCGCACTCCAACAGCGCGTCGACGAGGAGATGGATGAGGTCGTCGCCTTTGCCGATGCCAGCCCCGAACCCGGCCTCGACACACTCTTCGATCACGTGGTTAAGGAGTCCGTTCGTGCCTGAGTTGCGCTACCGGGATGCACTGCGCGAAGCCCTCCGCGAAGAGCTCATCCGCGACGACCGCGTCTTCCTCATGGGCGAGGATATCGGCGCTTATGGCGGCAGCTACGCCGTCACCCGCGGCCTCCTCGATGAGTTCGGCCGTGATCGCGTTATCGACACGCCAATCGCCGAATCTGGCATCGTTGGGGCCGGTATCGGTGCCGCCATGGCAGGCATGCGTCCGATGGTCGAACTCATGACCATCAACTTCAGTTTTCTCGCGCTCGACCAGATCGTGAACAGTGCCGCCAAGCTCCACTACATGTCCAACGGCCAGATCAACGTCCCCCTCGTCATCCGCATGGCCAGCGGCGGCGGCAGTCAGCTCGGCGCCACCCACAGCCACAGCCTCGAAGGCCTCTACGCCCACTTCCCGGGCCTTCGTGTCGTTTGCCCTTCCACGCCAGCCGACGCCAAGGGGCTCCTTAAGCGTGCCTTCCGTGACGAGAACACCACGATCTTCATCGAGCACACCGCCCTCTACGGCATGCGCGGAGAAGTCCCCGATGATCCCGACTACCTCATCGAATTCGGCAAAGCAAACGTCCTCCGCGAAGGCACCGACGTCACCATCGTCGGCTACAGCGGCAGCACCTGGCAGGCTGTCCGCGCCGCCGACATGCTGGAGGAACAGGAAGGTATTAGCGCCGAAGTCATCGACCTGCGCTGCCTGCGCCCGCTCGATATCGACACCGTCATCGCATCGGTCAAAAAGACCAACCGCGCCGTTGTTGTCGAAGACGACTGGCAATTTGGCGGCTTCGCCGGGGAAATCAGTGCCCAGCTAATGGAACAGGCCTTCGACTGGCTTGACGCTCCTGTCGCCCGCGTTTGTGGGAAAGATGTACCCTTGCCCTACAACCGCAATCTCGAGTTCGCGGCGCTCCCATCCGAAGAGGACGTCGTCGAAGCCGTCCTCGCGATGCTCTAAGGAGGCGCCCGTGGCTATTGACGTCATCATGCCCCAGATGGGGGCCGACATGACCGAAGGCACCCTCGTTCGCTGGCTCAAACAGGTCGGCGACCAGGTCAACCGTGGCGAGATCATCGCCGAAATTGAGACCGACAAGGCTACCGTCGAGCTCGAAGCCTTCGAAGCAGGCATCCTGCGCAAGCATGTCGTTCCCGAAGGCGAAACCGTCCCCGTCGGCCAGGTTATCGCCATTCTCGGAGATGCCGGAGAAGCCATCGGCGAGGACCCCGAGCGAAAGCCCCTCCCTCCCGTTGCCGATCGTCACTCAGAAACAAGCCCTGCCGCCGCCATGCCGCAGTCTCCGCGGCGGGCTGCTGCGCCCATCGAAGGCAGCCGTGTCCGCATTTCGCCCGTTGCCCGCCGGATTGCTGCCGATGCTGGCATCGAACCGTCCGCCATCACCGGCACCGGCCCCGATGGCCGCGTCCTTCGCCGCGACGTGGAAGCTGCGATTGCGTCACAGGCCCCGGCCCCGGAGCGAGCTCCAGCGGCCGTGCCGGCGCCGCAACCGGCCCCCTCAACCGGCCCCGCCGCCGCGCCGTTCGAGTTGGTGCCGTTCACGCGCATGCGTCAGGCCATTGCACGCCGCATGTCCCAGTCCAAGCAGCAACAGCCCCACTACTACATCACCCTCGATATTGATATGACCGCCGCATCCGCCTTCCGTGCCCAGGTCAACAGCCAGGCGGCGGAAGACCAGCGAGTTAGCTTCAACGACCTCGTCGTGAAGGCCTGTGCCATCGCACTGGGCCGCCACCCGCGGTTCAATGCCGAATTCACGGACGACGGCATTCGTGTCTACCGCCAGATCAACCTCGCCATTGGCGTCGCCCTCGACGACGGTCTCATCGCCCCCGCGATCATCGATGTCGGGTCCAAGTCTCTCGGCGCCATCGCCCGCGAAGCACGGGACGTCGCCAACCGTGCCCGCTCCGGAAACCTCACAGCGGAGGAGTATTCGGCGAGCACCTTCACGATCACCAACCTCGGTGCTTTCGGTGTCGAGACCCTCATCGGCATCATCAACCCGCCGCAATCCGCCATCCTCGGTGTCGGATCCATCATGCCCCAGCCCGTCGTTGTCGATGGGGAGGTGGTTGTCCGCCAGGTCATGAAGATAGCGCTCAGCGCCGACCACCGCGTCACCGATGGCGCAGAAGGCGCGCGCTTCGTCAAGGAGATCCAGTCGCTGCTCGAAAACCCGGCCTCCCTCGCCCTCTAGCAGGGCTCAGGGCGTCGCCGGGATGACCTCGGTCTGTACGGCTCTCACCACGAGCCGGTGCGTGTAGGCCCCAGCACTGAACTGGCCGCCGCAGGTAATCAGCGTCACCGATTCCGTGGAGGTGCTCGCCAGCACCTCCTCCATCGGGATCGCATCCAGGTCATACAGCCTGGATGCCGTCACGCCGTAACGGACTACCGTACCGTCTTCCAGCACGACTTCGATCAGGTCACCTTCCTTCAGGTCGCCTAGACTCCAGAAGACAGCCTTGCCGTAGTTGATGTAGTCCACGTGCCCCGAAAACACCGCGTTGCCCGCGCCCACGCCTGGCTTCGCCGTGAACCCGTACCATGCCACGTCTACGGGGCCATCGGGATTCTCCATCGTGTTCGTGGCTGCGTTGACTCCCTTCACCTGCACCTTCGCCTCCACGTTCAGGCTCGGAATGCGCAGTGAGGCGATCGGCGCGATGTAGACAGGCGGTGTTGCCGCTGTCGGTGCACCCTGGAGGACGGATCTGGGTGTCGGGATGGCTGTTGCACGGGCCGCAGGCGTTCTTGTCGAAGCATCCGCCAGCTGTTCAGAACCTGAACTCGATCCGGTAGGAAGCAACGCCACGACCATCCCTACGATCAGGGCAAGCACAGCAACGCCGGCGAGGACGAAGATCAGGGGGCGCGATCGTGGATGCACCGGTTGAGTCTACCCCCTAGTGCCTTCATGGCCGATCGTTGACCCACCGCCGATGCCTTCCAGTAAAAGCCGCATGAAGGTCCTCGTTTCGAAGAAGCCCCAGCATCCATCCGCGGCTGGTGGCGGCACTGGCACTCGTCGCCGTACCTGGATGATCCTGCTCTCGCTGGCCACCGCCATCCTCGCCATTTCCGCCTGGCACTACATCACGCTCTATCGGGATCTCGCCGCTGCCCGCGACGAGCTTATCGCCGCGCAGGAGAGCCTCAAAGGCGTCGGTTTCGAAGCCAACGCGAACGATCTTGCCGCCGCCGGCCGCCGACTCGATAAGGCCGAGGGCAAGATCGACAGTGCACATCAGCACTTCCGGCTGGACCCGCTCCTAAAGATCGCCAGTGTCGTCCCCCGGGTCGGCGATCAGGTCGACGCGGCCGGGAACCTCATCGACATCGCTGGCACGCTTGTCGACCTCGGGCAGGTCGCCACCCAGGCCGGCCTCGCCGCCGTCGAAGTCCGGGACAACCGCCAGCCGGGAGGCCCGCCGCTGACTCAGTCCCTGGTCGAACTCCTTGGAGACACCAGCGACGAAGCCGTCCAGATCCGTGACCTCGCCGATCGCGCCGCTCGCCAGCGCGTCCAACTGGGGAATAAGCCGCTCTGGCGCCCCCTCGACAACGCCCGTAACCGTATCGACGAAGAGCTCCCAAGCCTCGTTGACGGTGCCGATCAACTCGCCCAGGCGAACGATGTGCTTCCTGCCTTTATGGGATTTGACGGAGATCGTCGCTACCTCGTGATCGCGCTCAACAATGGCGAGCTGCTCCCCGGCGGTGGCCTTGTCACAGCGGCCGGCGTCGTACCCGTCTCCAACGGCACGAATGGCGCCATCGGGTTCACCGACTCCAACGGCTGGCTCCCCGCGGCGAAGGCGCTCGGAGTGCCCTATATCCAGCCGCCCGGCCCATTGCAGCGCTACCTTCTCCGCGACTACTCGTGGAACCTGCTCGTCAGCAACTGGGACCCCGACTACCCGACCTGGGCTCAGCAAGCCCTTGAGTTCTACGAGATCACAGCTGGCAGGCAGGACGTCGACGGCATCATTGCCGTCGACCTTGTCGTGCTTGAACAGCTCCTCACCGTCACCGGTCCCAAGACGATGGATGTCCCCGGCCGCGGCCCCTTCACCTTCACCGCTGCCAATGCCGTCCTCGAACTCGAGCGCATGACCCGCCCCGCCTACGTCCCTGTGGCCGAGGGCGACGACCGAAAGTCGATCATCGGCGACCTTGCCGAACTCATCATCGCTGACATGCAGCAGCTGCCGTCGGGAAAGTGGGGCGATGCTGTCCGCGTCGTCCGCAGCCTTGCTGATCAGCGCCACATCCAGATGCTCTCATTCGATCCCGCTGAGCAGGCGCTCCTACGCGATGCCGGCTGGGACGGCCGTCTCCTTGAGCACACCGGCGACTACCTGCATTTCAATGAAGCCAGCGTGCTCTCGACGAAGCTGAACCTCATCATCCACCCCGAAGGCAGCCTCACCATCGACGTCACTGAACTCGGAGACGTCACCCATGAGCTACGCCTGGACTACAGCAACCCCCTCACCGAGTGGTCACGTGATAAAGATGCGGACCTCGTGAAGAAGCTCATGCTTGGCGGGCTCTATGGTGGCTACCTTCGCGTCTTCGGCCCCCTCGGCATGACCGGTGAGTCCGTCGAAATCGACGGGAAACCGGGCATCATCGAGGACACCGGCCACGAAGAAACCGCGGAGTGGTTCGGCACGCTCCTGCCTGTCGAACCTGATGCGACGAAAGAGGTCACCTTCCGCTGGCGCTCCACGCCACCCGGCAACCCAAGACAGGTCTACACGCTGCTCATGCAGAAGCAGGCTGGGACCATCGGCATGTGCCTCGATCTCATTGTCCGCAGGGACGGCAACGCCCCGGCATCAATCCACATCGAGGGAGGTGACATCGACCCCAAAGGCCGTGTCTGCGTCACCTCCGATGTCGAAATCACGGCCACCTTCAGCGACTGAACGACCGTCGCCGGCGCTTCGCGCACAAGTCCGGCTAGATGCGTTCCCAGTCATCGATGTTGAAATCATCCGGTACCTTGATCATCAGGCTCATCCGGGGCCCTTCGATATCGTGAGTCTGGTGCCCGCGGCCATCCTGGTCCTCGGCGAACACGATGTCCCCCGGCCCGAACTGCCGCACCACTCCCTCGCCCAGTGTAACTTCAATCCTGCCCCGCAGAATCGCGATGAACACGCGATTATCCGCCAGGTGCCAGTCCAGGAACAGGCCCTCTGGGACCTCCCGGAACAGAACGCTGTCCGTCGGGAACCATCGTGAAATCTCCCCGACCCGGGTCAGTTTCGCCGGCACCTTCACGTCTTCGAAGTGGGAGATCCCGTCGCTTCCCTTGTACATCCGCGTTACCTGCACTCCATCGCCCTCGCGTTCGCCAGTAGTTGCTGCGGAGTACATCACCCCTTCGGCTTAAGAGACGTAGGCCCGCTCGCATTTCGTCGGCTCGCTGGCTCAGTTACGCGTTCGGCAGCCTGCCACTACAATCGCCCGCATGGCAGTGAAGGACGCAACGCGCGCAAAAGCAGCCCTCGACCAGCAGATCGACCGAATCCTCTGGCTTCGCGGCACCGGTCCCAACCCATTCGAGTACGGCCTCTGGGATGAGCGAACACAGGAACTTCTGGCGGAGATCTTCGGGCCTGACTCAGTCGAGGTTTCCCGCTATCAGGAAGCCGCCGGTAAGCGCGGCCGCCTTCCCGGCGTTCGCGGCCAGGGCGACAATATGACACTGAACATCCACGGCCCCTGGGGTATCCGGGCCCGCCTGGATCGTGGCGAGACCGTGCTCCGCGAGCTCTCGGCCTCTCTCGTCTAGCCCGTCGCCGTTTCGCCAGCCCCAAGCCGCTCCCCGTCGAGCTGTGCCGCGACGCCGCTCCCGAACCGCCGTTCCACGTCCTCAAGCAGCCCTCGTAGCCGGGCCTGGTAGGCCGGCGACCGCAATGGCTCCGTCGTCATGATCACCGCATCCTCGCCATTGTCCGCGTAGTACCGCTTGCGCCGTCCCACGTCGTAAAAGCCATACGCCCGGTACAGTCCGCGAGCCGGCTGGTTTGATTCGCGCACTTCCAGCGTCACATCTCCCATCTCAAACGCGTCCGCAATCACCACGAGCGCATGCACGGCCAGTCGCCCGATTCCCCCGCGCCGCAGCGCCGGTTCCACCGCGACGGTGACGATGTGCGCCTGGTCGAACTGCAGCCACAGCCCCCCGAAGGCGACCGTCCGCCCTCCGTCTTCCACCACGACATAGCGAGCCGCCGGGTTCTTCGTCAGCTCGTGTTCGAATGCGGTTGCCGGCCACGTCGCGTCGAACGATGCCGACTCCAGTGCCCGCACCGCCTCCAGGTCCTCCGCCACCATCCGCCGCACGCAAATCCTCATCCGTCGATCGTACCAGCCACGGTGAGCCCAATGCTCTCGTCGCGCGTACCATCTTCACGATGCAGGCGCTCATCATCGCCAACGGCGAACCGCCCTCGGATCGTCTCCTGCGTGGCTGCGTCTCCGCTGCCGCGCTCGTCGTCGGTGCCGATGGTGGCGCCGATGTCGCCCGCCGCGCCGGCATCACCGTCCACCTGGCGACTGGCGACCTCGATTCCATCACGGATGCAGTCCGGGACTCGCTCGGCCCCGCGCGCCTCTTCGTCGACCGCGACCCCAACCGCACCGATCTTCAAAAAGCCCTAGATCTCTGCATCGCCCGTGGCGCCACCTCTGTCGACGTCCTCGCTGCTGGCGGCGGCCGTCCCGACCACGCCCTCGCGAACCTGTCGCTCCTCTTCCACTACCGGGGCCGAGCCCGGGTGCGCCTTGTCGATGACCAATTCCTCGCGTTCGGCGTTGACGGCCGCGAGGCGATCGACGCGCCGCCCGGAACGATCGTCTCGCTCGTCGCCATCGGCCGCTGTGAAGGCGTCACGACTCGCGGCCTCCGCTGGGACCTCGACCACTACCCCCTCACGTTCAGCCCCTACGGCGTCCACAACGAGGTTGCGACCAGCCCAGCGTCCGTCAGCGTTAAACGTGGCGACCTGCTCGTCTTCCAGGGCCGCTACATCGACCGCCACCAGTAGCCACCGTCAGCGCTCGTTAAGCCCAGGGAAGCATTCTGTACTGCCCCGTCACCCAAACAGCCGCTTGCTCCATTCCGCTGGTGAGAGCCCCACACGGGAGCCCACCACCGCAAGGAGAACCACATCATGAAGTTCCCGGGGAAGAACAGCCTCCTCACCGTCGGCGTCGCCGGTATCGTCGCGCTCGGTGCCACAGGTATTGTCATGGCACAGGGACCTGGCACTGGCAGCACTACATCGGGTGAACATGGCGCCGTCGGCCCGCTCCGCCAGCGTATCCGGGACCACGTCCGCCAGGACGCCGCGAAACTCCTCGGCCTCAAGGGGATCGTGGAAGCTTCCGGCCTCGACGCCGAAGTCTTTAAGACCGGCTTCCTGGACGGTCAGACGATCAACCAGGTCCTCGCCGCCAACGCCGTCGATTCCGCTGCTGTCCAGTCCGCGCTGCTTTCCAACCTCCAGACGAAGCTCACTCAACTCGTGGCTGACGGCAAGATCGACCAGGCAAAGGCGGACGAGGTGCTCGCCAACGCCCCTGCTCGCATCGCAGAGGCAATGGACCGTGTCCCGGACCCGGAGAACATCCGCAGCCATATTGGCAACCACCTCAAGTTCCGTGCCACCCGCAGCGTGATCGAATCGTCGGCCACCACGCTCGGCCTTACCCCTGAGGAGCTCGTGCAGGAGCTTCGCGGCCCCGATTCCACCATCGCCACCGTTGCCGAAGGGCTCGGCGTCGCCCCGCAGCTCGTAATCGATAACGCCGTCGCCGATGCTTCCTCCAAGATCGATGCCGCCGTGGCCGAAGGCAAGCTGGATGCGGCTAAGGCCGAAGAGCTGAAGGCCAATCTCGAACAGCGCATCACCACCTTCGTCAATGAAGGCCGCCAGCGAGGCCATCAGCCCTAAACACCGCCGTTAACCCCTTCCATCGAGCCCCGGGAAACGCCATCCCGGGGCTCGTTTGCGTGGTCCATCATTCGGCCCACAGCCCGCTGGAAGCGTTACACTGTTCGGCACCCTCTCGCGGAGAGCGATGATGCCCGAACTCGGTCGGCTGCTTACGGCCATGGTCACGCCCTACGACACCGCCGGTGCCGTCGATTACAAGCACGCACGCAGGCTCGCTTCCCACCTTGTGCGGGCGGGCAACGATGGGCTCGTCGTCACAGGCACCACCGGCGAGGCCCCACTCCTCTCTGATGACGAAAAAGAGGGCCTCTGGGCCGAAATAAAGCAGGAAGTCGGCGCGGCAACCGTCGTCGCGGGTGCCGGCACCAATGACACGCACCACTCCATCGCGCTTGCCAAACGTGCAGAACGCGCCGGTGCTGACGCACTCCTCGCTGTCGTCCCCTACTACCTGAAGCCGCCCCAGGAAGGTATCTACCAGCACTTCAGGGCGATCGCCGAGAGTACCAGTCTCCCTGTCATTCTCTACAACGTACCGGGCCGGGTCGGCACCGAAGCCAGCGTTGAAACTATCCTCCGCTGCGCCGAAATCCCCAACATCGTTGGGAACAAGGACGCCAACGGAAGGCTCGATCTCACGGCCCGCGTCATGGAAGCGGTGCCCGGCTTCAAGATCTGGAGTGGCAACGACAACGACAACTTCCACATCTGGACGATGGGCGGCTGGGGCGCCATCAGCGTCACGTCCCACATCGTCGCCGGGCAGCAGAAGAAGATGCTCCAGCACCTCCTCGCCGGTCAGCTCAACGAGGCCGCCGCCATCCATCGCACCCTTGTGCGCCTGACCGACGCGTGCTTCCTCAACGGCAGCCCCAGCACCATCCGCTACGTCCTCCGCCAGCTAGGCTTCCAGATTGGCGAACCCCGCCTCCCGGTTGTCGAACCTGGCGAATCCATCGGCACTATGGTCATGGCCGAGGTTCACCGCCATCGGCTCGATGTCTCCGTGCCCGTCTAAGGTGCACTTCCCCGTCGCCCCGGAAGGGGAGAATGGCCAGGGGAGAGGGGCGAATGGCTGACACGGAACGCTGGGTCGAAGTGTGGAGGGGCTCAGACCCCGCTATCGCCGGCCGTGCCATGGAGTCGGCGGGGATAGAGATGCGGATTGCATCTGCGGGCTGGGGTGCTCATGGGGGTGGCCTCGGGATCCTCAGTCTCCTCCGCAAGCATGGCCAGTCAAAACTCCTCGTCCGCGAAGCCGACCGCGAACGTGCCCGCGCGGCCCTCAAGTAGCCCGCCAGGTACGTCCTCCGGACCACGTCCGAAGCACGCTTACCGTGTTGCAACCGAATCGCCCCTCACCACCCGCTGCCCCGCTGCCTGCGGCATCCGTCTGTATCAGAAGGCGACCTCCTGACCGGGGCGTCTGGCGACATTGTCCTCCCCGTCGCTGGGGGCGCGGCACTTCGACCGGGGGCCGCGCCCCTACAACCTCTCTTCCCGCGTGACACCGCCTGTCTGTTCCGCGACGCATACTGTCGCTGTGACCGAGTCCACACCTCTCCGTTGGGACCATGCCATCGGCGTCATCCCGATTGCATCAGCACCACGGCCCCGCACAGCCCTCGCTCCCTCTGAGTACTATTTTCCGGACGCCCACTTGGCCGAAGGTGAAGGCCCGGCCGCCGTCGGCGCCGACTTCGCTCCCGCCACGATCATTGAGGCCTATCGCGCCGGCTACTTTCCCTGGCCGCACGATGCCGAAGAATACCTCTGGTTCTCGCCGGATCCTCGCGCCCTCATACCCGTGGGAGGCATCCACGTCTCCGGCCGTCTTGCCCGCACTATCCGCCAGCGCCGGTTTCGCCTGACGTTGGACACGGCTTTCGGCCACGTCCTCGCCGCCTGTGCCGACCGCCTAGAGGGAAGCTGGATCACTCCGGCTTACACCGGCGGTTACATCGCGCTCCATCGCCTCGGCTGGGCCCACAGCATCGAGGTCTGGCAGGACGATCTCCTCGTGGGCGGGCTCTACGGCATCCGTGCCGGAAATATGTTCGGCGCCGAATCTATGTTTCATCGCGTCACCGATGCGTCGAAGGTCGCCATGGTCGCCCTCATGCAATGGGTCGAGCGCGAAGGCATCACGCTCGTTGATGTCCAGGTCATCACGCCCCACACCGCCCGGATGGGCGCTGTCGAAGTCCCCCGCGACGAGTACCTTTCGCTTCTGCGCGACGCCGTCCAATAGCACCGCCTACTTTGCCATGGCCACCGTTGATGGCGTTTACTGGCACCACACTATCCACGGAGATTCGCATGCAGCACGTCCGTCTCGGCCGGACCGGCCTCCAGGTCTCGCGCTTCTGTCTCGGCACCATGACGTTCGGCTTTCAATGCGACGAGCCCACGTCCCGGGCCATCCTCGACAAGGCCACCGGCTCGGGCGTCACCTTCATCGATGCCGCCGATGTCTACCCCCTCGGTGGCACCCTCGAGACCGTCGGCCGCACGGAAGAGATCATCGGTCGCTGGATGCAGGGCCGGCGCCAGGACTTCGTCATCGCCACCAAGTGCTTCGGCGCCATGTCTCGCCGGCGCTGGGACCAGGGCAACTCCCGCAAGCACATCCTCGATGCTGTCGAAGGCTCCCTCCGCCGCCTCAACACAGACTATATCGACCTTTATCAGCTCCATGGCCCCGACCCGAGCACCCCGATCGACGAAACCCTCCGCGCGCTCGAAGACGTCGTCCGTGCAGGGAAGGTTCGCTACGTCGGCTGTTCCAACTTCCTCGCCTACCAGGTAGCCCGCGCCATCGGCCGCAGCGAGACCATGGGCGTCGTCCGGTTCGATTCTGTCCAGCCGCGCTACAACCTGCTCTTCCGCGAGATTGAGCGCGAGCTTCTTCCCCTCTGCGCGGAAGAAGGCGTGGGCGTCATCCCCTACAACCCGATTGCCGGCGGGTTTCTCACGGGCAAGCACAGCCGCGAAGCCGGCCCTGAAGAGGGCTCACGTTTCACCCTCGGCTCCGCTGCCTCCCGCTACCAGGATCGCTACTGGCACGAAGGCATGTTCGAGACGGTTGACGTCCTCCGCCCAATCGCCGCCGAAGCTGGAATGCCTCTCGCCACCATGGCCGTGAGCTGGGTCCTCGCAAATCCGGCCATCACTGCTCCCATCATCGGTGCCAGCCGCCCTGAGCAGCTCGACGACCTCCTCCTGGCCCTCGATCGGCCGCTCCCGGCCGAACTCAAGGACCGGCTCGACACAATCACTTCGGACTACCGTCGCGGCGATTCCCCGCGGTGACCCCCGACCCGGAACTGGGTGCCCTGCTAGCCATTGCGCTCCACGCGGCAGATATCGCTCGTGACGTGATCATGCCGCTCTACGAATCCGGCGTCGGCGTCGAGCTCAAGTCTGATGGCACGCCGGTCACCGACGCGGATCGTCGCGCCGAAGCCGCGATCCGCGAGTTTCTCGCGCGCGAATGCCCGGATCACTCCGTTCTCGGTGAGGAATACGGCGAGTCTGCTGGTTCCAGCATGTACCGCTGGCTCCTTGACCCCATCGATGGCACGAAATCGTTCATCCACCACGTCCCGCTCTTCGGCACACTCATTGCCCTTGAGCGCGCAGGAGACCCCGTCGTCGGCGTGATTGCATGCCACGCGCTCAACGAGACAGCCTCGGCCGCCGCGGGCCATGGAGCGCATCTCAACGGGCGCCCAATCCGCGTGTCACGGGTCACATCCGTCGCCGAAGCCACCGTGCTTACGACATCTATCCAGGGAATGCAGATTGCTCTTGGCGACGGCCTTGATGCGTTTCTTCCGCAGCCCATGCTGCTCCGGACCTGGGGTGACTGCTACGGGTATCTCCAGGTCGCCTGCGGCAGGGCCGACGCAATGCTTGATCCCGTCATGAACTCCTGGGACGCTGCCGCCCTGTTCCCAATCATCCGCGAGGCCGGCGGCACAATCACCACGTGGGACGGGCAACCCGTCGTTGGCGACAGCGTTGCCGCCAGCAACGGTGCCCTCCACGCGGAACTCTTGAATCTGCTTCGACCGGACCCGCCCGTCAGCTAGCCGGAGCTTTGCCGATCTTGAAGATCTTTGTCCCACAAACCGGGCACTTTCCCTCGGTCGCGGGCTTTCCGTTTTTCATCGTGATCGGCGTTGCGTCTTGCATCTCACGCCGCTCCCGGCATTTCAGGCAGTAGCCTTCCATGGCCTCTTCCTCCTTTTTTGGAAGCCCTAACCGCGAAACTGAATCAGCAGTATTGCCTTTAGGGTCTTAACCCATGATAGGTTCACTCCACCGGCTGTCAATCTGGACGGGCAAGCACCTTCTTCGGCCGCAGCACTCCATCCGGCTCCAAAGCTCCCACCGCGACCAGTGCTCCCTCGTCACCATAGACCCGTACGGGCGTTCGCTCGCCCCTCCCATCAGGCACCCGGAGCTGCACGCGTCTCCCGTGCAGCACATCCTCGATATGGTCTCCCGACAGGATCGCCGCATTCATGGCCGTCAGCCCCTCGTCTATCGGCAGCAGGATGTCGCTCGCCATCCGTCGCGCCGCGACCGCCTCGATCTCGGCAAGTTGCCATCCATCCGCGACTGCAAACGAACCCACTGACTCTCGCCGTAACGACGAAAGATGACCCCCACATCCCAGCGCCGCCCCGATGTCGCGCGCCAGGCTACGGATGTACGTTCCCGGGCCACAGTGGACGCTCACAGATAGCGCGGATGGACCCGTCAGCCGGAGATGCAGTTCGTGTACCGTCACGCGCCTCGCTGCCAGCTCCAGCGGTGTTCCCGCCCTCGCTGCTGCGTACGCCCGCCGTCCCCCGGACTGGATTGCGCTGAACGCCGGCGGTGTCTGCTCAATCACGCCGCTGAACTGTCTCTCGAGTTTCCTCAGGACCTCGTCTCCGAACTCCGGGACCGGACGTTCGTTGATCACCGTGCCCGTTGCATCGTCTGAATCCGTGGCGACGCCCAGCCTGATCTCCCCGATGTACCGCTTGCTATGCGCCGTCATCTCCTCCACGAGGCGCGTCGCGTGGCCAACGCACAGCACCAGCAGTCCCGTCGCGGCCGGGTCGAGCGTACCCGTGTGCCCAATACGCCGCTCACCGAGGAATCGCCGGCACCTGGCAACCACGTCGTGGCTCGTCCAACCCGCCGGCTTGTCGACCAGGAGGATCCCGTTGAGTACCGGCTCCTTGCGCTTCACGCCTCCCGGTTCGTCTCCTCGCCTTCGAGCGTGTGAATCAGTTCCGCCAGCCGTGCCCCCCGTTCTATCGAGGGGTCGAACTGGAACCGGAAGTCTGGCACCCGCCGCAGGTCCAGCCGCCGCACAAGTTCGTTGTGGAGGAATGGAGCGGCACTCTGCAGGCCGCGCAGTACCTCCTTGCGTTCGCTTTCCGGGCCAAGGTGCGAGACGAAAACCGTCGCCGCGCGCAAGTCAGGCGCGACTTGCACCTCCGTGACTGTCACGAGGCCACTTCCCAGCCGCGGGTCTTTCAACTCGCGCGCGATCAGTGCGCTCAGCTCCTCCCGGAGCAGTTCGTTCACTCGTTCCGTGCGCCGCGTCATCGCTATTCCCGCCCTTCCGGCAGGGCTAGACCTGCGCCTGCTTCTCGTCGTGGAAGAATTCCAGGATGTCGCCTTCCTCGAAGTCATCGAAGCCAGCCAGCGTGATGCCGCACTCATACCCGGCCTGCACCTCGCGCACGTCATCCTTGAATCGCTTCAGGCCGTCGCACCGCACCTTCGCGATCTCCCGGCCGCCGCGCATCACGCGTACGCTCGCGTTTCTTCGCAGTGTCCCATCCAGCACGAACGAACCTGCGATCTGGCCCACACGGCTCGACTTGAACACCTGGCGGACCTCCGCATGCCCGTCCTGGACTTCCTTGTACACCGGGTCATGCAGGCCACGGAGGGCCCGCTGCACATCATCGATTAGCTGATAGATGATCGTGTAGCTCCGGATTTCGACTCCGCTGTTCTCACCCTGGCGGCGGGCCGTTGGCTCCACGCGCGTGTTAAACGCCAGCACAATGCCGCCGGCCGCCTCCGCCAGCATCACGTCCGAGTCATTCACCGGCCCTGTCGCGGTGTAGATGACCTTGACCTTCACTTCTTCGCTGTTCAGCTGTTCGAGCGCGCCCTTGATCGCCTCGGCGCTGCCACGCACGTCCGTCTTCAGGACGATCACGAGCTCCTTGATGTTCCCGGCGCTGATCTCGTGGAACAGCGTGTCCAGTGCAAGGCGCCCACGGTTCTGCTCGGCTGCTTCCCGTTCCCGCTTTCGCTCGTCCACCACTGCGCGAGCCGTCTTCTCATCGTCCACGGCGAGCACCCGTTCACCGGCCGCTGGCACCGATTCGAGACCCATCACCACCACTGGCGTCGAAGGCCCGGCTGTCTTGATGCGCTTTCCCGCGTCATCGAACATCGCCTTCACCTTGCCGCTGATCTCTCCGGCGACCACCGCGTCACCCTGGTGCAGCGTCCCGCCCTTTACCAGCAACGTCGCGATGGGCCCTCGCGCCGGGTCAAGCTCGGCCTCCACGACTACGGCGTCTGCCTTCCGGGAAGGGTTAGCCTTCAACTCCGCTACTTCTGCCACCAGCGCGATGGCATCGAGCAGTTCCTCCAGCCCTTCCCGCTTGATCGCGGAAACCGGGATCGCGAGCACATCGCCGCCGAAGTCTTCGACGATGACGTTGTGCTCTGTCAGCTGCTGCTTCACCCGGTCCGGGTTCGATCCCGGCAGGTCGATCTTGTTGATGGCAACGATGAGCGGCACACCTGCTGCCAGCGCGTGGCCGATGGCTTCCTGCGTCTGGGGCATCACGCCGTCGTCCGCCGCAACCACCAGCACTGCAATGTCCGTCACCTGCGCGCCGCGTGCCCGCATCGCCGTGAAGGCAGCGTGCCCTGGCGTGTCGATGAACGTGATCGGCTGTCCGTTTCGCTCAATCTGGTATGCGCCGATGTGCTGCGTTATCCCGCCCGCTTCGCCCGCCGCCACCTTCGTCTGCCGGATAGCGTCCAGCAGGCTGGTCTTTCCATGGTCGACATGACCGAGGATCGTCACCACAGGCGGCCGTGGTTTTAGGTCCCCGGCTTCGTCGACAATCTCATGCTCCAGCGCTGCCACCGCCGGCCGGGCCGTCTCTGCCTCCAGGGCCTCAATGCCAACCTCGTCGGCGATCACGGCAGCGGTCGTGAAGTCGATTGTCTGGTTCAGCGCCGCCATCACGCCGTGCGTCATCAGCCGCTTGATCACGTCGATCGGCGAAATCCCGAGCGCGTCGCCCAGGTCTTTCACTGTCATCGCCGCGGGGAGTGTGATGGACCGTTCCTTGGTTGTGGGTGCCGCCATGAATTAATCGCCTTCTTCCGTGGGAAGCGCTGCCGCAAAGGCACGCAACGCCTCGATATCTTCCAGAGCCGGGGTAGTACGCAGTGCGCGTCCTATCTTACCCCCTCGCAGGGCATTCTCCCAGCAAGTTCGCTCCTCGTGTACGTACGCTCCGCGCCCGTTCGCCTTGCCGCTCAGGTCGACAGCGACTCGCCCGTCGGGTGTCCGCACCACCCGCACCAGCCCTCGCTTGCCTTCGGACACACGGCATCCAACACACGTCCGCACCGGTACCCGGCGTGGCCGTAGCGCTTGTGCCGTCTTCATGTCCCCTCCGCGACTAGTGGATCCGTCCCGTGTAGTCGATTTCGTCTTCTTCTTCCTCTTCCTGGAACCGCGGTGCTCGCCGCGCCTTTTTGCCCTTCGCAGCGGGCGCCGCCGGCGTTTCACGTTGCGGTCCCAGCAGGTCCTCGGCGAACCGGATTGCCGTCGGCCGCTGCTCGACGTCGATCATGGACGGGATTTCGTACTCTTCCTCGTCCTCTTCCTCGCCGTAATCCTCCGACTCGCGTTCGTCGCGGTCCGGCACCGGCATCTGTGCGACAGCCAGTGCAAACGAGATCTCGTCCTCTTCCGACCGCGGAGTCTCGGCGAGGGACGCCTCGGCCGTCGCCGGCTCGAGTTCTTCCGTCGCTGCCGCATCCCCGGCAATCTCCGCCGCCGCAGCGACCTCCTCCGCTTCCGCAATGACGTCGATGTCCGGCTCTTCACCAGGCTGGAATGGCACGAATACGGACGGCGCTTCTGCCACCCCGTCAGGATGCTCCGAAGCAGCCTGGGTCTGGATGTCGATTCGCCACCCTGTCAGCTTCGCTGCGAGGCGGGCATTCTGCCCCTCTTTTCCGATCGCCAGCGAAATCATCCGGTCCGGCACCACAATCGATGCCCGCTTCTCGTCAATGTCGATTTGAACATCGAGCACCTCGGCCGGGCTCAGTGCATTCGCAACGAACTTCGCCGGGTCCGGGTCCCACTTGATGACGTCGATCCGCTCGCCGCCAAGCTCGTTCACAATGTTCTGAATCCGGCTTCCGCGCGGCCCCACACAGGCGCCCAGCGGGTCAATGCTTGCGATTCGTGAATGCACGGCCACCTTGCTGCGGTGGCCCCCTTCGCGCGCGATGGACTTGATTTCCACCGTCCCGTTCTGGATCTCCGGCACTTCCAGCTCAAACAGCCGCCTGATTAGCAGCCGGTGAGCACGGCTCACCACCACCTGTGGGCCACGTGTCGCCTTTTCAACGCGCAGGATCACGAGCTTTGCCCGCGCCCCCGACCGCAGGTGCTCGTTTCGCACCTGCTCGCTGATCGGCAGGCTCGCTTCCGTGCCTCGTCCGATCTCCACAATTGCCTGCCGGGCCTCCATGCGCTGAATCGTCCCGACGACGATTTCACCCTCTTTGTCCCGGTACTCGTCGTACACGGCATCGCGTTCGGCCTCGCGGATCTTCTGCAAGATCACCTGTTTCGCCGTTTGCGCTGCGATCCGGCCCGCGTTCTCCGGAACTTTCATCTCAAAATCGAGCACATCGCCGAGACGTGCGTCCTGCTTGTAGCGCCGCGCATCCTCGACGGAGAGTTCGAGGTTCGGCTCCTCTACCTCTTCCACCACCGCCATCTGGTTGTAGACGCGGAGATCGCCCGTGTCGCCATCAATCTTCACGAAAATATTGGGCTGGTTCTCGCCCTCTCGCCGGTACGCCGAGCTCAGGGCGGCCTCCACTGCCTCGAACACAATGTCGCGCGGCAGATTGCGCTCATTGGCCAGCTGGCCTATGGCGAGGAGGAAGTCGTTTTTCATCCAGGGTCCTCCGCAACAAAAAAGTGGGCCGCGGGCCCACTTCAGGTAGAAGTTGCTGTCCCAAGTATAGCACGCCCCGATGCCGTGTGAAGGTCATTTCTGTTGAATCGGTGGCCCACCGTCCTTACCTCCACCAAACCAGGATCAATCGATGCGCCGGCCGCCTCCTTCGATAGGCCGGTCCTCCCCCTCGCCCACGATAGGGGGAGAGGGGCCAGGGGGTGAAGGCGCCTTCTACCGGAACCGCGGCGTCTTCCGCTCCGTCATCCCCAGCCCCGCCTTCCCGATGATCTCCAAAGCGTCGTAATGGCTCGGCGGGTGAATCTTCCCTGCCCTCACATCACGATACATCCGCTCCAACGGCGACCGCTTGAAGAACGCCCCGCCTCCAACCGTCTGCATCGCCAGGTCCACGACCTTTGCCGCCTGGTCCGTTGCGAAGACTTTCGTCGATATCGCCAGCGCAAGCGATTGCGCATCACGTCTTTCAGGCCCCGCCAGCCGCTGCGCCGTCCGCCGGATAAACGCTCGCGCCGCCTCGATCCCGATGTACATCTCCGCCACGGCGTACTGCGTCCCCGGATAGTCCTGTACCGGGCCAAAGGGCAGCCTGTCCCGACCCTTCACAGCCTCAACCGCGATGTTCCGCGCCGCTGCCGCAATCCCCACGTAGACCGAAGCCACCGTCGGTTCGAACCAGCACAGGAACGCTGCCGCAAACCCGTCCGCCCCGAACGATCCCCCGTAGGGCGTCTCGTTCGCCTTGAACATCTCCGGCACGACACAGTCCTTGAACACGATCGTGTAGCTGCCCGTGCCCCGCATCCCCAGCGTGTCCCAGTCCTTCACCACCTCCACACCCGGCGTCCCCTTCGGCACCTGGAACGACAACACCTTCTTCTCCCCGTCTTCCTCCAATACACCGCTGTAGAAGAAGAACGGTGTGATCTCCGAGTTGCTGCCAAATACCTTGATCCCGTTCAGCTTGAACCCACCGCCCACGCGCTCGACGGATCCGGCCGGGAAGTTCAGTGGATCAGCGCTCCCCGGCTCCGAAATCGCTCCCCCAAGCGTCAACTTCATCTGCGAAACCATCGCGAACAGCATCGGCCAACGCTGCTCTTGCGGGTCCGCCCGCCACATCTCCGTCGTAATGCCGCAGAAGAAGCTGTGCATGTTCGCGCCCAGTGCTGTCGACGCATCGCCCCACGCCAGCCGCTCCTGCGTCAGGCAGAGCTCCTCCAGCGTCACCGCCTCGCCCCCAAACGCGGGGTCGAGGCACTGCTTCATATATCCCGCCTCGTGCATCGCCGCGAAATTCTCGGTTGCGAACGTCCCCTCCCGGTCATGTTCGGCCGCGCGTGTGGCAAAGTCGTCGCTCAATCGCGCCGCCCGCTCGATCAATGTCACCTGGCGCTCAGTCAGCTCCCCGCGGTCAATCCCAAGATCCAGCAACTCCGTCGTCATGCAGCAGCTCCTCGACGCATCCGTCGAGTCTCCCGGTGCCCTCCAACCACGTCAAACGCCTGGCCGGGCCTGGACCGGATGCTCCTGCCTACCCGATCCCCAGCTCCTCGCGGATCGCGTCGCAGATCTCCAGCGTTGTCCCCTGCCCCGGGGCCGGGTACTGCATCTTGTTGATAGTCAGCCCCACCGCGAGCCCGTGCTCCGGGTCAGCGAACCCCACCGAACCGCCCGCCCCGGGGTGTCCAAACGTCTTCTCGTTGCTCCCCATGGGCCCATGGATGCCTGCTGTTTCGCCGCCAAGCATGAACCCAATCCCCTTGTTGCCCGGAGCACCAAGTACCCGGTCCACGTCGTTCGTCATGATTCGCTGCATCGCTGCGATGCGCTCCTTCGACACCAGCCGAACGCCATCCACGCTCCCACCGCCTGCCAGCGCTGCGTACATCTTCGCCAGCGCCCGCGCCGAGAAATGCCCATTCCCCGACGGCAGACACGCCTTTCGGAACGGCATCGAATTGAAGTACGGCCACATCGCTTTCGGCATCGCCTTGTAGAAGTCCGCATCGTCAGGGATCGGCAGGCCGTCTCCCGCCGGGAGAATTTCCAGTGTTGCGAGCCGCTCTTCCACGCCATCAGGTATGCCCACAAAGAGCTCGCCGCCCATGCCGAGCGGGTTCGCGATCTCGGTCTGGATGAAGTCCTTGATGTGCCGCCCGGATGCTCCAAGCACGATCCCGCCGGCGATCCAGCCGAAGGTGACCGCGTGATATCCGCACGCCGTCCCCGGTTCATAGGCCGGCGTCGCCTCTTCCATCCGCTTCAGACCCGCCGCGAAGTCCGTGATGTGCTCCGGTGCGAACGGTTCCGGCATCGCGTGCAGCCCGCCCTGGTGGCTCAACGCCTGCGCAACCGTGATCTGCTCTTTGCCGTTCTTCCCAAAGGAAGGCCAGTACTTCACCACCGGCGCGTCATAATCCAACAGCCCGCGGTCTGCCAGGATATGTACCGCCGTCGCCGCCACGCCCTTCGTCGAAGAGAAGCTGCAGAACAACGAATCCGCCTGCACCGGTCGTGTGTCGTCCGGACCCATCTGCCCCGCGACATCGTCCACGACCGCCTTGCCCTCGCGATACACGCACACCTGGACGCCAATCTGCCGGCCCTCTGCCACCTGTTGGCGGATCATCTCCCCGATTCGCGTCTGGATTCCCACTGGTGTGCCCCCTCGACAAATCAGTTGTTTCCGGCGAACTATACCCCCATCTCCAGGATCGAGGACCACATGCTCACCGCCTGCATCCGCTTCAAAATGCCGCCCGCTACCGACTGGGAGCAGCTCAAAGTGATCGCCCGCGATCGCGCAGAGACCCTCTACAGGGATATTCCTGGTCTTCGCGATAAGTCCTTCATCATCAACCGCGAACGCTCCGAATACGGCGGCGTCTACACGTGGGAAGACCGCGCCTCGCTCGATGCCTTCCTTGCCTCGGAGGTCTTCAGCGCCGCGAAGACGAAGTTCGGGACACCCACGATCGAGGTCTTCGAAGTCGCCGCGCGCGTCGAACGTGGCAACCCGGTAAACGTGGCCACTGCTCACGCCTGACCTCCTTGCCCTTTCGTGGACGTTCGCCGACTGTGGTGAGACAACCTCACCACGGAGACCGAAATGCAGCTTCCCCGCCGCTTCGTAGCCCCGTCTCTTCTGCTCGCAGCAGTGCTCATCGCCGCGTGCGGCGGTGACGACGATGATTCGTCCACCACAACTGCGTCCGCGGGTGCCAGCGTCTCTGCCTCTGCCTCCGCCTCGGGCACAACCGCCTCCGGCTCACCTGTGCGGTCGCCTTCAGCGACCTCCGCCGCTTCGAGTTCGGCAACCACAGCGACAGGGTCCCCCGCCGCATCTCCATCCGCTTCGGCATCAGCCACGCCCACAGCCGATGCCAGCTCCGTCTTCCGTGATCTCACGAAGGATCGCGCAACCGAAACGCAGGCCGTGACCTACGACCTCGTCCTTGTCGATGACGGCACCACCCGGACAGGGACCTGGCGGATAGTCCAGGATCCCCCGAAGAGCCTTGTCGCATTCGCCATCGATGGTAGCGACGGCGGCACGTTCTGGATCATCGATGACGGCAAGTCCTCGATCATCTGCTTCGATACAGACAGCGAACCGGGCCAGTGCGTCAAGACAGGGGATTCCTCGCTTTCTGACTCGCTCGTCCCGTCGGTGGTCGATGTCGATGAGACCTTCGACGGCGTTGAAAATGCTCCGAACGTCACCGAAGTTGCCGGCCGCACAATCGCCGGGCGCTCTGCCCGCTGCTTCGAATACGACGACACCACGAACGCCGACACCGGCACGATCTGTCTCGACGCCAGCGACGGCATCCTCCTCGCCCTCAAGAACGAAGGCATCGAACTTACAGCGATCGACGTCAGCACGACCGTCAACGCCGATGCTTTCGCTCCGCCGTTCGCCGTCCTCGACCTCGGCGGCTAACCCGAGGCTGCTCAGAGGCCAGCGTACATGGGCACCGAACTTGCGGGCAAAGTCGCCATCGTCACCGGGGCGAACCACGGCATCGGTGCAGCAACCGCGGTCGCCCTCGCCCGGATGGGTGCAGCGGTCCTGGTCACCTACCTGCGCGTTCAGGATGCCGTGGATCCGGGTATTCCTGAGGCATACCGCAAGAACCGCGCGGGCGATGCTTCGAGCGTGGTCGAAGAGATTGCCGGCAGCGGCGGCCGCGCCATCGCGTTCGAAGCCGATCTCCGCGACCCGACGATCCCAAGCACGCTCTTCGACCTCGCCGCCCGCGAGCTGGGGCACGTCTCGATCCTCGTGAACAACGCCACGGGCTGGCAAGCGGATTCGTTCAAAGCTTCACGGGTCGACCACCTTGGCCGAAACCTCCAGACCGTGACCGCGGCCTCGTTCGAGGCGCTCTTTTCGATCGATGCCCGTGCAAGCGCGCTCATGATCGCGGAGTTCGCCCGCCGGCTGCGCGAAAGGACCGGCTCGTGGGGCCGCATTGTGGGCCTCACCTCAGGTGGACCGCTCGGCTTCCCCGAGGAGGTGTCCTACGGCGCCGCCAAAGCCGCCCTCACGAACTACACGATGTCAGCGGCCTTCGAACTCGCTCCGCTCGGTGTCACCGCCAACGTGGTCCACCCACCGATCACGGATACAGGATGGGTCACCAAAGATGTCGCCAGGTACCGTGACACGCGTTCCGACCTCATCCATATCGCGCTCCCCGGTGAGGTCGCGGAGGTCATTGCATACCTTTGTACCGATGCCGCTCGCCTTATCACGGCCAACGTCATCCACCTTCGTTAGCGGACAGGGCACGAGGCCAGGTGGTCATTCACCATCCCAACCGCCTGCATGAACGCATAGCAGATCGTCGAGCCCACGAACGTGAACCCGGCCGACTGCAGTGCCCTGGACATCGCGTCAGACTCCGGGCTGGTCGCCGGCAGATCGGCACGCGCGGAAGGCATCCGGTCGATCGGTTCCCCGCCCGTAAATGCCCAGAGATAGTCTGAGAACGGACTGCCTGCTTCCTGCAGACGCAGGTAGGCGAGCGCGTTACGGATCACGCCCCGCACCTTTAACCGGTTCCGCACGATCCCAGGGTCAGCCAGTAGCCGCGCGACGTCCTCTTCTCCATAGACTGCAATTCGCTCTGGCTGCCAACCCTCGAATGCCCGCGCGAACCCCTCGCGCTTGTTCAGAATGATCTCCCACGAGAGCCCCGCCTGGAACCCGTCGAGCATCAGCTTTTCCCACAGCGCCCGGCCATCCCGGACCGGCTTGCCCCATTCCTCGTCGTGGTACGCGAGCATCAGTCCGGAAACGTCGCCCCAGCAAACGGTTGGATGCCGTTCCAAGAGGACCTTCTTCGCCATGGCTTCCAGCATATCTCCCTCCCCTTCGCCTCGCGGTGCCGGGTAGACTTCCGGTAAACCCACGGAGGTCCTCATGAACGAACAGGCCGAAGCCGCGAAGAAGTCCACCCTTCGGATGATTCCCTACGGGCTCTACGTCCTCACCGCGAAAGATGGCGACGAGGTCGGCTCGGGCGCCATCAACTGGGTAACCCAGACCTCGTTCGCACCGCCGCTCGTCGCCATGGGCGTCAAGAAGGACAGCCACCTTTACGCCGTGCTCCAGAAGACTGGCCAATTCGCGCTCTCCTTCCTCGCTACAGGTCAGAAAGACCTTGCGTTCGCCCACTTCAAGCCTACGGCGGTCGAAGGCAGCACGATCAATGGCTCGGCGTTCGAGACGTACGAGACCGGCGCCCCCGTCCTTAGCGATGCCAGCGCCTGGGTCGAAGGCAAAGTCGTCGGCAACGTCGACATCGGCGATCACGCCTGCGTCATCGGAGAAGTCACCAATGCCGGCACTCTTAGCGGCGCCCCTATCCTCACGCTTGAAGAATGCGGTGTGAAATATGGCGGTTAGTCAGGTCGGGTCCACCGCGGTCCTCTGAACGCCGCCCGGAGCGGATAGCCCAGCCTCTTCCCCCTCGCCCCGGTCACGGGGAGAGGGGTCCAGGGGGTGAGGGGAGCCACTGCCCGCCACTGCGATTCGGCAACAGCCAACACCTCTCCAAAGGAGCCACCGATGGACCCCACCGCTCACATCGTCCAGCTCAACATCTCCCCCGGCGGCGTCCCAAGGCTTCCCGTCCCCGAGGCGGAAAGCCCAGCCTCTTCCCCCTCGCCCCGGCCACGGGGAGAGGGGGCCAGGGGGTGAGGGGAGCCACGGCCCGCCACTGAGATCCGGTAGCAGCAAATACCCCTCCGAAGAAGCCACCGATGGACCCCACCGCGCACATCCTCCAGCTCAACATCTCCCCCGGCGGCGTCCCAAAACTTCCCGTCCCAGAAGCAGAAGTCACCGCCATGGGCCTTGCC